>JAPPJO010000020.1 GCA_028820325.1 Gammaproteobacteria bacterium | reverse complement strand
GTCGTAACAAGGTAGCCGTAGGGGAACCTGCGGCTGGATCACCTCCTTTCTGGAGACGCCGAGTAAGTTGGCCGCACGCGGCCGACCGAAAAGCTCTCGAGAGTCTACCCGCCTGCTTCCTCGAAACCCTGATTGCAATACAGCAAACGCGGCCCGCCTTTCGGTCGGTGCCGCTGCTTCTTGACAACATGGGTTTGTGAGAGAAGGTCTTGGGCACCTCGTATGGCAGCAAATGCACACGAGGAAGTCCGGGGCTTTGGGTGAAACGCGCATCGTTTTTTTGTGCATGTTTCTTGATGCGAGACCAACGATTTGTGCTGGTCAAGTGAAGAAGCGCACACGGGGGATGCCTTGGCACGAGTCGGCGATGAAGGACGTGGCAAGCTGCGATAAGCCTCGGGGAGCTGCAAGCAAGCATCGATCCGGGGATGTCCGAATGGGGAAACCTGGCGGGGGAAACCCCGTCGCTCGTTGAGAGCGCCAACCCGGGGAACTGAAACATCTAAGTACCCGGAGGAAAAGAAATCAAAAGAGATTCCCGGAGTAGCGGCGAGCGAAATGGGAAGAGCCCAAACCGGCGGAGTTTAACTTCTGCCGGGGTTGCGGGGCTCCAGCAATGTGTTGCCGGAAAGCATAGCAGAACGCGCCTGGAACGGCGGACCAGAGAGGGTGACAGTCCTGTACGCGAAATGCGAGTAAGGTGGCCGCTGGAGTACCCAAGTAGGCCGGGACACGAGGAATCCCGGTTGAATCTGGGGGGACCATCCTCCAAGGCTAAATACGAACTCGTGACCGATAGTGAAGAGTACCGTGAGGGAAAGGTGAAAAGAACGCCTGGCGGCGAGTGAAATAGAATCTGAAACCGTGTGCGTACAAGCGGTCGGAGCCCGCATCCCCGTCTTCGGACGAGGGAGGGGGTGACGGCGTGCCTTTTGGATTATGATCCGGCGAGTTGCTCCTCACGTGCGAGGTTAAGGTCTTCTGGACCGAAGCCGAAGCGAAAGCGAGTCTGAAATGGGCGTCAGAGTACGTGGGGGCAGACCCGAAACCGAGCGATCTATCCATGGCCAGGGTGAAGCCGGGGTAATGCCTGGTGGAGGCCCGAACCGTTGTAGGTTGAAAACTGCTCGGATGAGCTGTGGATAGGGGTGAAAGGCCAATCAAGCTCGGAGATAGCTGGTTCTCCCCGAAATATATTTAGGTATAGCCTCAGGTAATTGTCTGGAGGAGGTAGAGCACTGGATGCGCTAGGGGCCTTACCAGGTTACCGAACCCAACCAAACTCCGAATGCCTCACAGATGTATCCTGGGAGTCAGTGAGCGGGCGATAATGTCCGTTCGCGAGAGGGAAAGATCCCAGACCGTCAGCTAAGGCCCCCAAGTCCGTGCTAAGTGAGAAAGGATGTGGATGTGCAGAGACAACTAGGAGGTTGGCTTAGAAGCAGCCATTCCTTTAAAGAGTGCGTAATAGCTCACTAGTCAAGTGCATCTGCGCCGATAATGGTCGGGACTCAAGCTTGTCACCGAAGCTACGAATGGATCAGATCCTTCGCGAGAAGGATCGAACATGGTAGGGGAGCGTTCCCTGGGCGCTGAAGCCTTCCCGGAAGGGTCAAGGTGGAGCGCAGGGAAGTGAGTATGCCGGAATGAGTACGCGAGAAACAGGGTGAGAATCCCTGTCACCGAAAGCCTAAGGTTTCCGGAGCCAGGTTCATCCGCTCCGGGTTAGTCGGTACCTAAGCCGAGGCCGAAAGGCGTAGGCGATGGACAACAGGTTAATATTCCTGTACCGTGCGTAGAGCGTTTGACCTCAAGGGGGGACGCGGAAGTGAAAGGACCGTCGGGTGGTGGAATTCCGATGCAAGGTGGTAGGCGTTTCCGGGGGAGAAAAGACCCGGATAGCCGAGCGCCGATGCCGAAGGGGACCTCGGTCCCCGCCAAGGGTCCGTAATCATACCGCCAGGAAAAGCCTCGTGAGGGAGTTCTGGGCGCGACCGTACCGTAAACGGACACACGTAGGCGAGGCGAGGAGCCTAAGGTGCGCGAGTGATCCGCGGAGAAGGAACTCGGCAAAATGTCCCCGTAACTTCGGGAGAAGGGGAGCCCGTGGTAGGTGAAGCATGGTTGCGTGCGGAGCCGAAGCGGGCCGCAGAGAATCGGTCCAAGCGACTGTTTAGTAAAAACACAGGTGTCTGCAAAGTCGTATAGACGACGTATAGGCACTGACGCCTGCCCGGTGCCGGAAGGTTAAAGGGATGGGTCAGGGTCCTTCGGGACTCGAAGCTCCTAACTGAAGCCCCGGTAAACGGCGGCCGTAACTATAACGGTCCTAAGGTAGCGAAATTCCTTGTCGGGTAAGTTCCGACCTGCACGAATGGCGTAACGACTTGGGCGCTGTCTCCTCCGCGAGCTCGGCGAAATTGGAGTATCGGTGAGGATACCGATTACCCGCGACAGGACAAAAAGACCCCGTGCACCTTTACTACAACCTGCTATTGGGTCTTGGCATTGCATGTGTAGGATAGGTGGGAGGCTGAGAACCATCTTCGCCAGGAGATGGGGAGCCATTGGTGAAATACCACCCTTACACTGTCGAGGCTCTAACCCAGGGGAGTGAATCCTCCTCGGGGACAGTTGCAGGCGGGTAGTTTGACTGGGGCGGTCGCCTCCCAAAAGGTAACGGAGGCGCGCAAAGGTTCCCTCAGCGCGGTCGGCAATCGCGCGAAGAGTGCAAAGGCATAAGGGAGCTTGACTGCGAGACCGACGGGTCGAGCAGGTACGAAAGTTGGCCTTAGTGATCCGGCGGTTCCGAATGGAAGGGCCGTCGCTCAACGGATAAAAGGTACGCCGGGGATAACAGGCTTATCGCCCCCGATAGTTCACATAGACGGGGCGGTTTGGCACCTCGATGTCGGCTCATCGCATCCTGGGGCCGGAGAAGGTCCCAAGGGTCGGGCTGTTCGCCCGTTAAAGCGGTACATGAGCTGGGTTTAGAACGTCGTGAGACAGTTCGGTCTGTATCCGTCGTGGGCGTTGGAGTGTTGCGAGGATCTGTCCCTAGTACGAGAGGACCGGGATGGACTGACCTCTCGTGTACCGGTTGTCCCGCCAGGGGCATCGCCGGGTAGCGACGTCGGGAAGGGATAACCGCTGAAAGCATCTAAGTGGGAAGCCCACCTCAAGATGAGCACTCCCAGGGCGTGAAGCCCTCGGAAGGGCCGTGCGAGACGAGCACGTTGATAGGCGGCAGGTGGAAGCATGGCGACATGTGCAGCCGAGCCGTACTAAGTGCCCGAGAGGCTTGACCAGCATGACTCGCATCAAACTGAACTCCCGTGATGGGGAGTTCACTGGAAGGATCCGGCACCCGCGTGGCGGGATGTGCCGGAAACGCGTCGAACCATCGAACATTGCGCCTCCCGGTCAGTGGGAGGCCAACCCCGGACGCCCGGGACCTTCTCTCATCAACCCATGGACTCTTGTTGCTGGTGACCAGAGCGCGGGGGAAACACCCGTTCCCATCCCGAACACGGCCGTTAAGCCCCGCTGCGCGGATGGTACTGCCGGGGCGACCTGGTGGGAGAGTACGTCGTCGCCAGCTTCTTTCAGCAACCCCCCGGAGCGTACCTCCGGGGGGTTCTTTTTCACTCCTGGACACTCCCTGATGAACGACACCCGGGCCGGCACCGTGACGCTCGCGGGTCCTCCCAACGTCGGCAAATCGACGCTGCTCAACGCCCTTGTGGGCGAAGAGCTGAGCATCGTCACGCCCAGGCCACAGACTACCTGGCAACAGGTGGCCGGGATCTACTCGGGCTCGGCGCATCAGATCATCTTCATCGACACCCCGGGCCTGTTTGCCGCGCGCGACCTGTTTCACAGGGGCATGGTGGAAACCGCATACCGGGCGATCGAGGACGCGGATGTCGTGCTGGCGGTGCTGGACGCGGTCGCGTTATCCAGGCGCGGCCGGTGGGGCGTGCCGCGCGCTCTGCTGGAGCGGGCGCCGGCCCGGCAGATGGCGGCGCTGAACAAGATCGACGCGATTTCGGGAAAGGCGGTCGAAGCGCTGGTGCTGGAAGCGGAGCGGGAACTTCGTGCCCGGGTCTTCCCGATCTCGGCACTCGACGGCACCGGCGTCGAGGAGCTGCGCGAGGTCCTGCAGGCGGAACTGCCGCGATCGCCCTTCCTGTTCCCGCCTGACTTCATCGCCTCCGAGCCGGTACGCTTCTTCGTAGCGGAACTGGTTCGCGAGAGTGTGTTCGAGTTGTACCAACAGGAGATACCGTATTCCGTCTCTTGCCGGCTCGAGCAGTTCCGCGAAGACGACGATCCCGTCTATATTCAGGCCATCCTGTACGTGGAGAGGTCGTCTCAGAAGGGGATTCTGATCGGAGACGGCGGGCGCGCGATCCGCAGACTCGGTTCTCGAGCCCGGACCAAAATCGAACGTTTCGTCGACCGGCGGGTGTACCTTGACCTGCGGGTGAAGGTGCTGGCCGGATGGCGGCGCAAGCGTGGACACCTTCGGAGATTGGGCTTTGCCGTTCCCCGCGATCACGAGACGCAGCGGCCTCGCTAGTCCTCGTTCGTTCGTCCTGTGGCTGCTGCTCGCGGGGTTCTGGCCTGCGCCGGCGACCACACAGGACGGGGAGTTGGCGGCGGCGGCCGACGCCTCCGCCATCTTCGCGCGCAGAATGCCATCCACGGAGGGGGCTCTCTTTCTGATCCTTCCGGTGGGCGCCCAGGGCATCGCGATGGGGCGGGCGATGACCGCGCTGCCGTCCCAGGAGAGCGCGTTCTGGAATCCGGCCGGGCTCGCCCACGTCCGCGATCGCCGGTTCTTCCTGTATCGGGGCGATCAGCTCGCGGGCAGAGCGACCGCCTTCTCCTTTCTCATGGGCCGGGAATCGGTGGGCACGCTGGGAATCTCCTACCAGGAGTTGGACGTCGGGGATCAGCAGATGACCGGCATCGGGGGCGAGGTGCTCGGTTCACTGAGCGTACGCGGCTACCAGGCGGTCGTGTCGTTCGCGACCGAGTTGGTCGACCGGGTGAGCGTGGGGACCAACTTCAAGATGGTGCAGTTCCGCATCGGTTGCCGCGGGCAGTGCCTGGACCAGGGTGTGACCGCGACCACCTACGCGGTGGACGCCGGCGTCCAGGCGACCTTCTCGGACGCTGTGCCGCTCCGGCTCGGGCTGATGATCGCGCACCTGGGCCCGGACCTTCAGGTCGTCAACGCCGAACAGGCGGATCCGCTGCCGGCGCGGGCGCGCCTGGCGGCCGCATACGACATTCTGGACCACTTCGACGAGCAGCCGGCGTTCGATCTTCGGTTCACGGCGGAACTGGAGGAGCGGTGGCGCCATCCGGGGTCGCCCTCGGTGCATGTCGGCACCGAAGTCGCCACCACCGGAAGCGAGACCCTGTCCGTCCGCCTGGGCTACGCCTGGCGCGACGGAGAGGGCGAGGCGGCACTCGGGCTGGGTCTTCGCGTCGGCCGTTTCGATCTGGGCGTTGCCCGGTCCCTCACCCGGACGTCGCTCGCAACCGGTTCCGAGCCCGTGCACGTGAGCCTGGGCGTGGTCTTCTGATGACCCCCACGGGGCCGGCGGAGGTCATCCGGTCCGCGCGCCGCCGGGTTGCGTGGCCGGCGCTCGTGTTTCTGGTGGTCGCTCCCTCGGGCCTTGCGGGTCAGAGCCCCATCGAGGTGCAGCGGTCGTCTTCCCCGGTCTGGGACGCGGTGCTGGCAGGCTCGCTACCCGGCTGGCCTCCCGACGGAGCGCAGAGTGCGGCGACACATGCTCTTCCCTGGACGGCCAGCCGCGTCCGCGCCGCCGTCGGCCCCGCAGCATCCCGTCTGCTCGGGGATGACGCCGTCCTGACAGGGCAAGTCGTCCCGGAGACGATCTCCCCGACTCGAGCCCTCCTCTACTCGGGTGTGCTTCCGGGATGGGGACAGCGACGCCTGGACAGGGGCCGCTGGTGGGGGTTTCTGGCCGTGGAAGTCGTCGGATGGGGCCTGCTGTTCGACAGGCAGCGAACGGGGCACGACTTCCGCACCCGCTACCGCGACCTCGCGTGGTTCGTCGCGCGGCGCGGAACGCTGGGGGAACGCATGGACGGAGACTTCGAGTACTACGAGGCGCTCGGCAAGTACCGCGCTTCGGGAGCCTTCGACGCGGACCCCTACATGGGCGGCGTTCAACCGGAAACCGACACCACCACCTTCAACGGCGCCATCTGGTCGCTGGCCAACGAGATCTTTCTGGTGTCCGGAGAGCAGGGGCCGTTCGGCCCGGGTTCGCCGGAGTACGAACACGCCATGGAATACTACGCCAGCCGGAGCATCGGCCCGGAGTTCCATTGGGACTGGAACGGTGACGATGTCAGTCGCGCGGAATACGACAGATTGATCCAGAGAAGCGACGCTGCGCTGCGCCAGGTCACGACCGTCGTCGGCGTCATCCTGGCGAATCACCTGGCCGCCGCCTTCGACGCCTTCATCACGGCTCGGCTGCGCACCGTGGACTCCACGGCCGAGTTCCGCCTGGTCGTGGTACCGGAGGCGCACGGTCGGTGGTGGGTGGGCGGACAACTGCTTCCGTGATGCATCCGAAGCGTGCGGTGCCGCCCATTCGGCGGATGCATGGCGCGCGTGCCGAGCTGAGCCTAGTCTGTTGCGAGATGTCGCCGCTTGAGCCCGGAGGTGGCCTCCCTTGACATCCCATGCCGTATTCACCGTCCAATGCCCCGCCTGTTCGGCACGGTATCCGGTTGATCCGGGCAAGGTGCCGGCGGGAGGCGTCCGGGCCCGCTGTGGCAAGTGCGCGAACATCTTCCCGGTGGACCTGCCCGGTGCGCGCACGCGCGGGAGGACGGCGCCCGCCGTGCCTTCGGGCAAGTCGCGGGACAACGAGGCGCCGAGACCCTTCGCCGTAACCGATGCCGCAGACCGCGCCGCGCGCCTTGCACGGGTGCTCGTCTCCGACATGATCCGGTACCATCGGGATCGGTACGATCGCGCGCTCGAGCGAGGGACGCTCCGGGAGGACTTCGCCGAAGAGGTTCGACGTTCGTGGTCGGAATACGTCCGGCGGGTGGGAGAGGACCTCGCCCACGACAGTCGTTATTTTCAGGACGAACTCAACTCGACTCTGGCCTGCGGAGAGGAACTCTTCTGAGAGCGGGGACGCTCTCCGAGCCGGGCAGTTCAACGATCGGATCCATGCACAACGAAGCCATCGAACGCTTGCGTGACCTCGAAGCCAGGATCTCCGAACTTCGGAGGTATCTTTGACATCGACGCACGGGAACGGAAACTGGATGAACTGGAGCAGGCGCGTTCCAGCGAGAGGTTCTGGGCCAATCCGGAGGAGGCGCGGAGGCTCATCGCCGATGCCAATCGGCTGAAGAACTGGGTGGCGCCGTGGCGTGAGCTTGCAGCCACCGCGGAAGAGCTGAGCGAGTGGGTGGAGGTGCTGGCCGCGGAGGAAGACGAGGAGATCGAGGCCGAGTGGGCGTCCAACGTCGAGTCGCTGGCCGGAGACGTGAGCGGCCTCGAACTCCGGACCATGCTTCAGGGGGAGGACGATCACCGCGGGGCGCTTCTCACAGTCCATCCCGGAGCGGGCGGCCTGGAGTCCCAGGACTGGGCCGAGATGCTCCTGCGCATGTACACCCGCTGGGCTGAGCGGCGCGGATGCAGCCTCAAGGTGCTCGACCTCCAGCCCGCCGAGGAGGCCGGCATCAAGAGCGCCGCGCTCGAAATCGAAGGCGACCATGCCTACGGGTATCTGAAGGCGGAGAACGGCGTACACCGCCTGGTGCGCATTTCACCCTTCGATTCCCAGTCGCGGCGGCACACCTCGTTCGCCAGCGTCTTCGTGTATCCGGTGGTCGACGATGAGATCGAGGTCGACATCGACGAAGCCGACCTGCGCGTGGACACCTTCCGTGCATCCGGGGCAGGGGGTCAGCACGTGAACAAGACGGATTCCGCCATCCGCATCACGCACCTGCCTACCGGCATCGTGGTGTCGTGCCAGCAGGAGCGCTCACAGCACAAGAACCGGGCGACGGCCATGAAGATGTTGCGGGCCGCGCTCCACCGGAGGGCGATGGAGGAGCGCGAGCGGGAACGCGAGGCGCTGGAAGCCACGAAGTCCGACAACGCCTGGGCCAACCAGATCCGCTCGTACGTGTTCCAACCCTATACGATGGTCAACGACCACCGGACGAGCGTAAAGGTCGGGGACGTCCAGAAGGTGATGGACGGAAGGATCGATCCCTTCATCGAAGCCTACCTGAAACAGTTCGGAGCGGCCGGGGTCGGATAACCGGTCTTTCCACCCGGACCCGCAATGACGCAATCCACCAGAGCCAGGCCCGACCGCGCGCACTCCCCGGTCAGCGACCTCGAGCGGAGCATGCGCTCCCGCAGGGAAAAGCTGGAGCGCCTGCGAGAACGCGGGATCGAGGCGTTCGACTACGGCTACGCACGTACCCACAGGGCTCGGGACGCCGCAGCGGCCTTCGAGGCCGCGGAAGCGGCGGGAACGCTGTCGGAGCGGGGGCAGGGGGCGGATGTGCGCGTCGGCGGCCGCATGATCGCCTTTCGGAGTCACGGGAAGAGCGCGTTCGCCGATCTGGAAGACGGATCGGGACGCATTCAGGTGTACTTCCGCAGGAACCAGGTGGGAGAGCAGGCGTTCGAGGATCTCGATCTCCTCGATCTGGGCGACTGGATCGGCGCGCGCGGCCGGCTCTTCCGGACGCGCATGGGCGAAGTGACGGTGCAGGTTGCCGACTGGACGCTGCTGACCAAGGCCCTGAGGCCGCTGCCGCTGGGGAAGACCGAGGTGGACGCCGCGACCGGAAAGCGGGTTACGCACAGCGGCTTCGCCGATACGGAAGCCCGCTACCGCCAGCGCTACGCCGACCTGGCGGTCAACCCCGAGGTTCGCGAGGTCTTCCGCGCGCGGTCTCGCGTCGTGGCCACGGCACGCAGCGTCCTGGACGCCCACGGCTTCCTGGAGGTGGAGACGCCGGTGCTCCAGCCCCTCTACGGCGGGGCCACGGCCCGTCCTTTCGTGACCCACCACCACGCGCTCGACAGCCGCCTCTACCTGCGCATCGCGGACGAGCTCTACCTGAAGCGGCTGATCGTGGGGGGCTTCGAGCGTGTGTACGAGGTCTCCAAGGACTTTCGCAACGAGGGCCTGAGCCGGTTTCACAATCCCGAGTTCACCATGCTCGAGTTCTACCAGGCCTTCGCGGACTATCACGACATGATGGATCTGGTGGAGGAGCTCGTTTCGAAGATCGCGGCGTCGGTCGCGGGGGCGCGCACCGTCACCTACCAGGGGGAACGCATCTCGCTGGCTCCGCCCTTCAAGCGCATCCGGCTCGTCGAAGCCCTGGGCGAGGCATTGGGCGACGACCCCCTGGAGCTGGAGGACGACAAACTGCGGGCCCGCGCCAGGGCGCTTCGCCTGCCGGACATCGAGAAGGCGGGGCGGGGCAAGCTGATCGACAAGCTCTTCGACGTGCTGGTGCAGAAGGACCTGCGTTCGCCGACCTTCGTCCTGGATCATCCACGGGAACTCTCCCCGCTGGCCAAGGCCAAGCGCGGTGACGCACGTCTCACGGAGCGCTTCGAGCTGTTCGTGCTGGGCACCGAGATCGCCAACGCGTTCTCGGAACTCAACGATCCCCTCGACCAGCGGGCGCGCTTCGATGACCAGGCCCGCCTGGCGGCTGGTGGAGACGAAGAAGCCCACCGGGTCGACGAGGACTATATCCGCGCGCTCGAATACGGGATGCCGCCCACCGGCGGCGTCGGCGTCGGCATCGACCGCCTCACGATGCTGCTGACCGACCAGCCGTCCATTCGGGACGTGATTCTCTTCCCCATCCTGAGGCCCGAATGAGCGGAGGAGAAGAGGGTTGAGGCGTCTGGACTGGTACATCGCGCGGCGATACCTGGCGGCGCGCAAGCGGGGACGCTTCCTGTCTCTCATCACCTGGATCGCGCTCGGCGGCGTGACCCTCGGGGTCATGGCGCTGGTGATCGTGATCTCGGTCATGAACGGGATGCAGGAGGAGCTGCGGGCGAAGATCCTCGGGTCCAACCCCCATGTGCTCGTGCTGCAGACGGGCACCTCGCTGCGCATGGACGGCTGGGAGCAGGTGCTCGAGCGTGTGCGCACCGTCGATGCCGTCGTGGGAGCCGCTCCCTTCGTGGTCACCAGCGTCGGCATCCAGCGCGCCGGGTACGCACAGACGGCCGACCTCTACGGGGTCCTGCCGGAGCCGGAAGGCGTGCCCGTCACCGACTTCGAGCGCGATCTGCAGGACGGCGTCTATTCTCTCGGGCCCACCGGGTCGGGATACCCTCCGGTGCTGGTGGGGAGTCTGCTGGCGCAGCGCATGCAGCTCTTCAAGGGCGACACGCTGGTGCTGGTGTCGCTCGAGAACGTCAACGAGAGTCCCTTCGGCGGCCTGTACCCCACGGTTCGCCAGTTCGAGATGGCGGGGTCGTTCACGACCGGCATGTACGAGTACGACCTGCGCAACATCTACACGACGCTCGCGGCGGCCCAGGACCTGCTCGGCATCGCGGGGGAAAACCAGGTCGGCGGCATCGCCGTGCGGGTGGAGGATCTGTGGGAAGCCGATGCCGCGGGCCGGGAAATCCGCGCCGCGGTCGGGCCGGGCCATTTCATCGAGAGCTGGATGACGACCAACCGGTCGTTCTTCTCCGCCCTCAAGCTCGAGGAACTGGCGATGGGAGTCATCCTCGGCCTGATCATCGTGGTGGCTGCCTTCAACGTCGTGAGCACGCTGGTCATGGTCGTGGTGGACCGGACCCGGGAGATCGGGATCCTCAAGTCCATGGGCATGACCGACCGCGCGATTCTGCGCGTCTTCCGGCTGCAGGGGCTCTGGATCGGCATGATCGGGACTTCGCTGGGAGTGGCACTGGGCCTGGTGATGGCCTGGGCGCTCGACCGCTACCAGTTCATCTCGATTCCGGCCGATCTCTACTACCTGGATCATCTGCCCGTGGCGGTGGACCTGCTGGACGTCGCGACCATCATCGTGGTGAGCATGGGCATCACCTTCCTGGCCACCCTCTATCCGGCGTCCCGCGCGGCCGGTCTCCGGCCCGTGGAGGCGATTCGCCATGAATGAGGAGGGCCGGTCCACAGGCCCGGCGCCCGGCAATGGAGCGGCCCCGGATCCTCACGGGGTCCACGACCCCGTCCTGCTACCCCTCCAGGCCCGTTCGCTGGTGCGCACGTTCGTGGGGGGCAACGGAAGTGAACTCCGTGTTCTGCGGGGGGTAGACCTGCGAGTTCGCGTGGGCGAGGCGGTCTCGGTCACCGGCGCGAGCGGCGCGGGCAAGAGCACGCTGCTCCACCTGCTGGGAGCGCTCGACCGGCCGACATCGGGGGAAGTCCTCGTCGACGGGACGCCGTTGTCCGGGCTGGACGACGAGACCATCTGCAGGATCCGAAACCATCACGTGGGTTTCGTGTTTCAGTTCCACCACCTGCTGCGCGACTTCACCGCACTCGAGAACGTGATGATGCCCCGACTCATTGCCGGCCGGACCCGACCGGACGCCGAGGATCGCGCGCGCCGCCTCCTCGATTCGGTCGGCCTCGGCGAACGTCTCGAGCACAGGCCCCGGCAGCTCTCGGGGGGAGAGCAGCAGCGGGTCGCCGTGGCCCGGGCGCTCGCCAACGACCCGGTGGTGCTTCTGGCGGACGAACCCAGCGGCAACCTCGATCGCCGGACCAGCGACCAGCTGCACGATCTTCTCTTCCGGCTGAAGGACGACCACGACCTTGCCATGGTGCTGGTAACCCACAACGCCGCGCTGGCCGCGCGCGCGGACCGTGTCCTGCAACTGGACAACGGCATACTGGGAGCGGGAGACGGAAACCCGTGAGCGAAGATCCCCGGGTATGCAGCGAGTGCGGCGCGGCGGAGGCCGTGGTTCATCTGACTCAGATCGTGGACGACGTGGCCAGCGTGCTGCACCTGTGCGAGAAGTGCGCCGCTTCCCGCGGGGTCAACCAGCCCTCGCCGCCCGCACACTCTCCGCTTACCGACTTTCTGTCGCAGATGACCGGCCCGGAGGAGGGCGCGGAGGCCGGAGAGGAAGACAGGACCTGTACCTTCTGCAGCCTTTCGTTTGCGGGGTTCCGGGAGAACGGACGCCTGGGGTGTCCACACTGCTACACCACGTTCGACTTCTACCTGAAGAATCTGCTGAGGCGCATTCACGGGGGCGTGCAGCACGTGGGCAAGGTGTATCTGCCTCCGGATCCCACCGTCTCCGAGCGCGAGCAGCGCCTTGAGGGCCTGCGCCGAAAACTCCGCTACGCCATCAGCACGGAGGATTTCGAGCGGGCGGCGCAGTTGAGAGACCAGATTCGTTCCCTCGAGCCCGTGACCCGGTAGGGAACCGATGGATCACCTGTCCACGATCTTCGATCGGGGTCTCGGGTGGCTCGACGCGAGCGGTCCGGACTCGGATATCGTCCTCTCCACCCGCGTCCGCCTCGCCCGCAACCTGCAGGGGTACGCGTTCGGCCCGCAGTCACGGGTCAACGATCGCCGGGCCGTGCTGGCGCGCGTGCGGCGAACGGCGGAGAAGGTCGACCTGCTCGCCGAGGCGAGCGTCCATCCGCTTGCCGAACTGGACGGCGGTACCCGGCGCATTCTTCTGGAACGGCGGCTCATCTCCCAGGACCTGCTTGGCGAGAAGTCGGACTCCGACCTTCCGCGGCGTGCGGCCGCAGTGGTGCTCTCGGCCAGCGATCCGGTGAGCGTGATGGTGAACGAGGAAGACCACCTGCGCCTGCAGGTGCTGGTCTCCGGCCTCGCGCTGGAAGGGGCGTGGGGCATGGTGGACGGGCTGGACGAGGATCTGGGCCGGGAGCTCCCCTACGCCTACGACCACGAGCTCGGGTATCTCACCAGTTGCCCCACGAATGTCGGCACCGGGCTGCGGGCCTCGGTTCTCATCCATCTGCCGGGGCTCGTGCTTACCAAGGAGATCGGACGCGTACTTCAGGGGTTGAGCCAGGTCGGGCTGACGTTTCGCGGACTCTACGGAGAGGGTTCCGAGGTGGTCGGCAACTTCTTCCAGGTTTCGAACCAGACCACGCTGGGCAAGACCGAGGAGGACCTGGTCGACCATCTCGACCGCATCGTGCGCCAGGTCATCGAATACGAGCGGCGGGCACGCCGCGTACTGATTCGTGACGCATATCAAGTCACAGAAGATAAGATATGGCGCGCCTACGGGTTACTGCGCTATGCCCGATCTCTTACTTTCGAGGAAATGATGAACCTCCTGTCGGGGGTTCGCCTCGGCGCGGCGCTGAAACTTCTCCCTGGACTCCGTGTATACTCGCTCAACAAGATCATGATCTTCACGCAGTCCGCCCACCTGGAGGATGCAGCAGGGCGGAAGCTTCCTCCCGGCGAGCGCGACGCGCACCGAGCCACCTATGTGCGCCGCATCTTGGCTACCGAGGGTGTGGTGATTCCGGACACGGAACCTCCGGAGAGCAGTTCGGGCTCCGGCCGCGACTCCTGACGACCCGCGGGCACAAAAGGCAGATGAACTACAATTTCACGGATCGGGTTCGCAAGGTGCTCGCGATGGCCAGGGACGAGGCCATCAGGCTGCAACACGACTATGTGGGCACCGAGCATGTGCTGCTCGGCCTGATCCGTGAGCGGGAGGGGGTGGCCGCCACTGTGCTGATGAACCTGGGCGCGGATCTGAGCCAGGTTCACCAACGGGTGGAAGAGGCCGTTCGCAAGGGCAAGGCGACCATCGCCCTGGGTGAATTGCCCTATACCTCGCGCGCGAAGAAGGTGCTTGAGTTCGCGCTGGCGGAAGCCCGCGAACTCAACCACTCCTACGTCGGCACGGAGCATCTGCTGCTCGGACTCCTGCGGGAGGAGAAGGGCATCGCCGCGCAGGTGCTGAACTCGATGAACGTGCGGCTGGACAGGGCGCGCGCGGAGTGCCTGCGGGTGCTTGGCTCCGAGATGAGTTCGGATGTCGGCGGGGGACAGGCGGTGCCGGCGGGTGGCAAGCCGGACAAGAAGTCCAAGACTCCCGCGCTCGACCATTTCTGCCGCGACCTCACAAACCTGGCCCGTGGCGGCAAGCTCGATCCGACCATCGGCCGCCGCGTCGAGATCGAGCGGATCGTGGAGATTCTCTGCCGGCGCAAGAAGAACAACCCGGTGCTGATCGGCGAACCGGGTGTCGGGAAGACGGCCATCGTCGAAGGACTGGCTCAGATCATCGCGGCGGGGGAGATCACCGAAGCGCTCAAGGACCATCGGCTGCTGGCGCTGGACATGGCCGCGGTCATCGCCGGGACCAAGTATCGGGGCCAGTTCGAGGAGCGCCTGAAAGCGGTCATGAACGAGATCTCCCAGGGCGGCAACGTCATCCTGTTCATCGACGAGCTGCATACCCTGGTGGGCGCCGGGGCAGCCGAGGGCGCCATCGACGCGTCCAACATGTTCAAGCCGGCGCTCGCTCGCGGAGAACTCCAGTGCATCGGCGCTTCGACGCTGAACGAGTATCGCAAGTACATCGAGAAGGACGGTGCCCTGGAGCGCCGTTTCCAGCCCGTGATCGTGGACCAGCCGACCCTTCCCGAAACCGTGGACATCCTCAAGGGCCTGCGCGGCCACTACGAGGACCACCACAGGGTGAACCTGCCGGACGACTCGCTGGCGGCGGCGGCGAAGCTCTCCGACCGCTACATCACCGACCGGTTCCTGCCCGACAAGGCCATCGACGTCATCGACGAAGCCGGGTCTCGGGCGCGCATCGCCAGCCAGGTGCCGTCGCCGGAGGTCGAGGAACTGAAGGAGGAGCTCGCAGGGCTGGCGGGGCAGAAGGAACTGGCGATCCGCAATCAGGATTTCGAGCGGGCGGCGGAGCTGAGGGACGAAGAGCGCGAGCTGCAGCGGCGCATTCGCGAGCGCCAGAAGGAGTGGCAGGAAGCGCGCAGGCATCATCGCCCGGAGGTGACCGCCGACGACGTCGCCTTCATCGTCAGCCGCTGGACGGGGATCCCCGTCACCCGGATGAAGCAGGCCGAGACCCGGCGGCTCATCAACATGGAAGATGAACTGCACAAGCGGGTGGTCGGTCAGGACCCCGCGATTCAGGCGATTTCGCGCGCCATCCGGCGCAGCCGCGCCGGGCTCAAGGATCCGCGGCGGCCGATCGGGTCGTTCATCTTCTCGGGCCCGACCGGGGTGGGGAAGACCGAGCTGGCCCGCGCGCTGGCCGAGTTCATGTTCGCCGACCGGGATGCGCTGATTCGCGTGGACATGAGCGAGTACATGGAGCGGTTCTCGGTTTCGCGTCTTATCGGCGCGCCGCCGGGGTACGTGGGCTACCACGAATCCGGCGCCCTCACCAAGGCGGTACGGCGCCGGCCGTATTCCGTGGTCCTTCTGGACGAAATCGAGAAGGCGCACCCCGACGTCTTCAACATCCTGCTGCAGGTGCTGGATGAAGGACACCTCACGGACAACTACGGCAGGACCATCGATTTCAAGAACACCGTCATCGTGATGACCTGCAATCTCGGGGCGCGGGACATCTCCAAGGGCGGCACCCTGGGGTTCCACGAAGAGGATGCCCGCTCCGGCTACGAACTCATGCGCGGCAAGGTGCAGGCGGCGATCGATCGCACCTTCAACCCGGAGTTCCTCAACCGCGTCGACGACACGATCGTCTTCCACGCGCTGAGCCGGGAGGATATCGGGCAGATCGTGCACATCCTGCTCCAGGAGATCCACGAGCGCCTGGACGAGGAGAGCCTGACCCTCACCCTCAGCGACGCGGCGGTCGGTTTCCTCGCGGAGCAGGGCTACAGCGAGAAATTCGGCGCGCGGCCGCTCCGGCGCGCGATCCAGCGCTACCTGGAGGATCCGCTCTCGGAGATGATCCTCACGGCGGAATTCGGCGCCGGGGACGAGATCCAGGCCGACCTCAACGAGGCGGGGGACGGTCTTTCCCTGGGGGCCACGTCCGCGACCAAGACGTGAACGGACGCGCCGGCGCACCTGCTTCCGTGCGCATCGGAAGGTTTGCGGCGACGCTCGTCGGCGCCTGCCTCCTGCCCGCTTTCCTGACGGCGCAGCAGGCGGATCCGGCGGCGGGCACCTTCGTCGATTCCATCACCGTGGAAGGCAACGTGCGCCTGACCGACGAGGAGATTCTCGCGGTTCTGACCCTGCAGCCGCGCACCACGATTTCCTTCCGCGACATCCAGGAGGCCCTCAAGGCGCTCTGGAATACCGGCCAATACCGGGACTTTACGATCAGCGCCGCGGGAGGCCAGGGCGAACCGGTGCTGCTGGTGCTCGACGTCGAAGAGCAGGACATCATGGACGTCGTCGACATCGTGGGACTGGAGCGGTTGAGCCAGGGATCCGTCAGGGACACCGCCGACCTCCGCACCGGCGAGCCCTATTCGCCACAGAAACTCGCGGTCGCGCGCGACTTCATCCGCAACGAACTCGCCGACGACGGCATCCCCTTCGCGCGCATCGACGAGCGGGTGGATGAGGTCCCCGACAAGCCGGGACACGTGCGCCTGACTCTCGAAGTGACCGAGGGCCAGCGCGTCACCATCGCCGAGGTCGAATTCGAGGGCAACGAAAACCTGGCCTCCGACCAGCTTCGCGGAGCTCTCGACACCAAGCCGGAGGCGTTCTGGTGGTTCCGTCAGGGCTCATACCAGGAAAGCACGCTCGAGGAGGATCTGTTCGCCCACCTGCCCGAGCTGTACCGCTCGCAGGGCTATCTCGACTTCGAGGTTCTGGGGGACACCTTGGTCATCGACCCCGAAACGGGGAAATCGCGGCTCGAGGTTTCGGTCGACGAGGGTCCCCGCTACCGGGTGCGCGACTTCGTGGTGGAGGGGAACAGCCGTTTCCCGACCGATCAGATCGAGCAGTTCTATCAGCCGGAACAGGGAGGACTGCTCAGCAGCTTCGGAATCGGCGGCGATGACGAGCAGGACCCCGTGTTCGACGCCAGCGCCTTCGACGCGGCCGCGACGGCTGTGGGAACGCTCTACCGCAACAACGGATACCTGGGGGCCAGCGTCGAGCCGTTCTACGAGTTCGACGAGACGAACGGCGACGGCGACCCTACCCTCATGGTGGGCTGGCGCATTCAGGAAGGCCCTCCCGCGTATATCCGGCGGGTCGAGGTGGAGGGCAACGACTACACCCACGAGCGCGTCATCCGCGACCAGCTGTTTACGCTGCCCGGAGACATCTACTCCGAAGAGCGGCTGATCCAGAGCTATCAGGCGGTCTCCGCCCTCGGGTACTTCGAGACCCCGATGGAGCTCCCCAGTCTCCAGCCGGCCGACGACGGAAGCGGCAACGTGGACATCGTGTACCGGGTCGCGGAGCGGCAGACCGGCACCGTGAACTTCGGCACCGCGATGGGTGGGGGCTACGGGCTTTCCGGGTTCCTGGGGTACGACCAGCCCAACCTCTTCGGGCAGGCCAAGGCTGGAAGCGTGCGCTGGGACTTCGGGCGTTACATCAACAATTTCACCCTGTCGTACACCGACCCGTCGCTCAGGCGCTCGCGCGTGAGCGGCACGATATCCGCGTTCTACACGCGCGACCGGTTCTTCCAGTTCACCACCGGCCAGCGCCGCCTGCAGGGCGGTTCTCTCCGCTTCGGGCTCCCGATGCCCGGTTCTCTGCGTACCAGACTGTTTCTGGGATACTCGCTGTCGCGCACCAAGTACGAGCTGTTCTCGAGGTCCGACGACCGCTCCCTGTTCGGCAGGGATCCCGGCATTCTGAGTACGCTCTCCGTAAGCCTCCAGCGGCAGACCCTCAACCACAATCTCTTCCCCACCCAGGGATCGAGGCAGGTGGTGTCCGCGGAGATGAACGGGGGCATCCTGGGCGGGGACGGCGACTTCATGAAGTACGGGGTCGAGGGAACCTGGTTCACCCCGGTGGGGCAGATCGGGAGCGGTGCGCGTCCGATCCGGACGACCCTCGGGCTCAGTGTCCGCGCGGGGGCGATCATCGGCAACGCGGACCGCTTTCCCTTCGACCGGTACTGGATGGGTGGGGTTCAGTTCGGTGAAAGGCTGCGCGGGTACGACGAGACCACCATCACCCCGGCCGGTTTCTTCGACCGCGGATCCGGGTCGGGGATCCTGGAAGGCGAGAGGCTCGGGAACGCGTTCCTGTCGATGACCGTGGAGTACGCGATCCGGTTCAACGACAACCTTTCGCTCGGGTTCTTCTACGACGCCGGCAACGTCTGGGTGAGCGCGGCCGAGTTCACGCCCACGCGCCTGTTCCGGGGGGCCGGCGTCGGCGCGCAGCTGGTCACGCCCTTCGGGCCGCTGGGCCTCGACTACGCATACGGTTTCGACAAGACCAATCCGGGATGGCAGCTCCATTTCAGGATGGGACCGGGATTCTGATCCGGGAAGCGATCCGTCGTACCACGGGGGACTTGCGGTTGCGCGGCCATCGCAGACATCCTTTCAGGCTGTTGGTTTTCGGGAAAAACGAGACGATTCCATCATGACCGCGCGTTCGGGGAGGCTCGGAATATGCGTGCAATAGCAGTTGTTCTCGCGGCTGGCTCCTTCTTCATGCCGGCCGATGACGCGGCCGCCCAGGGACCGCTGAGACTGGGCTACATCGATTCGCAGGCGATCCTGGCGCAGGCCCCGGGAGCGACCGAGGCACAGGATCAGTTCGAGCGCGACATGGCCCGCTACCGGGCGGAGCTGGATCAGATCGGGGAAGAACTGCAGACCATGATCCAGCAGTTCGAGCAGCAGCAGCTCACGCTCTCGCCCCAGGCGCGCGACACCCAGACCCAGGCCATCCAGGCGAAGCAGGAGGAGTACAACCAGCGCGCCGCGGAGCTGGAGGGGGAGGCCGGCAGGCGACAGGCGGAACTCGTGCAGCCCATCATGGATCAGGTCACCGAAGCGATCGACCAGATCCGGACCGAGGGCGGATACTCCATCATCTTCGACCTTTCCGGCCAGGCGATCGTCTCCGCGGATCCCGAACTCAACCTGACCCAGCAGGTCATCGACCGGCTGATGCAGAATACGCCGCCCGGCAACCGGTGAGCCCGCCGTCCTCGACGACGGAGCCCGCCACAAGAGCAGCAGGACAGGAGACGACCATGGACCTTGCAGGAGCCGCCGCTCTCACCGGCGCGCGCCTGGAGGGGCAGTCCGGCTGGACCTTCGATCGAGTCGTGCCGGTGGACCAGGCCGGGCGCGGCAGGCTCGGTTTCCTCGGCGACCGGCGCTACCTCAAGCACCTGGACTCGTCCTCGGCCGAGGCCCTGCTGGTGTCGGAGAGCCTCTCCGCCTCCGTTCGCGACCGCGTGCCGAACCTGTTGATCGCCGGTCGGCCGCGCCTCGCCCTGGCCCGGTTGCTGGATCGGCTCCATCCCCCGGAGGAAGCGCTTCCGGGGATCCATCCCACGGCCGTGCTGGGCAGGGGCGCCAGGCTCGGCCGGGACGTGCGCATCGATGCCTGCGCGGTGCTGGAGGAGGATGTCGAGGTCGGTGACCGCGCGCACATCGGCGCCCACGTATCGGTGGGCGCGGGATCGCGCATCGGCGCCGACTCGCGCCTGCACCCGCATGTCGTGCTGTATCCGGGAACCCGGCTGGGTCGGCGCGTCGTCCTGCATGCCGGGACCGTCGTGGGCTCCGACGGCTTCGGCTTCGTGATGAGCGAGGGCGGCCATGAGAAGATCCGCCAGGTAGGCGGCTGCATCATCGGCGACGACGTGGAGATGGGCGCCCATTGCTGCGTCGACCGGGGATCCATCGGGGACACCGTGATCGGCCCGGGCACCAAGACCGACAACCTGGTCCACGTCGCCCACAACGTGAACGTGGGCGACCACTCCCTCCTGATCGCCCAGGTGGGCATCTCCGGTTCCACGACCCTGGGAAAGGGCGTGGTGATGGCGGGGCAGTCGGGCGCGACCGGGCACCTCGAGATCGGCGACGGGGCACGCGTGGCCGTGCAGACCGGAGTGATCAGGGATGTCCCCGCCGGGACCAGCGTGGTCGGATTTCCCGGGCGCCCGCGCGCGGAGTTCTGGAAGTCCATGGCGGCGATGCGCAGGCTCCCGGCGCTGAGGGAGCGGGTGAAGGAGCTGGAGGAACGCCTGTCCGCGCTGGAGGGGAAGGACGAGTGATGACCGGCAGGGAGGAGCGTTCATGAGCGGGAGCCGGCAGCGCACGATCGGCCGGGAGGTGAGCCTCGAGGGCATCGGCATTCACCTGGGAGAGCATGCGGCCGTGTCGTTCCATCCGGCCGAACCCGGCGCCGGCATCGTCTTCCGGCGCATCGATCTGCCCGGCAAGCCCGAGATTCCCGCGACCCTGGATCACGTCGTGGACACCGAGCTGGGAACGAGCATCGGCCGGGGCGAAGCCCGGGTGCGCACCGTGGAGCACCTGATGGCGGCGTTGGGCGCCAGCGGGACTACCAACGTGCGGGTGGACGTTTCCGGACCCGAGATCCCCATCCGGGACGGGAGCTTCCTGGACTTCCTGGATGCCCTGGACGCAGCGGGAGTGGTGGAACAGAAAGCGGCCGCACGGGTGGCCGAACTCGATGAGCCGGTCGTGTTGCGCGCTACCGGCGGCCAATCGTACATCCTCGCGCCCGGCGCGGGACTGCGCATCACCGCGACCATCGACTTCGAACACCCCGCGATCGGCCGCCAGACCGGATCGTTCGACAGCTTCGGCGCCGGTTTTCGGGCCGACATCGCTCCGGCGCGCACCTTCGGCTTCCTCGCCGACGCGGAGGAGCTGCATGCACGCGGCCTCGCGCAGGGGGCATCGCTGGCCAACACCATCGTTCTGGACGACGAGGGCGTGGCCAACGACGGACTGCGGTTCCCCGACGAATTCCTGCGCCACAAGATCGGGGACGTGCTGGGCGATCTGACGCTGCTGGGCAGCCGGCTGCAGGGCCATCTGGTGGTGGAGCGGCCGAGTCACAGCGGTAACATCGAACTCGGCCGGCTGGTCGCGGAGCAGCTCGACCGCGCGCCTGCCGCGCCCGCGTTCGATGTCGAGCGGATTCGCAGCTACCTGCCGCACCGCTATCCGATGCTGCTCGTGGACCGGATCGCGGCTGTGGAAGGCGGTCGCCACATCACGGGCATCAAGAACGTCACCATCAACGAACCCTTCTTTCAGGGACACTTTCCCGGACGGGCCATCATGCCGGGCGTGCTCATCGTGGAGGCGATGGCCCAGATCGGCGGGCTTCTGCTCATCGATTCCGTGGGCAACCCCCGCGACAAGCAGGTCTATCTCATGTCCATACAGAAGGCGCGCTTCCGGCGGCCGGTGGTGCCCGGCGACCAACTGGTGTGCGAGGTGGAGCTACTGCGCTTCCGGCGCGGAACCTGCAAGATGAGAGGCAAGGGATACGTGGACGGGATGCTGGCCGCGGAGGCCGAATTCATGGCGAGGGTTGTGGACTGAATGGGGGATTCGCTGCTGGACCCTTCGCGAACCGTTCAGCCCGATGTCCACCCGACGGCGATCGTGGACGACGGGGCCGTGCTCGGAGCGGAGGTGGTCGTAGGGCCCTATGCGATCGTTGGCCCGGGCGTGCGCGTCGGCGCGAGAACCCGAATCGGCCCACACGTCCTGATTGAACGGGATACCTCCGTGGGCGAGGGGTGCCGCCTTGGCCAGGGCGCGGTGCTGGGCACCGATCCGCAGGACCTCAAGTACAAGGGCGAGCGTTCCGAGCTGATCGTCGGCGACCGCACCGTCGTCCGCGAATACGCGACCCTCAACCGGGGCTCGGCCGCGTCCGGGCGCACGGTGGTGGGCAGCGACTGTCTACTCATGGCGTATGTCCACGTGGCCCACGACTGCCGCCTGGGGAACCACGTCGTACTGTCCAACTCGGTCAACATGGCCGGCCACGTCACAATCGAGGATTGGGTCATCGTCGGGGGCCTCGTGGGGATCCACCAGTACGTGCGCATCGGTGCCCATGTCTTCGTTGGCGGCGGCGCACGCGTCTCGAAGGACGTTCCGCCCTACTGCCGGGCCGCGGGGGGACGTCCAAGACTGTACGGGCTCAACACGGTCGGGCTGGAGAGGCGCGGGTTTCCGGAGGGTACCCGCCGGCATCTCAGGCAGGCATACCGCATCCTGTTCCAGTCCGGGCTGAACGTGTCCCAGGCCATGACCCGCGTCGAGGCCGACGTCGAGCAGATTCCGGAGGTTCGCCACCTTCTCGACTTCATCCGCAACAGCGCACGCGGATTAACCCTCGGATGAATCCGCCCACCCCGATCCGCATGGGGGTGGCCGGCGTCGGGAGCCTGGGGTTCCATCACGCGCGGATTCTCGGCGATCTGCCGGAAGTCCGGATGGCGGGATTCTTCGATGTGGACGCGCGCCGGGCCGCGTTCGTGTCAAGGGAGCTCGGGCTTGCGCCGGCCCGCAGTCTGCCGGAGCTGCTGTCGGAGGTAGATGCGCTGGTGGTGGCGGTTCCCACCTACTCTCACGAGGAGGTGGCGCTCGCGGCGGCCGGGCGCGGTGTTCACCTTCTCATCGAGAAGCCCATCGCGCCTTCGCTCGAGGCCGCGGATCGCATCCTGGCCGCGGCCCGCCGGGCGGGCATCGTGGTGCAGACCGGGCATGTGGAGCGGTTCAACGGCGCGCTCCGGGCGGCGGCTCCGTACATCGACGCTCCGCTCTTCATCGAGTCGCAGCGCCTGGCGCCCTTTCGCCCCCGGGGCACGGACGTGGCCGTCGTGCTCGATCTGATGATTCACGACGTGGACCTGGTGCGCATGCTCGTGCAGGCGCCGCTGGCGGACATCGCCGCCGCCGGCATCCCGGTGCTGACTCCGTCGGTGGACATCGCCAACGCGCGCCTCACCTTCCGGAACGGGGCCGTGGCGAACCTGACCGCGAGCCGGGTGTCGAGCGAAGGGCAGCGCATGCTGCGGGTGTTCCAGCGGTCGGGATACCTGCGCGTCGATCTGGCGCGCGGGAGGGGAGAGTTCCTGCGGCTCCGGCGGGACCTGCCCGCCTTGCTTGAAGGCGTGCGGGAAGCCAGCGTGGAGGAAGGGAAGGGGGGACCGGACCCGAAGGCGGCTCCGGGGCTGGAGGACATCGTCGAGCGCATTCCCTTCGAGGGTTTCCCTGAGGAACCGCTGCGGGTCGAACTCGAGGGGTTCAGGGATGCGGCGCTCGGGCGTTCGGATCCGGCCGTCTCCGGTGATGAAGGCCGGGCGGCTCTGGAGATCACGCTGTGCATCGAGAAGAGGATTCTGGACCATGTCGCTCATTCGCGTACGTCGTAACCGCAAGAAGGACTGGATCGACGCCAAGCGGGGCAAGCCCCCCACGAAGCTCATCGCCCTGCTGGTGGCGGTGCTGCTCGTCATCTGGTATCTGGGGTTCCGGTTCTGAGCGATGGCGCGCGACCCGGTGATCCTCATGCTCGCCGGGGAGCCCTCCGGTGACCTCCACGGGGCCGCCCTCGCCCGCTCGCTGCTCGACAAGTGGCCGTCCGCCCGGCTGCTGGGGCTGGGAGGCGAACGCATGGCCGCAGAGGGGGTCGAATGCATGGCGGGTCTCGATCGGCTTGCGGTCATGGGCTTCGCGGAAGTCGTGCGCCACCTCGGCTTCTTCCGGCGGCTCATGGGCCGGGTTCGCGCCGCGATGCATCGCCACGGTGTGAACCTCGTCATCCCGATCGACTATCCGGGGTTCAACCTGCGTGTCGCGAAATACGCCCGCGAGGTTGGCATCCGGGTGTTGTATTACATCGCTCCCCAGGTCTGGGCGTGGAGGCCGGCGCGCGCCCGGCGGCTGGCCCGCGACACCGATCACGTCGCCGTGATTCTCCCCTTCGAGGCCGGATTTCTGCAGAGGGCAGGCGCGCGCGCGACCTTCGTGGGGCACCCGTTGCTCGAGCTCGAGCACGAGGTGCCGGCCCGGGCCGACTTCTGCCGCGCCCACGGTCTCGATGCGCGGCGGCCGCTGCTGGCGCTCTTTCCCGGATCCAGGCGCCAGGAACTCGACCGCCACCTGGAAGTGTTCCTGGGCACCGCCCGCCGGCTCGCGCGAGCGCGCCCCCAACTGCAGGCTGTGGTGGCGCGCGCTCCCGGTCTGCCCGCTCGCGCGTACTCAGGGGTGGCCGCCACCGTCGTCGACGATGGCCGGAGCCTGCTCCGTCATGCGCGCGCGGCGGTGCTGAAGTCGGGCACCTCCACCGTGGAGGCCGCGCTCGCGGGCGTACCCTTCGCCACCGCATACCGGACGCACCCGCTCACCTTCGCCCTTGCCCGCCGCCTGGTGCGCGTGGACCACATCGCCATGGCCAACCTCATCGCCGGCCGGCGGGTGGTGCCCGAACTGATTCAGCACGAAGCGACCCCGGCGAGGCTCGAGCGCGAGCTGCTCCCGCTCGTCGACGACACGGAGGAGCGACGCGCCGTGGTCGCGGGGCTGGGCGAAGTCCGCCGAGCGCTCGGTTCGGCGGGCGCGGCCCGCAGGGTGGCCGCGATCGCGGAGTCCCTGCTGTTCCCGTCACAGCGGGCGGCGGCGGGATGAGACAGGCCGTGGAGGCGGGACTGGGCTGGGTGTGGGGGGCGTCCACCCGGCCGGCGGCGGCGGCCGGGCTGGCTCTGCTGCCGCTGGAAATGGCCTTCGCGGCGGGGGTGGCGGTCCGCAACCACCGCTACGACGCCGGACGGTTGCCGATCCGGTCGGCCGAGGTGCCGGTGGTGTCGGTCGGAAACCTGGCGGTGGGGGGGAGCGGCAAGACGCCTGTGGCGGCCTGGCTGGCCGCCTGGTTCCTGCGGCGCGGCGTGACCCCCGGCATCGTGACCAACGGGTACGGGCTCGACGAGATGCTGCTGCACCGGCAATGGAATCCCGAGGCGCCGGTCGCCGCCGATGGCCATCGGGCGCGTGCCGCCGCCGTTGTCGTGGAACGGGGCGCGCAGGTGGTGATCCTCGACGACGGCTTTCAGCACCGGGCCCTGGCGCGTGATCTGGATCTGGTGCTGGTCGCGGCGGAGCACCCTGTACCGCTGCGGCTTCTGCCGCGGGGGCCTTACCGGGAACCGGAGAAGGCCCTGGCGCGCGCGGGGGGTGTGATCGTAACCCGCCGAGTCGCTAGTTTTGGCGCGGCCCGGCGCCGAGCCCGGGCGCTGGAAGCGATGCACCGGCGGCGCTGTGCCCTTGTGAGCCTCGCGTTCTCGCGATGGAGCGATGTCGCGGGGGCTCCGGCCTCCGCTCCGACGGGCTCGGCGCTGGTCTTGTCAGGCATTGCGCGCCCGTGGGAGTTTCACGGGTTGCTGCAGCGGGAAATCCCCGGCATGGAGTTGGAGCCGATGATCTTCAGCGACCACCACTGCTACTCCGCGGCGGACATGGCCGCCATCGCGCGCCGCGCGCGCGGGCGCCCCGTCGTGACCACCGCCAAGGATGCGGTGAAGCTGCCGCAGTTGGGCGAGCACGGGGTGGACGCGCGCGTCCTGCACCTTGAAGTCGTGGTCGAGAGGGGCCGGCGATGGCTGGAAGACGCACTCGGTGAGCTGCCGGGGATCGTGCCGCCCAGCCTCGCGGGAAGGAGCGCCCGGTGAACCTGGAGCTGCTCGTCGGCCATCCCTCCGGCTCCCGCCTGGTGGCCGACTACCTGACGCGGCGCCCCTCCGCCCTTGCCTTCTTCCAGGGCGACCCGACGCTTGCGGCCAGCTACACGGCCGCGGCCGAGGCGGTGGCGGCGCGCTTCGACCGCGCCGCCCGGGCCCGCGCCGTGGAGTGCGTCCACGCCCCCACGCCTGCGGTGCGGGCACGGCTGGATCGCCTGGTCGAGGAGGGTGGCTTCTTCGTCACCACCGGGCAGCAGCCCGGTCTCTTCACCGGCCCCCTGTACAGCGTCTACAAGGCGCTCACCGCGGTGCGACTGGCGGGCGCGCTGGAGGATGTCCTGGGAAGGCCCGTGATTCCCCTGTTCTGGGTGGCGTCCGAGGATCACGACTGGCGGGAGGTCGATCACACCTGGACCGTGAGCGTCTCCAACGAGCTGCGGCGCGTTGCACTCGCCGACGGTTCGGAGCGCGGGGACCGTCCCGTCCACCGCGTGCCGATGGGCGAAGCGATCGGGCCGGTGCTGGAGGAGTTTCTCTCGCTCTTTCCGGACAACGACTTCAAGCCCGCCTGCGCACGGCGTCTGCGTTCGGCGTACGCGCCCGGGAACTCGCTCGGCGAGGCCTTTACCCAGGTGCTCGCCGATTGGCTGGGGCCGCTGGGGATGGCCTTCGTCGACGCCTCTTCGCTCCCGCTCAAGCGCGCCTCGCGGAGGCTGTTCACGGCGGTGCTGGACGGCGCGACCGAGCAGGAGGCGCTGCTGGGCAGAACCGCGGACCGGCTGAGGGCGGCCGGGTACCACGTACAGGTTCCCATTCTCGACGGCGGGGTCAACCTGTTCTTCGAGGGAAGCTCGGGACGGGAGCGCGTGTACCGGAGCGGGGGCAACTTCCGGCTCAGGCACTCGCGCGAACTTCTTGCCCGCCGCCGGATCCTCGCCGAGTCGGATGCCGATCCCCGTGTGCTGAGCCCCAACGTTCTGCTCCGCCCCGTGGTCGAGGGCGCAGTGTTCCCGGTGGTATCCTACGTCGCCGGACCGGGAGAAATCGCCTACTTCGCACAGCTCCGGGACCTGTTCGACCTCTGCGGGATCCGCATGCCGGTAGTCCACCCCCGGTTCTCGGTTACGGTCATCGAACCCAAGATCCGCAAGGTCCTCGACAAGCTGGACCTGTCCCTTCAGGACCTGGCTCGACCCTTCGGCGAACTCGCCGGACGCGTCGTGCAGGACGACGTACCCGAGGGCGTCCGTCAGGCACTTGCGGACTTGCGCGGGGGTATCGGCAGGGGCGTGGAGGAGCTGAGTCGCGCGGCGGCCACGCTGGATCCCACTCTGAAGGGACCCGCGAAGCACGTGCGCACGGTGGCCTTCGACGCACTCGAACAAATGCGGAAGAAGATCATCCACAGCCTTAAGCGGGAGAAGCAGACGAAGCTCCGCCAGCTCGAGAAGGCTCAGGTGCACCTGTATCCCCGGGGAGGTCCGCAGGAACGATCGTTGAACGCCTGCTACTACCTGATACGCTACGGACGGGAATTCCTGGACGCGCTTCACGATCGTTTCTCAGTCCGGCTGGCCGGCGACGAGTCCCGCGCCGCGAACATCGCAGGTGTCGGGTCGCTCCGGGCCTGAGGCGGCGAATCGTTGTCAGGCTGGCTCCCCCAAACCTAGTTTCGGACCATGTTGCTCTGGCTACTCCTCCTCGTCCTGCTGATCCCGATCCTCTCCATCGTACTGGATTCGCAGGTCGGCAAGGCGCTCGCGACACGCCTGGAACGGCGCGGGCTAGGCGACGGGGACCGTATCGCCGACGAGCGCATCGCCCTTCTGGAAAGCGAGACCGAGCGGCTCAGTTCGGAGGTCGACAGGCTGTCGGAGGAGAGCAGGTTCCTCCACCGGCTTCTCACCGAGCGCACTCCGGACAGGGATCTTCCTTCCGGTGACCGGCAACGCTGAGTCGGGAGCGTCAGCCAGGAGAGACGGACGCCGCTCCGCGGCCTGGGTGGCGGCGGGCATTCTGGCGAGCCGCGTGGCCGGACTCGTCCGCGATGTGCTGTTCGCGTTCTTCTTCGGCAGCAGCGTGTTCGCCGAAGCGTGGCGAGCGGCGCTCCGAATCCCCAACGTGGTGCAGAACCTGCTGGGCGAAGGCACGCTCACGGCGTCCTTCGTGCCCATCTACGCCGAGATGCTGGAGCGCGGCGAGACCGAGCGCGCAGGACGCTTTGCCGGGGCCGCCTTCGGGATCCTGACCGCAGTCGCCGGGCTGCTCGCCCTGCTCGGCGCTTCTCTGGCGCCGCTGGTCGTCACGGTGTTTGCGCCGGGCTTCGAAGGACAGACCCGGGAAGTCACCGTGCAACTGGTGCGCATTCTCTTTCCCATGACCGGCGTGCTGGTGCTCTCCGCGTGGGCCCTCGGGATCCTGAACAGCCATCGGCGCTTCTTCGTATCGTACGTGGCTCCCGTGCTCTGGAACGCGGCCATGATCGCGACAATGGTCGCGCTGGGCTGGATGTGGGCCTTCGAAGCGGACGATCTGATCGTGGCGCTGGGATGGGGCGCCCTTGCCGGAGGGGTGCTTCAGTTCGGTGTCCAGCTGCCGTTCCTGGCGGGGAAGCTGCAGCACTTCCGGCCCTCGCTCGACGTGCGGGCGCCCGGCATCCGCGAAGCAATCCGCAACTTCGTTCCGGTGGTGTCGGCGCGGGGGGTGGTCAGCCTCAGCGCGCTGGTGGAACTCCAGCTGGCCAGCTTCCTCGCCGCCGGGGCGGTCGCGATCCTCGGCTACGCGCAGAGGCTCTACCTCCTGCCCATCTCGCTCTTCGGTCTCGCGGTCGCGGCTGCCGAACTCCCGGAACTCTCGCGTCAGCGGGGCCAGGCCAGGGAGGTGATTGCGGGACGGGTGTCCGAGGCGCTGGAGCGGGTGGCGTACTTCGTGATTCCGTCGACGTTGGCCTACCTGCTCTTCGGCGATCTCGTCACGGCGGCCATCTACCAGCGCGGCGAATTCGGCCCCATGGACACCACGGCAACCTATGCCGTCCTGGCCGCCTACAGCCTCGGGCTGTTTGCCTCGGCCAACTCGCGCATGCTCTCTTCGGCGTTCTACGCGGTACGCGACCCGCGGTCGCCGGCCCGCGTGGCCGGGGTGCGCGTGGCTGTGTCGCTGCTGGTGGGCGGGGCGCTCATGTTTCCCTTCGACGCCTTCGAGGTGGGTCCCCTGCGTCTTGGCGCGGTTGGGCTCGGCCTGGGCACTTCGCTGGCGGCTTGGCTGGAGTACGTGCTGCTCCGCAGGAAGCTCGGACGCGCGCTGGGACCGCATGGGATGGCACGAGGGCGGCTGCCCCGTCTGCTCGCGGCGGGACTGCTCGCAACCGCCGCCGGATATGGAGGAGAGCTGCTCTTCGGAGACCTCAACCCGGTTCTCGCGGCTGCGGGCACGCTCCTGTCCTTCGGGGCCGTGTATCTCGCCGCTACGCGACTGTTCGGACTCCGTCTGGGAGGCGGCGCATGACGATCGCACCCCGGAATCTCGACCACCTCCCGGTCCTCCCGGGGGTGTACATGCTGAAGGACGGCGACGGCGAGGTGCTCTATATCGGCAAGGCCAACGCTCTGCGCGCGCGCGTGCGCAGCTATTTCCGCCCGGATCGCGCGCAGTCGCTCCGAACGCGCGAGCTGGCCCGCCGCAGCGCCGCCGTGGAAACCATCGTGGTGGGCTCGGGCGCCGAAGCGCTCATCCTGGAGGCGAACCTCATCAAGGAATACCGTCCGCGGTTCAACATTCAGCTGCGCGACGACAAGAGCTATCCGCATATCAAGGTCACCGTGGCCGAGCCCTTCCCGCGCGTATTCGTCACACGCCGGCTGCGCCAGGACGGATCGCGCTACTTCGGGCCCTATACTTCGGTGGGCCTGATGCGCCAGTCGCTCGAGGTCGTCAAGCGGCTTTACACGGTACGCTCCTGCCGCTACCGGCTGCCGAAGGAGGCTCCGGCGCGTCCCTGCCTGGACTACCATATCGGGCGTTGCCAGGCGCCGTGCGTGGGGTTGCAGAGCCGGCGCGCCTACCGCGAGATGATCGATGAGATACTGCGGGTGCTGGGGGGCGATACCGAGTCCGTGCGGACGCGCGTGGAGACGCGCATGCAGTCCGCCGCCGAGGCGCTGAACTTCGAGGCCGCCGCAAGGCACCGGAACGTGCTCCAGGGGCTGGATGCGCTGAGCCGCCACCAGCGGGCCTACCGCCTGGGAGGCGGCGATCAGGACGTGATCGGGCTGGCCCGGGACGGTGAACTCGGTACCGCAGTGGTTCTCCGCATCCGGGGCGGGATTCTGCTCGGCCGGGAGACCCGGCGGCTCTCGGGCCTATCCGACGAGGACGACGGCGCGCTACTGAGCGCGGTGGCCTCCCGGTTCTACCTCGGCTCGGGACGGGAGGGGCAGGCCGAGCTTCCCAGGGAGGTGCTCATTCCCGCCGAATTCGAGGATCGCCCCCTGATTGAGGGCATCCTCAGCCGGGCGGCCGGGCGCAAGGTGGTGTTCCACCGGCCTCAGCGGGGTGACAAGGTGCGGCTGATCGAGCTCGCCAGCGCCAATGCGCGCCACACCATGGAGGACCGGGTGACCGCGCTCGAGTACGCCGCAGACCGCGCCGACGAGGTGCTGTACGATCTGCAGAACCGGCTCGGGCTCAAGGTGGTTCCGCGGCTGATGGCCTGCTTCGACGTTTCCCACACCCAGGGAACGGATGTAGTTGCGAGCGTCGTGGTCTTCCGCAACGGCGAGCCCCGCAAGGCCGGGTATCGGCGCATGCGCATCCGGGGTGGCTGGGGCAACGACGACTACCGCTCCATGGGCGAAGCCGTTTCCCGTTACGCGAACAGGCTTGTCAAGGAAGGAGCCCCGGTGCCGGACCTCGTGCTGGTGGACGGCGGGAGGGGCCAGCTTTCGGTTGCGCGCGGGGCGCTCGGTTCGGCGGGACTGCGCGAGACGGCGGTGGCGTCGCTCGCGAAGCGCGAGGAGGAGGTGTTCCTGCCCGGCAGGCGCCGGCCGGTGCGCATGGGGCGCGCGGACCGGGCGCTCCATCTGCTGCAGCGCATGCGCGACGAAGCCCACCGCTTCGCAGTATCCTACACCCGCAAGCTCAGACGCAGACGCACGCTCACGAGCGAACTCGAGCGGATTCCCGGGATCGGCGACAAGCGGCGGCAAGCTCTGCTGGCGCGCTTCGGGTCGGTGCGCGGTGTACGTTCCGCGAGCCGGGCCGAGATCGCGAGGCTGCCCGGCTTCAGCGACGTGCTCGCGACGCGGGTGCTCACCTACCTGGGGAGTTGACCGTGTCCAGGCCAACGGAGGACCAGCCCGGTATGACCGTCCGCACCCGTTTCGCCCCCAGTCCCACAGGCCGCCTGCACGCGGGAAACGCGCGCGTGGCCGTCTTCAACTGGGCGTTCGCGCGCCACCACCGCGGAACCTTCATCCTGCGCGTGGAGGACACCGACGTCGAGCGCAACGTGGAGAACTCGCTCGAGACCATCCTGGAAGACCTGCGCTGGCTCGGGACTCTCTGGGACGAAGGCCCTGAGGTGGGCGGCGGTTTCGGCCCGTACCGACAGAGCGAGCGGAAGCGCGGGTACGGCGAAGCCGCGGGTCGCCTGGTGGAGGCGGGGCTGGCCTACCCCTGCTATTGCGGTGTCGAGGGCGCGGGGGAACCGGGCTTCCGCTACCCCGGGACCTGTCGGACCCTGACCCGGGACGAGCGGGGCCGGCGCGAGCGCGAAGGGACCCGCCCGGTGACGCGCTTTCACGTCCCCGCCGGCGAGATCGTGGTGCGCGACGAGGTCTACGGAACGGTCTCGTTTCCGCCGGCCGAGTTCGGCGATTTCGTGATCGTCCGCGCGGACGGGCGCCCGACCTACAACTTCGCGGTGGTGGTGGATGACATCGCCATGCGGATCACGCACGTCATTCGCGGGGTGGGCCACCTGTCCAATACCCCCAGACAGGCAGTGCTCTTCGATGCGCTGGATGCCCCGCGGCCGGTCTTTGCCCACCTCCCGATGGTGCTGGGCACGGACCGCCGCAAGCTGTCGAAGCGCGAGGGCGCGTCCTCGCTGGCGCTGTTGCGCGAGGCGGGATACCCGGCTTCCGCGGTCATGAACTATCTCTCGCTGCTGGGGTGGTCCGCCCCCGATGGGAAAGAGATCCTTACGCCCGTTGAACTGGTCCGGGAGGTGGGACTCGAGCGCATCGGTGCCAGCAACACCGTGTACGACCCCGACAAGCTGCGCTGGGTGTCGGGGAGGCACATCGCCGACATGCCGCTCACGGAGCTGGCTCGCGCGGTCGCGCCTTTCGTCGATCCGGCGCGCGTTCCCGTGGACCGCTACGACCTGACCCGCGCCGTTGACGTGATCCGCGGGCGCATGACCACGTTCGCGGAGATCAACGACCATCTCTCGCTGTTCCTGGTGGCCCGTGGGCCGGAGCTGGACCGCCTTCAGACGGCTCTGCGGAACGACGCGGGTGCGGGCGCGGTGTTGCGCGCGGTGGCCGGCGGGCTTGCCGCCCTGCCCGAGTGGGAGCCTCGCGCCATCGGGGGGGCGATCCGCGCCGCGGGCAAGGAGGCGGGCGCCCGGGGCCCCGCGCTGTTCCATCCCGTGCGAGAGGCGGTGACCGGGCGGAAGAGCGGCCCGGATCTGGGACAGGTGCTGGGCGTCTACGGTCGCGACGAGACGCTGGAGCGCATCTCCGCGGCGCTTCCGGACGGGTTGGCGCAGGACTGAGGCAACGATCGCCACAGGCCCGTCCCGAGCGGATCGTGAGGTCCGCCTCCGGGTTTGACGAGAGTCCCCCTTCATGTGATACTGTCAGGTTCTACGGGTGCGATTATCTGGTACTCGGGAACCACGCGCGCAAGCGGGCAGTTCGGGCGCGCATCAATCGAGAGGAGGAAGCCGGATGAAGTTCCTGCGTCGTGTCGTGCTGGCGGCGAGTATGGTGATCGTGGCGGGCGCATGCGCCGCCGGTTCAGGGGGTGGCGGAGGCGACACGCCCATGCCGCCGGGCATGGAAGAGGGAGTCCCGCCGCGCGACAACATGTTTACGCGCACGGCCGCGCTGGCATTGTCCCAGGCAATGCAGAACGCCGACCCCGGGGAGCGCCAGTCGCGGTACCAGGAAGCGCTTCAGGCGGCCCTCGACGGCATCGAAAACGATCCTGGCAATCCTCAGTCGTACCGTCAGGCCGGAGAAGCCTTCGTCGGGCTGAACGACCTCGCCGGGGCCGACTCGATGTGGACCACGGCCGAAGATCTCTACCCGCTCTATTCGTTCGACCTGGATCCCCTCCGCGAGCAACAGTGGGTGAATCAGTACAACCTGGCGGTGAACCAGATCCAGACGGGCGACATGGAAGGGGCGATTCCCCAGCTGGAGTCGGCCCACACGATCTACAAGGGACGCCCGGAGGCGATGCTCAATCTGGGCTCGCTTCACGCGCAGCTCGGGAACGACGGAGATGCGGTGGAGTGGTACAGGACCGCACTCGAACTGCTTCGAAGCGACGAATTCGACGCGCAGCCGGCAGACGTCCAGGCGACATGGTCGGAGAACGAGGAGATCGCGGCCTTCAATCTGGCCCAGATCCTCGCCAACGCCGGCCGCAACGAGGAGGCCGAGGTCGCCTACCGCACCTATCTCGAGCGAAGCCCGGACAACGTCACCGCGCTCAGCAACCTCGCCGTGGTCCTGATGGCCATGGACCGCAACGAGGAGGCTGCAGAGATCTACCAGGGGCTTCTGGCGCGCACCGACCTGGATGCGCGCGACTACTACGTTACCGGCATCGGCCTCTACAACGCCGAGAACTATTCGATGGCGGCGCAGGCCTTCGGCCGGTCGTACGAGCTCATTCCCGAGAGCCGGGACGCGCTCTACAACTACGCCCAGGCCCTCTACCTCGCCGGTGAGCTGGACGAGCTGTACCCGGCCGCGGTATCGCTCGCGGAGATGGACCCGTACAACAACAACGTCTACCGGCTGCTCGCGCAGGGTCTCATGGCCCAGGGCGACACGGCTGAGGCGGCGCGGGTGCTGGAAGAGGAGATGGCGACCCTGGAGTTCGAGATCGACGGCACCATCCTGCAGCCCTTCGGCGGCGGCGGTGGGGTCGTCAACGGGGAGCTCCTCAACCACTCTCTGGAAGGCGGCTCCGTCGACATCCGCGTGTTCTTCTACGGCGTGGACGGACTCGAAATCGGAACCCAGGATGTCTCGGTGCCGGTGCCTGCGGCGGATATGAGGGAGGTGTTCCGAGTCGAACTCGACACCGACCAGGATGTGGTCGCCTATCGATACGAGGTCATTTCGCCGGAGCCATAATTCCCAGGGCCTGCGGGAGCCCCGGGCGACGAGGCGGACGACGCGTCGCCCCGGGCCGCTGCCCGGTCAGGTCCGCCCGCGGGCGTAGCTCAGTTGGTAGAGCATCAGCTTCCCAAGCTGAGGGTCGCCGGTTCGAGCCCGGTCGCCCGCTTCCTTCCCGGGTGACGAATCCGCCACCCGTTCCTCGCCGGCGCGAGGCCCGCCTGCCCCCAGACCTGGAGACGAGCATCATGAAGGCCATGCTGACCGCGACCTCCGCCATCGCCCTGCTGGTTGCCGCCTGCGGGCCCGGAGCCGGGCCCCCGGGAGAGCCGGAGCAGACGACCGGACGCACGCCCCAGTTCGAGAACGAGTATGTCGAGGTCTGGAAGAGCGTGATCGTGCCCAACCAGCCGCTGGAGATGCACCGTCACGACAATCCCCGCGCCATCATCGCGCTCAGGGGTGGAACCCTGACGGTCGTGAACGACGCGGGCGAGCGGCGCGACATGACCTGGGAGACCGGCAGCGCCTACTGGCTGGAGGCGGACCCGCCGGGCGAACTGCATGGGGACGTGAACGAGGGACCCGAGCCGGTGGAAGTGATCGTCGTGCAGCTCAAGCGTCCGGCGATGGAGGGGGCGCCGGGCGGCCGCTGACCGACGGCGGAGCGGCCGGAGGACGACAGGGATGGTTCGGATAGCCGGGGTCGAGAGCGGGAGCATCGCCGACGAGCTCCGGCTGGAGATCGGTACCCGCATCGTGCGCATCAACGGACAGCGCGTGCGCGACGGCATCGACCTCGCCTTCCTGCTCGGAGACCCGGACCTGGCCGTCGAGACGGTCTCTCCCGCGGGCGACCGCTTCGTGTACGAGATCGAACGGGATCCGGGGACGCCGGTCGGGCTGGTCCCGGAGCCCGACAAGATCCGCGAATGCGCCAACAAGTGCGTCTTCTGCTTCATCGACGGGAACCCGAAGGACGCCCGCCAGAGCCTGTGGCTGCGGGATGACGACTTCCGGCTCTCCTTCACCTACGGCAGCTACGTCACCCTGACCAACCTGGGACCGCGCGGCCTTCAGCGGCTCGTGGACCAGCGCATCTCGCCACTTTACGTGAGCGTGCACGCCACCGAACCGGCGGTCCGCGAACGTCTGCTGGTCAACCGGCGAGCGGGGCTCATCATGGAACAGCTCTCCTTCCTGCTCGATGGGGGGCTGGAGGTGCACACCCAGGTGGTGCTCTGCCCGGAATGGAACGACGGCGCGCACCTCGACCGGACCATCGACGACCTCTGGTCGCTGGGGCCGGGGGTGCGGTCTCTGTCGGTGGTTCCGGTGGGGCTGACCAGGTACAACGAGAACCGGCCGGTGCGACGCCTCACCGCGGCCGGGGCCGCGTCCGCGATCGAGCAGGTCGAGCGGGCCCGGCAGCGGACGCCCGGGCGGCGCGAGACGCGGTGGGCCTACGCCGCCGACGAGATGTTCCTGATCGCGGGGATGGGGGTTCCAGGTGTTGCCTACTACGACGACTTGTCGCTCATGGAAAACGGGGTCGGCGCGGTGCGCCGCTTCCTGGACGACCTGGACGCCGGGATGGGCACGCTTCCCGATCTCTCCGGGCGCCGCGTCCGGATGGTAACGGGCCGGTCGATGGCGCCCTGGATCGAAGCCCGGGCCGGGCAACTGGAATCCGCCACGCGGACGGAAGTCGAGGTGCTGGCCGTGACCAACCGTTACTTCGGAGAAGGGGTCACGGTGGCGGGCCTGCTGGCGGGGCGCGACATGCGCGCGGCGCTGGGGGAGGGAAGGCGGGAGGACGTCGTCCTGCTTCCGGCGGAGGCCGTCAACGCCGACGGAATGTTTGTCGACGACTATCCCCTCGCGCGCCTGGAGCGCGAACTGGCGCCGGCGAAGGTGCTCGCAGGCCACGAGATCACGCGCCTGCTGTCGGAAACATGATCGGCACCCGGCTCCCGGTGGTCGCGGTCGTCGGCCGTCCCAACGTGGGCAAATCCACCCTCTTCAATCGTGTTCTGGGACAGCGCAAGGCGATCGTTGACGACACCCCGGGCGTGACGCGGGACCGGCACTTCGCCCGCGCCGACTGGGCGGGAAGGGATTTCTTCCTCGTCGACACGGGCGGGGTGGTGGAGGGCAGCGACAGCCCGCTCGACCGGGCGGTGCGCGCCCAGGCGCTGGCGGCGGTCGAGGAAGCCGACCTGATTCTCTTCGTTGTCGACGCCAGGGACGGCATCCATCCGCTGGACGAGAAGCTCGCCACGCTGCTGCGGCTGAGCGAGCGCCCGGTCCTGCTGGTGGCGAACAAGGTGGACAACCTTCCGCGCGAGACCTCCCACCACGAGTTCTGGGCGCTGGGCGTCGGCGAGCCGGTCCCGGTGAGCGCGATCTCCGGGAAGGGAAGCGGCGACCTGCTGGACGTGGTGCTCGAGGCGCTGCCCGACCCCGAAGCCGCCCCTGCGGAACCGGACACGGTGCGGGTGGCGGTGATCGGCAAGCCCAACGTGGGCAAGTCGAGCTTCGTCAACCGGCTCTTCGGCGAGGAGCGCATGGTGGTCAGCGAGACGGCCGGCACCACGCGCGACGCCGTGGACTCGACGATGCGCTACCACGGCCGCAACCTGGTCTTCGTGGACACCGCCGGGCTCCGCCGCCAGGCCCGCATCCACGACTCCATCGAGTACTACGCGTGGCTGCGGGCGACCCGGGTGATCCGCGAGGCGGACGTCTGCCTGGTTCTGACGGACGCCGCCTCCGGCATCCACATGCAGGACGTGAAGGTCGCCGAGGCCGCGTGGGACTCGGGCTGCGGGGTCATCCTGGTCGTAAACAAGTGGGATCTGGTCGAGAGAAACGGCTCTACGGCGCCCGGAATAGAGAAGGTCGTGCGCGCGCGAACCCCCTTTCTTCGCTGGGTGCCCTTCGTCTTCACCTCGGCGCTCACCGGCCAGCGGGTGCGCAGGACCCTCGATCTCGTGCTCCGGGTCCAGGCCGAGCGGGAGCGGCGCATCCCGACCGCCGAGTTGAACCGGGAGCTGGGGCGGCTCGTGGCACGGCATCCGCCGGCGCACTCGCGCGGGCGCGCGGTGAAGGTTCGCTACGGCACGCAGGTGGGCGTCGCCCCTCCGGCCTTCGTCCTCTTCAGCAATCTGCCGAGGGAGATTCAGCCGGCCTACGTTCGCTATCTTGAGAACGGGTTCCGCAGCCGGTGGCCGTTGGCCGGCTCCCCGCTGCGGATGCGCTTCAAGGCGGATGGAGGCTCGGGCAGACGATGACCCCGCTGATCTGGGTGCTGGCCGCCTATCTTGCGGGATCGCTCCCCACCAGCTTCGTGGTGGGGAAGATGATCGGCGGAATGGACCTGCGGCGCGAGGGGAGCGGCAACCTGGGCGCGACCAACGTCTACCGCGCGATGGGATTGCGCGTGGCAGTGCCGGTGGGACTGGTGGACGTCGCCAAGGGCTGGCTGCCGGCCTGGCTGTTTCCGATGCTTGACGGCGGCGCCGCGGACGGATGGGCCGCAGCCTACGGGGCGGCCGCGATCCTCGGCCACACCTTCTCCTGCTGGGTGCGCTTCCGGGGCGGGAAGGGCGTGGCCACCGCCGCCGGAGCCTTTCTCGCGCTGTCGCCGCTCGCCGTGTTGGCCGCCGCGCTGGTCTGGGCGATGGTCCTGGCGATGCGGGGCATCGTCTCGCTGGCATCGATCGCGGCGGCGGTCGCGCTTCCGGCGACGGTGCTGGCTGGGAATGCAGCGGGTCGCGCGGCGGATCCCTGGGTCACGGGGTTTGCGATCCTGGCCGGCGCCTTCGTCATCTGGGCGCACCGGTCCAACATCGGCCGGCTGCTGCGGGGGGAGGAAAAGCGCATACACGCCGATCGCCGGGCCCGGCGAGACGAAGGTGGCTGATTCGGCCTGCAGGATCGGCGTGCTGGGGGCCGGCAGCTGGGGGACGGCGCTGGCGGCGCTTGCCGCCGACAGGGGGCACGATGTCTGCCTGTGGGCGCGCGAGCCGGAGGTCGTGCAGCAGATCCGGGAGGGCGGCGAGAACCAGTGCTTCCTGCCCGGCATCGAACTTCCGCGCGAACTGGACGCGACCGGCAAGATGGAACGGGCCGTCGCCGGCGCGGAGATCGTCATGTCGGTGAGCCCGGCCCAGTACGCCGGGGCTGTGGTGGGTGGCGCCGCCCGCTTCCTGGAACCCGATGCCGTGGTCGTGTCCGCCTCCAAGGGGATCGAGATCGCGACCTTGCGGCGCATGGACGAGGTGATGGCCGAGCTGCTCACGCCGCGACAGAGCGAGCGCCTGACCGTGCTCTCGGGTCCGAGCTTCGCGGCGGAGGTGGTGCGCGGCCAGCCCACCGCGGTGGTGGCGGCGAGCCGGTCGGAGGAAGCCCGCCTGCTGGTCCAGGCCGCCCTGCAGGGGCCCAGCTTTCGCGTCTACACCAACGACGACGTGATCGGCGTCGAACTGGGCGGCGCGCTCAAGAACGTGATCGCGCTCGCCGCCGGGGTGGTGGCTGGCCACGGCTTCGGGCACAACACGCTCTGTGCGCTGATCACCCGCGGCTTGGCCGAAATAACCCGGCTCGGGGTTGCCATGGGCGCCCGTCCACCCACCTTTTTCGGACTGGCGGGAATGGGCGATCTGGTCCTTACCTGCACCGGCCACGTGAGCCGCAACCGCACCGTGGGCTACGAGCTCGGACGGGGGCGCACCCTGGACGACATCCTGGGCGGGATGACGGCGGTGGCGGAGGGGGTGAAGACGGCCGAAGCCGTGCACGAGCTGGCCGCCAGGTATCGGGTGGAGATGCCGATCTGCGACCAGGTTTACGATATCCTGATGGGGAGAACAGACCCTGCCGAGGCGGCGAACAACCTCATGATGCGGGATCCCAAGCCGGAGCACTGGTCGTGACCGCGTCTCCGGTCCCGGGGCCCGGGAGGAGCCATTGAACGAACCGATCGCGCAACGCGCGTACTATTCCATCGGCGAAGTATGCGACCTCACCGGCATCCAGGCGCATGTGCTGCGCTACTGGGAAACACGATTCGAGCTGCTTCGACCCGTGAAGAACCAGGCCGGCAACCGGGTCTATCGGCCGCGGGAGGTCGAACTGGTGCTCCTGCTCAAGCGTCTGCTCTACGAAGACAAGTACACCGTGGAGGGTGCCCGCCAGGAACTGGCCCGGATGCGCAGGACGGGAGGCCTCCAGGAGGCCCGCAAGGCGGCGCTCGCTCCCGAACTTCGCGGCCAGCTCAAGAGCGACCTGGCGGAGTTGATGGACATCCTCTCCGTCCCCGGCCAGACCGGCGATTCCTGACCGGACGCGCATGCACATCCTGTGCACGAACGATGACGGCTACATGGCTCCGGGCCTGGCCATTCTTCAGAGCGCCGCACGACGGCTCGGCTCGGTGCATGTTGTGGCGCCCGACCGCGAGCAGAGCGCGACCAGCCACTCGCTCACGCTGCACCTTCCGCTACGCGCCCGAACGGGCCCCGGGGGCGTTTCCGTAGTCGACGGCACGCCCACGGACTGCGTCATCCTGGCGCTGAGCGCGCTGCTGGAGGAGCGTCCCACGGTCTGCTTCTCCGGCGTCAACCACGGGTCGAACATGGGAGAGGATGTCCTCTATTCGGGAACGGTGGCGGCCGCAATGGAAGCGACCGTGCTCGGCATTCCGTCGGTCGCGGTGTCGTACGCCGGACGCGACCTGACGGAGGGACTGGGCTGGTCCGAGCCTCTGTCCGACCTCCTGAAGCAGGTGCTTGACAGACCTTTCCCCACCGACACGCTCTTCAACGTCAACCTCCCCCCGATTCCGCCGGCGGAGGCGAAGGGGGTGCGGGTCACCCGGCTGGGCCGCCGCAGGTACAGCGATTCGCTGATGCGCGGCCACGATCCGATGGGAAAGGAGTACTACTGGATCGGGGCGTCCACGCCGGCGTGGAGCGGCTCCGCCGATTCGGATTTCCGTGCCGTGGAGGAGGGCTACGTTTCGGTGACCCCCCTCCATCTCGACCTCACCAACTACAGGCTTCTCGAGGAGGTGCGGGCGTGGGACCTGACGATGGATCCCGCTCCCTGATACGCCGTCTCTACGACTGGGTGCTGAGCTGGGCCGGGACGCCGTACGGCGCCTGGGCGCTTGCGGTGCTCGCGCTGGCCGAGTCGTCGGTGTTCCCGATTCCGCCCGATCCGCTGCTGCTGGCGCTCTGCCTGGGCGCTCCGGCGGCGTCCATGCGCTTCGCGGCGCTGACCACGGCGGCGTCGGTCCTGGGCGGCGTGATCGGCTACGGCATCGGGGCGGGCGCGTGGCACCTCTTCGGCCAGTTCTTCTTCGACCATGTCCCCGGGGTGTCGCCGGAGAGCTTCGCGCGCGTCCAGGAACTCTACGGGCGCTACGACTTCTGGGTGATCTTCCTGGCGGGCCTGACTCCGCTTCCGTACAAGGTGTTCACGCTCTCGGCCGGGGTCTTCGCCATCGATTTCCCGGTGTTCGTGCTGGCCAGTTGCGTCTCGCGGGGACTGCGCTTCTTCGTGCTCGGAGGTCTGGTCTACCGATGGGGCTCCGCGTTGCGGGGCGCGATCGATCGCCATTTCAACACCTTCACCTGGCTCTTCGGCATTCTGCTGGTGGCGGGCTTCGCGGTGGTGGCGTTGCTCCGCTGAAGCGGACGGCGGTAGAATGGGGTTCGCGCGCCTCCGTAGCTCAGGTGGACAGAGCACCGGATTCCTAATCCGGGGGCCGCAGGTTCGAGTCCTGCCGGGGGCACTTCGAGAGGTCGCGGGCCGCAAGAGGCAGCCTGCCATCACGTTCCGTCATCCGAGGTAAACCAGATGATGTCCTTCGCTCATGTGTTCGCATTGGCCGTCGCGGTTCAGGCCGCGCCGGATCGCGTGGAAGTGCTCCCCGCCAGCGCGGAAGTCGGCGTCGACGCGGTGCTGCCGCTCACCGCCCGGGTCCTGGACGCCGAAGGGGCGGTCATCGAGGGCGCCGCCGTCACCTGGGTGGCCGTCACCCCCGAGCTGGTGTCGGTGGATGCGTCCGGCCAGGTGACCGGCCTCAGGCCGGGGAAGGCCCAGGTGGCCGCCATGGTCGGGGGCACGGTGGTGGGGTTCGCCGACCTGACGGTGCCGCAGCTGGGGGCCGCCACCCTGGAGGTGGCCGCGCCCGGGGCGATCGTCGTGGGCACCAGCGCGCCCATATCGCTCGCGGCCACCACCCGGCTGGGGGAGGCGCTGACCGCGCCGGTGGCATCCTTCACCTCCGACGCGCCCGCGGTGGCCAGCGTGGACGCGCTCGGGCGCGTGTACGGCCTCGCCCCCGGAAGCGCGACCATCACGGTCCGGTCGGGCGTCGCGGAGGAGGAAGTGGAAGTCAGCGTGGAGGCGGACCCGGGATTCTCGTACTCGCTCGAGCCCGCGGCCTCCACGGTGCGCACCGGCGACGTGGTGCGCTTCCGGGCCGGTGCGAACCTGCCTTCGGGCGCGGGCGGCCCCGAGCTGCTGCCCGCGTGGACGGTGGCGGGGGTGGGGGCCCAGATCGACGCCGACGGAGCCGAGGGCGTGTTCGTGGCCGAGGACCCGGGACGCTACGTCGTCTACGCGGTTATCGGGGAAGGCGTGGTGCGCACCGCCAACGTCGAGGTGACCGAGCGCATCTCGGATTCGGAGCTGATCCAGGTGGGGAGGGGACCGATCTCCTCGCACCACTCGGGTGACATGTGGGTGTTCGAGGGCGTGGACGGGCGCGACTACGTCTACGTGGGTACCTACATGCACGACTGGATGAAGGTGTGGGACGTCACCGACAGCGGCGCGCCCGTCCTCACGGACTCGATCCAGCTGGACGCGCGCCGCATCAACGACGTGAAGATCCATCCCGACAACCACATCGGGATCGTCACCCGCGAGGGCGCCTCCAATCGCCGCAACGGCATGGTGCTCCTCGACCTCGCCGACCCGGCCCACCCGGAGATCATCTCCCGCTACGACGAGACCCTGACCGGAGGGGTGCACAACGTCTGGATCCTGGGCGACGAGAACCTCGTCTACGCCTGCCACAACGGCACCTCCGAGATGCACATCATCGACATCTCCGACCCGGCCAACCCGGTCGAGGTGGGCCGCTGGGGGCTCGACAAGCAGGGCAAGACGCTGCACGACGTCATCGTGCAGGACGGCTACGCCTACCTCTCGTACTGGAACGACGGCGTGATCATGCTGGACGTGGGGGCGGGCACCCATCAGGGCACCGCGCGCGAGCCCGCCTTCGTGAGCCAGTTCAAGTACCCGATCGGCAACACCCACGTGGCCTGGCGCCACGGCCGCTATCTGTATCTCGGCGACGAGATCTTCCCGCCGGGATGGGACCCGGAGCGGCCCATCGAGGCGCGCGGCTTCATCCACGTGGTGGACTACTCCGACATCGAGAACCCGGTCGAGGTGGCCTGGTACGAGGTGCCGGAGGCGGGAGTGCACAACGTCTGGGCCGAGGGTGATCGCCTTTACCTTGGCTACTACCAGGCGGGGCTGCGCGTCCTGGACATCTCCGGGGAGCTGCGCGGCAACCTCTACGAGCAGGGCAGGGAGGTCGCAGCGTTCGTGCCCCGGGACGGCGACATGGTGGTGCCCAACTGGCCCATGACCTGGGGAGCTCAGATCCACAAGGGCCGCATCTACTCGTCGGATCTCAACTCGGGAATCTGGATCACGGAGCTGAGGCCGAAACGGGTCGTGTTCTAGCTTGGCTTAGCTTAGCTAGAACACTCGACATCCTGGAGCAGGGAAGGGCAAGCCGCCGGGGTCAGACGCTGCTGCGCAGGATCGCTACCACCAGCAGCAGCCAGCCGGCGATGAGCAGCACGCCGCCGATGGGCGTGACGGCGCCGAGCCAGCGGGATCCGGTCAGTACGAGCAGGTAGAGGCTGCCCGAGAAGACCGCCGTCCCGGCCACCATCAGCCATCCCGCCCAGCCTGTCAGAGGACCTGTCAGGCGCGTCGACAGCCACGCGACTCCCAGCAGCGCGAGCGCGTGGTACATCTGGTAGCGCACGGCGGTCTCGAAGATCTCGAGGTCGCGCGCCTCCAGGCGTTCGCGCAGGGCATGGGCTCCGAATGCCCCCAGCGCCACCGCGAGGAGCGCCAGCGTGGCCCCGCTCGCGGCCAGGGTGCGCGCCAGGGCGGTCATGGGCTGTTCTCCTCAGTACGCAATGGCGTAGGCCTCCCTCCTCGGGTCGGACGCGGCGGTAAGGGTGCCGTCCCGGTCCCGGAGGATCATGTGGGCGCCCCCGAAGGTGGCCGTCCACCCATGCACGATCTCGACCTGGTGGCCCAGGGCGCCGAGTTCCCCCAGAACGGACGCGCCGACGCGATCCTCGAAGGCCACCCCGAGCCCGTTGTAGCTGCGGAAGCGGGGCGCTTCGATGGCTGCCTGGGGCGTCATCCCGAAGAGCACCATGTTGTTGACGATCTGGATCAGGCTCTGCGGCTGGCTGTCGCCTCCGGGCGTGCCCAGGGTGAAGGCGAAGCTGCCGTCGCCGCGGAGCGCCATCATGGGCGAGAGCGTGTGATAGGGGCGCTTGCCGGGCGCTATGATGTTGGGATGCCCCGCCTGCAGGTTGAACAGTGCGCCCCGGTTGTGGAGCACGATCCCCGTTTCGGGCTCGAGCAGCCCGGAGCCGAAGCCGGCGAACAGGCTCTGGATCCAGCTTACCGCGTTGCCCCACTGGTCCACGGCGGTGAGATAGACGGTGTCGCCGGAGTCGTCCGCCGACGCGCCGCCGCCCGCGGCCATCTCCGCGCCCACGCCCGCCGCGCGCGACTCGGCCGCGGAGCCCGCGTCGACCATGCCCGCACGGCGGGCCAGGTAGTCGGGGTCGAGCAGGCGATCGAGCGGGATGTCGCTGAATTCCGGGTCGGCGGCCCACTGGTCGCGGTCGGCGAAGGCCAGCTTCTTCATCTCGATGAGGGTGTGGAGATACCCCGCCGAGTTGTGGCCCAGCTCCTTCATGTCGAACGATTTCGCCATCTCGAAAAGCTGCAGCTGGGCGATGCCCTGGGTGTTCGGCGGCATCACCAGCATGGTGTGGTCCTCGTAGTCGCCGCGCAGGGGCTCCACCCAGGTGGTAGTGTGTGCCGCCAGATCGGGAGCGCGCACGTAGCCTCCCTCCGCCTCCAGAAAGGCGCCGATGCGGTCGGCCACGAAGCCCTGGTAGAACCCGTCTCTTCCGTCGCGGGCGATGCGCTCCAGGGTGGTGGCCAGCGCCGGGTTCCGCAGCAGGCTGCCCACCGGCGGGGGTGCCCCACCCGGCAGATAGAGCGCCCGTGCGTGGTCGTTCAGCGACCGCGAAGAGCCCGCGATGTCGCGGGCCAGCCGGGTGGACACGGGGAAGCCGTCGCGGGCATAGCCGATGGCGGGCTCCAGCAGCTCCGCCATTGGCCGGGTGCCGAAGCGGTCAAGTGCGTCCACCCAGGCGGCCACGGCGCCGGGCACCGACACCGAGAGAGGGCCGTTGCCGGGCATCCGGTCGAGCTCGCGTTCGGCGAAGAGGGCCGGCGTGGCCAGCGCGCCGGCGCGCCCGCTGCCGTTCATCGCATACACGCGCCCACTCTCGGCCTCGTAGTAGATCATGAACGCGTCACCCCCGACGCCGTTCATGTGCGGACGCACCACGGCCAGCACCCCCGCCATGGCGATCGTCGCATCGATGGCGTTGCCGCCCCGGCGCAGCACCTCGTGACCCGCCGCCGCCGCCAGCGGATGGCCGGCCGACACGGCCGCGGTCACGCCGCGCACGTCGGGGCGGTTGGTGGCGGGGAAGACCACCTCCCCGGAGCTCTGTCCGGCCGTGCTGGCCTGCGCCGGCGCCTCCGCGGTTTCGCACGCGGTCACGGCAAGGGAGACGCAGGTGATCGCGAGGGTGGCGGCCATTGCGGCGCCCGCAGTGCGACGTCGAGCTGTTGCGGGAATTTCGCGCATGGGTGGAACTCCTGGATTCCTGTTAATCGGTGGCTTGCCGGGAGCGGGAACGCCCGTATGATCTCCGCGTGCACGATGCCACCGCGAGGCGGTCCCGCGCCAGCCCCGCCGCCATCAGGTGCCACGCCACGTCCCGGCCCCGCAGCAATCGGCCCGGTCCGCCACCAGGGCTATGGGCGGAGGGAACCGCACATCCACCGAGTGGTACGCGCGGCTGGTGCGGACGCCCGGCCGCGGACAGGTTCAGACCATGACGGGCAAGAGAAAACTCGGGCTTTGGATGTGCACCTCCCTGGTGGCGGGGAGCATGATCGGTTCAGGCGTCTTCCTCCTCCCGGCCTCGCTGGCCCCGTTCGGGGGCATCAGCATCCTGGGGTGGCTGGTGAGCGCCGGAGGCGCGATGTGCCTGGCGCTGGTGCTCGCGCGGCTCGGAGCGACGCTGCCCAGGGTCGGGGGACCGTATGCGTACGGCCGGGAGGGGTTCGGGGACTTCGTGGGCTTCTGGATCGCGTGGTCCTACTGGATCTCGCTGCTCACCGGAAACGCCGCCCTCGCCGTCGCCACCGCAAGCTACGCTACCGTCTTCTGGCCGGTGCTGGGGGTTTCGCCGGCGGCAGGCCTGGCCACGGCGCTGGCCGCCCTCTGGACCCTCGCGCTCGTCAACGCCCACGGCGTGCGCACGGCGGGACTGGTCCAGCTCGTCACCACCGTCCTGAAGCTGTTGCCGCTGGCGGCGGTCGGGACGGTCGGGTTCCTCTACTTCCAGGCCGACCACTTTCAGCCCTTCAATCCCGCGGGCGAGAGCGCCTTCAGCGCCGTAACGGCTACGGTCGCGCTCACTCTGTGGGCGTTTCTCGGACTCGAAGCGGGAACCGTCCCCGCCGGCGACGTGCGCGACCCCGCCCGCACCATTCCGAAGGCGACGATCCTGGGGACGTCCATCGCCGCCGTCGTCTACATTGCGTGCACGGCCGCGGTGATGGGCATCATCGCGCCGGGGGAGCTGGCGCTGTCCACGGCGCCGTTCGCCGACGCGGCGGGCTCCATCTGGGGCACCTGGGGCCGCTGGATCATCGGGGCGGGCGCCACCATTTCCTGCTTCGGGGCTCTCAACGGCTGGGTTCTGCTCACCGGCCAGATCCCGCGCGCCGCCGCCCTCGACGGGCTGCTCCCGGCGCGCTTCGCGCACCTGAGCCCGCGAGGCACGCCCGTCGTGGGGATCTTTCTGTCGGCCGTCCTCGCGACGATCCTGATCGCGATGAACTACACCAGGGGCCTGGTGCAGGCCTTCACCTTCCTCATCCTGCTGGCCACCCTGGCGACGCTGCTGCCCTACGTCTTCACGAGCATGACCGGGCTCATGATGGCCCTCCGCGAGCGCTCCAGGTCACGAGCGGGGGACCGTGCGGCTGCAAGGTCCCTCGCGCGGGCGGTCGTGAGCGTGTTGGCGTTCGGGTTTTCGCTCTGGGCGGTTGTGGGCGCGGGCGCGGAGACGGTCTTCTGGGGATTCCTGATGCTCCTGGCCGGCGTACCGGTGTTCGTTGCGATGCGGTGGCGGGCGGGCGATTCCACCCGGGAGGGGTCGGCCGCCGGCGATGGAACCGGCGCTGCTGCATGAGCGAAGGGCCGGGAAGCGCGCGGTGAGCCCGGCACAGCAGGCGGCCGGGCCGGGAAGCGGGTCCACGTCGACGGACGGCTTCGGCGTGGCGAGCATGACGGATCCTCTCCGGCGCGTCGCGATGCGCCGTCCCGGCCGGGCTACCCGCGAAGCCGATCCCGCGCTCTGGCACTACGCGGGTCCCCTCGACGCGGGTCGCCTGGTGCGCCAGTACGACGCGTTCGCCGCGTGCGTCGCCGAGTCGGGGGCGGAGATCGAGTGGATGGATGACACGGACGATGGCCTCTCCGACTCGATCTTCGTCTTCGACCCCTCCTTCATGACCCCCGCGGGCGCGATCCTGCTTCGTCCCGGCAAATCGCTCCGGCGCCCCGAAGTGGCCCTTCACGATACACTCTACCAGCGGCTGGGCGTGCCGGTCATCGGGGGAGTCGAGCCACCTGGCCTGGCCGAAGGCGGAGACCTGCTCTGGATCGACGAAACAACGCTCGCGGCGGCACGCTCGTTCCGCACCAACCAGGCCGGTATCGATCAGTTGCGGGACATCCTCGCGCCCCTCGGCACCAGGGTTGTGACGTTCGATCTTCCCGTATGGAACGGCAGCGCCGCCTGCCTGCACCTCCTGTCGGTGATCAGCCCGCTGGATCGCGATCTGGCGCTGGTCTACCCCCGTCTGCTGCCGGTCGCGCTGCGCCAACTGCTGCGGGACCGGGGCATCCGGTGCCTGGAGGCGAGCGACGAGGAGTTCGAGGCCTCCAACGGACTGAACCTCAACGTGCTCGCGACGGCGTCCCGGAGGTGCATCGCGGTCGACGGGTTCGCGCACACGGCGAGATTGATGCGTGATGCCGGGTGCGCGGTGACATGCTTCGCAGCGGATGCGCTCTGCATGCCGTGCGAAGGCGGGCCGACATGCCTTACGCTGCCTCTGTGGCGGACCAGGAGAACACCGCCCGCCCACGCCACCAGGAGAACACCGCCTGCCCACGCCGGCTGATTCCCTCGGGCTCGGGCGGCCCCGTGCAACACCTCTGGTCCGATTCCGTATTCGATTGCCGGACGGGCGGTTGATTCCGCTACCCGCGACACCACCAACCACGGAGGCTCAGCCAATGGACTGGGAAGCCCTCGTCGCCCTCGTCGTTCCTTCCCTGTTCATCGTCACGGCGGGGGGCGTACTCATCCTGCGTCCCATTGCAGCCAAACTCGGCACCCTCCTCGACGCGATGGCCCGCGAGAAATCCAGTTCAGCGCTGGAAGAGACCCGGCGCCTGCGCGAGACGGTCGAGTCGATGAACGAAAGACTCTCGCTGCTGGAAGAGCGTCAGGACTTCACCGAACGGCTCATCGAGCCTCGCACGTCCGGCGGCACCGGCCCCGCCGAGGGCGACAAGAACCGATAGCCTAAGACTCCAGAGAGTCTTCCATGGCTTCCCTGGCAGCCGCTTCAATCGACTCGCCCCTCGTGAACGGCCCGGTGATTGCCGGATGCGAATCCCGGGGCAACCGACAGCCTACCGGCCGATCACGGCGCCGGGCGCGCCCGGGTCGGCAGTCATCGGTTCGTCGCGGCTCACCACGACCGTGGCCGATTCCGCGATCAGCGGGTCGGGACCGGTCACGACGTCGTGGTCCTTGTCCGGATAGTCGAGCCGGGAGAGGAAAAACTGCATCGCGGCGACGCGCGCGCGCTTCTTGTCATCCGACTTGATCACCGTCCAGGGCGCGTCCGCCGTGTCGGTATAGAAGAACATCGCCTCCTTGGCCTGGGTGTAGCTGTCCCATTTGTTCAGCGACGCCAGGTCGACCGGAGAGATCTTCCATTGTTTGAGGGGGTCGGTGCTGCGGCGCTCGAAGCGGTACGCCTGTTCGTCCTGCGACACCGAGAAATAGAACTTGAAGAGCAGGATGCCGCTGTTGACCAGCATGCGCTCCATCTCCGGGCACTGGCGCAGGAACTCGAGGTATTCCTGGCCGGTGCAGAATCCCATGACCCGCTCGACCCCGGCGCGGTTGTACCACGACCGGTCGAAGAGCACCATTTCCCCCGCGGTCGGCAGGTGCCGGATGTAGCGCTGGAAGTACCACTGCCCACGCTCCACATCGCTTGGCTTGTCGAGTGCGACGACGCGCGCGCCACGCGGATTCAGATGCTCCATGAACCGCTTGATGGTCCCGCCCTTGCCCGCAGCGTCCCTGCCCTCGAACAGGATGACCACTTTCCTCCCGGAGCGTCTCACCCAGCGCTGGACCTTCAGCAGCTCGACCTGGAGACCGGCCTTGAGCCGCTCGTATTCCTTCCGCTTCATCTTGTCGCGGTAGGGATAGACGCCATCGCGGAAGATGCGCTCGGTGGTGACCCGACCCCGCAGGTCGCCGGTACGTGCATCGGACGCGCGAGCATTGTCGCTGTTTGCTCCGATCATGTTGTCTGCCATGATGCTTTCTCCCGTGTCCTGAACGGGCCCCACTGCTACCGTGAACCGCCGGCGCGCGCTTCCACCAGCCCGGGGACCTCTTCGTCGGCTGTGGACCACGCCTGCGCCAGGGCGGCGTAGGTCTCGCGCGCGGCGGCGTTATCTCCGAGGGCCGTCGCCGTGCGCGCCAGCCCCAGCAGCGACTGCGTGCGCTGGGGCGTGCGGGCAAGCTGGTCGCGCCACGCCGGGAACGCCTCCTGATGGCGGCCGAGAGCCGCGAGCTCCACTGCAAGCAGTTCGTGGGGCGGCATGAACGTGGCCGGAGGGCCGAACTCATAGGGAAGGGCTTCCTCCTGCCGGGCCGCCTCCCTGAGGAGCGCGATGCCCGCCTCCGAATCGCCCGCGGCCAGCGCGAGGACGGCGTCCAGTGCCATCAGGAGGATGGCGTGCCGCGGGTTGCCCTCGTCGCCGGGTTCTCCGTGGCGCGCCCGCAGCTGCCGCGCGCGCTCGGCGTCCCCCGCGCGCAGCGCGGCGAGGGCGTCGACGAAGTCGTTGGGGAGGGCCAGCGCGGGGAACGCCGTCAGGTCGGCCGAAATCTCTCCGGCCCGCGCCCAGTGGCCGGGGTCGATCACCGCGCGCGCCTTCATCTGCACGAAGTACGCGGCTTCGTCCGGGGCCGGCCCGTCCGCCATGCGCGCCATGCACGCCGCCATCCCGGCGGCGGCGTCATCGAGGCGTCCCAGCTGCAGATATCCGTAGTGCAACCACGAAGTATAGTGACCGCACACGTTGCCGCGCTGTCCCCGGCGCGCCCGCGCCGCATTCTGCACGTCGCGGGCGCGCACGTTCGCCGAGACCACGTCTTCCCACAGGCCCATGGCCACGAAGATGTGGGACGTCATGTGCTGCGCGTGGCCGGCATCCGGCGCGATCTGCGAGTACGCCCGTGCGGCGGGGAGGCCCAGGGGAGCGTGGATGGGGTCGTCGAAGGCGTGGATGACGTAGTGCGCGGCGCCCGGGTGCAACGGGTTCTCCTCGAGCACCGGCTGGGCCACGGCGGCCGCCTTCATGTAGATGGCGAAGTCGCGCCCGCCATGCGCCGTGCCGAGCAGCGAAAGCGCGTAGAAGGTGCGCGCGTCCTCGTCCTCGGGGTACTTCTCGGCCAGCCGTCTCATCGCGTCGCGATACCGGAAATCCCGCTCCTCCTTGGAGCCTTCGCCGTAGAGCACCTCCACCGTCTCCAGCCAGTCCCTCTCGCGCTGGGTGGGAACGCGGGCAAGCCGGTCGGCGGCGGTCGGCGCGAAGGCGGCGAGCACGGCCAGCGCCGCCTCCCGGTCCTGCTCCATCCAGATCGGATGGTTGAAGGTCTGGGCTTCGCCCCAGTACGCCATCGCGAAATCGGGATCGACCTCGCGTGCCCGCCTGAAGCGGGCCGCGGCATCCTCGTATTCGAAGTTGTGCAGGAGCAGCAGCCCGGCTTCGAAGTGCGGCTGCGCCTCGGGGGACCCCGACGTGGGGAAGTTCACGGTTCCGAGTTCCTGCGCGCGTGCCGGCGCCGGGGCGAGGAGGCAACACAGGGCACCGAGGACCAGGATGGTCTTCCCGGAAACCGTCCAGGCACGAGCGTTCATCTGGCTGATTCCTTCGGGTGGTTTGAGGATCGGGCTTAATCTAATGTCTGCCGACCTCGGGAGAGGCGCCAGAGCGCGTGGTTGCGCAGGTTTGGTCGATTCCGCCGGCAGGCTTAGGTTCCTGACGCTCGCGATGGACGCAGCCGGCGCTGGTCAACCTGCGGAGAGCCCGATGTCCGAAGTATCTCTGGGTTGTTTCCCGTGACGCGTCCCGCATTCGCGCGGGTCACCTTTCGTCCCCTGGTTCCGGCGGACTGGCCGGAGGTGGCCGAGATCTACCGGCAGGGAATCGAATCCGGCGACGCCACCTTCGAGACCGAGGTCCCGACCTGGGATTCCTGGAACGCGGGCCGCAGCCCCGATTGCCGGATCGTCGCCGAGATGGACGGCCGGACCGTTGGGTTCGCCGCGCTCAGTCCGCTATCGGGCCGCTGCGTCTACGGCGGCGTGCGCGAGGTGACGATCTACATTGCGGAATCGGCCCAGGGCCGGGGCGTGGGCAGCGCACTGCTGCGCGAGCTCGTCGCCGACACCGAGGCATCGGGCATCTGGACCCTCGAGGCGGGCATCTTCCCGGAGAACGGGGCCTCGATCCGGATTTTCGAGCGGTGCGGATTCCGCATTCTCGGCACGCACGAGCGCCTGGGCCGGTTTCATGACGGCCGCTGGCGCGATGTCGTGCTCATGGAGCGGCGAAGCCGGGTCGCGGGAGTGGACTGACGATTCCGATGGCAGCCTCCCCCCCGGCGTCGTCCCGGTCGCCTGCGAGCGGCCGGAGCGCGCTCACGGTCGCGGTCACGCTGACCGTGGCCCACTTGGCGAACGACGCCTACGTCGCCTTCCTGCACCCGCTCCTGCCGCGTCTGATGGACAAGCTGGGTCTGTCCATCGCAGCCGCGGCCTTGCTGAGCGTGATCCTCTCCTTGGCGTCGTCCCTCCCTCAGCCGCTCATGGGATACCTCGCCGACCGCGTGGGCCGGCGCTGGCTGGTGGCGCTCGGGCCCATCGTCTCCGGCATCTTCCTCAGCCTCATCGGACTCGCGCCAACTTTCGGCGTGCTGGTTGCGCTATTGACGCTGGGTGGGCTCGGGAGCGCCTTCTTCCATCCGCCGGCGGTGTCCCTTGCAGGCCGAGTATCGGAGGGGAAGGGGAGCGGTCTGCGCGTGTCCATCTTTTCGTTTGGCGGACACCTGGGCTTTGCGATCGGACCGGTCACCGCAGTGGCCATCGTCGGTGCCTTCACCCTGGAGGGCCTCTGGGTGGCGATGTTCCCCGGCATCCTGATCGGGCTCGCGACCCTGGCGTTTCTTCCTCGCCCGGTGCGAGGCCGCGTGCCGGTGCCGCCGCCCTCGCCGCGACAGGTCCTGCGCGCGCTCGCCGGCCCCCTCGGCCTGGTCTTCGGCATCAGCGCGCTGGGCGCCTTCGTCCAGCGCACCCTCCTGACCCTGTACCCCATCGTCGTCGACCAGACCGGCGGCTCGGAAGCTCTCGGGGCGGCTTCGCTCAGCGTCTACCTGGCACTTCAGGCGGGCGGGACCATCTTCGCCGGCCTGCTGACCGACCGGATCGACCGTACCCGCCTGCTGGCGGGGATTTGCATGCTTGCCGCCCCCGCGCACTTCCTGGCGGTCTACCTTCCTCCAGGGGGTGTCGCGGCCTTCATGGCTCTGGGTTTCGCGGGGCTGCTCAACATGGCCGTACTCCCGCCGACGGTGGTCATCGCCCAGGAGATCCTTCCCACCGGGGCCAGCATCGGCTCCGGAATCGTCATGGGACTGGCGTGGGGCGCGGGCGCGCTGGGGGTGGCGTTCGTGGGCGCCCTCGGAGACGTGGTGGGGCCGCGGGAGGCGGCGCTCACCGTCATGCCGATGTTCCTGTTGGGCGCGGTGCTGGCCCTCCACCCGGCGCTTCGCCCACACGCCCGCTCGGGTGCGTCGGCGGCATCGAGGCGCTGACGCGTGCGGGTGTGGTAGGTTGCCCTGGCGGCCGTCTCGCCGGTCCACCACTCACACGCGAATGTCCCCAGCTCTCAGGAGGGAATCCCCCATGCGCCGTGCCGTCCCGATCCTCGCCCTCTGGTTCGCGCTCCCGGCCAGCTTCGCCGCCGCGCAGGAACCCGAACTGCCGCCGATTCTCAAGGTCCGCAACTATCTTCCCCACATGACCCGGCCCGAGGTCGAAGACCTCCTCACCCGGACGGACATGGTCATCTTTCCGGTGGGCGCGCTCGAGCAGCACGGCACCCACCTGCCGATCGGCACCGACTACCTGAACGGAGTGGAGCGCGCCAAGAGGATAGCCCAGCGGGCCGACGTGCTGGTGGCGCCCATCCTGCTGCCCGGGCAGTCACCCTACCACATGGAATTCGCGGGCACCGTGACCTTGTCTTCGACGCTGATTCAGGAGGTTTATGTTGAATCTGCAAAAAGTCTTATGCGTCATGGTTTCAAGCGCTTTCTCGTCCTCAATGCCCATGGTGGCAACCGAGCCATTACGACCTTCATCGTTGATCGCATCAATCAGGAGACCGAGGGAATCGCGGTCGATCTGGGTGCCGTTTCCGGCCCGTTCAGGGTTCGCGATCCGGATCCGCAGCCGACTCTGGCGCCTGCCGTGCTCGACCGCCATGGAGGCACCGGAGAGACCTCCAGATCGCTCTACCTGATCCCCGAGCTGGTGGATATGGACGCCGTCGAGGTCGCGCAGGTGACCATGCCTGCGCACCTGGAAGCCATACTGCCCGAGGTGATCGCCGGAGATCCGACCGCGCTCGCGGTGTTCCTGGCGGAGGGACTCAAGGACGAATCCACGGGGAAGGGGACGTCGGCCGCGCAGATGTCGACAACGGGCGTCTGGGGGGAGCGCGACCCCGCCGAGGCGACCGCCGAACGGGGGCGGAACATGACCGAAGCCTCCGTGGACGCGGCTGTGGCGTTCATCGAGCGATGGAACGAGCTGAGGCCCCCGGGCACGGGGCGGTAACGTCCGGCGTTGACCCGAACGGAGCCCAAGGATTAGGTTTTGCGCGGCGTTCCCGGGCTTGCCTGCGAATCCGTGCCAGCCATGGATGAACGCGACGGAGTCCCGCACCATCCCCACACACGCGCTTCATGTCCAAGTATTCCCGACGTCCTGGCCCGGGAGGGCCGGCCCCCAGCGCCCCCGACGAGGACGATCTTTTTACCAGCCGGGTCCTCGAACTCACGGTCTGGGCGCAGAACAACGCCCAGACCCTGATCTTCGCGGGCATCGTGGTCGCCCTCGCCATAGGCGCCACCGTCTACTACTTCAATTTCAGCGAGACGCGCGAAGACCAGAGCGCTCTCGAGCTTGAGCAGATCCACCAGGTCGTGGGAGTGGTCAGCACCGAAGAAACTCTCGCCGAGCTGAACCGGTTCCTGGAACGCTTCGAAGACGCCGCCAGTACGGCCGAAGCCCGGCTTCTCCTGGGTCAGGTCCAGCTCGAGAACGGCAATGTCCAGGGCGCCATCGACGCGCTGCAGCCGCTCCGCGGCCGTCTCGGGGAACCGGTGGCGCTGCAGGCCGGCTTCCTTCTGGGCGCCGCCTACGAGCAGCAGGGCCTGCAGGACGAAGCCGTGGCAACCTATCTCGATATCGCCGACGAGACCGACCTGGGCTTCCAGTTGCGCAACGCCCTCTCCGACGCGGCCCGCGTGCGCGCGGCGCAGGGTCGCTACGCCGAGGCCGAGGATCTGCTGGGCACTCTCCTGGACGAACTGGACGCAGCCGACCCCGGCCGCGGCGTCATCGAGATGCGCCTGGCTGAGATGCGCGCTCGCCGGACGTCGTCCGGGGGTTGAACTCCCGGGGCGCCTCGGCGAGCGACTGCCCAGGCCCGAGCCAACCCGTCTCTCCGCTCGCCGTCCGCACGTACAGGTAGTCGCCGAAGCGGCCAATCACCGGCACTTCGGTTCCCGCGTCCAGTCGAGCCAGCCAGGCCGAGTCGTCCGTGGGCGCGGCAAGCACCGAGCGCGCCGCCGCCACGGTTTCCCGCGCGAAGGGAGCCGCGACTGGTTCGATCAGGCGTGCGGCCACGTAACCTGTTGTGCCGTCGGGCAGACGGGCCCGGAAGAAGCTCCCCGTGCCGGCGAGAACCCGGAGCGGCGTGTACCGGTCCAGTTCACGCATCACCTCGCCCCGCGGGCCGGGCGCCGCCCGCAGCCGGACCCCTCCGTTGCGCACCCGGTTCCATGTGCCCAGCCGCTCCGTGTCGACGGTGAGTTCCGGAACGGTGACGCGCACGGGATCGATGAACGGGAAGGGATCGACGGCGCCCTCGCCGCGCCGATAGAGGCCCAGGTGCAGGTGGGGCGGGGTGGTGCGGGCGTTTCCGGTGTTTCCCACGAAGCCGACGGTGTCGCCGGCTTCGACGAACTGTCCGTCGCGGACATACTGGCTGTCCAGATGGGCGTAGTAGAGGCTGGCGTTGCGCACCGGGTCGCGAACCCATACCACCTTGCCGCCAATGGCGGTATCCCGCACGCGGCTGACCCGTCCTGCCGATGCCGCGAGCACGGGAGTTCCACGGCGCGCGAAGATGTCGACGCCGCGGTGGCTCCGCCGGCCGCCGTCCCGCGCGGCGCCAAACCAGCTGTAGATGTACTGCGGGCCATGTCCCTCGACGGGAAACGCCAGCTGCGCCTCGAGATCCAGAGTGACGGAGTAGCTGCCTCCGCGCAGCAGCTCGGGCTGGAGCCGCAGGATGAATTCGCCACCGCGCCAGGGCTCGTGCGAGAACGTCTCCACGGGCGATTCCGACGAGAACACCGGCCTCATCGGGTCGGCGGGATCCGCGGGCACGCGAAACAGGTCCACGAATACCCGCGCCGGCTCGCCGGAGTCGACCGCAACTTCGACCGTCAGCCTTCTACCTCGTTCGAGGCGAAAACCGTACCCGGCGGCCTCCGGAGCGTCGGGGCTGATGTAGCTTTCCTCCGCGTAGGGCAGCGATACCGGAAGCGGCGCGGCGAGCGCCACGCGTCCGGCCGCCTCCCAGTCCCTCGCGAGCGCCGATTCTCCGAGTCCGGCGACGTTCAGCCGAGCCTGGTAGGCTTCGTGTGGCGTCAGGTCCCGGAAATGGTCCCGGGCCTGCTCGATCTGCTCGCATCCGGAGACAACCAGGAGCCCGGCCAACACGGAAGGGAGGACGACAGTTTTTCGGCGTAGATCCCTCCAGGCGTCCAGCTCCGGCGCGACGCCCGAGCAGAACCCGGTGATGTTCGAGCGCAATCGTTCCGACATCAATCCACCTCTCCCGCATCCCAAACACGCCTCCGTCATCCCATCCCGCAGCCATTCTAGCGAGCCTGAGCCGAAGAGGAAAACCGCGTGGCCGCGCAATCGTGCAACGCGCCATCTTCGCCGGGGGCTGGCTGAGGGCTTGAAGGCGCCCCAAACCTGCGCATAATATGTATTATGTATAGTTACGGAATCTCGCCGTCCCCTCTCAGAAATCCGTGGCGGCCAAAACCCGCCGATGACACATCAGAATTCCGTGGATTCCAGCAGTCGGAATTCTGATGCGAGGGGATTTGGGGCTCTCGGTCAGGATCCTGACGGGAGGTCGTTACAGCCGGCCGATCAGGTCGAGGATTCGGAGCATCCACACGCGCCACACTGCCTCCCGAACGATCTTCCCCGACATCTTGGACTCACCGGAATCGCGCTCGGTGAAGACGATCGGGACTTCGACCAGGCGAAAGCCCTTCCGTGCCGCGCGGAACTTCAGCTCGATCTGGAAGGCGTATCCGTTGGAGACGATGCGATCGAGGTCGAGGGCCTCGAGGACTTCCCTGCGCCAGCAGTTGAAGCCACCCGTGGCATCGGCGACCGGCAGACCGGTGATGGTTCGCGCGTACCAGCAGCCGAAATAGCTGATCAGCAGCCGGCTCATGGGCCAGTCGACCACGGTGACCCGGCCGTGGAGGTAGCGGGAACCGATGACGACATCCGCGTGCCGCGTCTGTTCGATGAACGCCGGCAGCATCTCCGGCGAATGCGACAGGTCGGCGTCCATCTCGCAGAGCAGCGGATAGCCGCGGGCGAGGCCCCATTTGAACCCTGCTAGGTACGCGGGGCCGAGACCGAGCTTTTCGGTTCGATGAAGGACGTGGATACGGGGTTCGCCGGCGGCCATCTCATCGGCCAGCTGCCCCGTGCCGTCCGGTGATCCGTCGTCGATGACCAGGATCTCGATGCCTGGATGCTGCTCCAGCACCAAGGGTACGATCCGCGGGAGATTCTCCCGCTCGTTGTAGGTGGGAATCAGGACGAGGAGTCGCGGGTCAGGCATGGGGCGCTCTCTTCCCCGCTCGCAGGGCTTCGTAGACCTCCAGGTGCCGTTCCACGAGCCGGTCGTTGCTCCAGCGGGTGGCGACGCGCTCGCGCGCTCGGCGTCCGGCCTCCTGCAGCAGATCGGTTCGGCGCAGGAGGGCGACAAGCCGCCTGGCCAGATCGGCGGGATCCCCGGGCTCGAAAAGGGTTCCCACCGATTCGTCCACGATTTCAGGCAGTCCTCCTACCCGGGAAGCGGCCACCGGAAGCTCGCACGCCATGGCCTCCAGCGCCGCGATCGAGGTTGCCTCCATGAGCGAGGGAACGACCGCAACGGCGGCGGAAGAGAGAATGCCCGGCATCTCGGCATTGGGCCGTGCGCCGAGGAAGCGGACTCGTTCGGCCAGGCCCAACTGCGCGCTCAGGCTCTCCAGCTCCCCCCGCTCCGGTCCGTCGCCTACCAGAATCGCCTCCACCCCGGGAACCGCCGCGGCGATTTCGGGCATCGCCTGCACGAAAAACCGCACTCCGTTCTTGGGAAACAGACGGCGCGGAACGACCAGCAGAGGTCCGGACACGGGCGGGAGCGATGGTTCGCAGCGGCGGAAGACCGATGTGTCCACCCCGTTGGTCACCGGCTCGGTGGACAGACCCGGGAGCAGGCCGTCGGCGACATCTGCGATCTCGACGCTGGTGGCGAAGGTATGGTCGGACGCGCGCAGGAGGGTGCGCAGGCCCGGCCGCCAATGCGTTTTCGCCGCCAGCCGAAGGAAGTGGGAGGTGTGCAGGGTGGTAATCACCGGTCGCGCGCGGAGCCGGCCGGCAATCCATGCCGGCGGGATGGAGGCGATGGCCTGCGCGTGCACCACGTCGACCTCCGCGCTCGCCCGGGTGGTGCGTGGTGTCGAGCACATCGAGTGCAGGAACCACCCTCCCGGGTTGCGCGCCGGCAGCCATGTTCTCCGGACGTGGATGTCCCCCATGAACTGCTCGCGCGGAAGATTGGGACGGGACCGCGAGGTGACCACATCCACGCGGTGTCCGCGGGCCACAAGCCCCCGGCACAGGTTGAAGACGTGGCTCTCCAGTCCGCCCACTTCCGGCGGGAAGTAGATGCAGTGCATCAGGATGTTCATGGCGCTTCCGGAAGCCAGTCGCGCGTCCGGCGCGGCACTCCGGTGAGCCGCTGCGCCACGATGTCGGCGATGCGCTCCGCCGCGTCGCCGTCGCCGTAGGGGTTGGCGAAACCGCCCTCCCGGTCCCCTTCCCCGTTTCCGCCGGCCAGCGCGGCCAGGGCCTCGGCGACGATGCGGGCGCGGTCGGTTCCCACCAGCCTGGCAACCCCCGCGGCCACACCTTCCGGGCGCTCCGTCACCTCCCGCAGCACGAGGACCGGCGTGCCGAAGGTGGGCGCCTCCTCCTGGATTCCCCCGGAGTCGGTGAGCACGAGGCTCGCCCGCTTGAGCGCACGCAGGAGATCCGGGTACGCCAGCGGGTCTGTCAGGTGAACCCGGGGATGGTCGGCCAGATGCTCGCGCGCCGGGCGGACGACCTGCGGATTCGGGTGCACGGGATAGATGACCTGGACATCCGGACATCGGTCCGCAATCTCGCGGACGGCTCGGAAGACCCGACACAGAGGTTCGCCGAACGACTCGCGCCGATGGGCCGTGAGCAGCACGAGTGGGCCACCTCCCGCCAGAAGTTCGGCCAGCACCCGGTCTTCGATTTCGGCTTCGCGGTGAGCCAGCCGCAGAAGAGCGTCGACCACGGTATTGCCCGTGACGTGAATCGAAGCTTCGGAGATCCCTTCATCCAGCAGGTTTTGCCGCGCCAGCGCGGTGGGCGCGAAGTGAAGTTCGGCGAGCGTGTCCGTCATCTGCCGGAACAGCTCCTCGGGATACGGAGCCCACCGATTGCGGCTGCGCAATCCGGCCTCGACGTGCCCCACCTGGATGCGTTCGAAGAATCCCACCAGCGAACCGAAGAAGACGCTGGCCGTGTCGCCCTGCACCAGCATCATGGCCGGCGCGAACTCGCGGATCATGTCCCTCAGCCCTTCCATGCAGCCCCGCCCGACGTCGTAGAGGGTCTGGCCGGACTTCATGATGTCCAGGTCGAAGTCGGGGATGATGGAGAAAGCTTCGAGCGCCTGGTCGACCATGTCGGTGTGCTGGCCGGTCAGGGCGACTGCGCTCTCCACCAGGTCGGCACGACTGCGCAGCGCCTCTGCCACCGGGGCCATCTTGATCGCCTCCGGCCGGGTGCCGATGACCACCAGGACGCGCGGACGCGTCATCCCCGGGGCCGGCTGCCGCGGAGGAGGATGGCATCGGCGCGGTCGACGCGGGGCGATCCGCTCACAGGCGCTTGCGCATGCGCGCCGGGAGGATGCCGAGCTGGTCGCGGTACTTGGCCACCGTCCGGCGCGCGATGCGGACGCCGTCGGCGCGCAGGAGCTTGACGAGTGCCATGTCGGTGAGGGGCTTGCGAACGTCCTCCCCGGAGATGAGTGCCTCCATCTTCGCCTTGACTCCGCGAGCGGAAATGTCGGTGCCGCTGGTGGTTGAGAGCCCGCTCGAAAAGAAGTACTTGAGGCTGAAGACGCCGCGCGGCGTCTGGACGAACTTCTCGTTGGTCACGCGCGACACGGTCGATTCGTGCATCTCGATGTGGTCGGCCACCTCACGCAAGGTGAGCGGCCGCAGATGCTGAACCCCGTTTTCGAAGAAACCGCGCTGACGCTCGACGATGTACTGCATCACCTTGAGCATCGTCTGGCGCCGCTGTTCGATGGCCTGGATCATCCAGCTGGCGGAATTCAGCTTGTCCTTGATGAACGTCTTGTTCTCTCCCTGGAACAGGCGCTTGTCGCGGGCGACTTCCTGGTACGAGCGCGCCAGCCTCAGCTGGGGCATGCTGGTGTCGTTGGCGAACACCATGTACTCGCCGGAGATCTTCTCCACGATCAGGTCCGGGACGATGTAGTGCTCGGGTTCGGGCGAGTACCTGAGTCCCGGCTTCGGGTCCAGGCGGGCGAGCCGATCGGCGGCATCCTGGACCAACCGGGGCGCTACTCCGAGAGCGCGGGCGATGTTGGCCCAGCGGTGACTCAGGAGGTCGTCGAAGTGCTCGTCGACCATGACCCCGATGAGTTCATTCTCCTCCCTCGATTCGCGCAGCTGGATGAGGAGGCATTCGCGCAGATCGCGCGCGCCCACACCCGGCGGATCCATGTCCTGCACGATTTCGAGCATCGCCTCCACTTCCCCCACGTCGAAGGGCGCAAGCATCGCGGCCAGCTCCTCCGGAGACTCGTCCTCGGCGGCTTCGAGGGCGAGGTCGCGCACGTCTTCGAGCCAGCCGTTGAGGTCGTCGGTGATGGTTTCCAGCGGACAGCGCAGGAGGCCGTCGTCATCGATGTTGCCGATGATCTCCTGCGCGATCCTCTGCTCGCGGCCGGAGAGCGTCAGCAGCTGAGTCTGGTTCTCGAGATGATCGCGGAGGTCGGGAGCCTTGGACGGCGTGGGGAAGTCGAAGTCACGGGCTTCGTACTGGGCGCGGCGTCCGCCGGCGTCGAATCCGTCGAGCAGGATCGACTCCCAGTCGACCTCGTCCCCGTCCTCGTCCACGCCATCCTGGTCGAGTTCCACTTCCTGCTCGGTGTCGCCCTCTACCACCTCCAGGAACGGGTTTTCCGTCATCTCCTGCTTCAGACGCTGCTGGAGGTCGAGCAGCGGAAGATGAAGCAACTCCATTGCCTGGTACAGGCGCGGGTTGATCTTCATCTCCTGCCTGAGCTCCGGGCTCTGGATGAGCCGCGCGCCGAGTCCGCTCATGCCGCCACGGGGGGATTGAAGCGCTTGCGCATGCGGTCGGTCAGGACGGGGCCGAGGTAGATCTCGGCGACTTCGTCGTTCCAGACCAGTTCGGAGACCGTGCCGACGACTCGTATGCGGCCCTCGTGCATGATGTAGGCGCGGTCGACGATCTCGAGCGTCTGTTCCACGCTGTGGTCCGTGATGATGACCCCGATGCCGCGGTGCCTCAACCCGGCCACGATCTGCTGGATGTCGTTGACGGCGATGGGATCGATTCCGGCGAAGGGCTCGTCGAGGAGCATGAACTTGGGACGCTGGACGAGCGCGCGCGTGATCTCCAGACGACGCCGTTCCCCGCCGGAGAGCGAAAACGCCTTCGAGTGGCGAAGGTGGCCGATGGAGAGCTCCGACAGCAACTCGTCGAGGCGCTGCTTGCGCTCCGCCCTCGGCAGCGGCAGCGTCTCAAGGATCGCCATTACGTTCTGTTCTACGGTCAGGCGCCGGAAGACCGAAGGCTCCTGGGCGAGATAGCCGACCCCGAGGCGCGCGCGCCTGTACATGGGAATGCCGGTCAGCATCCGGTCGTCCAGCCGCACCTGCCCGGCCTGGGGCGAAATCAGCCCGACCATCATGTAGAAGGTCGTGGTCTTGCCGGCGCCGTTCGGCCCTAGCAGCCCGACGATCTCGCCCTGCTCCACCGCGATGTCGACATCGTTCACCACCTTGCGGCCGCCGTAGCTCTTGGTCAGCCCGGTCGCGACCAGCCGGCTGGCAGGCGGCGAGGCGCCGTTGTCCGGGGACTCGCTGGCCAGGACGCCGAACTTGTGCTGCAGCACCACCGCCATCGCCTCGATATTCTCGACCAGCGGGTCGCGGTCGACGGATATCTCTTCCCACAGCTCGGCGTCGAGGGTCAGCCGTTCCCAGCCGTCTTCGCGGGGATCACGGCCGGCGATGCCGACCGCCTCCAGCCGCCCGATCACCTGTTCCTCCAGGTAGCCGCCGAGTTCGCCGCCGCGCTCGCGCCAGGATGCCTGCAGGTGGAGTTCGAGTTCCTCGTACTCGCGGCGCACCGACGACACCCAGTCGTCCCGGCCGACGGATCCCGAATCGTCCGCGCCCCGGATGAGTTCCAGAACCGCCACCGCCACCGAGACATCGTGCGGCTCGAGTTCCTGCATGAGCTCCAGAAAGCGTTCCAGCGTCATTTCATCTCCGTGTGGCAGGGGGTGCCGCGGTCGTGTCGGCCGTCGCGGTGGTGTCGGCGGGCGGGGGGGCGAGGGGCTCAAGCTGCACGCCCTGTGCGTTGCCTTCCACGATGACCGAGGTCACTTCGCCGTCCTGCATGAAGATAGTGATCAGGTCTCCCCGGACGTAGTGAAGGGCGAGCCGGATGTCCGGCTCCGGCTGCGCGGCCGCTTCTTCTCCCCCGGCCTCTCCCGTGGGTTCCCGCGCGCCGGGGTCTTCCTCCGTTGCGGCTTCCTGCGCGGGGTCCCCGGAGACTTCCTCCTCGGCGACAGCTTCCTCGGCGGCTTGCTCCTCCCCTTCCCCCGCGACCTGCTCGCCGGCCTCGGCCCCCGCCGCGTCCGGCTGCGGGGGCTCGCCTTCCCCGCCGCCCTCGGAGGGGATCAAGCGGTAGAGGCTGGCCGCTTGGCCGCGAGCCACCAGACGATCGAGCTGGTAGCCCCCGGACGACTCGTCCGTGGCCGGTTGGGCGCCGGCTGCAGCCGACGTGTCGGCGCCGACGGGCTGGAAGACCGCGGTAATGGTGTCGCCCGACACCCAGTCCGAGCGCGCGATCTCCGGCGTGTCTTCGGTGTTGAGCGAATCGCGCGCGAGCGACTCGCCGCGCGCGTCGCCTACGGCGACCACTCGCTCCAGCACCTCGTCGGGGGCCAGAACGTGGATGGAATCCCCTTCCAGTTCGAACGTCTCGGCCACGGCACGGGGCCGGGCGGGCGGAAGCACGGCAGCCGAGTCCGCGGTCTCGCCCGAAGCGTCACGCGGAGCGTCCGCGTCTCCGGGGACCGACTCGTCGGTGAGCGGAATGGCTTCGCCAAGCACCACTTCGGTGGGCTCGGCTTGGACGTCGCCGGCGGCCTGCTCTTCCGACGCAGCAGCGGTGGCCGCTGCCGAGTCCCCCGACGGGCCTTCGACTTCCTCCGGCAGCCCGGGCGGCTCCGGTTCCGGCGGCCGTTCGTTCATCGCCACGATGCGGTCGAGCACGCCGTCCACCATCAACACCCGGATTTCGGGCGCGGTCAGGTCGATCTCGCTACCGGAGAGTGCGGCGTCACCGCGCGCCGCGACCTGGTTGCCGTTCATGTCCAGGTCCACCGCGTCACCGCTCAGCACGTATTCGGCGCCGTACCCGAAAACGCGCGGCGCCGTCCCCCGCAGAAAGAGCTTGCCGGTGGTTTCCCGGTATTCGATGGAATCGGCGAGGGCGCGAAACTCATCGTTGTAGAGCTCCGCGTTGCCGGTGGCCAGCATGTAGTCCGCGCCGCTCAGGTAGATGCGCTCGGCATCGATGTCGTAGGGGACGGGCGTGGTGTCGGGGGGTGATGGTTCCGGTTCCGGAGCCATTTCCCCGCCGGTCCCGGCGGCGTCAGCCGGATCGTTCTCCGTCGCTGCGGAATCCGGCGGGGCTTCGGGCGAGTCCGCGGCCTCGGTCGAATCGCTTTCCGCTGCGGCGGAGTCCGGCGGGGGTTCGGTCGAATCCGCCGCGCCCGCCTGCGGCGTTACCAGGATCACCGCGTGCGCGCGCCGCCCGTCCAGGCCGAGGATGGTCATCTCCCCGTCCTCGCGCCGGGAGCTGGAGCCGACCAGCACGGTACTGTCGCCTTCGAAGGTGGCGCCCGAGGCCCCGTCGATGATGTGGACGTTGCCGACTCCGATCAGCCGGCCCTCGGAGGCGAAGTGGTCGGCGCGGTCGGCGGTCATGGACGCCGCCGAGTCGCTGTACTCGAAGTTGCCGATGAAGCGGGTGTAGCCCGAGACGTCATCGAGCACGGCGCTGTCGGCGCGGATGATGACGCCTCCCTCGCAGCCGAACACGGGGTCGGAGATGAAGTTGAAGAAGCCGTCCCCCGTCACCTGCACGGTGGAGGAGCGGGACTGGAGCAGGTCGCAGCTGCCCTGAGCCGCAACGCCCGTCGCCAGGCACAGGGCCGAGCCTGCGATCAGGGCCGCCAGAACCGGGGACGGGCGCAATTCAGGGCCCTCCGCCGCTCCGCGTTCGCTGGTTCTGGATGAAGATGCTCTCGAAGTTGGCGTCGGACAGGAACGCGGATCCCTCGACCACACTGCCCCCCTCCGTCATCGTCATGACCGTGGCCGAGTCGCTCCAGATGCGGTCCCGCTGGGGCTCGTAGTGGATCTCCGCGCTCTCGATGCGCCGGTCCGCCATTACGAGAACGGCGTCGCCGCGCGCGACCATGTGCTGGGTGTCCTCGTTCATCAGTCCGGTCCGCGAGGTCACGCGCGCGCGCTCCTCTCCGCCTTCGTCGTACATGATCAGGTTCAACGTGCGGAGCGCCACGGATGTCGAGTCCTGCCAGATATAGGCGGTGTCGGCCTGGATGCGGGCCTCGCGAATGCCGTCGACCGTCACATGGGTCACGATGTCGAAAAGGACCTGGTCGGCCTGGAGCGCGCGCAGCTCTTCCGGAAGCGACGTCGTCGCCACCTGCTCCTCGCATCCCGCGGCCGCCATCGCCGCGAACGCCAGCAGTACCGCCATCTTCCTGTTTTTCAACATCATAGGACTCCCGATCTCATCAGGTCGTGAAGGTGCACGACGCCGCTCAGCCTGTCTTTTCCGTCTACCACGGGCAATGCCATGACCCCGTGCTGCTCCATCTCCCGGGCGGACGCCGAGGCCAGGGTTCCTAGGCGTGCCAGCCTGGGCTCGGGGCTCATGATGGCGCGGATCGGAATATGCAGAAAGTCCGGTTCGCGCTCCATGAGGCGCGTGAGATCGCCGGCGGTCACGACGCCCACGACCCGGTCCTGTCCGTCCACGATGGGCACGGTGCCGCGCATGTGTGCAAGCGGCACGATGCAGTCGCGTACGAGTGCGTCCTGAAGGAGGGACGGGTACCCTTCCCCGACCATCACGTCGTCGACCAGAAGGGTGAGCGTGCGCCCGAGCGCGCCCCCCGGGTGCAGGCGGGCGAAGTCCGCGGGCTCGAATCCCCGCCGCCGCAGAAGGACGATCGCCAGCGCGTCGCCCATGGCCATGGCGGCGGTGGTGGAGGTGGTGGGCGCCAGGTCCAGGGGGCAGGCCTCCTCGGCCACCGAGCAGTCGAGGAGCGCGGTCGCATGCCGGGCCAGCGGCGAGCGCGGACTGCCGGTTATCAGCACGATGGGCACTCCGAAGCGCAGCAGGTACGCGGCGAGCTCGGCGAGTTCGCCGGTATCGCCGCTCTTCGAAACCAGGATCGCGACGTCCTCGCGCGAGACGATGCCCAGGTCCCCGTGAAGCCCCTCCACCGGGTGGAGGAAGAAGGCGGGGGTGCCTGTGGACGTGAGTGTAGCCGCAATCTTGCGCCCGACGATGCCGCTCTTGCCGATCCCCGAGACGATGACCCGGCCGGAAGCGGCCAGCACGACTTCGGCCGCCTCGACGAAGGGGTGGTCGATGCGGTTGGCGAGATGGAGGAGCGCGCCGCCCTCCGCGCGAAGCACCCGGGCAGCTTCGGCCATGGCAGCGGCGGTCGCGCCGCCGTCCCTCCCTGGCAACGACGGCGCACGCGTATGGCTCCCGCCGGCGTCAGCCTCTCCGGCCGCGCGCGTCTTCGGCGGGGACGTCATCGCTCCTGGCATCGCAGTAACCCTGGACCACGTTTTCCCATTCACCGCGCGCGATCAGCAGGGCGCGCACGAATTCACGAACCGCTCCCCTGCCCCCCTGCGCGCGCGTCTGCCAGATCGCGTCCCGCACCAGCTCCGGTGTGGCGTTCCCGACCGCCACCGGCAGTCCGACACGCCGAAAGACGGGAAGGTCGGGCAGGTCGTCGCCAAGCATGGCGACTTCGTCCCATGAAACCCCGTTGCGGGCAAGCAAGTTTCGTACCACGGGCATCTTCATGGCGCCGGGCACCTGATGACACTCCTCGATGCCGAGTTCCCGGGCGCGCAGCGCAGTCGCCGCCGATACTCGGCCCGACACCAGCGCCACCTGCATCCCGGTTCCGATCAGGAGCTTGATCGCCAGGCCGTCCTGTATGTCGAAGCGCTTGAACTCCACGGCCGACCCGTCCGGCATTTCGCCCACGTAGACACCGGAGTCGGTGAGCACCCCGTCCACGTCGAAGATGACGAGTCGGACCCGGCGCGCAGCCTCGTCGGGGAATCTCCCGTCCGGCGTGTTCATGAAAGCGCCCGCCGGATGGCGAGAACATCCTCCAGGAGCGGTGCGAGCGCCGTGAGCTCGAGCATGTTGGAGGAATCCGAAGGGGCGGTGGCGGGAGCCGGATGCACCTCGAGGAAGAGCCCGTCGCAACCGGCGGCGACGGCCGCCCGCACCAGGCAGCCGATGAACTCGGGGTTTCCGCCCGTGCCTCCGCCGGCCTGTCCCTGGCGCTGCACGGAGTGGGTGCCGTCGAACACCACCGGAGTGCCGCACGCGCTTCGCACCCGGGCGAAGGAGCGCATGTCGACGATCTGGTCGCCATATCCGAAGAACGTGCCCCGCTCGGTCACGGCCACCTCCCCGGCCCCGGCGGCGCGCGCCTTGTGCACGGCGTGCGCCATCTGCTCTGGAGACATCCACTGTCCCTTCTTGATGTTGATCGCCGCGCCGGTGCGGCCCGCGGCCGTGAGCAGGTCCGTCTGCCGGCAGAGGAAGGCAGGGATCTGGACTACATCCGCCACCTCGGCGGCGGGCCCCGCCTGTGCGGGCTCATGGATGTCGGTGAGCACCGGGAGGCCGCAGTGTGCCTTTACGCGGTCCAGCGCCCGCAGGCCCTCCTCAAGCCCCGGTCCCCTCGCCGAAGCCAGCTGCGAGCGGTTGGCCTTGTCGAACGAGGACTTGAAGAACACCGGAAGACGGTGCCGGGCGGAGAGGGACGCCAGGGTTTCGCCGACCGCGAGGTTCACGTCGTCGCCCTCGAGCACGCAGGGTCCGGCGATGAGGAAGAAGTTCTCAAACACCGCTGGCGTCCTTCAGCGGGCCACGCTCCCGATCACCCCGCTTTCGGGCACGGGGGCGATGCCCGCGTGGCGGATGGCCGCCTCGACGAACGAGGCGAAGAGCGGGTGGGCGTGCGTCGGGCGGCTCAGGAATTCCGGGTGGAACTGGCAGCCGACGAACCAGGGATGCCCGGGGAGCTCGATCATCTCGACCAGGGTGCGGTCGGGAGAGAGTCCCGTGAACGCCAGCCCCTCCCGGGAGAGCAGATCCCGGTAGGCGTTGTTCACCTCGTAGCGGTGCCGGTGCCGTTCCTGGACGAGCGGCTGGCCGTAGATCCGTTCCACCTGGGATCCCGGGAGCAGCCGGCACGGCCATTGCCCCAGCCGCATGGTGCCCCCCTTGCGGGTGACGTTGGCCTGGGAGTCCATAAGACAGATGACCGGATGCGGCGTCGAGCGGTCGAACTCGAATGAGTTGGCGTCGTCGAGCCCGCACACGTTGCGGGAGAACTCGATGACTGCGCACTGGAGTCCGAGGCAGATGCCGAAGTACGGCATACGGTTCTTGCGCGCCCAGCGGATGGCGTTCAGCATGCCCTGCACGCCCCGTTCTCCGAAACCGCCGGGAACCAGAACCCCGTCGTAGTCCTCGAGCTCCCGGGGATCGTGGTCGCCTTCGTAGCGTTCGCTGGAGATCCAGTCCAGCTCCACGCCGACGTCATGTTCGACTCCGCCGTGAATGAGCGCCTGCTCGATCGACTTGTACGAGTCGACGAGCTCGGTGTACTTGCCCACGATGGCGATGCGGACCTTGCCGCGGGAGGGCCGCTTGATGCGTTCCACCACGCCCCGCCACCGCTTGAGATCGGTGGTGGGAGCCTGGAGTTCGAGCCGCTCAAGAACCACTTCGTCCAGACGCTGACGGTGCAGCTCCAGGGGCACCTCGTAGATGGTTTCCTGGTCGTGGGCTTCCACCACGGCGTCCGGATGCACGTTGGTGAAGAGCGCGATCTTGCGGCGAATGCCTTCATCCAGCGAGCGCTCGGTGCGGCACATCACGATGTCCGGGGGAATGCCGATCTGCATGAGTTCGCGCACCGAGTGCTGAGTCGGTTTGGTTTTCAGCTCGCCGGCCGCCGCCAGGAACGGCACCAGGGTGAGGTGGATCACCGCGACGTACGGGCGGCCCATCTCCAGGCGGAACTGCCGGATGGCCTCCAGGAAGGGCAGGCTCTCGATGTCGCCGACCGTCCCTCCGATTTCGGTGATGATGACGTCGTTCTCGGCCGCCAGGCGGCGGATGGCGTCCTTGATCTCGTCTGTGATGTGCGGGATGACCTGCACGGTCGAGCCCAGGTAGTCGCCCCGGCGCTCCTTGTTGATCACGGACTGGTAGATGCCGCCCGTGGTGACGTTGTTAGCCTGCGACAGCGACTCGTCGATGAAGCGCTCGTAGTGGCCCAAGTCCAGGTCGGTCTCCGCGCCGTCGTCGGTCACGAACACCTCCCCGTGCTGGAATGGGGACAGGGTGCCGGGATCGACGTTGATGTAGGGGTCGAATTTCTGGATGGTCACCCTGAAGCCGCGGGCCTTCAGGATGTGTCCGAGGGACGCGGCGGCGATGCCCTTCCCCAGCGATGACACCACACCTCCGGTGACGAAGACGTAGCGTGTCCGGTCCGTCTGATTCTCGCTCATGTTCCGCTCACCAGGCTGGATGAATGCTGCTCCATTTCCCGCAGTCTCCTTTCGGTGTAGAGCACGTCGGTCGGCGTGTCGACGCCGGGGTGCGCGACCCCGACCACCGCCACGCCGATGCGGATGCCGGACTCGAGCGGGCGCAGCTGCTCGAGCTTTTCGAGGCGCTCGAGGACGGTCGGTGCCATCGCCACCCACCGCTCGAGGGCATCGCGCGCGCAGGCATAGATGCCGATATGGCGCAGATAGGGTTCGCGCAGAAGGTCGCCCGCATCCGGCTTCGCGGCCCGCTTGTAGGGTATCGCGGCGCGCGAAAAGTAGAGCGCCCGGCCCGTGGCGGCGCGCGCAACCTTCACCACGGAAGGATCCTTCCACGCTTCCAGGTGCTCCACCGGGGTCGCGCAGGTCCCGATCTCCCATCCTCCGCCGCGAACCAGCTCGACGGCCGCCGCCAGGTGGCGTTCCTCGAGCAGCGGCTCGTCCCCCTGGATGTTTGCGATCACCGGGTAGTCCCGGTAGCGCCTGCGCGCCGCCACCTCGGCGATGCGGTCGGTGCCTGAGGGATGGTCGGACGAGGTCATCTCCACCGGGGCGCCCAGGTCGCGGCAGACGCGCGCCACCCGGTCGGAGTCGGTCGCCACGACGGCGTGGTCAAGCACCTGCATGGACCGGACCCTGCGCCAGACCCACTCGATGAGGGGTCGGCCGAGGATGGGGAAGAGGGGTTTGTTGGGGAGTCGTGTAGAGGCGAGCCGGGCGGGAACGATACCCAGGACGCGAGCTTTCATGCGCACTCGGTCATGCTTGAGGGACGGCCTCCACGTTCACGTCGGTTCCATCCGGTTCGCCGGGAGTCGCTCGTTCAACGCCCGGTCCCTCCGCCAACAGGATGCAAGATAGCGCGCGGGACGGGTTAACTCCAGAAGAGAGAAGCCGGCGAGGTTGCGCCCCACGATGTCTTGATGACATCTACTGTGATCTACTGGTGACTTCTTCGGGAATCCCCACCGGGGTCGAGAATCAGGTCTCCGCTGCGGCGCGCCGGTCTGAAGGCGACCTTGCCGCGATTCGGCGAGCAACCATACTTCGACTGAGAGCAATCGATCGGTCAGACCACACCCGGACGGCCGGAGCCGGCGCCGCAGGTGCGACAATGCGAACGACCCCTCGGGAAGCGAAGCAGGCGAGAGCCGACCGGCCACCAAACCTGCGTGTGCGTTTCAGCGGGCTGGTGACCGCGGCCTCCGTCGCTCTCCTAACCGCTTGCGGACCCGATGCGCGCTCTTCCGACGCCACCCCTGACGCGGTCGTCGAAGCCATCGGCGACACTACCGTCGTCCGCACACTGTCTGGCAGCGTGTGGGGCGCGGAGGCTTCACTGGTGCCGGAGATCACGATCGGTCTGCTCGACGGTCCCGAGGAGTATCTCTTCGGCCGCATCTGGTCGCTCGCCGTGAACGATGACGGGACGGTGTACGTCCTGGACCGGCTGGAGCAGCATGTGCGCGTCTTCGACTCGCTCGGGGTCCATCTCGAAACGCTGGGACGCCGGGGTGAGGGTCCCGGCGAGTTCACCAGCCCCGAAGCCATAGCCGTACTGCCCGATGGACGGCTTGCCGTGCGCGACCCCGAGAATCAGCGCGTCACGGTATTCGGCCCCGGCCCGGGCGAGACGGCCGAATGGGGGTACACTGGCGGCGCCGGTACGCGGTCACCGCTGTACACTGATGCACGCGGCCGTACCTTTCTGCTCGCCAGCACCCCGGCCCGCGAGCGCGGGTTTGTCATGCAGATCATCGTTCTGAGCCCCGACGGGACGCCTCTCGACACGCTTCCGGAACCGTCCAGCGACTACCAACCCCCCCTTGTGAGGGCTGAAGCTCCCGGGATCCTGGTGAGCTATGGCGTCCCCTTCACTCCCCGGTATCACTGGACCGTTCACCCGAGCGGCCACTTCCTCACGGGTCTCTCCTCCGACTACCGAATCGACCTCGCCCGGGATGACGGCGTACTCCGCATCGAGCGCAGGCGGGATCCGGTCCCTGCGTCGACCGCGGAGCGGGCTTACCAGCGCGAACGCGTCGTCGGGAGCATACGCAGGTCCCTCCCCGGCTGGGACTGGGACGGTCCGGCGATTCCGAGCGGGAAACCGTTCTTCCAGGAGCTGCTGGCCGGCCGGGACGGGCGCATCTGGGTGCGGCTGTGGACCGAAGGACGACCGGTGGACAACGTGGATCACGATCCCGACGATCCCGGCTCGCTGCCGGTGATCTGGGAGGAAGAGACCCGGTACGATGTCTTTGAGCCGGACGGGACCTATCTGGGCGTCGTGGTGGCGCCGGACGAATTTGCCACTTTCCCGGCCCCGGTATTCGACGGCGACCGTGTGTGGGCCGTAACGGCGGACGAGCTGGGAGTGGAACGGGTGGTCCGCTACCGGATCTCACACGGAGCGCCCTGAACCAGGCCCACAGCCAACTGGGCCATCGCATTGCCCGAGACAGGCCCCGGCCTACCTTTGTTGCGTCCCATTGGTAGCCCCTCCTTTGGAGTTTCTCCATGACTGTCAGGCATCCCACCCGTGCGTTCGCCCGCGCGTTCATCCTGTCCCTCCTGGCAGCCGGCGTCGCGGCCCGCGGGCTCGCCGCCCAACTGACCGCTCCCGGCGAGCTTCCGGACGAGTTCTTCGCCGACGCCGACTTCCGCCACGTGGGCCCGGTGGGCAACCGGGTGAGCGCGGTGGTGGGCGAACCCGGCAACCGCAACGTCTACTACCTCGGGGCCGCGTCGGGAGGCGTTTTCAAGAGCGAGGACGGCGGGCACACCTGGCGTCCCGTCTTCGACGACCAGCCGGCGCAGTCGATCGGCGCGCTGGCAGTCGCGCCCTCCGACGCCAACGTGGTGTGGGCGGGGACGGGCGAGTCGTTCATCCGCTCCAACGTCTCCATCGGCAACGGCGTGTACCGCTCCACCGACGCGGGCCGCACCTGGCGGCACATGGGGCTCGACGAGACGGGAAGGATCGGGCGCATCGTCATCCATCCCGACGATCCGGACATGGTGTACGTTGCGGCGGCCGGCCACCTCTACGGCCCGCAGCAGGAGCGGGGGCTGTTCCGCACCACCGACGGCGGGGAGAACTGGGAGCGGGTGCTCTTCTCCGGCGAGAACTCCGGCGCGATCGACGTGGTGATGGATCCCACCAACCCGCGCATCCTCTTCGCCGCGACCTGGCAGATGCAGATCTGGACCTGGGGGCGCGAGAGCGGAGGCCCGGAAAGCGGCCTCTGGACCAGCCGCGACGGGGGCGACACCTGGACCCGGCTCGAGGGCGCCGGGCTGCCCCGCGGCACCATGGGCCGGATCGGCCTCGCCATGACCGCGGCGGACCCGGACCGCGTCTACGCGCTCATCGAAACCAACTCCAACCGGGAGTACGAGGAGCTGGAGGAGCACGAAGGCACGCTCTGGCGGTCCGACGACGGCGGGCGCTCCTGGACGATGGTGAACGCCGACCACGCGCTGGCGCAGCGGCCCCTCTACTACTCGCGCATGGCGGTCGCGCCGGACGATCCCGACGAGGTTCACTTCATGTCCACGGTGCACACGCGCTCGCTGGACGGGGGCGTGTCCTTCGAGGTCATCTCCGGGGGCGACAACCACGACATGTGGATCGACCCGCGCGACCCGGCGCGCATGATCATCGGCAACGACCAGGGGGTGCGCATCTCCACCAACCGGGGGCGCAACTGGTACCGGCCGCTCCTGCCCATCGCCCAGATGTACCACGTCCACACCGACACCCGGGTCCCCTACAACCTGTACGGCAACCGCCAGGACGGGCCCTCGACGGGCGGGCCCTCCAACACCCTCACCGGGGGCGCGATTCCGGTGGGGGCGTGGCGCTCCGTTGGCGGCTGCGAGGTCGGGTTCGCCATCCCCGACACGGTGACCAACGATGTCGTCTGGTCGGGGTGCTACGAGGGCATCCTCGAGCGGCACCAGCTCTCCACCGGGATCACCCGCACAGTAAGCGTGTGGCCCGACAACCCCGAAGGCTGGGCGGCCGCCGACGTGCGCTACCGCTTTCAGTGGACCTTTCCCGTCCACATCTCGCCGCACGACAACAACGTGGTCTACGCGGGCAGCCAGCACGTGCACCGCACCACCGACGGGGGGCACAGCTGGAGCGTGATCAGCCCCGACCTCACGCGCGCCGACACCACCCGCATGCAGAAGACGGGCGGGCTCACCACCGAGGACGTGAGCCCCACCTACGCCTCGGTGCTCTTCGCCCTCGCCGAATCCCCCATCGAGGCCGGCACCATCTGGGCGGGCTCGAACGATGGCCTCGTGCACGTGACGCGCGACGGCGGCGAGAGCTGGATCGAGGTGGCCGGCAACATCTCCGGGCTCCCCGAGTGGGGCACGGTGAGCAACATCGAGCCCTCCCGCTACAGCCCGGCGGCGGCGTACATCACCGTCGACTTCCACCAACTGGGCGGCACCGATCCCTTCGTCTACAAGACGGAGGACTACGGGGCGTCCTGGCGCTCGCTCGCCGGCGACATCCCGCGTAGCGTGTTCAGCTACGCCCACGTCGTGCGCGAGGACCCGGTGCGTCCCGGCCTGCTCTACCTCGGCACCGAAAACTCGCTCTACGTCTCCTTCGACGACGGGGTGACCTGGAGCTCGCTGCAGGGCGATCTGCCGCATGCGCCCGTGCACTGGCTGGAGATCCAGCCGCACTTCAACGACCTGGTGGTCGGCACCTACGGGCGGGGATTCTGGATCCTGGACGACATCACGCCGCTTCAGCAGTTGAGCGCGGAGACGGTGGCGGACGGCGTGCATCTGTTCGCACCGCGTCCGGCGTACCGCTTCCTCCCCCGGGAGGCGCGCAACGCCCAGCCGGACGACCCGGCCGCCGGGGAGAACCCCGACTACGGGGCCTCGATCAACTTCCATCTGGGCGAGGATCTGGCCGGACCCGTCACCATCGAGGTGGAGACGATGGACGGAGCGCCGGTCCGCACCCTGTCCGGCAGCTTCGGCCCCGGAATGAACCGTGCGATGTGGGATCTCCGCTACACGGCCTCTGCGACTCCGCGGCTCCGCACCCCGCCGCTCGAGCACTCGCATCGCGGCGTGGGCCAGGAGGGGTGGCGGCCTCCGCCGGACGGCGGCCCGGTTCGGCCCCTTGCCATCCCCGGACGCTACCGGGTGCGTCTTACCGCAGGCGCCGAAGAGCGCACCGCCGAGTTCGAGATCCTGCAGGATCCGGCCTCCATGGCGTCCGCCGAGGACATGCGCGCGCAGCTGGCCCTTCAGCTGGAACTGCGTGAGATGAGCGATTCGACGGCCGAGCTCATCAACCGCATCGAATGGACCCGCCGGGGGTTGGCGGACCTGGAGGAACGGGTGCGCGGGAATCCGCTCTACGCGGAGATCGCGGAAGTGGGAGAGGAGCTCGCGCTGGCGCTCATCGAGCTCGAAATGGAGCTCTTCGACCTGAGGCTTACGGGCGGTTCGGCCCGGCAGGACACCATCCGCTGGCCCCGCCGGCTTTGGGCGAAGATCGCGAGCCTCGCGGGGTATTCGGCCGGCTCGGACGACCCGCCCACGGAGTCGATGAGCGAGGTCGGAGGGATCTACCGGCTCCAGTTGGAGGAGTATCTGAGACGCTGGGCGGAGCTGGCCGCGGACGACATCACCGACTTCAACCGCCTTCTCGCGGAGCGGGGGCTGCCGCCGATCATCTCCTAGAGGCGCAGGAAGTTCTCCAGCAGCCGCGGGCCCGCGTCGGAGAAGTAGGACTCCGGGTGGAACTGAACCCCCCAGACGGGCATCGTCCGGTGGCGCATGGCCTGGATTTCGTCGTCCTCGCCGGGGAGATCGGTCCAGGCCACGGGTTCGAGTTCGGGGGGGAGCGCCGCGGGATCCGTGACCAGGGAGTGATAGCGGGCCACGGTCATCGGCGAGGGAAGCCCCTGGAAGACCCCGAGACCATTGTGGCGGATGGGTGCGGTCTTGCCGTGCATGACGCGCCGGGCCCGGACGGTCGCGCCCCCGAACGCCTCGCCGATGGCCTGGTGTCCCAGGCAGACCCCCAGAATCGGTGTGCTCGGACCCAGGGCCCGCACCAGCTTGGTGCTGATACCCGCTTCCCCCGGCGTGCAGGGTCCGGGAGAGATGACGACGCGTTCGGGAGCCTGCCGCTCGATCTCCTGGACGGTGCGCTCGTCGTTGCGCACGACCTCGGTTCGGGCACCCAGGGCCTCCAGCATCTGGACCAGGTTCCAGGTGAAGGAGTCGTAGTTGTCGAGAACCAGGATCATCGGGCGCGGAGGTTCGGTAGGATGAAGTCGGGTGGCGGGGCGCACGCCCGCGATGCACGCATTGTGCCCCGGCGGCTTCCAGGTGCCGGGAATGTGCCGCGCCGGAGGGCATTCGCCAAGCCCCGTCTTCCCGCCCCCGGATAACGTCGACTCCTGCCGGAGTGTCGCGCCGGTGTACACACGCTGCCTGGTCTGCCAGGCCCCCTTCCCCGAGAACGACACGCTCGAGCACCTGCCGCGCGGGCGACGCGTGGCCTTCGATGCGGAGCGAGGTCGTCTCTGGATTGTGTGCCTCCGCTGCAAACGATGGTCGCTGGTGCCGCTGATCGACCGCTGGGAGGCGCTCGAGGAGCTGGAGAAAGTTTCGGTCGACCAGGGGCGCCTGCTGTCCCGCACCGACAACATCGCCCTCCTCGCCGCCGGTCCGCTCGAGATCGTGCGCGTCGGACGCTGCGAGCGCCGGGAGGAGGCCTGGTGGCGCTACGGGCGCGAACTACGGGCGCGCAGGAAGCGGTTCAAGCAGGTGTCGCTCGCGGGCACGGCGGTGGGAGCCGCCGCCGTCGGTGGCTGGCTGACCGGCGGCATCGGCCTGCTGGGCGCGTGGGTGCTCTGGGAGCACGCGCCGCGGTGGACGACCCGGAGCGCCCGATGGCTGCGCTTCGGCGCGGCGGCGTGGCGGGGCCGGCGCGAGTGCGGCCGCTGCGGATACGTCATGCGGGTGCTCTCCTACGACGCACGCGCGGGGCTGATGATCCGTCCCACCGAGGGCGACGCGCCTCTGGTGGTGTCGCGCGCCTGTCCGGTCTGCGGGGCTGCCCCGGATGCCGACGAGGGCCTGCGCCTGACGGGCCCGGACGCGGAGCGCACCCTGCGCAGGGTCCTCGCCTATCATCACTTCGAGGGAGCCTCCGAGAGGCGGATCGCCTCCGCAACCCGCCTGATCGAGGAGGTCGGGGGCACCGGCGGCCTCTCCCGGGTGCTCGTCAAGAAGGGCGCGCGCCTCGGGAATCTGCCGCGCACGGGCACCATCGCCCTGGAGATCGCGGCCGGCGAGGACGCCGAGCGACGGCTGCTGGAGCTCGAGCTGGCCAGCTTGGAGGCGCACTGGAAGCGGGAGGAGGAACTCGCCGCCATCATCGACGGCGAGCTGACGCCGGTGCCTCTGCTGGAGACGCTGCGCCGGAAGGTCGCCGGGCTGTGAGGGGCGCGGCCCTTGGACCTGATGCCTAGTAGTCCACCGGCCTCAGGTACGATTCCCCGATCGCCGTGGACGAAAGCACCGCCACCGTTGGCAGCTCACGCTTCCAGTGGGTCGCGTTAAGGCGGCTCCAGACGATGTCAACCTGCGATTCATCGAAGCCCCGCCGCACCAGGTCGGCGGGCGAGTAGCCCCGCAGGAACCAGTGCAGGATGGGGTCGGCGTCGTGGTAGGAGATGCCCAGCTCGTCGTGATCGTGGATGCCCTGCACCAGATCGGCGCTGGCCGGCTTCTCGACGATTTCGGAGGGAACGCCGAGATGGCGCGCGAGCGCCCACACTTGGGTCTTGAACAGGTCGCCGAGCGGGTTGACCGGGGGCGAGTCGTCGGCGTGCCAGGTGTAGTAGCCGAACAGCCGTTCGCTCTTGTTGCCGGTGCCGAGAGGGAGCGCCCTCAGCAGCGCCGACTGGTCGAAGATGGTGAGGGCGCGGAAGCGGGCGGCGAGGTTGCCGCGGCGGAGCGGGCTTATGTCCGGCTCGTGGCGCGCGATGTAGCCGTCCACCGAAGCCGTGATGTCCAGGGTGCGGCCCACGGCACCGGTCGCCTCCAGCACCATCGCCGCGTGCTCCAGGCTTTCCGGTGACGAGGTGGCGTAGGGCAGCCGCAGCCCGGTGACGTTCTCCGGACCGAGCGCACGCACGGCCAGGCAGAGCGACACGGCGGAATCGACGCCTCCCGACACGCCGATCACGACCTTCTCGAAGCCGCGCCGGCGCACGATCTCTTCGCGGATGAACTCCACAAGGGCGCGTTCGATGAGCTCGAGGTTGAGGTCGAGCATCGAGGCGTCGCCGGGAATCGGACCGTGGGTCGCGGCGGCTCGGTGGCTCCGTACCCCAACTGCGCCGCCTCCTGTCCCGGAATCCTCCTCTTCTGGCGCCGCGGCCGCTGCTTCCCTGCCCCGCCCGCGGCCGGCGCGCGCCAGTGCGTGGCGCAGGTTCGGCAACTGCTGTTCGAGATCGGAGAGCAGCGGCGACTCGAAGCGGTGCCGGTCGATCGCCGTGCGGTCGAGGACGGCGGTCACCACGCCCTCCTCGAACAGCGGAGCGCGTGCCAGAGTGGTGCCGTCGGGCGCGATCGCCACCGAGCCGCCCGCGAACAGCTTGCCGCCCTCCGAGCCCACCAGCTGGCTGACCAGGACGAAGACGCCGTGTTCCATCGCCGGTCCCTCGAGGATCGGGTCCCAGCGCCGGATGCTGGCGGGACGGTCGCTTCCGGCGACGAATCCACGCGCCGGCGAGGCGCCGGGCACCAGGATGACCTCCGCGTCGTCGAGGGCCAGCACGGCCGGGGCCAGCGAGTGCCAGATGTCTTCGCAGATCAACATCCCCATTCGGCCCAGGGGCGTGTCGAAGGCGCGCAGTTCGCGCCCCGGCTTCACGAAACGGGCCTCGTCGAAGAGCCCGTAGGTCGGCAGGAACATCTTGCGGTGGACGTGCAGCGGCAGGTAGCGGCCACCGCTCGCGGAAAAATAGACGACGCTGTTGTAGATCCGGCGGCGGTGCCGCTCGTAGAAGCCGACGACCAGGTCCGGCGCCCCATCCGGCGCCCGGCCCAGCATGTCCGCCACCTCGTCCGCGCCGAAGGCGAGTTCCGCGACCGCCCCCTGCAGGAAGTACCCGGTCAGGCAGGTCTCCGGAAAGACGAGGAGGTCGTGGTCGCTCGCCGCTTCGGCCACCAGCGAGCCGATCCTGTCGAGATTCGCGCGCACGTCTCCCTTGCGCGGCTTCATCTGGACCAGTCCCGCAACGAGCGGGGACGAATGTCTCGGGCTCATGAGCGGCACGTCGTCAGGGCGATGGGTTCCGTTCGCGGTGCGGCAAGCGGGATGCCTCCCGACAAGGTATGATATCCGTGCCGTCCGCCAAACGCCGCAACGGTTGCCGGGTGGTCCATCCGGGTGCACGATAACTGGTCGCGTGACGCCAATGGGGTTTGAACCGGCTCCGGGAACGAGTCCGTGACCTCCGGGGTCTACCCTGCAGCCATCGACATCTCCTCCGACGAGTCGCCATGAGCCGCACGAGATTCATCCTTGCAGCGTTCCTGCTCTTTCTGCCGGTCCGGGCCTCGGACCTCGCGGGTCAGGATACGGGATCGACCGGCCAGCCCGATGCGGAAGCGTCGGCAACGCTGGACGGCCAGCACTTCCTGCGCGCCTTCGAGGTCATCAAGCGCTACAGCTGGAGCACTCCCTCGGACTCGACGCTCTGGAGGGGAGCTCTCGACGGGTTGCTGGGGGCGGCGGCCCTGCTGGAGCGGCGCGCCGACGCGGCCGACTCGATCGCGGATTCGGATCCGATCCCTCCGGAGACGGAAGTCCCGTCGAGCCAGGGCACGGTGGACGACCAGCGGTTCCTCAGCAACTTCGACAGCATCCGCCGGTCCGGTCTGGACGAACCCGACGATCCGATGTTGTGGAGCGGCGCGGTCGGGGGGCTGATCACGGCTTTGAACGACCCCTATGGCCAGGTGCTCAGCCCGCGCCGGGTGGACGCATTTCAGGAAGCCACCACCGGCAACTACGCGGGCATCGGGGTAGCGATCCAGTTGCTGAACGACCAGATCACGGTCACCGCGGTCTTCCGCGGGTTTCCGGCGGAGCGGGTGGGAATCCAGGTGGGCGACGTGATCGTGGGCGTGGACGGCGAGAGCGCCGCAGAGTGGACTACCGGCGAAGCCTCGCAGCGCATTCGCGGCACCCCCGGCACCAGGGTCACCGTGTCGGTTGAGCGCGACGGGTTTTCCGCTCCCATTCCCCACGAGATCGAACGCGACAACATTCACGTCTCGTCGGTCCATGCCGGATACGTGGAAGAGGGCATAGGCTACATCGAGCTGGACCGGGTGGCTCGCGGTTCCACCGCGGAGATGGACTCCGCCTTCGCTCTGCTCGCGGACGCCAGCGGGATCATACTGGATCTGCGCCGCAATCCGGGGGGCTACCTGGACGAGTCCCTCACCCTGACCGACCTCTTCTTCGACCGCGGCAAGCGCGTGGTCAGCACCCGTGGCCGCAACCCGCGCCGCGGGCCCGGCGAGCACGAGGATGCGGCGTACACCCGGGACGGGGCGAGCCTCGGAGACAAGCCGCTGGTGGTGCTGGTCGACGGCTTTACCGCCTCGGCCGGGGAGATCCTTTCCGGAGCCCTGCAGGACCACGACCGCGCGCTGGTGTTGGGCGAGCGCACCTTCGGAAAGGGGGTGGTGCAGTCCGTCGTACCGCTCCCGGAGGGCTGGCAGCTGCAGCTGACCACCGGGGAGTGGTACACTCCGCTGGGCCGGTCGCTGCACCGTCAGCGGGACGCACACGGGACGCCGCTGCCCGAGGACTCCACCGCCTTTCCGGTCTTCACCACCGAAGGGGGGCGCGAACTGAGGGGCGGCGGCGGGGTCTTTCCGGATCTGGAGATCGACGGCGACACGCTGCTGGCCGTCGAGCGCCAGCTTCTGGAGGAAGCAGCGGCTGCCGAATTCCCCCTTGGGCTCAGACTGGCCGAGATCGGGTTCGATCGCGCGCAGGCCGTCGGCAATGACGGCGCCGAGGCGACGATCACCGAGGAGAGGCTTGAGGCGTTCATCGCCGAACTGCGCGAGGCGGGTGTCCCCGACGCCACCCTCGACGATCCGGCGGCCCGGCGCTACCTGCTCTGGCGGCTCGAGATCAACCTGTCTCAACGCATGGCAGACGACGGGCGCCTGTTGCGGTTCCGCATCCAGCGCGATCCTGTCCTGGCGGAAGCCGCCCGGCTCCTGCGCGAGGCCGACGACCAGGCGGAACTTTTCAGGCTCACGGGCAGCGGAAGCTAGCGGGCTTCGCCTCCGCTCGGCATCTCCGCCGGGGCCCTCCGCCGGGCTCGCTCTGATGAGTCATCCCCTGGGGTGGTGGGTCCGGTGCATCTCGTGCACGTATTCCCGGTCCACGTGCGTGTAGATCTCGGTGGTGGCGATGTCGACGTGGCCGAGCAGTTCCTGTACCGCGGCCAGGTCCGCGCCTCCCTCCAGCAGATGGGTCGCGCAGCTGTGTCGGAGCGTGTGCGGGGACACGGGTCTTTCGATCCCCGCACGGTCGCGCGCCTTGCGCACGACGGTCCACACCGCCATGCGGGTGAGCGGGCGGCCTCTGGCGCTGAGGAAGAACATCCCTTCGCCCCTGCCCCGCTCCAGCTCCGGCCGCACATCCCGCAGATAGCGCATCAGCGCGCGCCGGGCGGCGCGGCCGAAGGGCACCATGCGCTCCTTCGCGCCCTTCCCGTACACCAGGCAGGTGCGATCCTCGAGGTCGACGCCCTGCAGGGGAAGCCCCGTCAGCTCGGAGACGCGCATGCCGGTCGCGTACAGCAGCTCCAGGACGGCCCGGTTGCGCCAGCACAGCGGATCGGATAGATCCGGCGCCTCCAGCAGGCGTTCGGCCTCCCGCATGCTCAGCACTCCGGGGAGAGTTCTCCAGACGCGCGGTGACTCGATCTGCTCGGTAGGATCCGTCTCTATGACCTCTTCTTCCAGAAGGAAGGCGAAGTACGCCCGCATCGACGACAGGGCGCGCCGGATGGAGGTCGGCGCCAGTCCCCTGTCCTTGAGCGAGTACACATAGTCCCGGAGTTCGACGCGGGTGACGTCATCCGGGCGCACGATGCCCCGATCCGACAGGTACCCGATAAGCCGCGCGACATCGCGCCCGTAGGCTTCCATGGTCCTCGCCGAGAGCCCCCGCTCGAAGGCCAGGTAGTCCGCGAAGAGCTCCTCCCTGAAGGTCCTCGCGACCGAATCGTCCCGTTCCCCGGTCATTCCCCGGAACCGGATGCCTGCCTGCGGGTGCGCAGCCACGCCAGCAGAATCACCACGACGATCGCGGCCGCGATGGCCAGCAGGAGGCGGTTGGCGGTCGCGTACCAGTCGAGCATGGTGTCGACGTTCTCTCCGGCAATCGACCCCAGCCAGACCAGCCCGCCGTACCAGATGGCGGAGGCCACGGCTACCGGCACGGCGACGGAGGCAAACGACAGCCGGGCGACCCCCGCGAAGGCGGGCACCACCGCGCGCAGCCCGGGGAGAAAGCGGGCGAAGAAGATGGCGGGCGTTCCCCGTCGCCGATAGAAGCGCCGCAGGCGCGAAAGCTGCTCCGGCTGAAGCAGCAGTCGGCCGAACCGGGTGTCGAAGAAGGGCGGACCGAAGCGGCGCCCTGCTCCGTAGACCAGCAGGGCCCCCGAGGTGTTGGCCAGCCAGGTCACCAGGAAGACCACCGCCACATCCGCCGGGCCGCGCACGGCCAGGAAGCCTCCCAGCAGGATGAACGTGTCGGCGGGAACCGGGGGCACGATGTTCTCGAGGGCCGCCCCCGCCCCCAGCACCAGGTAGGTCAGCCCGGCGGGGAGCGATGCGAGGAAGTCGAGCGCCGCGTCCATGGTTTCTCCTCCCCGATGAGCGCCACGGCGTGCACGGCGATCCCTTCGCCGGCCCCGATCCAGCCCATTCCCTCGTTCGTCTTCCCCTTGATCGATACCGCGTCGGAGCCGATCCCGAGCACATCGGCGATGCGCGCGCGCATTCCTGCCGCGTGCGGTCCGATGCGGGGTGCTTCGCAGATCACGGTCACGTCCACGTTGATCGTCCGCAGCCCGCGCTCCCGGAGGAGAGCGACCACCCCTCCGAGCAGATCCATGGAGTCGGCGTCGCGCCAGCGCGGATCGCCCGGGGGAAAGTGGCTTCCGATGTCGCCTTCGGCCGCGGCTCCGAGCAGGGCGTCGGTGACGGCGTGGGCCACCGCATCGCCATCGGAATGGCCGGTCAGGCCCGGAACCCCGGGGATCTCGACGCCCCCCAGCATCAGTTTCCGCTCCGGGTCGAAGCGGTGCGAGTCGTATCCGGTGCCCACCCTCATGGCGGGGGGAGTTCATTCACGGACTGCTACCCCCGGGAGGCGCGAAAGGGCTCGCTCAGGCGTGCCAGCGCCGGAAGGCGAGACATACGTTGTGCCCTCCGAAACCAAACGAGTTGGAGAGGGCCGCCTCGACAGGTCTTTCGACCATGCCGTCGGTGGCGTAGTCGAGGTCGCATTCGGGGTCGGGGTGCTCGTAGTTGGTCGTGGGCGGGATCCGGCCCTCCATCAGCACCATCACCGAGATGACCGACTCGATGGCGCCCGCCGCGCCCAGCGTGTGCCCCGTCATCGACTTGGTGCTGCCAACGATGGCCGCCCGGGCCGCTTCTTCCCCCAGCACCGCCTTAATGGCGGCCGTCTCGACCTCGTCGTTGTAGGGGGTCGACGTGCCGTGCGCGTTGATGTAGCCGACCTCCTCCGGCGCGATTCCCCCGTCCTCCAGCGCCAGCCGCATGGCCTGCTGGGCTCCTGCGCCTCCCGGAACCGGCGCGGTGATGTGGTAGGCGTCCGCGGTGGCCCCGCAGCCCGCGACTTCCCCCAGAATGCGCGCCCCCCGCGCCTCGGCGGTGTCGAGCGACTCGAGCACCAGGCAGCCCGCGCCCTCTCCGATGACGAAGCCGTCACGGGTGGCGTCGAAGGGGCGGCTCGCGGTCTCCGGGGTGTCGTTGCGTCTGGACATCGCCTTCATGGAGGCGAAGCCGGCGATGGAGATGGGCACGATGGCGGCTTCCGCCCCCCCGGCCACCATCACGTCAGCGTCGCCTCGCTGGATGACGCGAAGGGCGTCGCCGATGGCGTGCGCCCCGGAGGAACACGCCGACACGGTGGAGTGGTTCGGACCCTGGGCGCCGTAACGAATCGAAACCAGCCCGGACCCGATGTTGGGAATGAACATCGGAACGAAGAAGGGGCTGATCCGGCGCGGCCCGAACTTCACCAGCTTGCGGACCTGGCTCTCATAGGTGTCGACGCCGCCGATCCCGCTGCCGATGATCACGCCGAAACGTTGGGGGGAGACACCGGGCGGGCAGCCATCCAGCCCCGCGGAAGCCATGGCCTCCGCGGCGGCCACCACGGCAAACTGCGCGAAGCGGTCGTAGCGCCGGATCTCCCGCTTGTTCAGGTGCCCGGAGGGATCGAAATCCCTGACCTCGCACGCAATCCGGGTGGCAAAGCGGTCGTCGGCGTCGAAATGGGTGATCGGGCCGCCGCCGTTCGTGCCGGCCAGCAGGGCCGCCCAGGAAGACGGGACGTCGCTGCCGAGCGGAGTGATCATCCCGATCCCGGTAACGACAACCCGCCGGCTTGCCCCGGCGGTACCATTCTCCGAAGGGCCGCTCATGTGTGCTCGCGCCGTGCGGCGCCTCTCCCGCGCAGAGGGGTCAGGATGCGGTGGCCTTGCGAATGTAGCCGATCGCGTCGCCCACGGTGCGCATCTGCTCGGCATCGGAGTCGGGAATGTCGATTCCGAACTCCTCTTCAAAGGCCATCACCAGCTCCACGGTGTCGAGCGAATCGGCTCCGAGATCCTCCATGAACGAAGCCTCGGCCGTGACCTGGTCCTCCTCGACGCCGAGTTCCGTGACGATGATGTCCTTTACCCGGCCTTCGATGCTGTCCGCCATCTGCCTGTTCCTCCTTGTGTTGCGGTTTTCCGCCGCTGGTGAGTGATCATCGGGCTACATCGCCATGCCGCCGTCCACGGCCAGGACCTGACCGGTAACGTATCCGGCTTCCGGTCCGGCGAGAAACCGCGCAACGTCGGCGACGTCGGAGGGCTCTCCCAGCCGGCCCATCGGGATGCGCGACCCGAGCTCCCCGGTGGTGCGTTCGTCCAGCCCGGCGGTCATGTCCGTCGCAATGTAGCCGGGAGCGATCGCGTTGCAGCGCACTCCTCGCCTGGCAAACTCCCGGGCGACGCTCTTGGTGAGCCCCACGAGCCCCGCCTTGGAGGCGCCATAGTTGGTCTGACCGGCATTGCCCATCAGGCCGATCACGGAGCTGATGTTGACGATGGAGCCGGATCGGCGCTTCATCATGCCCCTGCACGCGGCGCGCGTCATGTTGAAGGCGCCCGTGAGGTTGACCCTGATCACCGCATTCCAGTCGTCGTCCTTCATGCGCACGAGAAGACTGTCCCGGGTGATCCCCGCGTTGTTGATCAGAATCGTCACGATGCCCTGCGCCCTGGTCACCGCAGCGACCGTGGCGCGGCACTGCCCGGGATCTCCGACATCGCAGAAATAGCCGGCGTGACCGTCGCCCTCGAGTCGAGCGGCGGCGGCGACGGCCCCTTCCTCGTCGATGTCCACGATGGCTACCCGGGCCCCGTCCTGCGCCAGAACCTGCGATATCGCAAACCCTATGCCCCGTGATCCGCCGGTCACCAGGGCGATCTGTCCGGCCAGCGCGCCGCTCATGGGGTGCTCCCGGCCGCGACGGGATCGGGGAACAGCTTTCGGACGCCGTTTGAGGTACCCACGGAGACGGCCTTGACGCCCCGGGCGTTGCGCCGGCTCAATCCGCACAGCACCGACCCGGGGCCGATTTCGACGAATCGCTCCACACCGCTTTCGACCATGGACCTGACCGATTGGGACCACAATACCGGAGAAGTGAGCTGCCGGACCAGCAGCCGACGCGCGAGGCCGGGATCCTGGACGGCCCCGGCGGTCACGTTCGAAAAGACCGGAAACTCGGGCGGTCCGAAAGATAGGCTGCGAAAACACTTCCGCAAACCCTTCTCCGCCACGGCCATCAGAGGCGAATGAAAGGCGCCGGACACGGCCAGCCGCACGGCCCGCCTGGCACCGGCTTCCCTGGCGCGCGCCAGGACCCGGTCGATCGCGTCCGCGTCGCCGCTGACCACGATCTGCGTGGGGGCGTTGAAGTTGGCCGGAACACATACCAGCCCCTTCCCGGAGACGGCCCGGCACACTTCGCGCACTTCGGGTTCTCCCAGGCCCAGGATGGCCGCCATGGACCCCGGGCGGGCGCGCCCCGCTTCACGCATGAGCTCGCCCCGGCGCCGGACCGCGTACACGGCATCGTCGAATCGGAGCGTGCCCGCGGCCGCGTGGGCGGAGATTTCGCCCAGGGAGTGCCCGGCGGCGCAGGCGATGGGTCCCAGTCGCGGCTTGAGCACCGCGAGCGCGGCGAGGGAATGGACCAGGATCGCGGGCTGTGCGTTGTGCGTCTGCACCAACTGGTCCTCCGGGCCTTCCCAGGCGAGGCGTGAAAGGGAGAACCCGAGGATGTCGTCCGCGCGCTCGAAGGCCCGCGCAGCCTCCGGATAGGCGGCTGCCAGGTCGCGTCCCATCCCGGGAAACTGCGATCCCTGTCCGGGGAAGAGGAGAGCCAGAGACACCTGACGACGATCGACGGTGGAGGCCGCTACACGCGGAGGGCCGTGGCGCCCCACGTGAGGCCCGCGCCGAAGGCGACCAGCAGGACGTTGGATCCGGGTCCGATGCGGCCCTGCTCCAGCGCTTCGTCGAGCGCGACCGGGACCGTCGCCGAGCTGATGTTCCCGTAGCGGTGGACGTTGACGTACACCTTCGCCATGGGAACGCGCGCGTAGCGGGCGGTCGCCTCGATGATGCGGATGTTGGCCTGGTGGGGGATGAGGAGGTCGACTTCGTCCGCCGTCCAGCCGGCCTGCCTGATCGCGAGACGGGAGGACCTGGACATGGCCCGCACCGCGTTCTTGAACACCTCCCGGCCTTCCATGAGCAGCAGGTGGGACCGGTCCGCGAGCACGGAATCGTCAAAGGGCCGGAGGGCGCCTCCGCCCGGCCTCTGAAGCAGGTCCGCGAGCTTTCCGTCGGACCGGATGTCGTTGGCGAGGATCCCCCGGTCGCCGGTCGCGCGGCGGATCACGCTGGCGCCCGCCCCGTCCCCGAACAGCACCGCGGTGGACCGGTCTTCCCAGTCCATGATCGACGTCATCTTCTCGGTGGACACCACCAGGACCACCTCGCCCATGCCGCTCGCGATGTAGCCCTCGGCCAGGGCCAGGATGTAGAGGTATCCGGTGCAGGCCGCGGAGATGTCCATCGCCGCCGCCTTGTTCGCGCCCAGCCGGGCCTGGATGTCGCACGCGGTGGAGGGCAGCAGCCTGTCCGGCGTCGCGGTGGAAACCAGCAGCAGGTCCACGTCCCCGGCGCCCACCCCGGCCCGCTCGAGAGCCTGCTCCGCCGCGGCGACGCCCATGTCGCACACGGAGGTGCACGAGCTCGCGACGCGGCGCTCTTGGATGCCGGTGCGCTCCACGATCCACTGCTCGGTCGTGTCCACCATGCGCGTCCAGTCCTCGTTGGTGAGGACGCGATCCGGGAGGAACCGTCCGGTGCTGGCGACTTCGCTGATGGGTCGGGTCATGGAATGCGGGCCGCGGTTTCGGCCAGGTAGCGGGCGATATGCCCGATCATGGAAGTCCTTACGGCCTTGGCCGCCACGCCGATGGCCTTGCCGATGGCCTTGGGCGGCGATCTGCCGTGGCAGATGACGGACACGCCGTTCACTCCCAGGAGCGGAGCGCCCCCGTATTCGGCGTAGTCGAGGATCTCGATGGTGGAGCGGTCCAGCGGCGTGCGAATGCGCTCCTGCTCGCGGTCCATCACCCGGATCACGAAGCCTGCCACAGACTCGTAGAACTTGAGCAGCACGTTGCCGGCGAATCCGTCGGTAACCAGTACGTCGCAACGGCCGTGGATGATGTCGCGGCCTTCGACATTGCCGACGAAGTTGAGCCCGCTCTGGCTGAGCAGGCGGTACGCCTCCACCGTGCGTTCGTTCCCCTTCTCGGGCTCGGAACCGATGTTCAGCAGCCCGATGCGGGGCTCGGGTCTCCCCATCAGGTCCTGTGCGTAGACGTGGCCGAGAAACGCAAACTGCAGGAGGTGCGGGGGCCGGCAGTCCACGTTGGCTCCGGCGTCCAGCATCAGCATGTGGGCCCGGCTGGTGGTGGGCATGAGGGTCCCGACGGCGGGCCGGTCCACTCCCGGCAGCCGCTTGAGCAGGAACACCGATGCCGCCATTACCGCTCCCGTGGGTCCGGCGCTCACGAAGGCGTCCACCTGGCCTCTGCGATGCAGCCCGACTCCGGTAACGAGGGACGAGCCGGGCTTGCGCCGCACGACGGCCGCGGGGGACTCGTTGGGGGAGACCCGCTCCGCGGCATGGACGATCTCCAGCCGGCCGCCCTCGGAGGCGCCATGCCGGTCCAGTTGCGCCGCGATCCTCGCGCGGTCTCCCACCAGGACGATGGTCACATCGCCGGCTTCGTGCGAAAGGGCGTGCAGCGCGCCGGCGATTTCGGTCGCGGGGGCGCCGTCGCTGCCCATGGCGTCGAGCGCGATTCTCATCGTGGACCGGTCGCCGCCGGCGTCGTCAGTCCAGCTCGACTTCGATGACCGGACGATTCCGGTAGTAGCCGCAGGTGGGACACACACGGTGCGGGACCTGCGGATCGTCGCAACGCGGGCAGTTCCACACCGCGACGGGTTGGGCTCGCTGGTGCGTGCGGCGCTTGCGCTGCCGCTGCTTGGATATACGACGCTTCGGTACGGCCATGGCTTCTTCGTTCTAGTGATTCGTGAGAGCCCGCAGCTTCTCCCATCGGGCATCGACATCCGCCGACGAGCAATCGCACCGGGCCGTGTTTCGGTTTGAGCCGCACGCCGGACACAGGCCGCGACAGTCGGGCCGGCATTCCGCGTACAGGGGTGCCGCCAGCGCGAACTCCTCCCGCAGCGGACCGGCGATGTCGAGTTCGGCCAGGTGTGCGGGGAAGGTGTGCACCTCCCCGTCATCCTGGCATTCGCATTCGTCGTCGGGGATGAAAACGAACCGGATCGGCAGCGCAAACGCCTTCGCGACGGGTTCCAGACAGCGCCGGCACACCTGCGCCAGGGTGGTCGACATCCTTCCCTGGACCATCACCTGGCCCGCGGCCATGGACCTCGCCGTCAGAGTCACGCTGACGGGTTCGGACAGCTCCGGACCCCGTCCCCCGAGGACGAAATCGGCGGCCGGGCACGCCGCTCGCAACTGGAGCGTACCCGTGCGTTCGAGCGCGTTCAAGTTCAAGTGCAGCATAGCATAAAAAGCTAGCGTAGCGCACGGTCCCGCGTCAACGCGCCCCGATGCCCGGCAGCCCCTGCACTACCTTTCGCCGGCACTCGCGCGGTTTCAGCCACGGAGGGCAAGCCGCTCGTGGCGAGAAAAGAAGAAGTCGATTTCGAGCGCGGCGTTGGCGTCCGAATCGGAGCCGTGGACGGCGTTGCGCTCCTTCGACTCCGCGTAGCGCGCGCGGACGGTTCCGGGAGCGGCTTCGGCGGGGTCCGTGGCTCCGATGGTCTCGCGAAACCGGGCCACGGCGTCTTCGGCTTCGAGCACCAGGGGCACGATGGGTCCGGAGGTCATGAAGGCCACCAGGGAGTCGAAGAAGGGCCGCTCCCGATGCACCGCGTAGAAGGCCGCGGCCTGAGTCCGGGAGAGCTGCGTCATGCGCAGGCAGCGAATGCGGAAACCCGCCCCTTCCAGATGAGCGAGGATGGCCCCCGTCTTTCCCGAAGCGACCGCGTCGGGCTTGATGATCGCGAGTGTCAGGCTCATCGCAGGGCTTCCCGGGTGAGGTGTACGATGTCGATGGGCCGCCGCGCGACGCCGATCCCGTTCTCGCGGAAGGCCCTGATCTTCTCTTCCGCGGTTCCGGAGGAGCCACTGATGATGGCCCCCGCGTGTCCCATGCGGCGGCCCGGAGGGGCCGTCTGACCCGCAATGAAGCCCACGACCGGCAAGTCGAGGCTGTGGCCGGCGTATTCGGCGGCCTCCTGCTCGTCCGTGCCCCCGATCTCGCCGATCATCACGACCGCCCTCGTCTCCCCGTCTTCGGCGAAGGCCTTCAGGCAGTCGATGAAGGTGGTGCCGATGATGGGGTCTCCCCCGATGCCGACGCAGGTGGTCTGACCGATGCCCGCTCCGGTGAGCTGCCCGACCGCCTCGTAGGTGAGCGTGCCCGAGCGCGACACGACGCCCACCGGACCGGTTGTCACGATGTCGCCGGAGATGATGCCCACGGTGGCCTTGCCCGGCGAGATCACCCCGGGGCAGTTGGGTCCCAGCAGGCGGACGCCGTGGTCGGCGACGAAGGCGTAGGCGCGCGTCATGTCGAGCACCGGGACGCCCTCGGTGATGCAGACGATGAACTCGACGCCCGATTCCGCGGCCTCCATGATGGCGCTCGCGGCGAAGGGCGGCGGCACATAGATCGCGGAGGCGTTCGCCCCCGACGCCGCAACCGCCTCGTTCATCGTGTCGAAGACGGGCACGCGCGCGCCTCCGGGGCCTTCGACTACGCGGCCGCCCTTGCCCGGCGTCACTCCCGCGACCACGCGGGTGCCGTATTCGATCATCCTGGCGGTGTGGAAGGATCCGTCGCGGCCGGTGATGCCCTGGACCACCACGCGCGTGGATTCGTCAACGAAGATCGACATGGGGCGGGACCGCGTGCTGTGGGAAGGAGTCGGGCGACGGCCGCTGCGGAATGAAGGGTGTCACGCGGCGGCCCTCGCCACCGCCGCCCGCACGACGTCGTCCATCGAAGTGAAGGCGGAGAAGCCCTCGGCCGCGAGGATTTCCCTGGCCTCGGCTTCGTTGGTGCCCGTAAGGCGAATGAGGATGGGTGCGCGGATTTCGGCGCGCTTCGTGGCCTCGACGATCCCGCGCGCCACGTCGTCGCAACGCGTGATGCCGCCGAAGATGTTGAACAGGATCACCTGCACGTTCGGATCGGCCGTGATGATCTCGAGCGCGGCCACGACCTTGTCGGGGCTGGACGATCCGCCGATGTCGAGGAAGTTGGCCGGATCGCCTCCGTAGTACTTGACCAGGTCCATGGTGGCCATCGCCAGCCCGGCTCCGTTGACGCAGCACCCCACGTTGCCGTCGAGCTTGACGAAGCTGAGGCCGGCTGCGCGCGCGTGCGTTTCCGCAGCGGGCTCGGCGTCCAGATCGCGCAGCGACTCGAGTGCCGACCGGCGGAAGAGTTCATTTGCGTCGATGGTGACCTTGGCGTCGATGGCCTTCACCTCTCCCGCCTCCGTCGCGATGAGCGGATTCACTTCGCAGAGGGATGCGCCGTTCTTCATGAAGACCTGGTAAAGCTGCGAAAGCACCGTCGCGCACTGGCGCGCCAGAGACGGTGCATCGAAGAGCGCGCTCCCCAGCCGGTACGCCTGATGCGGCAGAAGTCCGAAGCGCGGGTCGACTCGCAGCCTGGTGATGGCGGCGGGATTGGTGGCCGCGACTTCCTCGATGTCCACGCCCCCTTCCCGCGACACCATGAAGAGCGGCGCCTGCACGGCGCGGTCGACCAGGATGCCCACGTAGCGCTCGCTGGCGATGTTCTCGACAGGGACCAGCAGGACCTTGTGCACTGTGAGCCCCCGGATCGTCATCCCCAGAATGGCGCGCGCGTGGGCCTCGGCTTCCTCCGGGGTGCCGGCCAGCTTGACGCCCCCCGCCTTGCCCCGGCCGCCGGAATGCACCTGGGCCTTGACTACCGCCGCGCCGCCCATGTCGGCGGCGATCGCCCCGGCCTCCCCGGGCGTGGTGGCGACACGGCCCCGCGGTACCGGCATGCCCGCGTCACGGAAGAGTTCCCTTGCCTGGAACTCGTGCAGGTTCATTCGGTCTGCTCCGCGAGGAAGAAGGAAGTCGGCGCGGCGCTGTGGCCGTGGAGGACGCTGCGGGAGAGTCGCCGGAAGAGGCGACCGGCCAAGTTACCCGGTCATCCGCTCACGATCAAGAATCCGGCGCGGCTCATGAACCGGCCTGGTCCTCGAAGCGCTCCAGCAGGTCGCGCAACTCGCGCAGACGCGCGCCGAAACCGGCGAAATCGCCGGCCCGGAGCGCTTCCTCCGCGCGGTCGAGCAGATCCAGGGCGTCGCCCGGCCAGGCCGACGTGTCGGTGGCCAGTTCCCGCAGTTCCACCAGGTCCCGGGTGTCGACCACTTCCTCGGGCGCGTCGGGCGCGGCCATGGCTGCGAGCGCCGCCACGGTGGCGTCCAGGGTCGGCTGCATCGCCACCCGGCGGCCATCGCTGACGACGAACTGGCGGAGCTCGGGAATCGCGTCCGACTCGGCTGCCAGGAAGATCGGTTCCATGTACATGAGCGTGCCGTCCACGGGCACGATGTGCAGGTGACCGGTCCAGACGTCGCTTCCCCCCTGCCGCCAGAGCGAGAGCTGCTGGGAGATGAAGGGATCCTGTTCCACGAGCGCCTCCACCAGGCGGGGGCCGGGGACCTGATCCTCGACCGGAATGTCGTAGAGCAGGAGCTCGCCGTAGTTGTCCCCGTCGCTGCGCGCGACCAGCAGGGCGGTCAGGTTCTGTCGGCCGGCCGGTACGAAGGCGGTGCTCAGCAGGTACTCGGGCTCCCGCACGCCGGGCAGCCGGTAGATGGCGTACTCGGGCCTGTAGGGGACCGGATTGGTGCCCTGGGCGAGCTCCGTGGCGGGCGCCCACACGTCTTCCTGGCCGTGGAAGGAAGGGGCGGTTTCCAGATGATACTGAAACAGCACCCGGCCCTGCAGGCTGAGAAGCGCGCGCGGATAGCGAATGTGTTCGCGGAGCCCGGGAGGCATCTCGTCCATGGGTTGAAAGAGGCCGGGAAGGACGCGCCGGTAGCCTTCAAGCAACGGATCGCTCTCGTCAGCCACATAGAAGGCGACACGCCCGGTCACCCCGTCCACGGTGACCTTCACGCTGTTGCGCACATAGGTCACCGCAGAACGCGCTTCCAGGTCGTAGGCGCTCGCCAGCGGGAAATGGCGGGTGGCGGTGAAGGCGTCGAGCATCCAGACCACGCGGCCCTCGTGCACCACCGGATAGGGCGATTCGGCAAAGCGCAGGAAGGGGGCGATATCGCGCGCCCGCGCCGTCACCTGGCGCCGAAAGACGAAACGGCTGCGGGGCGAGACCTCGGAGGCGAACAGCAGGTTGGTATCGCGGAAGCGGAACGCGAGCAGAACCTTGCGCAGCCAGGAATCCAGCAGGATGCCTTCCGGATAGTCCACTCCGGCCTGGCCGGGCCGGCCCTCGGGGTCGAGAAAGGCTTCGGTGGTCGGATTGATGATCGCGTAGGCCTGTGGGCGAATGCCGAAGAACACGGAAGGCCGTACCAGGCGCAGCCTCTCGGGCGCCGCCGTGCCTTCCGCGAACTCGGGCGGGATCGCGGACAGGATCGTCGACGGCCGCCCCTCCGGGGTGTGCTCCCCCGCCGCGCTGGCAACCGCGCCCATTCCCGCGATGTAGCGCTCGCGGATGTGGAGGTTCTGCCAGTTGCGGTCCTCGATGCCGCCGGGCTCGATCTCGCGCACCGCCAGCGCGACCGGCACCAGGCCGTCCGGGCCCCGGTAGCGATCGATGGCGACATCGCTGAACTCGTAGTAGCGGAAGCGGGCCTCCAGCTGCCGATACGTGGTCAGGAGCGCGCCCGGAGTCCAGACCGGCAGCCCGCCGAATTGGCTGGCGACGGCCATCGCGCGCGGTTCTTCGGTCGTCCCGCGGTAGTCGAAGCGCTCACGCCGCAACTCGTCGAGCCCGAACCCGATGCGCGTGAACTCCAGGTTGTGCTCGATAAAGGGGGTTTCGCTCTCGAGCTCGTTGGGCTCGACGCGAAAGCGCTGCACGGTCGCCGGGTAGAGCTGAGCCAGCACGAGCGTGCCCACGACCGTCGCGCCGAGCCCGATTGCGGTCGGGACGACCTTGCGCCGCGAGCCTCCCCATGCCACCAGGGCCGCCGAACCCAGTGCGACCACGGCGAGCGCCGTCAACGCGGGCAGGCGGGCGACGGCGTCGGTGAAGCCGAACAGCCCCTGCACGCCGGAGTTGCCGTCGAGCAGGAGGATGTAGCGGGCGACCTGGAAGCGTACGGCCAGCAGGACCAGAAACGTCGTGACCAGGAGGGTGAGGTGGCGGCGCGCCAGATCTTCCAGCCCGAGTCCCTTGCGCGTCAGGCGGAGGGCGCCGGTGGCCGCGTAGATTGCGATGGAGAGGCTGAAGAGGAAGAAGATCAGCAGGAGCGCGAAGGCGAGAATCCCGCTCATCACCGGCAGGGCGAATATGTAGAAGGACACATCGTGCCCGAGGACCGGGTCGCTCAGCCCCCACGCGGGGGCCCGCAGCAGGAGCAGCAGAGCCAGTCCCGCTTCGGGGGGAACCACGGCGCTGAACCAGAGCGCCGCCAGCACCGAGATCACGAGCGTGCCGCGCGAGATCCAGACGCCGGGGATTCTCTCCGATATCTCCAGGTTGGCGAAACGCCTGCGGATCCTGAGCGCGCGCACCGCGACCGCGAACAGGCGCACGTTCGCGTAGACCATCGCGCCGACGGCCAGCATGACCAGGATGCGCACCCCCCAGCGCGCCAGCGTGCGGGTCCAGAAGACGTCGAGATACCCGTTGGCCCCGAACCAGAGAACTTCGACGTAGAGGTCGATGGCTTCGCGCACGACCAGAAGCACCGCGGCCCCGGCCACGATCGAGGCGACCAGAACGCGGCCGCCGCGCCACGGGCGAGGGCGCGCCTCAGACACCGACGCCTCGGGCCCGGAGCCAGTCCTCGACCTCGCGCTGGATCTCCCCGAGGCGGATATCGGTGTCGGCTTCGTAGCGCGCCGCGAGGACGGGCTGGGTATTGGATGCTCTCAACAGGCCCCAGCCTCCGTCGAAGAGGATGCGTGCACCGTCCACCGCGATCACCTCGTGGCTCCGGGAGAAATGTTCGCGGGCGGCTTCGGCGATGTCGTGCTTGATGTGCTCGGCCACCTCGATACGGTACTCCGGGGTCGATGCGTAGCGAGGCAGATCCGCCACCAGCGCCGAGAGCGAGCGTCCGGACGCGGCGAGCAGGCGCAGAAGCCGGCACGCGGCGTAGACGGCGTCGTCCACCCCGATGTACTCGTCGGCGAAGCAGATGTGCCCGGAGAGTTCACCACCGATGACCGCTCCGGTGGCATGCATCTTCTCCTTGATGAGGGAGTGTCCGGTCGCCCACATGACGGGGACGCCCCCCGCCGACTCGAAAACGCGCGGCAGCACCTGGGAGCACTTCACGTCGAAGACCAGCTTCTCGCCCGGACCCCGGCGTTCGAGCACCTCCAGGCCGAAGAGGAGAAGCAGGATGTCGCCCCGGACCACCGCGCCGGTCTCGTCCACGACCCCGATGCGGTCGGCGTCGCCGTCGAAGCCGACGCCCAGGGCCGCGCCGGTCCGGCGAACCCTCGCCGCCAGGTCCACGATGTTCTCGTCGACCGTGGGATCGGGGTGATGGTTCGGGAAGGTCCCGTCGAGCTCGCAGTAGAGGGGGATCACCTCGGCTCCGATCGCCTCCAGCACAGGCACCGCGGTGAGCGCCCCGGAAGCGTTGGCGCAGTCCACGACCACCTTCAGCGGCACGGTTTCCTCGAACCGGCCCGCGATGTCCGCGACGTACCGGTCGAGAACGTCGACGCGTTCCAGGGTGCCCGGTCCACGACGCGCCACTCCTTCATCGATCCGCCGCCGCAGCTCCTGAATCCCTTCGCCGTACAGCGGGCGGCCACCCACGGTCATCTTGATTCCGTTCCATTCGGGGGGGTTGTGGCTGCCGGTGATCTGAGCGCCCCCTGCCGCCGCCAGCTCGCGCTCGGCCCAGTAGGTCACCGGGGTCGGTACCGTGCCGAGGCTGACGACGTGTCCGCCCGCCGAGCGGATGCCCTCCGAGAGCGCGTCGGCCAGGCCGTCCGAGCTGGGACGGTTGTCGCTCCCGACCACGATGCGGGGACGGGCATCGCCGCCCCGTGCGCTCACCGCAGTGACCAGGGCGCTCCCGGTGGCGCGGGCCACCTCGCTGTCGATGGTTTCGCCAACGATGCCCCGGATGTCGTATTGCCGGAAGATCTCGGGAGAAAAGCTCAAAACCGGTACAGCCCGGAAGTGGTTGCGTGCCGTGTGATGTCTCGCGGATGCCTGGCGATCCGCTGTCGCGCACTAGTGCGGATGCGCTGAACTCATCCCGCTAGGGAGCGGCGCCCAGGAGCAGTGCTCCTGCCGTCAGCAGTCCTTCCGCACCCGCGCGGGCGAATCCCACGCCCCCGCCCGGGAAGACGCCCAGACCGATTACGACCGCCACCGCCGCGCCCATCGCGAAGCGCATGGTCAGGGGCACGGTCACGGGGTCCGGCTCGTCGGATTCCGCCGCTTCCCGCATCCACATGTACCATGCGATCCGCAGGTAGTAATAGTACGACACCACGGTCGTGAGGACGAAAATCACGGAAAGGGTCCAGAGTCCGGCCTCGGCCGCTCCCTGCAGAATGAAGATCTTGCCCATGAACCCGCCCGTGCCGGGGAAGCCGGCAAGGGAGAGGAGAAAGATGGTCAGGCAGACGGCCAGAGCGGGATGCCTGGCCCCGAGCCCCGCGTACCGGTGGAGACCGAGCCGCTCCTCGCCGTGCCCTGAAACGCACAGGATCACTGCGAACGCGCCGATGTTCATCGCGGTGTAGACCAGCAGGTAGAACAGCAGTCCCGCGGTGGCGTTCTGATTCAGGGCCACGATGGCCACCAGCAGGTAGCCGGCGTGAGCGATGCTGGAATAGGCCAGCAGCCGCTTGACGTTGGTCTGGGCCAGGGCGATGACGTTGGCGATCACCATGGTGAGCGCCGCGAGCCACCACCCGATCGCGTACCAGCTCTCGGGGATGCCCCCGAATCCGACCAGGAAGACGCGGGCGAAGGCGACGAACGCCGCTGCCTTCACGCTCGCCGACATGAAGGCCGTCACCGGCGAAGGGGCGCCCTCGTAGACGTCGGGCGTCCACATGTGGAACGGGATCGCCGAGACCTTGAAGGCGAAGCCGATGGCCAGCAGCGCGATGCCGACGTGGAGCAGCCCCGCCACCGCCGCACCCGAGCCGATGGCCAGAGCGATGAGCCCCAGGTTGGTGCTGCCCGTGGCTCCGTATACCAGCGCGATTCCGTAGAGAAGAAAGCCGGTGGAGAAGGCGCCCAGCAGGAAGTACTTGAGCCCCGATTCCGCCGACTTCGGATCGCGCCGATTGAAGCCCGACAGCACGTAGGCGCTGATCGACATCACCTCCAGGGCCAGGAAGATCACGATCAGGTCGCGCGTGCCGCCCATGAGCATCATGCCCACCGTGGCGAAGAGCACCAGAGCGTGGAACTCCCCCTCCTGCAAGCGCTGGCGGCGCACGTAGGCGGGCGAGATGGCCAGCGCGAGCATGGCCGCGAGCAGGAAGATCCAGTTGGCGAAGAGGTGGAAGCGGTCGACGGCGATCATCGTGCTTCCCTGCCCCGGTGTCAGCCCGTACAGCCACCCGTTGGCGACGGCCGCCGCGAGCACGCCCACCATCGCCAGAACCGCCAGATTCCCCGAGCCGGCGCGCGGCGCCGAGGTCGCGCCGCCCTTCCAGACGCCGGCCAGCAGCACCCCGGTCCCCCAGACCGAGAGCACGATCTCGGGAAGCAGCGCCAGCAGGTAGTGCGCGGGGGTGGAGAAGTCGAGCGTCATGAGTCGGCCGGCTCCTCGGCGGGCGGGGTCGTGTGGACGCGCTCCAGGATGGCTTCCACGCTCGGCTCCATGCGCTCGAGAATCGGCGTGGGCGCGACTCCGATCACGATCATGAGCGCGACCATGGGCGAGAGGATGAAGATCTCCCGGCGGGAGAGGTCGGGCATCGACCGGTTCTCCTCGCGGTCCAGCTCGTTGAAGAGCACCCGCTGCACCATGGGCAGCATGTAGTAGGCGGCGAAGATGACGCCGCTGGTGGCGATGACGGCGGTGACGGGGTGTGTCTCGAAGGTGCCCAGAAGCGCCAGGAACTCGCCGACGAAGCCGCTTGTGCCGGGGAGGCCGATCGAAGCCAGGGCCGTGATCACGAGGGCCAGGGCGAGCATGGGCGCGACGCGTGCGAGGCCGCCGAACTCCCCGGTCAGCCGGGTGTGGCGGCGCTCGTACAGCATGCCCAGGATGAGGAAGAGCGCCCCGGTGGAGATGCCGTGCGAGATCATCACCACGAGCCCTCCCTGAATTCCGTTCAGCGTCAGGGCGAAAATGCCGATCACCACGAAGCCCATGTGCGCCACCGAGGTGTAGGCCACCAGCTTCTTGGCGTCCGGCTGCACTGCCGCCACCCAGGCGGCGTACACGATGCCCGCCGTGCCGAGCACCAGCATCACGGTCACCACCGAGGGGTGCTGGGAGGCGGCGGGGAAGAACGGCAGCAGGAAGCGCAGGAACCCGTAGGTGCCCATCTTGAGCAGGATCGCGGCCAGCACCACCGAGCCCGGCGTGGGAGCCTCCACGTGCGCGTCCGGCAGCCAGGTGTGGAAGGGGAACAGCGGCACCTTGATGGAGAACGCGAGCGCGAAGGCGGCGAACAGCCAGAGCTGCTCGCGCATCGAGAGCGACACGCCGAGGATGTCCAGATAGGCGAACGATCCGTCTCCGGCGCCCGCGGTCGCGGCGTAGAGGTAGAGGATCCCGACCAGCATCAGCAGCGACCCCACCGCCGTGTACAGGAAGAACTTCACCGCGGCGTAGATGCGGCGCTTGCCCCCCCAGACCCCGACGATGAAGTACATCGGCACCAGGGTGAGCTCGAAGAAGACGTAGAACAGCATCAGATCGAGCGCCGTGAAGACGCCGATGATACCGGTCTGCAGCAGAAGCATCAGGGCGTAGAAGGACTTCCGGCGGCGGGTGATGTAGCGGAACGAGCCGAGAATGGTGATCGGGGCCGTGAAGCAGGACAGCAGCACCATGAACAGCGAGATGCCGTCGATGCCGAGCGCGTAGTGCACGCCCCACGCTTCGATCCAGGGCACGCTCGACGCCATCTGAAAGCCCGGATCCCCGACCGTGAAGGACCACCAGAGGCCGAGGCTCACCACGAAGAGCGCGAGCGTCCAGCCGAAGGCGATGTGCCCGGATCGCTCATCGTCCTCGAGCAGCACGTGCAGCATCGCAGCCATCGGACCCCACACCAGCACGTGCAGGATCCAGGAGTCGAACGCGACCGCTTGCAGCAGGCTCGTCATGACCGGCTCCCTAGAAGACCACGAAGCCCAGGATCGCGAGGACCCCGAGCGTGAGGACGAGGGCGTAGGTGTTGACCTGCCCGGTCTGGAACAGGCTCACGAAGGCGCCTCCGGCGCGCGTCACCAGCCCGAGCCCGTTGACCGCGCCGTCGATCAGGACGGCGTCGATGACGCGCCAGGCGAAGCGCGAGGCCGCGAGGACCGGCTGGACCACGAAGCGGTCGTAGAACTCGTCGACGTACCACTTGTTGAAGAGCAGGCTCCCCAATCCCGTGGGTGCGGCGGCCCGGGCGGCGGGCACCACCTTCCAGCGGGCCGCGGCGCGCGCGGTGAACAGGACCAGCGCCAGCGCGGCCAGCGTGGACAGTCCCGCCCATAGCACCTCGCCGCCGCCGAAGGGGGCGGCGTGGGCGGGCTCTCCCAGATGCTCGTAGCGGATTTCCGTCGCGCTGGCTGTGATCGGCTCAAGCCAGTGGTGCAGCCATTCCGAGGTGGGCAGCGCCCCGGCCAAGCCGAGCACCGACGCGGCTACCTCCTCCGGGACGTTTACCCACCCGCCCACGACGGAGAGGATCGCCAGCAGGATGAGCGGGATGGTCATGACCCGGGGCGCCTCGTGCAGGTGCCGCGCCTCCTCGCGCCCCGTGCGGTTGGCGCCGTGGAAGGTCATCACCATGAGGCGGGTCATGTAGATGGCGGTGAGCAGCGCCGTCGCCAGCGCGAGCACCCAGAGCACCGTGAAGAGCGCCGGGTAGCTGCTCGAGGCGGCCAGGCCGGCGTACCAGATGATCTCGTCCTTGGAGAAGAACCCGGCCAGCGGCCAGACGCCCGCGATGGCCAGGGTCGCGATCCACATGGTGATCCAGGTGACCGGCATCGATGCGCGCAGCCCGCCCATGTTGCGCATGTCCTGGGGGTCGGCGTGGCTGTGGGTGCGGTGCAGCGCGTGATGCATGGCGTGGATCACCGCCCCCGACCCCAGGAAGAGGAGCGCCTTGAAGAAGGCGTGGGTCATGAGGTGGAAGATGCCGACGTAGTACGCCCCCACCCCGACGGCCAGGAACATGTAGCCGAGCTGGGAAATGGTGGAGTAGGCGAGCACCTTCTTGATGTCGTACTGCGCGAGCGCGATGGTCGCGGCGAGGAGCGCGGTGAGCACGCCCACCGCGGCCACGACGGCGCTGCTCACGGGAGCCAGGGCGAAGAGGACCGACGTCCGCGCCACCATGTAGACGCCCGCCGTCACCATGGTCGCGGCATGGATCAGCGCGGAGACCGGCGTGGGACCGGCCATCGCGTCCGGCAGCCAGACGTACAGCGGGATCTGGGCGCTCTTGCCCGCCGCTCCCAGGAACAGGAACAGCGTGATCGCGGTGACGGTGACGCCTCCGTACTCGAGCAGCGCCGGGGCTTCGCCGAAGACTTCCGGGAACGCGAGGGTGCCGAAGCTGGTGAACACCAGGAACATCGCCACCAGGAACCCGAAGTCGCCGATGCGGTTGACGATGAAGGCCTTCTTGCCGGCGTCGGCCTTCTCGCGGTCCTGGAACCAGAAGCCGATCAGCAGGTAGCTGCACAGCCCCACGCCCTCCCAGCCCACGAACATGACCGGGAAGCTCGCCCCCAGCACGAGCACCAGCATGAAGAAGACGAAGAGGTTGAGGTAGGAGAAGTAGCGCGCGTAGCCGGGGTCGTCGTGCATGTAGCCGACGCTGAACACGTGGATCAGGAAGCCGACGCCGGTCACGACCAGCATCATGATCATGCTGAGCTGGTCCAGTTGGAGCGCCGCGTCGACTTCCAGCGTCCCGGTGACCATCCAGCTCCAGTAGCTGACCACCACGGGATCGTGCGGATCCGCGTGGAACATCCCCGCGAAGTTGAGCAGCACGAGCACGAACGAGAGCCCGACCACCCCCGGCCCCACCAGCGTGACCCAGCGCTTGTGCCCGTCGTCCGGATGCTCGGGTCCGTCGCCGCCCGCGCGCACCGCCGCCGCAGCGCGCGCGCCCACCCGCATCGCGAGGATGCCGTTGACCACGAAGCCCAGCAGGGGCAGCAGGACGATGAGCCCGGGCAGAACCGGCTCGTATGCGGCCGGCTGGGCGCCTTCCTGGAGGAGTCCGGAGAGCGGCGCGAGCGTCATCCAGCTACCACTTGAGCAGGTTGAAGTTGTCCACGTTGACGGTCCGGTAGTGCCGGAATATGGAGATGATGATCGCGAGTCCGACCGCGGCTTCCGCGGCCGCCACCGTCATGACGAAGAAGACGAAGACCTGTCCCTCCACGCCCACGTACCGGGAAAAGGCCACCAGAGCCAGGTTCACCGCGTTCAGCTGGAGCTCGATGCAGAGGAACATGATGATGGCGTTCCGGCGCACGAGCACCCCGAAGGTGCCGATCACGAACAGCAGGGCGCTGGTGGTCAGGGCTTCGGTCAGCACGCGGCGCTCCTCACACCCGCTTCTTCGCCAGCGCGACGGCGCCGACCACCGCGACCAGCAGCAGGATTCCGGTGATCTCGAATGGAACCACGTATTCCTGGAAGAGCGGCCGTGCGATCAGCGACACCGCACCCCGCTCGGCCAGCTCCAGGTCCATCGCCGCCGCGCCCGGGAAGCTCTCGTAAAGGGGGCTCGTCTCCGCGCCGCCGAACCGGGTGGCGAGGATACCGCAGATCGCCCCCGAGACGACGAAGGCGCACACGGCATAGAGCCCGCGCACCAGGTCGTCCCGGTAGTCGTGCCCCAGGTTCAGGAGCATGATCACGAACAGGAAAAGCACCATGATGGCGCCGGCGTAGACCATGACCTGGATGGCGGCCAGGAAGTGCGCCTCCAGCAGCACGTAGATCCCCGCCACGCTCGCCAGCGACACCACCATGAACATGAGGCTGGCCACCGGGTTCCGGCTCGCCACCACCCCGATGCCTCCGCCCACCACGGTCACGGCGAAGACGTAGAAGAGGATCAGCTCCATCCCCTCACTCCGATGCGGGGTCGGAGGGGTCCCAGAGCGCGGTGACCGGGTGCTCCTGCTCCATCAGCCGGTCGAGGTCGTAGACGAAGCGCTCGCGCGTGTACTCGGCGTTCTCGAAGTGCTGGCCCACGTGGATCGCCTCCACCGGGCACACCTCCTGGCACATGCCGCAGAAGATGCAGCGGAACTCGTCGATCTCGTAGACGATGGGGTAGCGGTTGCCCTGATCGTCCTCGCCGCCCACCAGGCGGATGCAGTTGGCCGGGCAGACCGTGGGGCAGAGACCGCAGGCGACGCACTTGGGACGCCCGTCGGCGTGCACCTCCATGCGGTGGGTGCCGCGCCAGCGGGGATGGAGTTCCGTGGGTTCCTCGGGATAGCTGCGCGTCACCTTGCGCGGGTTGACCATGTGCCGGAAGGTCAGCGACATCCCCTTGAGGGCGGCTCTCAGGTACGAACTCCGGGCCGCTTCGGGCCGGCGTATCACTTTCACCGATATGGCCATTGCGACTCCCGCGGGATCATGGGTGGGCGGCCGGCGCCGGGCGCGCAGCCCGTCCGGCTGGCGCGGCCCCGGTGATGATGCGGCCGCGGTCGAGGTAGAGGGCGAACATGGCGGTGGCGACGAGGCTCACTCCGGTCAGCGCCAGGGCGAAGCCCGGGCCGCCGGACACCCCCAGCTGATCCAGCACCAGGATGGTGGCGCCCACGAGCATGACGTAGGCGAGCGCGGTGGGCAGCATCACCTTCCAGCCCAGGTGCATGACCTGGTCGTAGCGGAAGCGCGGAAGGGTCCAGCGCACCCAGATGTAGAGGACCACGAAGAAGGTGGTCTTGAGCATGAAGGCGCCCAGGGTGAGCAGCGTGGTCCAGATCGACAGCTGCGCCGGGATGGGGTCGCCCGCCGCGGTAAATCCGGAGATGAGCCCGCCCTCGTACGGGATGAAGTTGTCCCCCGACCAGAAGGGGATGTCCCAGCCGCCCAGGAAGAGCGTGGCCATGAGCGCCGAAGCCGTGATCACGTGCGCATACTCGGCGATGAAGAACATGCTGAACTTCATGGACGAATACTCGGTGTGGTATCCGGTCACGAGCTCGGACTCGGCCTCCGGCATGTCGAAGGGCAGCCGGTTGGTCTCCGCGAATGCCGAGATGAGGAAGAGCAGGAAGCCGAGCGACAGGGGGAGGATGTACCACAGCCCCAGCTGCTGATCGGCGACCATCCGGGTGAGGGTGACGTTGCCCGCGAGCATCATGACCGGGATCAGCGAGAGCCCCAGCCCGACCTCGTAGCTCACCATCTGGGCGGAGGCGCGCAGGCCGCCCAGAAGCGCGTACTTGTTGTTGGACGACCAGCCGCCCAGGAAGATCCCGTACACCCCGAGCGAGCCGATGGCGAGGATGTAGAGCACCCCTACCGGCAGGTCTGCGACGATCATGTCCACCGTCCCCCACGGCGTGGGCAGCGGGGCGGCGAAGGGAATCACGGCGAATGTGACCAGCGCCGGCATGATCGACAGCATCGGGCCCAGAACGAAGAAGAAGCGCGATGCAGTGGCCGGGTCGGTCTCCTCCTTGATGATGTTCTTGAGGCCGTCGGCGATGGGCTGCAGGAGCCCGAACGGGCCCACCCGGTTCGGCCCCAGGCGATCCTGGATGAAGGCCGACAGGCGCCGCTCGGCCCAGGTGGCGTACATGATCGCCACCATCAGCGCCGTGAACACGGCCAGCACCTTGACGGCGGCGGCGATCAGGAAGGCCGTGGACGAGAGTTCGTTCATCGTTCTCCCGCGAGGGAGGCGGTCAGTGCGCCGAGCACCTGCCACGCGGGCTGGGCGCTCCCGGGGGCCCTGAGCGCGGGCTCGAAGCGCTGCACACGGGTCTGCACGTTGGTGAAGGTCCCCTCCTGCTCCGCGAAGGTGGTGACCGGGAGCACGAAGTGCGCGCTGCGGGCGGCCGGCGCCGGGTGGGCTCCGAGATACACGAAGAGCTCCGCACGCGAGCCGAAGTCCTCCGGCTGGTCGGCCAGTTCATCGCCCAGCACGATCAGCGTGCCGGTGCTCGCCGCCACCTCGTCCAGCCCTCCGCCGGCGTCGTCGCCTCCGACCCGGCGCATCCCCAGCAGTTCTGCGCCGCGTGTGTTGGGCGCCAGGTCGCGGCGGCGGGCCAGCACGGGGAAGCCGGGCAGCGGGACCTCGTCCGGGGCTCTCGCCGAGCGGTACACGATGTCGCCTCCGTCGATTCGCTCCACCAGCTCCCGCAGGGCGGCCAGATCCTCGTTGGATGCGTGCGCGGAAGCGACGGCGTGGACGGGAGCGCGGCAATCCTGGAGCCGCTCCCGCAACGAGGCGAGAGCTCCGTGCCATCCGGGCGCCGACCAGCCGCCGTCCCCTCGCGCAAAGGGCTCCTCGATCCGGTCGATCCGGTTCATCCACTCGTAGTGGCCGCGGCCGTAGTCGCACATCCAGTGGCCGTTGACTTCCGGGTTCTCCCGGGGCTTGAGCCGATGCACCACGTTGTCGCGGGTGTGGATGTCGACGTTGCATCCCTGAGAGCAGTTGGGGCACACGGACGGGGTGTGGTCGAGATCCCAGGCGCGCGCCTTGTGCAGGAAGTCCTTGGAGACCAGTGCCCCCACCGGGCAGATGTCGACGATGTTGCCCGACCAGGAGGAGTCCTTCAGTCCCTGCTCGAAGAAGGTGTCGATGACCGCCCGGTCGCCCCGCTCGACCACCGTCAGCACCGGGTCCTGCGCCATTTCTTCCATGAAGCGCACGCAGCGGGTGCACATGACGCAGCGGTCGCCGTAGAAGAGGACGTCGCCTCCGAAGTCGTCTCGGCCGAACACGCGCTTGGGCTCGACCCCGCGGCCGTGCGCGCGGCCCTCGGAGTGGACGTAGTCCTGCAGCTTGCACTCCCCGGACTGGTCGCAGATGGGACAGTCCAGCGGGTGGTTGATGAGGTAGAACTCGAGCACGCCCTTGCGCATCTCGCGCGCCAGCCCCTCGTCGGTGCGCACCACCTGGCCGTCCTGGGCCTGGGTGACGCAGGAGGGCATGGGCTTGGGTGCGCCTTCCACGTCCACCAGGCAGAGGCGGCACTGGGCGGGCGCGGACAGCGCGGCATGATAGCAGTAGTGCGGCACCTCCACGCCGATCTCCTCGGCCGCATGCAGCAGCGAAGTGCCCTCGGGGACCGTGACCCGCTGGCCGTCGATGGTCAGGGTGACGGTGCTCACGCGACCTCCGCTCTCTCGGCGCCGTGGATCAGGGCCAGGTACTCGTCCCGGAACTTCTCGATGGAGGAGACCACCGGGGCCGCCGCCGAATCGGAGAGCACGCAGATGGTGGTGCCGGTCATCTGGGCGCTCATGTCGAGCAGGGTGTCCAGGTCGGCCTCGGTGCCCCCGCCCGCTTCGATGCGGCGAAGCACCTGCGTCATCCAGGGAGTGCCCTCGCGGCAGGGGGTGCACTGCCCGCAGGACTCGTGCGCATAGAACTGGACCATGCGCCGCACCTCCCGCACGATGTTGGTGCGGTCGTCCATCACGATGACCGAGGCGCAGCCGAGCATCGAGCCCGCGGCCTCCACCCCCTCATAGCACAGCGTGCATTCCCGGCAATCCTCGACATCCATGAGCGGAACGGAACTGCCGCCCGGGATCACGGACTTGAGCGCCCGTCCTCCGGCCATGCCGCCGCACACATCCTCGATCAGCTCCATCATCGGAAAGCCCAGCGGCAGCTCGTAGTTGCCGGGCTTCTCCACGTGGCCGCTCACGCAAAAGAGCTTGGTGCCGGGGGACTTGTCGGTGCCCCACTGCCGGTACCACTCGCCCCCGTGCTCCACGATGTGGGGCACGGCCGCCAGCGTCTCGACGTTGTTGATGGTCGTGGGCATCGAATACACGCCCACGGCGGCCGGGAAGGGCGGCTTGACCCGCGGCTCCCCGCGACGGCCCTCGAGGGAGTTCATGAGGCCGGTCTCTTCACCGCAGATGTATGCCCCGGCACCCACGTGCACGGTCACCTCGATGTCGTTTTCCGAGCCCAGGATGCGGCGCCCGGCAAACCCTCGCTCGTACGCCTCCTCGACCGCCCGCGCCATGACCTGGCTGGCTTCGAAGAACTCGCCGCGGAGATAGATGTAGGCGTGCCGCGAACCCATCGCATAGGCTGCAATAAGGCACCCTTCGATCAACTGATGGGGATCCCAGCGAATCAGCTCGCGGTCCTTGAAGGTGCCGGGCTCCGATTCGTCGGCGTTGCACAGCAGGTAATGCGGCTTGACCCCCGCCTTCGGCATGAAGCTCCACTTGAGCCCGGTGGGGAACCCGGCTCCTCCCCTGCCCCGCAGTCCCGATGCCTTCACTTCGTCGATCACCGCGGCCGGCCCGATCTCGAAGGCTCGCTCGAGCCCGTTGTATCCGCCCCGCTCCCGGTATCCGTCGAGCGTGCGCGCCGCGGGATCCCCGAAGTTGCGCGAGATCATGCGCACCTCGCGCTCGTGCACGTAGGGGTAGGCCATCTACTCGCCGTGCTCCCTGAGGCGCTGCAGGAGGGCGGGCACGTCGTCCGGCAGCACGTTCTCGTAGTAGCGGGAATTGATCTGCACGGCCACCGGGAAGCCGCACGCGGCCAGGCACTCCACCTCGATGACGGTGAAGTCGCCGTCCCCGGAGGTTTCACCCAGCTCGGTGCCCGTGTGCCGCAGGAAGGCGTCGAGCACCTCCTCGCCCTTGCACAGGCTGCAGCTGATGTTGGTGCAGACCTGGATGAGGAAACGCCCCACCGGCTGCTTGTTGTACATCGTGTAGAAGGTGACCGTCCCGCGCACCTCGGCGGACGCCAGGCCGAGCAGCGCCGCCACCTCGTCCATCGTCTCGGGGGAGACGTGGCCGCGCAGCTCCTGGGCCAGGTTCAGCGTCGGAATGAGGGCGGCGCGCGCGGTCGGGTAGCGCGTGCGAATCTTCTCGAAGCGCTCCCGATAGGGACCCTCGAAGAGGACCGCGTCCGGATCCTTGTCGGGGAGCATGTAGGGATACGAGGGAGCCGCCGATTCGTGGCCTCCGTCGAGAGGCCGCTCGCCCACGAAATCGGTGCCGCGCACATCCGCTTCGGTAAGGTCGAACTCGCCCGTGTTGCCGGCCCAGCCGGGGTTGCGGAACGGCACGCGGGCGGGAGCGCTCATCGGTCGATCTCGCCCAGGACGATGTCGAGGCTCGCGTTGATCATGATGAGGTCGGCCACCAGGTGCCCCTCGGCCAGCTTCGCGATCGCGGACAGGTTGACGAAGGAGGGCGGGCGGATGCGCCAGCGCACCGGCTTGGGGCCCCCGTCGCCCACCAGGTACATGCCGAGCTCCCCCTTCGACCCCTCGACGGAGAAGTAGCAGTCCTCGGCGGGCGCGTCGATGCCGTCCATGATCAGCTTGAAGTGGTGGATCATCGACTCCATGTCGCTCATGCAGTCGGTCTTGCTCGGTAGGCTGATGCGCGGGTCCTGCACGTTGATGGGGCCATCGGGAAGACGGTCCAGCGCCTGGTGCAGGATGGCGACGCTCTGGCGCATCTCCTCCATGCGCACGAGGTAGCGGTCGTAGCAGTCCCCGTTCTCGCCGACCGGGACTTCGAAGTCGTAAGTCTCGTAGTCGTAGTAGGGCCGGTCCTTGCGCACGTCGTAGTCCACCCCGCTGGCGCGCAGGTTGGGGCCGGTAAGGCCACAGTCGATCGCGTCTTCGGGGCCGATCGCGCCGATATTCATGGTGCGGCCCTGGTGGATCGCGTTGGTGGTGAGCAGCGCGTCGATCTCGTTCAGGGTGCGGGGGAAGGTGTCGATGAACTCGCGCACGCCCTCCGCCCAGCCGGGCGGCAGGTCCGACATCATGCCCCCCACGCGGGTGGCGGAGGTCGTGATGCGCGCGCCCGTCAGCTCCTCGTGCAGCTGGTAGATGCGCTCGCGCTCCTGGAATGCGTACAGGAAGGGCGTGAAGGCCCCCACGTCGATGGCGGTGGTGCCCAGCCAGAGCAGGTGCGAGAAGATGCGGTCCAACTCCAGGCAGATCACGCGCACCACCTTGCAGCGCTCGGTGACCTCGATGCCCATCAGCTTCTCGACCGCCATGGCGTAGGCGCAGTTGTAGATCAGCGGCGCCAGGTAGTCCATGCGGTCGGTCAGCGGCACGATCTGGTTATACGTGCGGTACTCGCCCAGCTTCTCGAAGGAGGAGTGCAGGTAGCCGATGTGCGGCGTGACCGACAGCACGGTCTCCCCGTCCAGTTCGCAGATGAGCCTCAGCACGCCGTGCGTGGCGGGGTGCTGGGGCCCGATGTTGATGAGCATCTCCTCGGACCCGATGTCGGGCTCGGCGACATCGACGGGCGCCAGCGGTCCCATGGCGGGCCGGGCGTCCATCCCCATCTCCGCTCCCCGTCCCACCGGGATCTCCACCGTCCGCCGCGTCATCGGCCCGTGCTCCCCGGGGCGGAGGCCGGCGAGTCGTCCGCGGGGACGATCTGGGGCGCGCCACGTCCCTCCAGTTCCTCCGGCATGTAGTACTGCTCCATGTCCTGCGAGAGGGCGCGCCGGGTCTGCTCGGCGCGGGAGAAGCGGCCCCGCAGCGGGAAGTCCTTCCGCAGGGGATGGCCTTCGGCATAGTTCTCGGGCATGAGAATGCGGCGTAGGTCCGGATGCCCCCGGAACTCGACCCCGAACAGATCGTAGACCTCGCGCTCGAGCCAGTCGGCCGCGCTCCAGAGAGCGGTCACCGAGGCGATCGCGAGGCGGGAAAGCGGCAGCTCGCACTTCACCCGCAGCGCCTTGCGGTGCGGGATGGACCAGAGCTGGTAGACGACCTCGAGCGGGCGCCCGTCGCCGTAATCGACCGCGGTAACGTCCACCAGCAGGTTGAAGCGCTCGCCGGGATCGGTGCGCAGCCAGTCCAGCACCTCCGCGTTGCGGCCGGGGTCGATGTAGACCACCTGCTGGTCCCCGGATTGCACCAGGTCGCGCACGACGGCGTCGGGGAATGCGGCGCGCAGAGCTTCAACGGTGGCGGAAGCCGACATGCCGTGGCGGTCGGGTCGGGTCACGGAATCCGGTCGTCGGGCCGGTCGGAGGCGTCGGATCCGGTGGGGCCGCTCACCCGGTTCTGCCGGGTCGAATTGCCGAAAGGTCCGGAGAGCGCCAGCACTTCGTCGGCGTCGGCGCGCGCGCGGGCCACCTCTGCCGGATCCTCGGCGCGCAGCGCGCCGTGCTCGTTCAGGCTCTCCTGCCGGATCTTCTCCTGAATCATCATCAGCCCGTAGATGAGCCCTTCCGGTCTTGGCGGACAGCCCGGCACGTAGACGTCCACGGGGATGATGGTGTCGATCCCCTGCACCATCGAATACACGTCGAATACGCCCCCGGAAGAAGCGCAGGCGCCCATCGAGACGGCCCACTTCGGCTGGGGCATCTGGTCCCAGATGCGGCGCAGGACGGGCGCGAGCTTGTAGGGCACCCGCCCCGCACAGATCAGGACGTCGGCCTGGCGGGGGCTGAATGACATGCGCTCCATCCCGAAGCGGGCCAAGTCGAAGTTGCTTGCGGCCGCGGCCATCATCTCGATGGCGCAGCAGGCGGTGCCGAAGGGCATGGGCCAGAGCGAGTTGCGACGGGCCCAGTTGACGACGAAATCGAGGCGCGTGGTCAGAAACGTCGGGGTTCCCGCGCCCAATACCCCGCCCGGCGGCGAGGAGGCCACGGGAAGGCTCTCAGCAGGCTTTTCGCTCAGTCCCAATCGAGACCTCCTTTCTTCCATTCGTACACCAACCCCGCGGTGAGCACCGCCACGAAGATGGAAGCAGCCACGAATCCGCTCCACCCCAGCGCGCGCATCTCGACCGCCCAGGGGATGAGGAAGACCGCTTCCAGGTCGAAGACGATGAAGCTGATGGCGACGAGATAGAACTTCACGGAAAAGCGGGCCCGGGTGTCGCCCAGCGGGATCATGCCGGACTCGTAAGGCATTGCCTTTTGAGGAGTTGGCCGGCGAGGATTGAGGATGTGAGACAACGCCACCATGAACACTGCGTTGAGGGCGGAGACCCCGAAGATGAGCAGGATCGGCAGGTAGGCGTCCGACATCGAGTCGCCCGCATGTGGAGGGGTTTCGCAGGAGTTCGGGTGGCAGAAAGCTACCCATGCGCCCCCACCCGGTCAAGCCGGAACGGAGCGCCCGCGGGCCGATTCCGGGGGTGCGCCACAGGCCGGCGAAACCTTCCGGAGGCGGCCCGCAAACCCTGTCGCGGAGCGAGATCTCCGACGCGGGAGACCGCTGGAGGCACTGCCTCGAAGGCGGGCGATTCCGGTGTCCGCCGAAGGTCCGGGCACCGGAGGTACGGCACGGGGTATGGCAGAAGGCGCTCGGAGTCGCGGGCGGCGTGGCCGATCCGGAATCCGGCACGGCGTTTGCACGAGCCGCGTGCAGGAGTCCGTTACCCGAGGTACTTGGCCGACTGTACGGTCACTTTCTGCCGCACGTCGATGGTTCGGATCCGGAATATGAGCCCGAGACTTGGGACGCAAACCCACAAGCTGACAGGAGGACAATTCTCCGGAGCTGGCCCGGCCAGCAGATGATGACAATGAGTTCGACAATTGAGAATAGTGAGCCTGAAATACGGCTCGCGGGCAACCTTTGAACCACGAGGAGTGAACTGTGATGCGCCGCATTACGCGTCTTCGCACTCTCAACCAGGTTCGGCGCTTCCTGAACGTCGCCGACGCCCCGGGGTTGGGGACCGAAAACCGTGAATCCATATACGATTTCATCCGCAAGACACTGGACAAATTCAAATACCACGACCTCAGGAAGCGCGACAAGAGCTTGCTGAAGACGTTCCTCTCCAGGGTGACCGGGCTTTCGCGTGCTCAGCTGACCCGTTTGGTTGCCCAGCATCGCGAGACCGGCACCATTCGAGACCGTCGCAGCTCGCCGCCGGAATCAAGAGCCGCGTAACCGACACCGAACCCGGTGTAGCGTCCGGTCGGCGGAGGCGGAACGCGGGAAGAGCCTTGCCGCCATTCGGACCCGTTTCCATCATGCAACCGGCAGCGCGTTATCCGCACGCGTTCACGCGCCTCATGTTGGAGGACACCATGGCCGGTTTGTCAGTGCGGCTCCCCTCCCGTCGGCCTCGCGCGAAGCACTGCCGCCTCCATCGGACGTCGGCGCGCGGCGGCTCGGTGCTGATGGTGGTCGTCTGCAGCTTCCCGGCACTGATGGCATCGCCGGCGGTGGGACAGGAACTCCCGGACACGGTTCTGGCCGTGGACTCCCTGCTGGTCGTGGTCGGTTCGCGGGCACAGATACGGGATCCGGTGCTTCTCCCCGTCCCGGTGGACATCTATGGCTCCGAGGAGCTATCCCGCCTGGGTGACATCGATCTGGGCGAAGCGCTGGGGAGGATCGCGCCGTCGTTCAACTCGACGCGCCTGACGGTAGGCGACGGTGCGGCGTTCCACGTGGCCACGCTGCGCGGGATGAACCCGGATCAGGTGCTGGTGCTGATCAACGGCAAGCGCCGGCACGGGATAGCCTTTGCCAAGGTGCTCACCATGCTGGGCATGGGCACCACCGGCACCGACCTGCGCGCCATCCCGATTCATGCCATCGAACGCATCGAAGTTCTACGCGAGGGTGCAGCCTCGCAGTACGGGTCGGACGCCATTGCCGGGGTCATCAACGTCGTCCTGAGGGATGCGGCCGCCGGCTCCAGGTGGTCCACGTACCTGGGCCGCACCTCTTTCGGAGACGGCGAACGGCTCCTGACCTCCGGGAATGTCGGGCTGGGGCTGGGGGAGCGCGGCGGATTCCTGAACTTCACGGGGGAATACTCGCGGCAGACGCCCAGCCAGAGGGGTGGCGAAGCACCTGCCTGCTTCGGTCCGAATCCGGCCTATCCGCCGTGTGCGGACGGGGGCAAGGTGATGTACCTGTCGCGCAACGGTGAACCGGACTACGAGGGGGGCGCGGTGATGGCGAATGCCGCACTGCCCATCGGCGAGACGGCGGAGCTCTTCGCCTTCGGCAGCTTTTCGCGCCGCAGCGCGGTGTCGGACGGCCTGTACCGGAAGGCCGACTGGGTGCCTCGCAACGTCTCCTACGTGTACCCCGACGGCTTTTTTCCTACCGAGGAGTCCGACCTCGTGGATGCTTCGCTGGTCGCGGGGCTCCGGGGAGAGCTGGATGCGTGGTCGGCCGAACTGAGTGCCGGCTTCGGCCAGGGTCGCTTCGCGTTCGACGTGGCCAACTCCATCAACCCGTCATACGCCGCGGCGCACCTCGCCGGCAATCCAGCGGCGTCGGCTGCGGAAATCGGCGCCGCCGCGGGGCCCCGCTCGGCCCACAGCGGGACGCTGACCCTTCGCCAATTGCACCTGAACGCCGACGCCCAGCGCGACCTGGAACTGGGTTCGAGTCCGGGGCTGCTGGCCGTGGGCGCGGCATTGCGCGGCGAAAGCTACTGGATGGACGCGGGTGATCCCGTGAGCTATGGCTGCGGGCCCGGCAATACCGCCGGCAGCTTTCCCGCCGCGCACGACTTGAACGTGGATGGATCCGAGGTGGCGAGTTGCGGCATGCAGGGCTACCCGGGCTACAGCCCGCAGTCCGCGGTCGAGAGCGAACGGGACCGGCTCAGCGTGGGCGTCTATGCGGACTCGGAGATCAGGCCCCGGGACGAGGCGCTCACGCTGGGAGGAGCGCTGCGCTTCGAGAACTACAGCGACGCCGGCAGATCGCTCACGGCCAGGCTGGCGACCCGGCTTGAGCTGGGGGAGTCGGGAATCGCCCTGCGGGCCGCGGTCTCGACCGGATTTCGGGCACCGGGCCTGCCCCAGCGCGGCTTCAACACGTTGGGTTTCGTAGGCAGCAGCGCCGGGCTGCGCACGAACGGGTTTCTCCCCGAAGGCGATCCCATCGCCTGCGCGGACTTCGAGGCCTGCTCGCTTGGCCACGAGACGTCTCTCAGCCTCACGGGAGGCCTGGTCTTCGCGCACCAGAGCGGATTCCGTTTGACCGCAGACTACTATCGCGTGGCAGTCGAAGACGCGATCGCTCTCACGGAGGCGCTCGGCGCCGAGCACGGCCTGCGCGCCAACGCGCAGTTCCAGGGCCGACCGGTGGATGCGGTGGCGTTCTGGACGAACGCGATCGACACGCGCACCCGGGGATTGGACATCGTGGCCGGCTGGCGCTTCCGCGAAATGGAGTGGGGCGCCGCGGATCTCTCGGCCAGTCTGCACCGGAACGAGACGGCGATCACCGCAAACCGGAACCCCCATTTCATCCGCGATACGCAGACGATGCTCATCACCCGGGCTCAACCCGGGACGCGCATCGCCTTCAGCGGCGACGTGAGATGGGCGTCGGGCCTCGGCGCCCGCGTTCGCATGCGACGCATGGGGTCGATCATGGTGCCCACCGTGTTCGAAGATCCGACCGAAATCAGCGGCGCGGCCATCGCGGACGTCGAAGTCACGTTCACGATCGACGGCCGGATCCGGGTAGGGCTGGGTGCGAACAACCTGTTCGACAAGCTGCCGGCCCAGCTCCCGGACGACCATGTCGCGCAGCTTTGGTCCCTGAACTACGCCCCCGAGTCGCCCTACGGGATCGCGGGACGGATCACGTATCTGAAACTGGACGTATTCGCGAACTGACCCGCGGGACGCCGGGCCTGCCGGCCGGTGCCGTCGCAGCGGCTCCGATGGCCGTTCGAGGTCGGCCGGCGGGAAAACCGCCTCCCGTCAGTGCCGGAAGAGCCGCCTTCCCGTGAAGACCATCGCGACCTCGTGCTCGTCCGCTGCGGCGATGACCTCTTCGTCGCGGATCGAACCGCCTGGTTGCACGATGGCGCGAACACCGGCCGCCGCTGCTGCGTCGACACCGTCCCGGAAGGGGAAGAAGGCATCGGAGGCGAGGGCGCACCCGGAAAGGTCGAGCCCGGCGGCGGCGGCCTTTCTGACCGCGAGCTCGGAGGCGTCCACCCGGCTCACCTGTCCCATGCCGATGCCCAGAGTGGCGCCATCGCGCGCGAGCAGGATTGCGTTCGACTTCACCCCCGCGACCGCCGACCAGGCGAAGTCCAGGTCGTCGAGTTCACGCGCGGAGGGCGTGCGGCGGGTCACGACCTTCCACTCCGCGCTCTCAAGCCCGTAGAAAGGCGGCGATGGAACCGACTGCGCCAGCAGGCCGCCGGAGACGGTGCGCAGCGTGCGCGGTTCGGGGAGGCGGCCGTGCGCCGCGAGGAACGCTGCCGAAGCGCGGTGTTCGGACGGGGCTTCCCGCCACCAGTCGACGCGGTCCGGGTCGAGCGGCAAGTCGGCGGCCGCAACCGGGTCACCGGACATGGCCAGCAGGCGCAGGCCGGACTTGCGGGCCAGGATCTCCATGGCCTCGTCGTCAAAGGCGGGCGCGACCAGGCACTCGATAAAGAGTTCCGACATGTGCGCGGCCGTGGCGCCGTCAATGCGCCGGTTGACCGCGATCACGGACCCGAAGGCGCTCACCGGGTCGGTTCGCAGGGCACGCAGATAGGCCTCTTCCAGCGTCTCCGCGAGCGCCATCCCCGCGGGCGTGGTGTGCTTGACGATGCACACGGCGGGGCGCGCCGAGAAAGCGAACGGAGCGAGGCACTGGAGAGCGCCGTCGAGGTCGAGATAGTTGTTGTAGGAGAGCGCCTTGCCGTGGAGCTGCTCGAGGCCGGCCAGGCCGGCGACTCCGTGTCCGCGCCAGCGGTAGAACGCGGCCTCCTGGTCCGGGTTCTCGCCGTAGCGCAGCGTGCCTTGCAGTTCGGCGGACAACGCGAGGCGGGCCGGGAACATGCCGCCTCCGCTCCCGCCGGCCTTCCCCAACCATCCCGCCACGGCATCGTCGTATCCGCTCGTGTGCGCGAACACCTTCACCGCCAGCTCCCGGCGCAGCGCCGGGCTGTCTTTCTCCCGGTCCAGGGCCGCGAGCACGCGCGGGTAGTCGGCGGGATCCACCGCGGCCCAGACATCGGCGTGGTTCTTCGCCGCCGCGCGGATCATGGTGGGTCCGCCTATGTCCACCTGCTCCATCGCATCACCCACCGACACGCCGCCTCTCGCCACCGTCTCCCGGAACGGGTACAGGTTGACCGCCACCAGGCCCACGGGCGCGTAGCCCTGTCCGGCGAGCGCGGCCGTGTCGTCCCTGTTCCCGCTCCGGGCCAGGATTCCCGCATGGATAGCGGGGTGCAGGGTCTTGACCCGCCCGTCCATCATTTCCGGGTGTGAGGTGACTTCCGCCACCTGCCTGACAGGGAGCCCCGCGTCGGCGAGCGCGCGCGCCGTGCCCCCGGTCGAGACGATCTCCCATCCGCGGCGGACGAGACCGCGGGCGAACTTTTCGATGCCGCTCTTGTCCGAGACGCTCAGCAGCGCCCGTCGTCGAGTCATGTTCGCTCCTGTGTCGTGCGGAGCCGACCCCCAACCTCCGTGAAGCCGGCGGAAATCGCGCGCTCAAGGTCGACGGTGCCCCGTGAATGCGCCAGGAAGGCAGTTCCAGGCGGCGAAAACGGCGCCGGCCGGCACCCTCGGGCGAGCGCTCGGCCCAGTTGGTCCACCACCCGGGGATAGAGGAGATGCTCGACGCGAAGCACGCGGGCGGCGAGCGTGTGTGGGTCATCGTCCGCCCGCACCGGCACCGGCCACTGGGCGATGATCGGGCCCCGATCGTACTCCTCGTCCACGAAGTGCACGGTGGGCCCGGTTACCGTCGCACCGGCAGCCAGCACCGCCTCGTGCACGCGCATCCCGTACATCCCCTTCCCTCCGAACGCCGGGAGAAGGGCGGGATGGATGTTGACCATCCGCTCGCGGAACGCCGCGACGACAGGCGCGGGAATCAGCCGGAGGTAACCCGCCAGCGCGACGAACCCGATTTCGCTGGAGCGGAGGAGGTCGAGCGTTTCGCCCGCGACATCGCCGGACGATCGCCCGGCGACCGGGAGAAAGCGAGCCCGAATCCCGGCATGGCGGCCGCGCTGGAGCACCCTGGCGTCTTCCTGGTCGCTTACGACCAGCTCAACGCGCCAGGGGGGTGCGTCGAGGCCGGCGTGATAGTCGAGGATGGCCTGCAGGTTCGAGCCTGAACCGGACGCGAACACCGCCACGGGCAGGCTCACACGAACTCGCCTCCCTGGAAGGGCATCAGAAAGGGATTGGTTCGGCGCTCCCATCCCACCGTGGTCTCGGGACCGTGCCCGGTCAGAAGACGGGTGTCGTCGGGGAGCGTCAGCACCTGTTCGCGGATCGAGTGCAGCAACTGCTGCATGTCTCCACCCGGCAGGTCGGTGCGTCCGATCGAACCCGCGAAGACGACGTCCGCCACTACGGCGATCCGCTCGTCCTCATTGACCAGCACGACATGACCGGGAGAGTGACCGGGGGCGTGGCGCACGCGGAAGGCGCACTTCCCGAAACGGAGCTCGTCCCCGTGGGCAAGCGCTTCGTCGACGGCGGGCAGCCGCGGCGCGTGCACCCCGAAGGCAGTCGCCTGTTCGGTCGCGGCCCGGTAGAGGAAACCATCGGCCGGGTGGAGGAAGATCGGGGCGTCCGTGACGGTACGGATGTCGGGCACCCCCTCGACGTGGTCCAGGTGGGCGTGGGTCAGCACGACGGCCTTTACGTCCAGATGGTCCGCTTCGATCGCGCGGCACATGTCTGGCGCCGCTGCGCCCGGATCGATGACCAGCGTCTCGCGGGTTGCATCGCAGATCGCCAGCCACGCGTTCTGCTGGAAGCCGTCCGCGCCGGTGAAGGTCCTTAGACGGATCACCTGCGGGATGGGTTCGTCACGGGGGTCCTGGGGCGGTCCGCTCGGACCGGAAACGGGATCAGACCGTGAAGGAGCTTCCGCAGCCGCATCCGCCCGAAGCCTGGGGATTGGTGAAGCTGAAGCCTTGTCCCATCATGCTGGACACATAGTCGATCTGTACGCCCTCGAGGTACTGGGCGCTGAAGGGATCCACGAATACCCGGAAGTCGTCCAGCTCCAGCACTTCGTCGTCGTCTTCGGGAGCCTCTTCGATGTTCAGTCCGTACTGGAAACCGGAACAACCGCCCGGGAGCACGGCGACACGCAGCCCGGCGGCGGACCTGGGATCGTGTTCCTCCAGAAACTGCCTGATCTTCTCGGTAGCTTCGGGCGTCAGGGTGATCTGCATGGTCTTGCTCCTGAGGGTGCGACTCCATCAGTTGACGGGTCAACGGGAAAAACCCGGCTGGCGCGCCGGTGTTCCCCTTCCCCGCCGGCCCCTTGTCCGGCTCGCGCGCCGGCGCCTTGCGGGCCCGCACACATCGTGCCTTAATCCTCGTCCGGAAGGCACGCGCGCACAACCCGCTCCACGAGCAGCGACTCCTCTTCCGGCTCGACAGTACGAGGATCGAGGATGAGGCGATCGGCTTCCACGGGCGCAAGCACCGGCGGATCGCCGCGTCTCAGGCGCCCGGCGACGGCGGACACGGATCGCGCACCGGTGTCCGGTTCCACGACGAACGTGTCGAGGGCGACCCCCGGACAGGTGCCGCCCCCCACCAGCGAAGTTCCGCGCCTCACGCGGCCTGGCACGCCCCGGGCTTCGAGAGCGGCGGCGAGGCGGGTAGCCCGCTCGAGCAGCTCCCCCGGAGAGGCGGCGATCATGCGCAGCGCCGGGATCTCCCTCAGCGCGCGGCCGGGATCCCTGTAGAGGCGCAGGGTCGCCTCGAGCCCCGCCAGCGTCACCTTGTCGACGCGCAGGGAGCGGCAGAGCGGGTTCTGCCGCATCCTCGCGATCGGCTCCCCCCGTCCCACGAGGATGCCGGCCTGCGGGCCGCCCAGCAGCTTGTCCCCCGAGAAGCCGACCACGTGAGCACCGTTCGCCAGGCTGTCGGCCACCCGCGGTTCTCCCGGAAGGCCGAGCGCGGCGGGGTCCATCATCAGCCCGGTGCCCAGGTCGTGGAAGAAGTGGACACCCAGGCGATCGGCCAGCTCGGCCAGCTCGGCAACGCCGGCCTCTTCGGTGAACCCCTCGATGCGGAAGTTGGAGCGGTGCACCTTGAGCAGCGCCGCGACCTCGCCGGTGTTGAGCGCTGCCTGGTAGTCGCCGACGCGGGTGCGGTTGGTGGAGCCCACTTCGCGCAGCCGGACCCCGCTGCGTACCAGGATCTCCGGTATGCGGAAGCCGCCTCCGATCTCTACCAGTTCTCCCCGCGAGACCGCGACTTCCTTCCCCGCTGCGAGGGTGTTCATGCCCAGCACGAGCGCGCCGGCGGCGTTGTTGACCACGAGCGCGGCTTCGGCCCCCGTGAGTTCCCGCAGGAGTTGTACGCAGTGCACGTAGCGCGACCCGCGGCTCCCGCGCTCCAGGTCGAACTCCAGGTTGCCGTACCCGCGCGCGGCGCGGGCCATGGCGGAGCGGGCGGCAGGCGCGATGGGCGCCCGGCCCAGGTTGGTGTGGAGCACCACGCCGGTGGCGTTGATCACCGGCCGGAGGGAGGGGATGCCGTCCAGGACCAGCGCCTTTTCGACCTCGCCGGCGAAGTCGCCGATGTCCGGCGGCGCGTGGCCGGTTCCGCGCGCGAGATCCTCCCTGGCGTGGTCCAGCGCCGAGCGCAGGTGGTGGACGATCCGCTGGCGCGGATGCTCGGCGAGCAGCGCGGCGAAGGCGGTGGAAGCCAGCGCCCGGTCGACGCTCGGCAGGTGGCGGCGCGGATCGGTCATCGCGCCGTGCGCGGCGGCGAACCGCGGGAGAACCGGCTCCGCGCCGGCGGCATCCGCGCCCGCCTGGCGCGCAAGGGGAGGTTGGTGGCCGGGAGAAGCGCGACGGTGTCGCGGCGCACCGAATCTCCCGGTGGTGCCGAAACCGTGTCGCGGCGCAGGGAGTCTGCGGCCGGCGACGGGATCGTGTCCCTGCGGACGGAGTCGGCCGGAAGCGGAATGGTGTCGCGAGCGGTCGAGTCGGCCGGGACGGTCAGCGTGTCGTCGGGCGTTGCTTCCCCGGGGGCGTCCGCTGCCGCGGGAATGGTGTCGCGAGCAGTCGAGTCGGCGGGAGGGAGCGTGTCGCCAGGGGCCGCCGGGATGGTATCCGTGGCAACGCTGTCCGCCTCGGCTTGCGTGGTGTCTTCGGGGGGCGGGGGCGGGGCGGGACGGGTAAAGCCGACGGTGCCCCCGCCTCCCCCCACGCCGTTGATGTTGGTGATGTTCGATATCTCGACCTCGTAGGGCACCTCGGGGACCAACACCCCGTCCAGGATAACGACGAAGGTTTGCTGCGCCGTGGGCTCTTCCTGCTCCGCCTCCCCGGCTTCCGGCGCGTCCTGCGCCGCCGGAGCGGGCGGCGGGGCGGGTTCCGTCTCGGCCGGCCCGGGTGCGGCTTCGGGATCGGCTGCCGCCGTTGTATCCCCTGCCGCAGCCTCCGCCTGCGCCGCCGAATCCGCCTGCGCCTGCGCCACGCTGTCCCGAACGGCTTGTTCCCGCGCGAGGCTGTCGGCCAGCGCGCTCCGATAGGCGTCCGCCTCGTGCTGATGGAGGACGGCCAGGGCTCCGGGCGCGTCGACGCTGTCGGAAGTGACCACGACGCGCACATCGTCCAATGGGAGTTCCGGATCGAGGTAGTCGTCGAGGGAGACGCCGAGGCTGATGGAGTCCTCGACGGTAACGCGCGCGAGCCGGGCCGAGGTGGTGTCGCGCGCCAGCAGCGCGACCTCGAGCACAATCGTCGTGTCGGCGGCTTCGCCAGCGCCGTTCAATGGGGCCGGACGCGTTCCCTGGGGCTCGGTGAAGTCGGGCTGGGCGTTCCGGTTGCGGTCCAGGTAGGCGCTCACCACATAGTCGCCCGCCGGCAGGTAGCGCAGCGCGAAGATCCCCGCGCTGTCGGTGACGGCGGTGTGCACCACGCCGCTTTCGGCGACCGCCGCATCCACCCGCGCGTCACGAAGGGGCTCGCCCGTAAGCCGGTCGACGACCGAGCCCGCGACAACGTTGGGGGTGAACTCCGGCCCGGTCGAGAAAAACAGTTCGAAGGGTTCCTGAAGGGCATTGCCGAACATGTCCTGAATGACCGGCAGCACCGTCACGCGGTAGATGTGCCCGGCCTCGAATCCGCCCAGAGCGCGCACCGTGAGTCCCTCGCGGCCGTGCGACACGCGCACCTCGCCCGAGGCCGGCGACACCACCACCGACTGGTCCAGGGTGCCCGCGCTGGGTCGCTCGCTGATGCGCTCGCTGAAGCGGAGGGTCACCGGAGAACGGAAGGGCTCAACGGTGGAGAATGTATCCGGCTCGCTCAGGATCACGATCGGGGGAAGCCGGTCGGGAGGGCCGCCGGGAGGGGTGGCTTCGCGCGCACACCCCGCCATCAGCGCGCCGAGCAGAGCGGGCAGCAGCAGGGGCGTCCGCCCCGGATCCCTGCCCCGCGGCCGTTCGAATGCGGGGATCACCGGTGCGCCAGCGCCGCCAGTTTCTCCTGCAGCTTGTCGTGCTGTTCGCGGAAACTGGCGAGCTTGTCGCGCTCGTGGGCCACAACCCGTTCGGGCGCGCGCTCGAGAAAATTCCGGTTGGCCAGCTTGCGCCGGGCCCCGTGCATCTGTCCGCCGAGGCGCGCGACCTCCCGCCGGAGGCGGTCCCGCTCCCGGTCCAGGTCGATGACGTCCTCGAGCGGAATGAAGACTTCGGCGCCGTTCTGCAGGACCGCATGCGCGCCTACGCCGCGAGGCCTTCCGTCGAGCATCACCGCCTCGACGCGCGCGAGCCTCGCGATCGCCTCTGCCCCGGCGGCCAGCGTCTCCGTGAAACCGGGGGGCACCGAGGTGAGGACAACCCTTACCCGCCGGCCCTCCCCGACCCCGTATTCCTTGCGCAGGCGCCGAACCCCGGTGATGAGTTCCTGCAGAGCCGCCATCTCACGTTCCACCCCGGGCGCCTCCCACCGGGACTGCGCCTCGGGCCACGGCGCCACCATCAGCGCGGGAGGGCGTTCGGCGCCCTCCGGAAGCCGCAACCGTTCCCACAGCGCCTCGGTAACGAACGGCACGACGGGGTGAAGCAGCCTCAGGATGGTGTCGAAGGCGCGGGCCAGCGTCGCCCTGGCCGCCGTCCGGCTCGCCTCCCCCGCATCGCCGCGAAGGCGGGGCTTGACCATCTCCAGGTACCAGTCGGCGAACTCGCCCCAGAAGAGCTGGCGCAGCCGCTCCGCGGCCTCGTGCAGCCGGAACGCTTCGAGCGCCTGCGTCACCTCCCGGCAGGAGACGGACAATCGCGACAGCATCCAGCGGTCGGCCAGCTCCAGATCCTCCTCCACATCCTCGGGACGCGGAGCTGGTTCGTCCCCGAGGTTCGCGAGCGTAAAGCGGCCGGCGTTCCAGAGCTTGTTGGCGAAGTTGCGCCCCGGCGCGAACGAAGCCTCCAGATCGGTGTGGTCCAGGCGGATGTCCGCTCCCACCCCGCATTCGGCCACCATCGTATAGCGCAGCGCATCGGCTCCGAAGCGCCTGACCACTTCGAGCGGATCGATCCCGTTGCCGCGGGACTTGGACATCTTGTGCCCGCTGATGTCGCGCACGGTGCCGTGCAGGTACACCTGGGTGAAGGGCGTCTCCCCCATGACTTCGAACCCGGACATGATCATCCGGGCGACCCAGAAGAAGAGGATCTCCGGGGCGGTGGAGAGGACGTGCCCGGGGTAGAAGACATCGAGGTCCTCGGATTCCTCGGGCCACCCGAAAACCGAGAAGGGCCACAGCCAGGACGAGAACCAGGTATCGAGCACGTCGGGATCCTGCTCCAGGTCCCCGGAGCCGCAGGTCGGACAGGCGTCCGGGTCCTCCAGCGCGGCGAAGATGTTGTCGCACCCGCAGTACCAGACGGGGATGCGGTGCCCCCACCACAACTGCCGCGAGACGCACCAGTCGCGGATGTTCTCCATCCACTTCTCGTAGTCGTTGCGGCGTCGCTCGGGGACGAAGGTCACGACGCCGTCGCGCGAAGCCTGGAGCGCCGGTTCGGCGAGCGGTTCCATGCGCACGAACCACTGCTTGCTCAACCGGGGTTCGACCACCGTGTCGCAGCGATAGCAGCGCGGCACGGTGTGCGGGTGCGGCTTCGAGCCGGCTACCAATCCGCCCGCCTCCAGCGCCTTCAGCACGGCGCCGCGTCCCTCCTCGCGGCTCATCCCGCGAAAGGCCGGCGGGACGTTCTCGTTCAGACGCGCATCCCGGGTGAGGATGTTCAGGAGCGGAGCCCCGGAGCGGCGAGAGATCTCGAAGTCGTTGATGTCGTGCGCGGGCGTGACCTTCACCATCCCGGTACCGAAATCGCGATCGACGAAATCGTCGCCGACGATGGGGATGCGACGGCCGGCCAGCGGAAGCACGGCATGGGCGCCGATGAGTCCGGCGTAGCGCTCGTCCTGCGGATTGACCGCCACGGCGGTGTCGCCCAGCATGGTCTCCGGGCGCGTCGTGGAAACCGTCAGATACCAGGAGCCATCGTCCGCGCGGTCCAGCGATCCGCCCAGGCGGCGTGCCTCGGCGGCGCGGTCCCAGGCGGCCTTTTCCAGAGGATAGCGCAGATCGTAAAGCGTCCCTTCGACCTCATGCCCCTCGGCTTCCTCGTTGGAAAGCGCGGTCAGGCAGCGGGGGCACCAGTTGACGATGTACTCGCCGCGATAGACCAGGCCCTTCTCGAAGAGGCGCACGAACACGGTGCGCACGGCTTTGCTCAACGCCGGCTCGAGCGTGAAGCGAGTGCGTTCCCAGTCGCACGAACAGCCGATCGCGCGCAACTGCTCGAGGATCAGGCCGCCGGTCCTGTCGATCCATTCCCAGGTACGCGCGAGGAAGGCTTCACGGCCGAGGTCGTGGCGGGTTTTGCCCTCGGCGGCGAGTTGGCGCTCGACCACGTTCTGGGTGGCGATGCCGGCGTGGTCGGTGCCGGGGACCCAGAGGGCCGCCCGTCCCTGCATGCGGCGCCATCGCACCAGCACGTCCTGGATGGTGTTGTTGAGCCCGTGCCCCATGTGCAGGACCGCGGTCACGTTGGGGGGCGGGATGACGACCACGAACGGCTCGGTGCCCTGCTCCCGGGCCCGCTCGGCGGTCATGCGGAAGTACCCGCCGTCGAGCCAGCGGCGGTAGATGCGTGGTTCGATCCGGCCGGGATCGAGACGGGGCGGCAGGTTGAGGTCGGTCATGTCCCCGGCGGGCGGCGCACCGAATCCCCGCGCGCCACCGCGCGCTCGGTGTCCATGCGTTCACGGATCGCCCGCGCGCGGTCCTTCCAGGACTGCTCCACGGCGGCCGCAACCGCGCCCCGCTGCAGCTCCATCCATTCCCAGTCGCGTTCCCGCAGCTCGTTGATGCGCGAGGGGTTGGGACCGAACTGGAAGGGAAGCGGGAGCGTAATGTTGCCCAGGTGGATCTTGCCCGGGGAGAATCCCCAGCGGCCGCCGTCGGCGTCCGTGTAGGTCCAGTCCATCGCGGCGACCCGGGCGGCCTCTGCGGTCGTGATCGAGTCGATCCAGAGCTCGAGGACCGCGGCCATCTCGAAGCGGGCGCGCTCCTCGAGGGTGAGGTCGAGCAACTCCGGGTCGATGGGGCGCCAGACCTCGGGGTTGTTCATGAAGGGCCGCAACCGCTCCGCGGCGGTGCGCGGGTCGCCTGCCGGGACTTCGACGTCGGCCACGACGACCGTCGGACTCGCGTCCTCCGGAAGCTCCGCTTGCTCGGGCGCCGGGACGACCTCGGGCTCCGGCTCCGGAGCAGGCTCCGGGGTCGCTTCCTCGAGTTCGAGCAGCTGCACGATCTGCATGCCGTCCTGGCTGGCTGGTACGAAGACAGGCAGGGGCGGGAGAGCGGGCGCCGCCTCGGGGTTCAGATGCGGATAGACCAGAATCACGATCGCATGCGTCGCCACGGAGATGGCTGCCGCGACCCAGCGCACCCACCGGGGAGCCCCGGAGGAGGCGATCGAGCGGGCCGCGGGCGCATCCCTCATCAGCTCGAATCGACCTCCTCCACCGCCACCGGGTTGGCCACCGTCCCGACGCCCGGGATCTCGACTTCGACCCGGTCGCCGGGAGCGAGCGGTCCGATGCCGTCGGGCGTGCCGGTCGCGATCAGGTCCCCCGGCTCGAGGGTCATGACCGCGGTGATGAAGCGGACCAGCTCGGGGATCGGGAACACCATGGTGTTCACATGGGCGTGCTGGCGCACGTGCCCGTTGACGCGCGTGATCACCTCGAGCTGGCCGACATCCACGTCGGCCACCGGGACCGGTTCACCCACGGGGCAGAAGGTGTCGAAGCTCTTGGCGCGCGTCCACTGTCCGTCCCTGCGCTGCAGCTCGCGCGCGGTCACGTCGTTCAGCGGGACGATGGAATCGACCACGTCCCAGGCATCCTCGCGCGCCACCCCGCGGGCACGCTTCCCCACCACCAACGCGATCTCTCCCTCGAAGTCCACCCGCCCGGCCCACGAAGGCATCCGGATGGTCTCGCCGGAGGCCAGCAGCGAGGAAACCGGCTTCAGGAAGATGATCGGCTCAGGGGGAACCTCGGTGCCCAGCTCCTGTGCGTGGAGCGCATAGTTCTTTCCTACGCACACGATCTTGGTGGGGATATTCTTCAGGCTCATGGGGACGCGCCCGTGCTTTCCGTGGTTGAGGTGATCAGAGGTCGAATCGGGACCCGTCCGAGGCAGCCGCGCGCGGTTTCGGCCTTCTAACCGCCCGATGGCAAGCGGTTCCTCCGGCGCGTGTGCAGGAGCGTGCCTACCAATGCCCCCAATCCGGCGATGGCGAGGAAGCCACCGATCACGGCCCACCAGAAGCCCAGGTCGGCGTGTCCGCCGGCCCATCCATCCGCCGAGTGGCCGAAGGCCAGGAAGGTTATGACCGCGTAGAAGGCTGCGACGAGTATGCCGGCGATCCGTTTCATGGAATCAGAGCCCGATTCGGGTGCCGCGCAGAGGCAGGACCTCTGTCGCGTGAAGGGGAGACCGCGAACGCTGGTAATGTACCCCGTTGGTCGCGGGGGACAAGCTGCCGGCCGTGTCCCGGCTCTTGCCTATCCGGTGTGCTGCGCGGCCTGCGGTTCGCCGGCGGGCTCGTAGAATGCGCGCAAGTACTCCTCCACGCGGCGCCAGGGCCCGTGGGCGAGCGGCGCCGGGGGGAGCGAGTCGAGCAGGTAGCGGCCGTAGCGGTACTTGACGATGCGCGAGTCCAGCAGCACCACGGCCCCCCGGTCCCGGCGCGAGCGCACCAGGCGACCGAATCCCTGGCGCAGGCGAAGCGCCGCCTGAGGCAGCATGAACTCCTGGAACGGATTCCCTCCGGCCGCCTCGATGGCTTCCATGCGTGCCTCGACCACGGGATCCGTGGGGACGCTGAACGGAAGCTTCTGGATGAGCAGTGCGCGCAGGGGGCGGCCGGGCACGTCCACTCCCTCCCAGAAGGAGGACGTGCCCAGCAGGATGGCGTTGCCCGCCTCGACGAAGCGGGCCAGGAGCCGGGACCGGTCATCCTCGCCGTGCACCAGCAGCGGCCAGGATCCCGCTCCCTCCGCCCTGAGCGCCTTCGCCACCGCGCGCAGGGATCGATGCGAGGTGAAGAGGGCGAACAGCCCACCCCCGGAGATGTCGGCGAGCGCGGCCACCGCCCGGGCCGTGGCACGATCGAAGGAACCGCTTCCCGCGGAAATTCCGAACGATGGCCGGGGCAGGTCCGACGGGACGCAAAGCAGGGTCTGCGCACCGAAGTCGAAAGGAGAGTCGATGCGTGCTTCATCGACCTTCAGGGCGCCCACCTCCCCGGTATCGCCGGCGAGCCCGAGACGTCTTCGCAGAAAGCTGAAGTCCTTGCGCGTGGTCAGGGTCGCGGAGGTGAGCACGGTGGTGCGAACGCGCTCGAACAACTGTTCTCTGAGCAGTTCGTCCAGCTCGATGGGCGCGGCGGCGAGGTGCAGATTGCGCCGTTTGCCGCGCCGGGCGCTTCTCTGCTCCACCCAGCGAACGTATCGCTGTCCGTCTTCCGCCGGATCCAGGACGAGGCGCAGGCTCCGCGAAGCATTGGTCAGGCGGCGCTCGATGCTGCGCAGATCGAGGATCCTGCCCTCCAGCGGTTCGCGCCACTCGTCGGTGAGCTCGATGCGCAGGGACAGTTCCGAAAGTTCGCGGGCCAGCCCAGCGAGCGCGTCCAGCAGCGCGCTGAAGTTCTCATGCACGCGAGCCCGGTCGATCGGTTCGGGGAGTTGCTCGGAACCCAGCCTGACGCGCACGCCTCCGGGGAGGGGCGTCATCTCGTCGAGGATCTCGAAGAAGGCCTGGAATGCCGCGCGCGCCTGCGTGAGCGATGGGAGCACCCGGTCCGTCAGGCGGTCCAGAAGCGGTTTTGCGGCGGGACGTGCCAGGGAGCCCTCCGGCCGCACGCCATCCTCCGTAGCCGTGGGCAGGCCGGTGAGCTTGCGGCGCACCACGCCCGCCACGCGTTCCAGGCGGGTCAGCGTGGCGCCCAGCCCTTTTCGGCTCAGGCTTGCACCCAAGTGGCTGGTGGCGGCGTCCTCGACGTTGTGCGCTTCGTCGAGAATCAGTCGCCGGTACGCCGGCAGCGCCGCGGACTGGGTGAAGTTGTCGGTGACGATGCGCAGGGAGAGGTCGGAGAACAGCAGGTGGTGGTTCACCACCAGCACGTCGGCCGATGCCGCAACCCGGCGCGAGCGCTGGTAGAAGCAGGACTGGAAGTGCGGGCAGCGGGCGTGCAGGCAGATGTCGGAGTCGGACTGCACTTCCTCCCATACTTCGCGGGACGGGGCAGTCGCCAGGTCTGCGAGCGATCCGTCCTCCGTTGCGGCGATCCAGTCGAGCAGCCCGTTGACTTCGCGGGTGCGGTCCTCCTCGAAGAGGGTGGCCGCGCCTTCCGCCGCCAGGTGCGCGCGGCGGATGGAGATGTAGTTCCCCCGGCCCTTCATCAGCGCCCAGCGGAAGTCCTCTCCCAGAAGCTCGCGCACGAGGGGAAGATCCTTGGCGACGAGTTGTTCCTGCAGGTTGATGGTGTTGGTGGAGACGACCGTGCGTTCCTTGTTGCGGATCGCCCAGCGGGCCGCGGGGAGCAGATAGGCGACCGACTTTCCGGTGCCGGTGCCGGCCTCCACCAGGGTCACCCCTCCCTGATTGTATCCCCGCGCCACCTCCGCCAGCATGGCGCGCTGGCCCGGACGATCCTCATAGCGCCCGTGCAGGCGCGACAGGGCGCCGCCCGGGGCGGCCACCGCCTCCAGTTCGGGGACATCCAGGGGTTCGAGCGACGACGGCGGGGGCGGCTCCACCACCACGTACAGCGCCCGCGCCAGGTTGTCGACGATGGCGCTGCCGACGGCCTGCTCGTAGAGCTGGCCGGCCACATGGAGGTCCGCGTCGGAGGGCTCCAGCACCCCCGAGGGGTGGTTGTGCAGCATGATCTCGCCGGTGCGCGCGTCGTTGGCGGCGGCGAGCACGGCGGCTCGATTGCCACGGGCCACGGTGCGCGGGTCAACGATGACGCGCTCGGGGGTCACGGTGGCGAGAAAGCTGACCTCGCGCCCGCCCGCCCGCGCGATCTGCTCGCGCATGCGGCCCGCCGCCTCGCGAGCGAGGACGAGATCGGGCCGCGGACGAGTCCGCTCGGCGGTCACGGGGCGGAGGTCCGGAGTATGATCTTCCCTGCCGTCGGCGTCAGGTCTTGCGCTGCTTCTTGCGAGCCGCCGGGAAGAGGACGTTGTTCAGGATCAGGCGATAGCCGCCTGAGTTGGCGTGCAGCGAGAGATCCGTGGGGGGATCGCCGATCTGGTGCTCGGGGTCTTCCGGATCGTGCCCGCCGTAGAAGGTCCAGGTTCCCTCGCCCCGGTTCCCGTGGAGGTATTTGGCCCATCCGCCCTCCTGCGCCAGGACGATGGCGCCCGGCTTGATGCGGTCCAGGCGGAAGGACGTGGTTAGCCCGTAGAAGTCGGAGAGCACGTCCTCATGGCTCTGCGTCAGCATCGACGGCACGGGATCCAGCTTGGCCGAGAACTCGAAGAGCGAAAACGTGCCGAGTTCTTCCCGCCAGGGCGTATTGACCTGGTGGCCGTCGATGTCGCTGAACGCGTTGACCGACGGAGAGAGCTGCACTTCGGCGTTCTGAAACCCCAGCGCCCGACCCCACTGCATGTGTGCCGAGGCGTCGAGGGCCGGCGGGGTCCCGTCGGCGAAGGCCGCCGCGATGTCGGCATCCCGGGCCGCCAGGGCCAGGCCGAGCGTCTCGGTTGCCGAGCACATGGCAAAGAGGAAGCCGCCTGCCTCGACGTAGTCCAGAATCACGCTCGCAACCGCCTTCTTGAGCGCGGGCACGTGCGGATATCCGAACGCGGTCGCCACCTCCTGGTTTCGGGCCACTTCCTCCTGCAGCCAGGGAGCTCCCGCGTACGTGATGAAGAACTTGGAATACTGGCCCGTGAAGTCCTCGTGGTGGAGATGGAGCCATTCGTAGTTCTCCAGATCCCCGTTCAGGACCTCCGGATCCCAGACCTTGTCGTAGGTGATGCCTGCATACTCGAGCGCCATCGTCACGGCGTCGTCCCAGGGCGTCGTGTTGGCGGGCGTGTAGATCGCAACGCTGGGCGCCTTCTCGAGGATCACCGACTCCATGTTGGAGCGCGCGATCAGCGCGCGTATCGCGGCTACGTCGGCGGCGCCAACCGGCTCGATGCTGACGCCGCGAAACGCCGCTTCCCGACGAACGTCCTGCCTGTCCGGCAAGAGGAAGGCGCCGTCCCGGTAGTTGAGCAGCCACTCCGCGGTCGCGCCCCGCTCGAGGCTCCAGTAGGTGAGGCCGTAGGCCTTCAGGTGATCGTCCTGATCCTGGTCCATCGGCACCAGCAGATGCTGGGCCCGCAGGGCTCCCGGAGCCAGCAACAGGGCCGCGAGCAGCGTCGTCCGGGCCAGGCACCGCCCGCCTCTCGATCGGAAAGAATCGTTCACGATGCACCTCCTGACGCCCTCAGGCGTTCCAGTTCGCGGCGGGCCACCGGCACGACCGCGCTGTTGGGGCGGGCCAGAATGAGTTCCTCGAGCAGCTCGATGGCGGCCGGCACGCCGGTGGGGGTGGTTGCCCGGTAGCGGGCCAACTGCAGGATGGCTTCCGGCGCCTCGCTCGACTCCGGAAAGGTGGCGGCCAGAGATTCGCGCAGGCGCGCTGCCTCGCTCTGCTGGTCGATTTCGTCGGCGATGCGGGCGGCCATGGCGAGGAGGGGCGGCTGGTCGTCCGGCGGCAGGGCGTGCACCGCATCGCTCACCAGCGAGAACGCCGCACCGGCGCCTTCCCTGTGGCGCGCGATGGCCACCGTGCCCGCCAGCGCGGCCGCCTCCTCGCCCACCCGGTCCAGGATGCCGATCAGCTGCACGATCGCCGTGGCTTCGGTCGCGGGCATTCCCCCCGCGGCGAGCATCAGGTTGATCCGGGCGCTCTCCCGGTTGTCCGCCTCGAGCGCCAGCCACGCACGCTCCTGGGCGCTCAGCGGACCCTGAACCCCTTCCAGCACGAACGCCGCGGTTTCCAGGTCGCCGTTCTCGCGAAAGCGTGCCGAAAGCGCCACCGCCAGCGGATCGGCTTCGGGTGCGTTCGGAAACTCCTCGCGGAAGGCCGCGAAGCGGTCGAGCAGCGCGAGGGGAGCGCCGGTCGCCGTCTCCAGTCGAATCATCTCGGCGAGAGCACGTCGCCGCTCCGGCGAGCGCTCGGGCAGTCCGCGGGCGTACCGCTCCCTGGCCTCCAGCGCGCGCACGGTATCGCCGGCAACGAGCGAGGTGACCGCGATCTGTCGATCCAGCGTGCGCGCTCGTGAACCCCTCGGAGTCTCCCGGCGCAACTGCTGCAGCGTCCACAGCGCAAGCTGATCGGCGTCCTTTTCCTCGGCGAGCCGCAGCAATGCGTTGAGGAAGCCCTCGCGCTCACGCTCCGGAAGATCTCCCGCAACCTCCTCCGCAAGACTCAGCGCCTCCGGCTGCAGGCGAGCCTCGAGCGCGATCTCGATTGCCGCCCGCCTGCGGGTTTCGGACGCACCTTCCGCCGCCAGCTCGCGAACCACCGCGGGTGCCAACCCGGGATGCTCCCCGCCGGTGCGCACCATCCGCCGCAAGGCCCCGGGCGCCTGGGCATCCGGGCCGTCGAGGGCGCGTGCCCACTCCATGAGGGCCTCCAGGGGACGATCGAGGCGAAGCAGGACATCTCCGGCTTCGACCGCGAGGACTCCACCACCCGCGCGGCTCTGTCCCCGCCGAAGCACGGACAGCGCTTCCTCGCCCCCGAACGCCCGTTCGTACACTCGCGCGACTTCGCGATAGGAATCCGGCGAGGCCGGGTTCTGCGCGATCCAGGACTGCGCCGCGGAACGCAGTTCGGCCAGGGAATCCACCTCCAGGAGGATCCTCAGCTTGAGGTAGCGGGGACCGGTGGACACGGGGTCGACCGCCAGGAACGCGTCGATGGGATCCAGAACCTGCGACACCCGGCCCTGTGCCCGCAGCACGCGCTCCAGTGCGAAAATGGCTCCCGAGGAAGCCGGCCGCTCCGCCAACAGCGACGTGAGGATCTCGACCGAGGCGGCGTAGTCTCCCGCCGACTCGGCGCGCGCAGCCTCGCGCAGCAGCCGGGATTCATCGCTCGACGACAATTGGCCGTCCGCGGTGGCGGGTGCGAGCGCAAGCGCCATGCCGATCACGAGCCAGGGAACTGCCGACAGCCTCCGCCGGGTGCCGTCGTTCACGACCCGCCTCCCGGGGGCAGGGTGGCGGCAGCCTGGTTGAGGCGCTCGAAGTACTCGATCACCAGGCGCCTCTGCGCGGGGGGCAGGCGACCCAGCACATCCGCCGGAGGAAGCTCGAACCGGAGCGCGTTCAGGTCCTCTTCCGAAAGAGGCCCTACGACGTTTCGCTCGAATTCTCCGGGAACCTCGGATTCCCGCTCATCCGACTCCTCGTCCCGCTCGAGGCTTCGCCCGGCATCCAGCAAGCGCTGGAAGAGTTGCTCCTGGCGTTCGATGGTTTCCGCTCGCAGGCGCTCCATCGCGAGTTCCTCGGCCAGAGCGGCCGCCTCCTGCGCAAGCTCATCAAGATCCCCGAGCGCCTGCTCTTCGGAGTTCGGCTGCTGCGCCAGATCACCGAGCTCGCCGGCCACCGCCTCCTGACCCTGCGAGAGCTGTTGCATCTGCCTGGCGAGCGCCTGCTCGCCCAGCTGCATCGGCATGAGTTCCTCGGTCTGCATGATCAGATCACCCTGTCGCTGGGCGATCGCCTCGAGCATCTCCTGCATCTCTCCGGCTCCGCCCGAAGCCGCATCCTGCCCTGACTGCCCGGCGCCTGCGATGGCCTGGAGCGCAACCTGGTTGAGCGCGCGAACCGCCGCCTCGGCGGTCGCGGTCGGAGACGGCGTCGACCCACGCCGGCTGTCGAGCGCTTCCAGCGTCTCGGTGATGGCCTCCATGGCTTCGCCGATGGCGGTGCTGACCGCGCGATCAACCTGGCCGGAGGCGCGCGATCCGGCGCTCAGGTTCTCGGCCATGTTGCGCACCCCACGCAGAAGCGATGCCTCATCGGCCCGCATGGCCGCCTGCTGCTCCGTGTTCGCGCGCCGCATCTGCTCGCGCAACGCGGCCTGCTGGCGCGCGAGGGAGAGCGCATCCTCGGCCGTCTGCCGGAGGGCCTCGCGGGCGGCGGCATCCATGGACTGCGTCATCTCGGCGCGCGCTTCCGCCAGCGCCTCCTGTGCTTCCCTGAGCGCCTCGGCCGCCTCTCTGGCCTCCTGCGCGGCCGACTGTGCTTCTCCTGCCTCCGCCTGCTCGCGGGCTTCGGCCATGTCGCGGCGCGCTTCGTCGGTACGCTCGCCCGCGGTCTGGGCGCGGTCTCCGGCCTGTTGCTCTCCCAGCTCGTCGAGGTGCTCGCGCGCCTCTTCCATGCGCTCCAGGAGCGCTTCGGTCTGCTGCTCCAGGTCGGCCTGCTGGCGCGCGCGCAGGTCGAGGGTGTCCCCCTCCTCCATCGCGTCGGCGAGCGCATCCTCCCTGCGCGCCAACTCCGCGGCCTCCTCCTCGGCGGCGCGCAGTGCCTGTTCCGTTGCGGCGCGGCGGAAGCGCTCGATGGATTCCTCCAGACGCTGGCGCATTTCCTCCTGGTCCTGCGCGAGCCGTTCCAGCGCTTCCAGGGAAGCGGCTTCGTCCATCTCCTCCAGGTTGCGCGCCATGTCTTCCATGCGTTCGCGCAGCTCCTCCGGCATCATCTCCTCGAGAAGACGCTGAAGCTCCTCCATCTCCTCCGTGAACTCGGGATCCGGCAGACCTGCCTGGCGCATGGACTCGGAGACCTCCTCCAGCTCCTGCCTCAGCGAATCCACCTCGGCGGCCAGTTCCTCCTGCGCCTCGAGCGCCTGCCGCAGCTCCTCCTGCTCCTCGAAGCTCAGCTCCTCCTCGCCCTGCGTTCCAGGGTTCCGGCGCTCCTCGGCGAGCTCCGCCTGATTGCGCCGCTCCAGCTCGCGGGTCTCCTCGGCCGCTTCTCCCGCCTGTTCAGCCAGCGACTCGACCTCGGCCGCCGCGTCCTCGAGCATCTGCTGGGCCTGCCAGCGAAGCTCGGAGGCCCCCGGCATGCGCAACACGTATTCCGGGCTCTCGCCGATCTGCGGCGACGGTGCGTTGTCGAGCACGCGCGCCCGGTAGCGGACCACGTCGCCGGCGAGCAGTCCCCAGTCTGATACGTCCAGGAGCGGGCGCACGAGGGCGCTCCGGGTGCCGGCCATTCCCATTCTGCGCACGACCGGATCCTCGGGCGCCCCCAGAGACCGCACCCGGTAGGCCACCAGCTCGACGGAAGCGAGTCCGTAGTCGTCCTGAGCCTGAACGACCAGCGGCTGCTCCATCGAGAGAGGCAGAACGGTGTCGCGGCCGGGAAACACGATGGCGACAGCGGGCACCGAGTCGCGCACCAGGGTGATGTCGAGCGGAACGGGCGGGATCTCCGGACCGCCGCCGCGCGCATCGACCAGATGCCAGTGGTATACGCCCCCGACGCGCGGCGTCCAGTCGGCATGGAAGCGGGGGCCGTCGACCTGCAGGGCGACAGCCGGTCCGCCCGGCTCCTCGACCGCGAGGCTGGCCACCTGAAGTTCGCGGCTGGCGCGTCCTTCCACGCGGACGCGGGTGCCCACCGGAACGCTCAACCCGGGCGCGGATCCCCGATACTCCTCCGCATACCGGCCGGTGTGGGGAGGGAAGGTGAGCTGCAGGGTCAGATCCGCCACGAACAGCGGGTCCACCGGCGTGACCCGGTAGCGCTCGCTCGTGCTCCCGTCAGGCGCCGACGCCCAGTACTCGAAGGCGGTTTCCACGGCGTTGAACCGGAACGTTGCGACGCTGTCAGGCATCTGGCGCGTGTCGGCGCGCGGTACGTCTCCGGGCGCGCGGGAGTGCAGCGTAACCTCGAGGCGTCCCATCGTTTCGACCTCGATGGCGACGTCCGACCCCCGGGCGACCTCGATGTCCCCCGGCCGGACCACCAGAGGGGCATAGCGCGGGCTCGCCATCACCCCGAAGGGAGTCGCGAGCCCCGACCACGCGCGCCGCGACCGTTCCGGCGACGCGACCCACGCGGAGATCACGGGTACGCTGGCCACCACCAGCGCCCCCGCCCCGAGGCGCATCCAGCGGCCGCTGCGCCGGTGGAGCGATCCGGCCAGCACGGACGTGGGGGACGTGAGGCGCCCCGCAACCCGCGCTTCGGCACGGCGTGCCAGCGCGGCCGATACGCCGGGCGGGACCGAACGGGAGAGTTCGAGCGAGCTACGCACCACGCCGCGGGCCAGACCGGTCGCCTCCTCCATGGTTGCGGCGACCCTGGCTTCGTCGAGCCAGCGGCGCCGGAGCCGGAGCAGCAAAGCGACCAGGGTGGCGACCGCGGCGACCGCGAGCCCGTCCAGGATCAGCGGCGCCGCGCTTCCCTGACGCCACCCCGCCGCGCCCCCCAGCCACCATGCGAGCATCAGGATGACGGCCACGGGAACGGTCGCCCACAGCACTCCCGCCATCCCGAAGCGGGTTCCGACGTGACCGCGCACGGCCTCGAATGCGCCGCGGACGCTCGGGCGGGCCGCCGGGCTCATGAGGCCCCCCGGGTGATGGCGTAGACGAACAGGTTCACGCCCATGCGCAACGCCTGCTCGCGGGTTTCGGGGGGATCCTCGTGCACCTCGGGATCCTCCCAGCCGTCTCCCAGATCGCTTTCGTAGCTGTAGAACAGCATCAGCCGGCCGCGCTCGAAGAGGCCGAAGGCCTGGGGCGGGCCTCCGTCGTGCTCGTGGATCTTGGGCAGGCCTTCCGGGAGCAGGTGAAAGGTGCCGAAGACCGGATGATCGGGGGGGATCTCCACGAGTTCGCGGCCGGGGAACACGCGCGCGATCTCCCGGCGGAAGGACTCGTCGAGACCGTAGTTGTCGTCGACGTGCAGGAATCCCCCCCCCAACAGGTAGTCGCGCAGCGCGGCCTGCTCCTCCAGCGCGAAGCTCACGTTGCCGTGGCCGGTCATGTAGACGTAGGGGTAGTCGGGGAGCGCGGGATCCCGGAGGGTGATGGTGGCTTCACGATCCGCCACCGGCAACCCGGTGTCGGCTGCGATTCGCTCCAGCAGATTGGCCAGCGAGGACGGGTTCGCATACCAGTCCCCTCCTCCGTCGTACTGGAGGCGCGCGATGGTGAGCGTCGGTTCGACGGGCGGGGTGGCCGCGAGCACGGCCGCGAGGATCGCGAGAACAATCTTCAGCATCGATTCCTGAACCACTCCCGCCCCTGAGCGCGCCTGCCGCGCGGCGCGTGTCTACTCCGTCTCCGGCCCATCCGGCACAACAGTTGAATGTACGATCCGGTAGGCGCGGTTGCGAGATACCCCGAGCAGGGCCGTCAACTCCCGGACGGCTTCACTCGGCCGCGTGCCCCCGGCCAGCAGTTCCGCGGCCCGTTCCCGAACCGCGGATTCGTCGGGTTTGCCTTCCGGAGAGCGGTCGACCACCAGCGTCAGCTCTCCCCGGGGGGCGCGCGCTCCGAAATGAGCCCGGGCCTCGGCCAGGGTCCCTCGCACGAACTCCTCGTGCAATTTGGTCATTTCCCGCGCCACCGCCACCCGGCGGCCGGAGCCGCACGCATGCTCGAGGTCGATCAGCAGGCGGCACAGCCGGCCGGGGGCCTCGAAGAGCACGGTAGTCTCCTGCGAATGGGCGACCCGCTGCAGCAGAGCGCGCCGTTCGAGTCCCTTGCGGGGCGCGAATCCCAGGAAGGCGAAACGGTCGGCCGGAAGCCCCGACCCCACCAGCGCTGCCAGAACCGCGGACGGACCCGGCACCGGAACCACGTCGTGCCCGGCTTCCAGCGCGGCGTCCACCACGCGCGCGCCCGGATCCGAAACCAGCGGGGTTCCGGCGTCGCTCACCACCGCGGCGTCAAGTCCCGACTCCAGGCACTCGAGGACCCGCCCCGCGCGCGCCGCCTCATTGTGCTGATGCAGGGAGGTGAGGCGCGTGTCGACGCCAAGGTGCTGCAGCAGCCGTCCGGTCCTGCGCGTGTCTTCCGCGAAGATCCTCTCTACCTCGCCCAGGACCTGTGCGGCGCGCCCCGAGAGGTCGGAGAGGTTGCCGATCGGGGTGCTGACGAGGTAGAGGGTCGCCACCCCCGGCTCGCGTATCGCGGACCTACAGGTGCGCCTCGATCTTCTCCTCGAGATGGGCCCTCGGAACGGCGCCGACAACGGTGTCGACGTGCCTCCCGTCCTTGAAGAAGAGAATACTCGGGATCGAGCGCACCCCGAAGCGCGCGGAGGTGCCGGGGTTGGTGTCCACGTCCACCTTCCCCACCGTCACCCCACGGTCACCATACTCGTCTGCGAGCTGGTCGACGATGGGCGAGACGATGCGGCAGGGGCCGCACCAGGTCGCCCAGAAGTCCACCATCGCCAGTCCCTGGCTGTTCTCTATGTCGTCGGCGAAGCTCTCGTCCGTAACCGTCAGAACTCGATCGCTCATTCTGGCTGATCTCCTTGATCCCGGTCCCGGGTCGTTCGTACGATGGAAGCGGAGGCGCCGCACCGCGCTTCCCTGCTTCCCTGGATTTCGAAGTATAACCGAATCTCGGCCGGTCATGGAATTCGACCCCGCAGCGGGGCCCGTGGATCCCTCGCCAACCCTGCCGCGCTACCCGGTGGACCATGTCGGCATCGCCGTCCACTCGATCGCGGAGTCGGCGCCTCTGTTCGAGACCCTGACCGGCGAGCGCGCCTCGCCTCGCCAGTCCCTCCCGGAACACGGCATCGACGTATGCTTCATCGGCGCAGTGGAGCTGCTCGAACCCCACGACCGGGGCGGCGCGGTGGCGCGGTTCCTCGCAGCGGGGGGCTCGAACCTTCATCATGTGGCCTTCCGCGTCGAGAACGTGCGCGTCGAACTCGACCGCCTGATCGCCGCGGGGTTCCGGCCCATCGACCGCACTCCGAGGCCCGGTGCGCACGGCGGCCTGGTCGCCTTCCTCCATCCCAAGGGGACGGGGGGAGCGCTGGTGGAACTGGTCGAGCGGGCGCGGCCTCTCAGCGCCCCGTGATCTTCTCCAGTTCGACCGACTCCACGAGCCACCCGGACGCGGTGCTGATCACGAACACTCCGACATCGCGATGGATCCGCTCTCCCCGTCGAACCTCGACGGATACCCGGGTGACGGGCCGATCGCGACCGGGGACCGGCTCCGCGGCGATCACCACATAGCCGTCGTGCCGCAGCACCGCCGCGATGGCATACATGCGAACCTCGACCTCCTGCCGGGTCGGGCAGCGGTCCGCGGCTCCCAGCCAGGACGCAACCCGGCGGAGTCCGCAGCCCAGTCCTCCGCCGGTGTCGGCGATGGAACCCCCGTCGGTGCCGAACGCGTGCGCCATCGCGTCGAGGTCCTGTCGGTCGGCCGCGTCCAGAAAACGTTCCGCGGCGCGGAGAGGGCCGGCGTCGTTCTCAGCCGGAGGCAGCGGCGGGGAGGTTGCGCACCCCGCGGCCCCCAGAGCCACCGACCAGCGGATCGCGGCTGCACCAACCCGGCGGAACGGCCCGCTCACGCCCGTTCGAAGGCCAGGCCGGCGGCGTCCGCGGCGGGGACCACGCGAATGGTCGCGGATTTCCCGGGATCTTTCTCGAGCAGCGACATGGCAAGCGGGTCCTGGACGAGACGCTGAATGACGCGCCGCAGCGGGCGCGCGCCGAACGCGGGATCGTAGCCCTCCTTCGCGAGGAGCTCCCGGACTTCGGGCGCAACCTCGAGCGTGATGCCCAACTCGCCGGCCAGCGCCTGCACCCGGGCGAGCTGCAGATCAACGATCGCGCGGATCGAGGCCCGGTCCAATGGCCGAAAGAGAACAATGTCGTCCACTCTGTTCAGAAACTCCGGACGGAAGTGTCGCCGCAGCTCCCGGGTGACGGTCGCCTCCACCTCTTCCCACGGATCGGTTCCGGCGTGCCTCAGGATGTAGTGGCTGCCCAGGTTGGAGGTCATGATGATCACGGCATTGCGGAAATCGACCGTGCGGCCCTGGGAGTCGGTCAGCCTGCCATCGTCGAGAATCTGAAGCAGGACGTTGAAGATGTCGGAGTGCGCCTTTTCGATTTCATCGAACAGGATGACCGCGTGCGGGCGCCGGCGCACGGCTTCGGTCAGCTGGCCGCCTTCGTCGTAGCCCACGTAGCCGGGAGGCGCGCCCAGCAGCCGCGACACGGCGTGCTTCTCCATGTACTCCGACATGTCGAGGCGCACCATCGCGCGCTCGTCGTCGAAGAGGAACTCGGCCAGCGCGCGCGCGGTTTCGGTCTTCCCCACCCCGGTCGGACCCAGGAAGATGAACGATCCGATGGGCCGGTCGGGATCCTGGAGCCCGGCCCTTGAACGGCGCACCGCGTTCGAGACGGCCGCGAGCGCCTCTTCCTGTCCGATCACCCGCCCGCCAAGCAGCGCCTCCAGCCGAACCAGCCGCTCCCTCTCCGATTCCGCCAGGCTCGCCACCGGAATCCCCGTCCATTCCGCGACGACCGCGGCGATGTCGTCGGCGTCCACCTCCTCCCGCAGCCAGGTGCCGCCCGCCTGCAGCTCCGCCAGCCGCTGCTCCGCCAGCCTGAGCGAGGTGCCGAGCGCCGGGAGCTCGCCGTAGTCGATCTCGGCGGCCCGCTGAAGGTTGCCGGTCCGCTTCGCACGCCCGGATTCGGTGCGGAGCGCGTCCGCCGCCTCCTTGAGCGTCTTCAGGCGGTCGATGGCGTCCCGTTCCGCCTGCCACCCGGCTTTCATGCTGGAGCTGCGTTCCCTCAACTCGGCCAGCTCCAGGCGGATGCGCGCGAGGCGTTCCCGCGCGCCGGGGTCGCCGTGCTCGTCCTCCAGAGCCTGGCGCTCGATCTCGAGCTGAATGGCGCGCCGTTCGACCTGGTCGATTTCGGTGGGCAGGGAGTCGATCTCGATCTGGAGCCGGCTGCCGGCCTCGTCCATGAGGTCGATCGCCTTGTCTGGCAGGAAACGGCCCCCGATGTAGCGGTCGGACAGCTGGGCCGCCGCGACCAGGGCGTCGTCGCGGATGCGCACGCCGTGGTGCACCTCGTAACGCTCCTTGAGGCCTCTCAGGATGGCGATCGTGTCCTCCACCGACGGCGGCGCCACGTACACGGGCTGGAAGCGCCGCTCCAGGGCAGGGTCCTTCTCGATGTGCTTCCGGTATTCGTCGAGGGTGGTCGCGCCCACCATGCGCAGGGCGCCCCGTGCCAGCAGCGGCTTCATCATGTTGCCGGCGTCCACCGCCCCTTCCGCGGCGCCGGCGCCGACGACCGTGTGCAGCTCGTCGACGAACATGACGAAGCGGCCCTCGGCGTCGGAGATCTCCTTCAGCACCGCCTTCATGCGCTCTTCGAACTCGCCGCGGTACTTGGCACCGGCGAGCATGGCCGAAATGTCCAGAGACAGGAAGGTTTTTTCCGCCAGCGCGCCGGGGACGTCGCCGGCAACGATGCGCTGGGCCAGGCCTTCGGCGATGGCGGTCTTTCCCACCCCTGGCTCGCCGATGAGCACCGGATTGTTCTTGGTGCGGCGGGCGAGCACCTTGATCACCCTGCGAATCTCGACGTCCCTGCCGATGACCGGGTCCAGCTTGCCGCGGCGCGCCAGCGAGGTCAGGTCGCGGCTGTAGCGCGCGAGGGCCTGATACCGGTCCTCCGGGGTCTGGTCGGTGACCCGGTGGCTGCCGCGGACCGCCGACAGTGCCTCCAGCACCCGCTCCTCCATGGCGCCCGCCGACCGCAGGATTTCGCCCGCGTCGTCCTTCTCGACGGTGAGCCCGAGCAGGAGGTGCTCGGTCGACACGTAGTCGTCCCCGAGCTCGGCGGCATGGCGCTCGGCCGCGGAGAGAGCGCGCGCGAGATCGCGGCTGACGCGCGCATCCGATCCCCCCGAGACGCGGCCCAGTCCGTCGAGTGCGGCCTGTACCCGCTCGCCGACCGCGGGGGCGGAGACTCCGATCTTGTCCAGGATCGGCGTGACGATGCCCTCTTCCTGTCGGAGGAGGGCGTCGAGCAGGTGGATGCCGTAGACCTCGGCGCTCCGGCGTCGGCCGGCGTCCGCTATGGCGGCCCGCAGCGCCTCGGCCGCCTTCACCGTCAAGCGGTCGACTTCAATCATCTGATATTCCCTCCGCGTGTGGTCGTGCACGCCTTGTCTGCCATTTTGGCAGACCATAAATCTGCCAATTTGGCAGACTTCGGTGCCTGAGCCCCGATCCATCCACGCCCGCATGGGCTTCCGGGCATCCGCCCACCCCTGAAATTCAAGATTCGGACCATCCGCGGAGGCCGCGGTGTAGCCAGTTCCAGCCGGCTCGGCCTCCCCCGTTCGCGCGCTTGACAAGCCGAGAAGGCGCGATCCACGTTGCCCGGGTTCCGCGCAACCCGTGGCTGGAGGCAAGAGTGGCGACAGTCGATCCCGGGCCCCGTGGCGGGCTCCCTCCCCAGGCCTACGAGACCCTGCCGGGCGACCAGTACCGCCCCTACGTGGGCGCGCGCGAGCAGATCCTGGAGTTCACGCCCCGGGCCGTGCTGATCGGAGCGGTTCTGGGCATCGTGTTCGGCGCCGCCAACGCCTACCTGGGGCTGCGCGTCGGGCTCACGGTGAGCGCCTCGATCCCGGCGGCGGTCATGGCGGTAGCCATCTTCCGCATCTGGGGCGGCACCATCCTCGAGTCCAACATGGTGCAGACGGTGGGCTCGGCGGGGGAATCGCTGGCCGCCGGGGTCATCTTCACGCTCCCCGCGCTCTTCCTCTGGGCGCGCGAAGACCCCGCCATCCTGGTGAGCGTCACGCAGATCACGGTGATCGCGCTCTTCGGGGGAATGCTGGGCGTGCTGTTCATGATTCCCCTGCGCTCCTACCTCATTTCGCGCGAGCACGGCAAGCTGCCCTATCCCGAAGGCACTGCGTGCGCGGAGGTGCAGGTGGCTGGGGACGTGGGGGGCGGCAAGGCCCGCCTCCTCTTCGCCGGGCTCGGTGTCGGCGCCGTCTATCAGGCGCTGGCCAACCCACGCGGGCTCTCGCTATGGAACGAGTCGCCGGCGGCGCCTCTCCCGGGCAAGGCCCAGATCGGGGGAGACTTCACTCCCGAGCTGCTGGGCGTCGGGTTCATCATCGGACCGCGCATCGCCACCATCATGTTCTCGGGGAGCGCGCTGGCCTGGCTGATCCTGATCCCGGTGATCAACGCCTGGGGCGGCAACGACGTCGTGTATCCGGGCACGGTCCCGATGGCGGAGCTGGGATCGGCGGAGATCTGGAGCAACTATATCCGCTACGTGGGGGCCGGCGCCGTGGCCTTCGGGGGCATCGCGACCCTCGTCAAGTCGCTGCCCACGATGATCGAGAGCTTCAAGCTGGGGCTGGGCGGCATCGGGGGCGGCGGCGGACCGACTTCCCGCACGCAGCGGGACCTGTCCATGCGCTTCGTCTTCACCCTCGCCCCGCTGCTGGCCGTTGCGCTCTGGCTCTGGCCGGGCGTCCCGGTGAACCTGCTGGGCGCGGTCCTGATCGTGCTCTTCAGCTTCTTCTTCGTGACGGTATCCTCGCGCATCGTGGGGCTGATCGGCTCCTCGTCCAACCCGGTTTCGGGGATGACCATTGCCGCCCTGCTGCTCACCTCGCTGATATGGGTGGGACTGGGGCTGAACGACGGTACCGCCGCCTCCAAGGTCGCGGTGCTGGCGGTGGGCGCGGTGGTGTGCATCTCGGCGGCGATCGCGGGAGACACCTCACAGGATCTCAAGACCGGATTCCTCCTGGGAGCCACCCCGCGCTCGCAGCAGATCGGCGAGCTGATCGGGGTGATCACCAGCGCGGCGGTGATGGGCGGGGTGCTCATCGTGCTCAACGAATCGTACGGCATCGGAGGAGCGGAACTGGCGGCCCCCCAGGCGAACCTGATGAAGCTGGTCGTGGACGGCGTCCTGGCCGATACCCTGCCCTGGATGTTCGTCATCGTCGGCATGGCGCTGGCCGCCGTCGTCGAGTTCGGACTCAGGCTGCCGTCACTGGCGTTCGCCGTGGGGCTGTATCTGCCGGTTTCGCTCATGACCCCGATCTTCGTGGGGGGCATGATGCGGCGCGCGCTGACCCGCCGTTATTCGGGCCCGGAGGGCGGCGGAGACCGGCTGGCCGAGCAGCGCGAACGGGGCGTTCTGTTCGGCTCCGGCCTGATCGCGGGAGCGGCCTTGGTGGGGGTCCTGATCGGGGGTGCGATCTACCTGGTCACCCAGGTGACCGGCGACCCCTCGCGGGCTACGCAGTGGATTGTTGGCCACGCGTGGAGCGTAGGCCTTTTCACGGGGTCATCCGGGCTGGTCGGGACACTGATCTTCGCGGGGCTCTGCCTGCTCCTCTGGCGTGCGGCCACCAGCGGAGAGGCAGGCAAGGCATGAGACCGGTGACGGCGCGTGGGGTGCGGAAGTTCCTGGCGGGCGGCCTGCTGTGCCTGCTGTTCGCGTGCGGCGGCGACCAGGCGCCCGACGCGGCGGGGACGATCTCCCGGGACGCTTTCGTAGGCACCTATGTGGAGCTGCGCACGGCGGCGCTCCATTCACCCGATGGTCGGGTCGGCCCCGAAGCGAAGGCGGAGATCCTGGAGTCCAATGGGGTCACCGAGGCCGATTTGCTCGACTACGTCGACGTCCACGGGGCCCGCCTGGAGTTCATGGTCGAAGTGTGGGCCGAGATCGACGACACGCTCCGGGCCCTGCGCACCGAAGACGACCCCGCTCCCGCGTCCTGATCTCCGCGGGAGCGAGCAAAGCCCGTCCTCCTCACTCCCACTCGATGGTGGCCGGGGGCTTGGAGCTGATGTCGTAGGCCACGCGGTTCACCCCCGCGACCTCGTTGATGATGCGGGTGGAGGCGCGCGCCAGCACTTCCGGCGGAAACCGGTACCAGTCGGCGGTCATGCCGTCGCGCGAGGTCACGGCGCGCAGCGTCACCGCGCACTCGTAGGTCCGCGCGTCGCCCATCACGCCCACGGACCGCACCGGCAGGAGTACCGCAAACGCCTGCCAGATCTCGTCGTAGAGCCCGGCGGCACGGATCTCCTCCAGAAAGATGGCGTCCGCCTGCCGCAACACCTCCAGCCGCTCCCACGTGACTTCGCCCAGGATGCGCACGGCAAGCCCCGGGCCCGGAAAGGGATGGCGCGCCACGAACGCCTCCGGGAGCCCCAGCTCCTGCCCCACCCTGCGCACTTCATCCTTGAACAGCTCGCGGAGCGGCTCGATCAGTTCGAACGGCATGTCGTCCGGAAGCCCGCCCACATTGTGATGGGTCTTGATGGTTGCGGACGGACCCCGCACGGAGAGGGACTCGATGACATCCGGGTAGAGCGTGCCCTGCACGAGCAGGGACGCGTCCTTACCGGCCTCTCGCGCCGTGCGCTCGAAAACGCGGATGAAGATCTCGCCGATGATCCGGCGCTTGCGCTCGGGATCGTCGACCCCGGCGAGCCCTTTCAGGAACTCCTCGCGCGCGTCGGCGACCAGAAGCTCCATCCCCATGTGCCTGCGGAAGGTGCGTTCCACGCCCTCGCGTTCGCCCTTCCGGAGGAGCCCGTTGTCCACGAAGATGCAGGTCAGGCGGTCGCCGAGCGCGCGATGCACCAGGGTGGCCGCGACCGAGGAGTCGACCCCGCCGGAGAGGCCGCAGATGGCGGACCGGCTCCCCGCCTGCTCGCGGATGGCGGCGATGCTCTCTTCGACGAACGCGCTCGCCGTCCAGCTCGGACGGCAGCCGGCGACGCGGAAGAGGAAGTTGGAGAGCATCCGGTCGCCCTCGGGGGTGTGCGCGACTTCCGGATGAAACTGCACTCCGTAGATGGCCCGGTCCTCGGCCCGGAACGCGGCCACCGGGAGGCCTTCGGTGGAAGCGACGACGCGATACCCTTCCGGAGGCTGGTCCACATGGTCGCCGTGTGAACACCAGACCGTGACCGGATGTTCGCGCGCGAATCCCGCGAACAGGCCTTCCGCTTCCCTCAGGCGCAGCTCGGCTCGTCCGTACTCGCGCTTGCCGTACTCCACCCGTCCACCCTCCAGTTCGGCGATCAGTTGCATGCCGTAGCAGATTCCGAGAACCGGAACATCCATGTGCAACAGCTCCGGCTCCACCCCCGGGCCATCTTCCTCGTAGACCGAGGACGGCCCGCCCGAGAGCACGATCGCGCTGGGCGCCCAGCTCCGGATCCACTCCACGGACCGGGTCGGCGGGTGGATCTCGCAGAAGACCCGCTCCTCGCGGACGCGGCGCGCGATGAGCTGGGTGAACTGCGATCCGTAGTCGAGGATCAGAACCCGGTCGCGCGGCCTGGTGAGGGTCATGACGGGATCCTCTCCCCCCGAATCAGATCGGCGAAGGACTCCCGCCGGCGGATCAGGTGAAGTCCGCCGCCGGCAACCAGCACTTCCGCCGGGCGCAGGCGGCTGTTGTAGTTCGAGGCCATGGAGAAACCGTAGGCGCCCGCGGTCCGCACCACCATGAGATCGCCCGCGGAAGGCAGCTCGATGGCGCGGTCGCGCGCGAGAAAGTCGCCGTCCTCGCACACGGGGCCCACCACGTCGGTCACTACCACCGCCGCGCCCGGACGCGCGCGCACCGGCTCGACCTGGTGATACCCGCCGTAGTGACTGGGGCGCAGCAGCTCGGTCATGCCCCCGTCCGTGATCACGAAGGTCTTGTTTCCGGATCGCTTCACGTACAGCACGCGCACGATGAGCGTCCCGGATTCGCCAACGATGAAGCGGCCCGGCTCCAGTACCAGCCGCAGGCCGCGCCGTCTTACGGCAGGCAGGACCGCTGCGGCGACGCGCGCGAGATCGATCTCGGAGTCGTCTCCGTAGGCGACCCCGAACCCACCACCCAGATCGACGTACTCGAGCGGGATGCCCTCATCGGAAAGCGCCCGCTCCAGGGCGAAGATCTCGCGCGCGGCGCGTTCGTACGGTTCGGCGTCCACGATCTGCGACCCGATGTGGACTGCGATGCCCGCGACCCGTAGCGCGGCCCGGGAGGCCGCCCATCGATAGAGGTCCATGATCTCGTCGGCGGGAACCCCGAATTTGGTGCCGGCGTGCCCCGTGCGCGTGTACTCGTGAGGCGTGGGCGAGGCGATGTCCAGGTTCACGCGCAGCGCGATGCGGGCGCGCACACCCCGCCGGACGGCGATGCGTTCAAGCAGATGCAGCTCCTCACGGCTCTCGACGTTGAACCCGTAGATTCCGGCTTCCAGCCCCGCGCCGAGCTCCTCCTCGCTCTTGCCTGCACCGGCGAACACGATCCGCCTTGCCGGAATCCCCGCCTCGAGGGCGCGCGCCAGCTCTCCTCCGCTCACGATGTCGGCGCCGGAACCGAGACGGGCCAGGCGGTTGAGGAGCGCCAGGTTTCCGTTGGCCTTGACCGAATAGGCCACGAGCAGGCGGGCGCCCGCGAAGGCGGCTTCGAAGGTGCGATACCTGTCTTCCAGCAAGGCTCCATCGTAAAGATAGAGTGGGGTCCCGAAGCGAGCGGCGATGTCGTCGAGGGCGAACGGTCCGCAGCGGAGCACGCCGTCCGAGCGAGCCAGCGGAGTCACCTCAGTATGCCCGCGCCCACGCCACCTCCATTTTGGCAGCGCCGCCGCCGATGCACCGCGAAGGCCGGCTGGACGACGCGAACTCGTCGTCGGGGATGACCCGGATCGTGGCCCTGGTCGCCTGATTGACCTTCTCTTCCACGTCGGGGTCGCCGCTCCATCCGGTGTACACCAATCCACCCCCCGCGTCCAGGATCTCCTTGAGCTCGCCGAGATCCGAGACCCCCCTGTGGGAGTTGGCTTCGCGGCGCGCGCGGGCGCTCTCGAGCAAGTCTGCGTGCAAGGCGTCGAGAAGAGCCGGTAGGGTGGCCAGGGCTTCTTCGCGCGACAGAAAGCGCTTGCGCTCGCTGCTCGAGAACGGAACCCGCCGGGCCAGCACCACCTGCCCCTTCGCCACATCGCGCGGCCCGATTTCGGCGCGGAAGGGAGCGCCCTTGCGCTCCCACTCGTAGAACTTTGCCCCCGGGTTGAGGTGGTCGCGGGCGTCGATGCGCACCCGCACCCCTGCCGCGACCAGCTGGTCGCGGAAGCGGTCGGCCTCTTCCAGCACCAGTACGCGCTGCGCGTCCGTGCGCCAGATGGGCACAACCACGACCTGGGCCGGAGCGATCCGCGGCGGCACGACGATGCCGTTGTCGTCGCCGTGGGTCATCACCATGCCCCCGACCATGCGCGTGGACACGCCCCAGGAGGTGTTCCAGGCGTATTCCTCGCGCCCCGCCTCGCTCTGGAAGGTGAGGCCGAACTGGCGCGAGAAGTTCTGTCCCAGGAAGTGGGAGGTGCCCGCCTGAAGCGCGCGATTGTCCTGCATCAGCGCCTCCACGGAATAGCTTCGCACCGCACCCGCAAACTTCTCCGATTCGCTCTTGAGCCCGCTGACCGGGGGCATCGCGATCCAGTCCTCCTGGAACTGCCGGTACACCCCGAGCATGCGCCGTGCCTCCTCTTCGGCCTCTTCCCGCGTCGCATGTGCGGTGTGGCCCTCCTGCCAGAGGAATTCCGAGGTCCGCAGAAAGAGCCGGGTGCGCAGCTCCCAGCGCATCACGTTGCACCACTGGTTCAGCAGCAGGGGCAGATCGCGATAGCTCTGCACCCACTTCGCGTACATCGAGTAGATGATGGTCTCGGAGGTCGGACGAACGACATAGGGCTCATCGAGTTCCTTGCCGCCGGCGTGGCTCACCACCGCGAGCTCCGGCTTGAAGCCCTCGACGTGCTCCTTCTCGCGCTCGATGAAGCTCATCGGAATGAGCAGGGGGAAATAGGCGTTCTCGTGGCCGGTCTCCTTGAAGAGGCCGTCCAGTCCCTGCTGCATCAGTTCCCAGATCGCGTACCCCCAGGGACGAATGACCATGCATCCGCGCACCGGCGAATAGTCGGCCAGTTCCGCGCGCTGAACGACATCGTTGTACCAGGCCGAGAAGCTCTCGCTCCGGGGCGTCAGCCGCTTGTCATCAGCCATTTGTCTGGTCCTGGGGGTGGCCCGCGGCGCCGCGGGAAGGGTCGCGTCTGTTCTCTCGGCGAAGTACGAAGAACCCGGGAACGCTGAAGAGCAGGAGCGAGGAGATGAACCACGATATCCGGAAGGGCGCGCCCGTCAACTCGTTCAGGAGCAGCGCCACCAGCGCGCCCCCGCCCAGGGACAGGGCCGCGGCCGCGGCCAGAATGAAGAACTCGAGGATGTTGAGCCGGCGCACGGCGCGAGCCATGTCCCGGCGCACCCCCTTGTTGCCGTCGGCTACCATTCCGGGGGCGTTCCGTGGTAGAAGTAGACCCGGTGGCCGCTACCCCGCCCCGTTCCAACCTCGCCGTACCAGCCCTCCAGAGGAATCCATTCGCCCCAGGCCACGGGCACCAGATCGCCTTCATTCGCTCCCGACGGCACCGCCGCATGGTAGACGATCGCGCGAATCGCGACCAGGGCCGAATCGCGGGCGGCGCGTTCGGGCAGCAGCTCCCGCAGGGTTCGGCTGAATTCCACGCGCCCGCCGGGCTCCTGCGCGAGCAGATGAAGGGTAAGGCGGCGGTCCAGCACCGGGTCCGGCACTTCATCGAAGAGGACGAGAGGAATCGCCTCGGCATCGTCGGCGCCGAAGGACGAACGCGCTGCCGGGGGCGCCGGAGCGGGCGCCGCGTCCTCCCTCGCGTCGGGTGGGCGGTCGGGAGAACAGGCTCCCGCGCACAGACACGCGGCAGCCCAGACGAGAACCCGCGGCGGTTGCCGGCCTGCCCGGCGAGAGGTCATGGCGTCGGCCTGCCCCGGCGCAGATCGGCCAGCGAGACTTCCTGCTGACTGCCTTGCGCCATGTCGCGGATCACCGCCACCCCTCTCGCCGTCTCCACCGGCCCCAGAAGTATGACCCTGCGGGCCCCCTGGCGGGCGGCCATGGCCAGCTGCTTGCGCACGGGACGTTGCTCCAGGGCATAGGAGACGGTGGAACCCGCCTCCCGCAGGGCGTGGGCGATTTCCCGTCCCAGCAGACGCTGGGCCGGCGAGACGCTGGCAATGAACCAGTCCATCGCGGGGGTCGACCGCGGGAGCAGTCCCCGATCGCGCAGCAACTCGGTGAGCACCACATCCCCCATTCCGAACCCCACCGCCGCAAGAGGTTCGCCGCCGACCCGCTCGAGCAGCTGGTCGTAGCGGCCTCCCCCGCAGATGGCGCGCAGTTCGCCCCTGCGATCGAAAAGCTCGAAGACGATGCCGGTGTAGTACGCCAGCCCGCGCACGATGCGCAGGTCGAAGCGAAGGAACGGACCGAGCCCCATCGCCGTCAGGTCCGCCTCGTAGCGGCGCAGTTCGGCAAGGCTGGCGCCCACGGCATCACGTTCGCCAAGCAGGTCTTCGACCACGTCCAGCCCGGAACCGTCCAGGATCTCCAGAAGTGAATCCACGGCCCGGGGGGCCAGCCCGGCGGATTCGTGCAGCCGGGCGCGCGTCAGATCCGGGCCCACCCGTTCGTACTTGTCTATGTGGACATAGGTTGCCGCGATCCGGTCTCCCGGCACGCCCAGCGCGTCGAGAATCGCGGACAGCAGGCGGCGATCCGAGACCCGGGCCAGGAAGTCGTCCGGTCCAAGACCCAGCGCCCGCAGGGCGTCGACCGCCACCGCCAGGACTTCCGCGTCCGCGCCCGTGCCGGCCTCGCCGAGGATGTCGACGTTCCACTGGAAGTGCTCCCGCAGACGCCCCCGCTGCTGTCGCTCGTAGCGAAAGAGCTGCGGGATCGAAAACCAGCGGATGGGCTTCGCCATGGCCCGGCTCCGCTCGCCGAGCATGCGCGCCAGCGACGGCGTCATTTCAGGGCGCAGCGATACCTCACGCCCACCCTTGTCGACGAATGCGTACAGCTGCCCGACGATTTCGTCGCCGCTCTTTTCCCGGTAGAGTTCCAGCGGTTCCAGCGGGGGACCGTCGTATTCCTGGAAGCCGTAGCGACGCGCCATTCTGCGCCAGCTTCTGAACACGTGTTCCCGCTCGGCCAGGGCCTCTGGAGCGAAGTCCCGAAAGCCCGGAAGTCTGGGGAAGGCTTTCCCTTTTGGCATGGCGGCGAATCTATGCGCTTCGCTCGACGCGTCAAACCCGGAAAGGGGCTGGGAACGGCTGGATGCAAAGCTCGTCGAGAGCGCTGCCGACCGTGTGGCAGGACCCCGTGACCACCGCCGTGCCGCCTTCCGCCCGTTCAGCCACTCTGGCCAGAGCGCTGCCGAAGTCCGCCTCCACCTCGAGCGTGAACCGTGGTGCGAGCGCGGCGGCCACCTGTCCGGGGTTCCACCTCCGTTCGCCGGGCGCGGACGGGGGCTGGGTCAGGACCGCTGCGTCGGCGGTCGCGAGGAGACCCGGAAGCATGCCTCCCCAGTCCTTGTCCCCCAGGATGCCCGCGAGTACCACGATCGGCCGCGCAAGACCGAGTGACCGCAGGGTGGTGGCGAGCGTCTCCATTCCCGCGACGTTGTGAGCCACGTCGAAGACCCAGGTTACGCCGCTCCGCCGCACCAGTTGTACCCGGCCCGGCCAACTCACCCCCGCCAGGCCCCGCACGACGGCGCGTCGAGTGGGCCGAAGTTTCTCTGGAAGCGATTCGAGCGCCCTCGCCGCCAGCGCCGCGTTGGTCGCCTGGTGGCTTCCCGCCAACGGCACCGAGAGTTCGAGGTCGCCCCAGGCGTCGGAGGACATGCGAAAGCTCGTGCGCGCCCTCGAGAGCTCCAGGTCCCGCAGGTCGCTGAGTGCGTCGAGCACGAAAAAGGGAGCCTCGGCCCGTGTTGCCCGATCCGTCAGGATTCGCAGCACGGGCCCGCCCGTCTCGCTCGTGTGGACGGGAATGCCCGGCTTGATGATCCCGGCCTTCTCGCGGGCAATGTCCTCCACCGTGGGGCCCAGGTAGTCCGCGTGGTCGAGCGAGACGTTGGTGATGCAGGTCACCAGCGGGACGATCACGTTGGTCGCGTCGAGACGGCCGCCCAGCCCGACTTCCACCACCGCGATGTCGACTTCCCGGTCGGCGAAGACCCCGAACGCCAGGGCGGTGGTCGCTTCGAAGAAGGTGGGCCCGATCCGGTCCACGGCGCCATGCAGGTCGGCCGCCACCCGCGTCATGGTCTCGTGTTCGACCGGACGGCCGTCGACCTGGATGCGCTCCCGAAAATCGCACAGGTGGGGCGATGTGTAGAGCCCCGTGCGCAGGCCGGCCTCCCTCAGCACCCCGGCGCACATCGCCGCTACCGACCCCTTCCCGTTGGTCCCGCCGATGTGGATCGACGGCCAGGCGAGCTGTGGCTGCCCCAGGGTCGCGAGCAGGGACCGGGTCCGATCAAGACCCCACTGGACGCCATGCCCCAGCCGTGGAAACAGGTCGTGCATCGCGGGCGCTCCGGGCTCGGGCGCCGTGTTCTCCAGCGCTTGTGGAGCGGCGCCGGAGAGCTTCAGCCCTGGGGCTTCCACCCCGCCCACATGTGCCGCAGCAGAAGTGCCACGGTGGCCTTCAGTTCGCTGCGCGGCACGACGCAGTCGAGCATGCCGTGCTCGAGAAGGAACTCGGATCGCTGAAACCCGTCCGGAAGCTCCTGCCGGATCGTCTCCTCGATCACGCGGGGCCCGGCAAACCCGATGAAGGCGTCGGGTTCCGCGAGGTTGACGTCGCCCAGCATGGCGTAGGACGCGGTGACCCCGCCCGCTGTCGGGTTGGTGAGGATGGATATGTGGGGCAGGCCGGCCTCGTGCAGCCGCGCCAGCAATGTTGCCGTCTTCGCCATCTGCATCAGCGACAGGATTCCTTCCTGCATGCGGGCTCCGCCGGAGGCGCTCACGACGACAAGCGGGACACTCTCACCGAGCGACCTGTCGATGATTCGGGCCAGCTTCTCCCCCACCACCGATCCCATCGATCCTCCGATGAAGGAAAAGTCCATCACCGCCAGCGACACCGGGATGCCGTCCAGCTTGCCCGAACCCACCACCATGGCTTCCGGCCGTCCGGCACGCTGCTCGGCCACCTGCACCCGGGCGGTGTAGGGCTTCGAGTCGACGAAGCCCAGGGGATCGGCGCTGGCCAGGCCCGCGTGCTCCTCGCTGAAGGAGCCTTCGTCCATCAGCAGACTCAGATAGTCGGAGGCCTCGAATCTGAAGTGGAACCCGCACTCCGGACACACGGAGAGATTCTGCCTGAGTTTTTCGCGGTATACGATGGCGCCGCAGCCCGGGCACTTCCTGAAGACGTCGCTCGGAACATCCCGGCGATCCTGGGCGCGCAACGGCTTCTTGGGCTTGTTGAACCAGGCCATGGCTTGTTCAGTTCTGCCGGGCGACGCGCACGGCGAGCGCCGCAGCCACCCAGCACATCAGCAGAAAGGAGCCCCCGTAGCTGATGAACGGAAGGGGAATGCCGGTCACCGGCACCAGCCCGACGGTCATTCCGGTGTTTACGAAGACGTGGGTAATCCAGGCGCCGAAGATACCGAAGAGCACGAAGCTTGCAAAGTGACTGGCGGTTCCGGTCGCCATGCGGATGAGCCGGAACAGAACATAGGCGAAGCCGGAGAGAACCAGCAGCGTGCCCATGAAACCGAACTCCTCCCCGATCACCGCGAAGATGAAATCGGTGTGCTGCTCGGGCAGGAAGTTGAACCGCTTCTGGGTGCCCAGCGTAAACCCCTTGCCGGTCAATCCACCGCTGCCGATGGCAACCTTCGACTGGACGAGGTGGTAACCCGCCTGCTGCGGGTCGAGGCCAGGATCGAGAAACACCAGCACCCGGTTCTGCTGGTAGGGTGCCAGGGAGTCCCAGAGGAGCCGGGCGACCGTGCCCACGGCCAGATTGAACACGAGCACCGCCACGTACTCGAAGGTGTAGAGGCGGGAGCGGCGCAGATAGAGAATCCCGATCAGCGCCACCATGTACGCCGAGAACAGCCAGGTGTTGAAGGAGACGACCAGCGCGATGGCGGGACTCACCAGCAGGAACAGATAGGTCAGCGGTATTCCCGACCAGAAGAGCACCGCCATCAGGATGCCCACGAAGGCCATCGCGGTGCCCAGATCCGGCTGTAGCAGCACCAGGACGAGAGGGAGCCCCACCAGCGCGCACGGCCCGATGACATCGGTCAGCTGCCACGATCGCCGGGAACCAGGTCCGGGCGCTTCCAGCCGTGAGGCCATGAGGCGCGACAGCGCCAGGATGGTTGCAATCTTGGCGACTTCCGCCGGCTGGAACTGAAAGCCGCCGAACTGCAGGAAGCTGGTCACCCCGGCCGCGGTGCCACGGCCGGTACCAACGACCAGTGTGACGGCCAGCAACACTACCGCCAGCACATAGGCGGGCACCGAAGCCCACTCGATCCAGTTGCTCGAGATCCGGCTGATGACGGTGAAGGCCGTCAGCCCGAATGCGAACCATACCAGCTGCCGGATCCACACGCCTTCGACGACCGGGCTGGGCACGTTCAGCTGGCCGGTCGAATAGATCATCGCCACGCCGAAGGCGGAGAGCGCGAGCAGGGCGAGGATGAGGCCGCTGTCGAGTGCCCACCGCGAGAACAGGGCCTTCATCGGGCAGGCTCCACGGCGTCGGAGGGAGTCACCAGATTGCCCACGGAGCAGGCGTGCCCGTCAGGAGGTGTTCGCCAAGCGTCTGTATGGTGTCGGTGGGGATGCCGTAGCGCTTGCGCAGGAAGTAGTCCGCGGACTTGGCGGCGAGCGGCGCGGCCACGATGGATCCGCTTTCTCCGAGCTCCACAAGCACCACCACGACGATCTCGGGCGGTGCGTCCCGGGGGCCCGCCATCGCCGCGAACCACGCGTGGCTGCGATCCGGATCCTGTGCGTTCTGGGCGGTGCCCGATTTGCCCAGGAGTGCCCAGTGCTCGACCGACGACATGTACGCAGTGCCGCCCGGCATGAAGACCCGCCTGAGCCCTTCCATCAGAATCTCGCCGTGCTCCGGTGAAATCCCGATGTCCCAGGTGTCGCCCGCCTCTTCCCCCTGCAGGATGCGTGGCGCCGGAGCCTGCCCGCCCCGGGCCATGGCGAGGTAGAACTGGGCGATCCCAAGCGGTGTCTGGTCGTTGGGGCCCTGCCCGATCGCGAGCGACAATACCTCCGTTTCCTGCGCGCGATACCCGAACCGCTCCTCCCAGAAGCCGAGATCGCTCGGAAACACCCCCGGCGATTCGCGGGGCAGGTCGATGCCGCACTGCCGCGCGAAGCCCATTTGGTTCGCGTTGGCCAGAAGACGCTCGAGCCCGATCCTGAGGCCCAACTGGTAGAAGTACACGTTGCACGAGTGCTGGATCGCCTCCACGAGATCGAGAGACCCGTGACCGGCTTCGTTCCAGCAGCGGAACAGGCGGTTGCCTACGAACATCGCTCCCGTGCACCCCCGCGACATGTGTTCGTGCGCCTCCACCAGGCCGAGCTGCAGACCGATGGCCGCGACCGCGAGCTTCCACGTGGATCCGGGGGCGTAGCGTCCCACGACTGCGCGATTGAAGAGCGGCTGGTCCGGGTCGCTGTTGAGGGACGCCCACTCGTCGGGCTCGATCCCACCCACGAAGCTGTTGGGATCGAAGGTCGGGGCCGAATACAGCGCGAGCACGCCACCGTCTTCGACATTCAGCGCCACTACCGCGCCGCGCATGGAGTCGGGGAAGATGTGATGGATCCACTCCATCAGATCAAGGTCGAGATTCAGTTGCATGTCCACCCCGGGCTCGGGCGCCTGCACGACCTGCCCGAACGGAGAGCTCACGACCCGGCCCAGCGCGTCCACCTCCGAATAGCGCAGGCCCCGCTTCCCCTGAAGGCGGGCTTCATACTGCCGCTCTACACCCTCCTTGCCCACCGTCATCCCGCTCGAGTACTCCGAATACAGTTCCTGCTCCAATTCCTCCGCCGTCACTTCGCCTACATACCCCATGAGGTGGGAGACCGCGCGCGCAGCCTGGTACTGGCGCTTCGGATCCATCCGCACCACCACGTTCGGCAGTTCCGCGCGGTGCTCCTCGAGCGTGGAGACGAGATCGAAATCGGCGTCGCCGTCCACCAGGAGCGGCTGATAGGGTTCGCGGCGGGCGCGTTCGAGCAGCAGTTCGATCCTCGCATCGTCCAGATCGACATACGATTGCAGGCGCTCGAGCGTGGTCTCCATGACCCCGGAAGCAGAGGAAGGGAACACGTGCAGCGAATAGCCCGGGACGCTGCTCGCGACGACCCGCCCGCTACGATCGAAGACGGCGCCACGGGGAGCTTCAATGGGAAACGGCCGCAGCCGGTTCGACTCCGAGCGAAGCTCGTATGTGTTGGCCTCGAGCACCTGGAGGCGGAAGAAGGCGACGGTGAGGACCGCGAAGAGCGCTATGAGGCCGACGACGGCGATGCGGGCGCGCTGCGACGCCTCCGGACCGGGAACCTGGAACTGATTCATGACTCGCCCTCGCTGAAGGGACCGATGAGCTTCACGACGAGCACGCCCACCAGGGCGGCATAGAGCGCGGCCGGAGCCGCAGTGAGAATCATCGGTTCGATGAACCCGCTCGTGACGCCGGCGGCCTGCTGCAGGATCCAGTGGATGAAGTCACGCAGCCACTTGCCGGTGACGAAATAGATGATGTGAAAGGAAAGCGAGGTGGTGGGTACGAAGAATGCCCTGGTCTGCACGCCCAGAATGCCCACCACGGTCATCGCCACGGTGTTCGCGCCAAAAGCTACCAGCGCGAACGCGTCTTCCAGCATGCCCAGGGCGAAGCCGACGCATGCCGCGGTCCCGAAACGGACCCTGCGAACGTGGAACAGGAGCGCGACGGTCAGGAGATCGGGAGCTGCGGCACCCATCCCCAGGCCGAGCCTCAGAACGAAGTGGAAGAAGACCAGAATCAGGGTGACTGCAACGACCACGCCCGGCCCGATTCCCAGCCGCGGGGAGCCGGGGAGCGGACGGTCAACCACGGCCATCGGCACCGGGCGCGCCACCGGGCCCGGCTTGTCGAGCGGAGTCCGGGATCGGCGACGTTGCTCGCGGGAACAGGCGTGACAGGTCCGCTTCCTCCCCCGGTCCGGCCGTGTCGGCAATGCCGACCAGCGCGTGCGTGACGGAGGCCGGATGCACCGTCGGGTACACCCAGTAGCTCCGGTGCCATCCTTCCTCGACGTCGGCCAATCCGCCGATCCGGCCCACGGGCACGCCGCGCGGATAGACACCGCCACGGCCGCTGGTAACCATCAGCGTGCCGTCCTCCAGGACGTTGAAGTACGGGATGCCGGTCAGAATGAGCCGCTCGGCTTCCCCGAACGTGGCCGGTTCCGGGCCGACAATGCCATAGAGCTCACCGTCCTCCGACATGACGGAGGCCCGGAAGTCCGGGTGCGACCAGTCCATGCCGATCGAAAGCGAGGGGTGGGCTTCGAGAACCCTGCCGGCGAGCCCATCGGCCGTAATGATCGGGGACAACCCATGGACGCCCTGCTCATGGCCGAGGTCGAGCACGACCGTGCTCTGAGAACCCAGGTTCCCCGGGCGATGCACGCTCACCGCGCGATACGACCGCTCCACCAGCGGCGCCAGTCCGATCAGGACTCGAAGGCGTCGGTTCTCCTCTATCGCCGGCGCATTGTTGGCAACCCAGGCGCGCAGGGAGTCCACCTGCGCGCGGAGCATGTCCGCTTCGCGGCTCATCGACCGGGCCGCGGACAGTGCGCTGCGTATGTCCACGAACGGGCGCAGCAGGGTCAGGCGAATGCCGGACGCGATATTCTGCTGGGGCCCCGTGGGAATCAGGTAGAAGAACAGGCCGGCCAGCAGGCAGGCGGCCGCCAGAAGGAACTGCGTCCGCAGTCCGTTACCGCCGGCGCCGCCGTATTCGCGCATCAACCCCACCCGTCGGGCTCAAGGCCTGCCCTGCCGCCTCGACCGCTCCGCGAGCTGGTCGACGATCAGCGGTCAAGCCGTCAGGATCTTACGAAACGTGTGCAGATCCTCCAGAATCCGGCCCGCCCCGCGCACAACGCAGGTCAGAGGATCTTCGTCAACATGCACGGTCAGGTTGGTCTCGAATGTGATCAGCTGGTCAAGGCCCTGAATCATCGCGCCACCACCGGTCATCAGGAGGCCCCTGTCCACGATGTCCGCGGAGAGCTCCGGGGGCGTCGACTCGAGCGCGCGGCGCACGGCGTCCACGATGGACCTGATGGGCTCCTGAATCCACTCCCGAACCTCCGAAGAGCCGATACGGATCATCTTGGGCATTCCGCTGACGAGATCGCGACCCTTGACGTCCATCTCCTGTTCCTCGCCGGTGTCGAAGGCGGAGCCGATCTGGATCTTGATCATTTCGGCGGTGGATTCTCCGATGAGCAGCTTGTAGTGCCTGCGCATGGAGTCTTCGATCGCATGATCGATCTTGTCGCCGCCCACGCGGATCGAGGAGTTGGCGACGACGCCCGACAGGCAGATCACGGCGATCTCGGTGGTGCCGCCTCCGATGTCGATCACCATGTTCCCGGTCGGCGACTCGATGGGCAGGCCCATGCCCACCGCGGCCGCGACCGGCTCCACCACCATGTACACGGACTTCGCGCCCGCCATCAGTGCCGACGAGCGCACCGCGCGCCGCTCGAGCTCGGTAATGCCCGAAGGAACGCCCACGACCACACGGGGCTTCATCCGGAACATGCGCCGGGACGTGACCCGCTTGAGGAAGTGGCGCAACATCATCTCGGTGATGTCGACATCCGCGATCACGCCGTCCTTCAGAGGACGAATCGCCTCGATGTCCTCCGGCGTGCGTCCGAGCATGCGCTTGGCGTCCAGGCCTATCCCGAGGATCTTGCGCGAGGTCTTTTCCACGGCGACCACGCAGGGCTCGTTCACCACAACCCCCTCGCCCCGGACGTACACGAGCGTATTCGCGGTTCCCAGGTCCACTGCGATGTCGTGGACGGGAACGAGGCTGCGGCGCGGCTTGAACCAACTCGAAGAAAGCACTCTAAATCTGTTATTTACAATGGCTTGTTGAGATTCGCGCCCAAGGAGCAAGCAGGCTCCGGGCAGTCCCCGGGAAGTGCCCGCATCTTAAGTAGTGGCGTGGTCCGGAGCAAGATTGGGAGTCGGCCTCAAGGGGAGTACGAAGGGTGCCACCGGTCGACACGGTTCAGAGACAACTGCTGAGCGGCGTGGACCGCAGGCCGAACGCATCCGCCACCGCTCCGTGAACCACCTCGCCCCGAACCACGTTGAGACCACGGGCAAGGGCAGGATTGCGGCGACAGGCATCCCGCCAGCCCCCGCCCGCGAGCTCGAGGACATAGGGCAGCGTGGCGTTGGTCAGGGCCAGCGTGCTCGTCCGAGGTACGCTGCCCGGGATGTTGGTGACGCCGTAGTGGATCACGCCGTCGACCACGTAGGTGGGAGCTTCGTGCGTGGTCGGCCGAATGGTCTCCACGCACCCGCCCTGATCGACGGACACGTCCGCGATCACCGAGCCGGGACGCATGGTCGCGAGATCCTCCTCGAACACCAGGAACGGCGTCCGCGCACCCGGCAGGAGCACCGCCCCGATGATCAGGTCCGAATCGCGCAACTGCTTGCGCACCGCGTAGCGCGTGGAGTAGAGGGCATGGACGCCCGCGGGCATCACATCCGCCAGATGACGGAGCCGGGGAAGCGACGTGTCCAGAATGGAGACGCGCGCTCCAAGCCCTGCCGCCACCTTCGCCGCCTGGGTGCCCACGACGCCGCCCCCCAGAATCAGCACCTTGCCGGGCATGACCCCGGGAACGCCCCCGATGAGGATTCCGCTGCCGCCGGAGGAGCGGGTCAGGTATCGGACACCCTCCTGCACGGCCATTCTTCCGGCCACCTCGCTCATCGGCGTAAGGAGGGGCAGCGCGCCCTTGTCGGTGGCCACCGTCTCGTATGCGATGGCCACGGTGCCGGACTCCATGACCGCCCGGGTGAGGGCTTCGGATGCGGCGAAGTGGAAATAGGTGAAGACGATCTGCCCCGCACGCATGTCGGGCCACTCTGCGGCGAGAGGCTCCTTCACCTTCAGTATCATCCCCGCGCGCGCCCACAGCTCAGCCGCGCTGTCGACCACTTCCGCGCCCGCGCGCTGGTAGAAATCGTCGGTAAATCCGCTGGCCAGCCCGGCGTCCTTCTCGATGAGCACCTGATGGCCGGCCTGGGTCAGGGCTTCGACGCCCGCCGGAACCAGCGCGACCCGGTATTCGTGTGTCTTGCGCTCGGCGGGAACTCCGATCAGCATGGCGTCCGCCGGGGCTTCAGGGTCCCAGACGCAGCAGGCACTGGCGGTCGGGATGAAAGAACTCGGCCGCGGATTCGGCGACCTCCGCTTCCGTCACGCGATCGATGCGTGACAGAAGTTCGTCCAGCGTGGTGAAAGGCTCCTGGTGAAGGGCGAAGCCCGCCAGCCGATACAACCGGGCGCCGGGGCTCTCCAGGGAGAGCATGATCTGCCCCTTGACCTGACTCTTGACCTGGACGAGGTCTTCGCGCGGAAGGCCTTCGCGCGCCAGGGTGGCCAGCTCTTCCCTGATGGCGTCGATGACCTGGCCGGCCCCGTCGTGACGGGTGCCCGCGTAGATGCCGGATATCCCCGCTCGGGAATAGAAGGACTGGAAGGTATACACCGAGTAGGCCAGGCCCAGTTCTTCGCGAATGCGCCGGAACAGCCGCGAACTCATGCCGCCCCCCATCGCCGCGGCGAGCAGCACCAGGGGGTATCGTCTGCGGTCGGCCCTGGGAGGGGTTACGGTTCCGGTCACAATGTGGGTCTGGGCCGTCTCCCGCCGGACATGAACCTCCCTCCCCTCCACCGACCCCGGGTCGGGGATCGGGGTCTCGGGAACGCCGTCGGCTGCGCTGCGGAAGTAGTGTGCGGCCAGTTCCACCACCCGATCGTGCGCCACGTTGCCGGTGGCGGCGACGACCATGCCTCCCGCGCCATAGCGGCTCCGGTGCAGATCGCGCAGGGAATCTCCCTCGACCGCCGAGACGGTGTCGCGGGTGCCCAGAATGGATGTCCCGTAGGGATGCCGGTCCCACAGGTGTTGGCCGTGCAGTTCGAAGGCGAAGTCCTCCGGAGCATCCTCGACCGCGGAGATCTCTTCGAGCACGACGCGCCGCTCAAGCTCCAGATCTTCGTCGAAGAGCGTGGGGAAAAGCACCAGGTCGGCGAGCACATCGAGCGCCTGGGGCAGGTGCTCATCCAGCACACGGGCCTGGAAGCTCGTGTGTTCCCGGCTGGTGAAGGCGTCGAGGGAACCACCCAGGCTCTCGAGGGCGAGCGCGATCTGCTCGCGTGAACGGTGTTGCGTTCCCCTGAAGACCATGTGCTCGAGCAGATGACTCGCCCCCAGCACATCTTCGCCATCGTGCGCCGAACCCTGTGGGACCCAGACGCCGACCGCCGCGGAGCGGACCCCCGGAATCGATTCGCTGAGGACCTGGATGCCGGAGTCGAGCGTGGTGACCGCCATGCGGTCCCGGTTTCGGGTTGTGGCGGGAGCGGCAGGAACCAGCGCGGCCGGGCCGGTGGGCCGCTGGGATCGGCGGTATCGGCCAGGTGTCACCGGCGGGCCCGGGACGCCGTTCCGCCCCGGGTGTTGTCGGCAAGAGCCGCGCGCCTGGAGAGGCGCAGCCGGCCCTTTTCGTCGATCGCGAGCAGCTTGACCCGCGTGATTTCGCCGACCTTGAGGACGTCTTCGGTCTTGCCCACCCGCCCTTCAGCGAGTTCGGAAATGTGGCAGAGCCCTTCGGTGCCCGGGAAGATCTCGATGAATGCCCCGAAAGTGGTGGTGTTCTTGACGGGACCTTCGTAGATGCGTCCGACCTCGGGCTCCTGAGCGATGGCTTCGATCATTTCGCGGGCGCGTACGCCGGCCTCGCCCGAGACGGCGGCGATCTTCACGACGCCGGAGTCCTCGATGTCGATCTTGGCTCCGGTTTCATCTTGTATCGCCCTGATGGTCTTACCCTTGGGGCCAATGATCTCACCAATCTTCTCAGGGTTGATCGAGATCGAGATGATGCGGGGGGCGTACTGGGACAGGTCGGTGCGGGCCGCCGGGATGGCGTGGTCCATGGCATCCAGAATGCGGCGTCGCGCCGTGCGCGCCCTGCCCAGCGCTTCCTGCATGATCGCCAGATCGAGCCCCTCGATCTTGATGTCCATCTGAATCGCGGTGACGCCCTTGCGCGTCCCGGCCACCTTGAAGTCCATGTCCCCGAGGGCGTCTTCGAGCCCCAGAATGTCGGTAAGCACCGCGAAGCGGTCGCCCTCCTTCACCAGCCCCATCGCCACCCCGGCGCACGACGCCTTGAGCGGCACGCCCGCATCCATCAGCGACAGCGAAGCAGCGCAAACGGAGGCCATGGACGAGGAGCCGTTCGATTCGAGAACGTCGGACACCACGCGGATCGTGTACGGGAAGTCGTCGTAGTCGGGAAGCAGGGGCTGAATGGCGCGCTCGGCCAGATTGCCGTGTCCCACTTCGCGCCGCGACGTCCCGCGGATGGGCCTCGCTTCGCCCACCGAGAAAGGCGGGAAGTTGTAGTGAAGCATGAACGACTTCGTGGTTTCCTCGAGGGTATCGATCGAATCGATGCGCTGTTCGTCGCGCGAGGTGCCGAGGGTGACCACGCCCAGGGCCTGCGTCTGTCCGCGCGTGAAGAGGGCCGATCCGTGCGGCCGTGGCAGGACGCCCACCTCGCAGCCGAGCTGCCGGATGTCGTCGACGCCACGACCGTCGGCGCGCCTGCCCTGGTCGAGGATGCCCGCACGCACGTGCTGCTTCTCTAGCTTGCGCAGGACTCCCTTCACTGCGGCGCGGACTTCTTCAATCTCCGTCCCTTCGGTCTCCAGTTGGCCGGCCACCTCATCTCCGAGCTCGGCCAAGGCCGCGGCCCGGGCCTGCTTTTCCTCCACCTCGAACGCGGCCGCCACCCCGTCCCGGGCGAGCGCTTCGACCTGGCCGACCAGCTCCGGAGCCGGCTCCACGCTGGTCCACTCCATCTCGTCCTCGTAAGCCCCGGCGACGAGATCACGCTGCATGGCCACCAGCTCGCGGATCGCTTCGCGGGCGACGCCCAGCCCTTCGAGGAGATCCTCTTCGGGCACCTCCACCGCGGCGCCTTCGACCATGGTGATCGCCTCGGCCGATCCCGCCACCACCAGGTCGACATCCGAATACTCGAGCTGCTGGAAGGTGGGATTCACGATCCAGGAGCCCTGAATCCGGCCCATGCGCACCGACGCCACCGGGACATGGAAGGGAATCTTCGACATGTTGAGCGCCACCGAGGCGCCCATCAGGCCGAGGACGTCCGCATCGTTCTCCTGATCCGCGCTCAGGATGTAGCAGATGATCTGGGTCTCGTTCATGTACCCTTTCGGGAACAGCGGACGGATGGGGCGATCGATCGAGCGCGCCGCCAGGATCTCCTTCTCGCCCGGGCGGCCCTCCCGCTTGAAGAAGCCCCCGGGAATCTTGCCGCCGGCGTAGGTCTTCTCGCGGTACTCGACGGTGAGGGGGAAAAAGGGAAGATGGGTTGGCTTCATCTGTGCCGTGGCCGTGCACAGCACCATCGTATCGCCAAAACGAACGAGGCAGGCCCCGTGGGCCTGCTTCGCCATGCGCCCGGTCTCCAGGACCAGGGTGCGTCCTGCAAACTGTCGCTCGATTCTTTTCAGCATTCTCTGACCTAGTGGCGGAGACCGAGGTCCGCGATGAGTTCGCGGTACTTCTCGTAGTCGGTCCGCTTCATGTACTCGAGGAGCCGCCTTCGCCGGCCCACCATCTTGAGCAGGCCCTGGCGGCTGTGATGGTCCTTCTTGTGCGCGCGGAAGTGACCTTGGAGATGATTGATTCGGTGGGTCAGGATCGCGATCTGAACGGGTGCACTGCCCCGGTCACCATCATGAACCTGATACTTGCGGATGACTTCTTCCTTAACGAATCCCATCGCGGGACCGCCTCCTCAAGAGTCTTACGCTGCAAGGGAAGCCGGGGCGCGAACCCACTGACTTGTAAACGGCGACCAAACCTAGCCATAAGGGATGGGGGCTACAAGGCGCGCGCCCCAACCGGGCGACACGGGTCAGCCTCCGCCGAACGCCGCGTCGGTCCTGGCGGCCATGACGAAGTCGTTTACATGGAGGTTGCGAATCTTGTGGGTCCACCAGGAAACGGTGACCCGCCCCCATTCCGTCAGGAGCGCCGGGTGATGTCCCTGCTCCTCGGCGAGCGCGCCCACGCGGTTGGTGAACGACAGCGCCTGGACGAAGTCCGGGAAGGAGAAGACGCGCTCGAGACGGGGAATGCCGTCGCGCTCTACGATCTCCCAGTCGGGAATCTGTGGACGCCACGCCGAGACTTCGGCTTCGCTGGCGGGAGGAGCTCCTGCCCTGCACGGTTCACAGGTCTGACGGGTCAGTTCGGTCATGGTGTCATCCGGGATCTGGTCTGTGGAGAGGAATCGCGTTCGCGGTATTCGGCCAGGATGCGGCGGGCAAGCCGGACATCCTCGTTCATCCGGCCGACCAGCTCCGCCACGCTGGCAAAGGATCGCACCTCGCGGAGCCGCTCGATCAGATCCAGCCGGATTTCGGTTCCGTAGAGGTCGGCACCGCGCAGGTCGGCACTGTAGTCGAGAAGATGCACTTCTATCGACGCACGGGAACCGGGGAAGGTAGGGCGCGGGCCGATGTGCAGGGCTCCGTCCCACGTCCCTGCGGGCAACCCGGCGCGCACCGCGTAGATGCCTTCGCCGGGAATCAGCTTGCCGGGGTCCCGAATCTCGAGGTTGGCGGTGGGGAAACCCAGGCGCCGCCCGCGCCCGTCACCCCGGACGACCACCCCGCGCAGCGAATACGGGCGCCCGAGCCCGGTGTGCGCGGCACGCACGTCGCCTTCCAGCAACGCCCTGCGAATCCTGCTCGACGACACGGGACCTCCCCCGGCGACGACGGGCGGTACGACCTGGACGTCGAAGCCCAGCTCCGTTCCCATCGCATCCAGGGTTTCCGCATCTCCCGACCGCCCCCTGCCGAATCCGTGGTCGTAGCCGATCACGAGCTCCCTCACCCTCATGCGGGCAACGAGGATCTCCTCCACGAAGCGCCGGGGAGTGTAGCGGGCCAGCGCCCGGGTGAACGGCAGGAAGACGGCGTAGTCGAGGTCGCTCTGCGCGAGGATCTCCTTCTTCTCGATCGAACTGGTCAGAAGTCCGGGCGCGTCCTTCGGCCTCAGGACCTGGAGCGGATGGGGGCGGAAGGTCACCAGGACGCTGGGCCTGCCCGTTTGTCGGGCTCTCCGGCCCATTTCGCGCAATACCTCCCGGTGGCCCAGATGGACGCCGTCGAAGGTCCCCACCGTAACCACGCTCCCCCGTTCGCAGCGCGGGACCAGTGCGGGTCGGGCGGATCGCGCGGCGCGACCCTCCATGCGGTCGGACGCCGTCACAGGAACACCTTGCGCGGTTGCAGCACGCCCCCCCGGCCGACCCCGATCGCGACCAGGGTTCCCTGCGCGAGCGCAACCACCGGATCGGCCTCGGGAACGGGCTCAAGGGTCGGTTCGATGGCCTGTCCGCACGCCAGGCGCGCGGCGTCCTCCTCGCCCACGCGCACGGCCGGAAGGTGCGCCAGCGCCCTCGCGGCTGACAGGTGTGCGACCGGGGGAAGCTCGTCGCGTAGCCCGTCGGCAGCCGCCGCGTCGCGAACGCTCAGCGAGCCCACCGCCGTGCGCCGGAGCGCAGTCAGGTGGGCTCCCGTCCCCAGCGCCTCGCCGAGATCGCGCGCCAGCGCCCGAACGTAGGTCCCGGAAGAACACCGAACCGCAAACGTGACCAACGGAAGGGCGCAGCGGATCTCCCCCACCCCGTACACCTCGACCGGCACCGGCTCGAGCTTGACCGTCTCGCCCTGGCGAGAGCGGCGGTGGGCGGCGGTCCCGCGCACCTTCTTGGCGGAATAGCGCGGCGGAACCTGGAGGATGGGGCCCTGGAACGCCTCGAGGGCGTGCCGGACGGTGCGCTCGTCCAATTCACGCCATCGAGGGCTTCCGCCCACCACGTCCCCGTCCATGTCGTGCGTGCTGGTCGACACGCCAAGGCGGGCGGTCGCCAGATAGGTCTTGTCCATCGCCGACAGGTACTGCGAAATGCGGGTGGAAGGACCGAGGCAGAGCAGGAGCAGCCCCGAGGCGAAGGGGTCCAGGGTTCCTGCATGGCCGACGCGCCTGAGGCCCAGGCGCGCGCGCGCTTCCCGGACGATGTCGTGGGAGGTGGGGCCGATGGGCTTGTCGACCAGCAACACGCCGTCACGGGCGCGGCTCACGTCTCCTCCCCTTCCCCGGCTGCGCCGTCGCCGGGGAGAACATCCTTGAGGATCTGTTCGATACGTGCGGCGTGTTCCAGCGACGTGTCTTCGACGAAGCGCAGTTCGGGTACGCGCCGGATGTGGAGCTCCGCGCCCAGCGATCCCCTGATGAACGCGGCCGAGGCGGCGAGCCCCTTCATGGCCCGATCGCGTTCCCGGCCGTCGCCCGCCAGCCTTACGAACACCCGCGCGAAAGAGAGGTCGGAGGTCACGCGGACTTCCGTAACCATCGGCATGCCCACCCGGGGATCGCGCACCTCGCTGCGGAGGATGCGCGTGATCTCCCGCTGCAGCTGGCTGTTCACCCGGGCGAGCCTGCGAGCCATCTGCGCTCAGCGGCCGCGGCCGTTGAACCATGCGCCCACGTCGACCTCCATGCGCTTCCGCGCGCGCTTCAGGCCAGGGGGTCGCGGACCGAGAGTACGACGACGCGGCCATCGGCCTCCACGAAGCCGGCGAGACGGCCGCGAATCGACTCGGCGTGACGCCCTTCCGTGGTCACGAAGACCGCCGTAAGACCCGCTCGCGCGTGCAACTCGCGCATATGGGTCTCCGAAACGCCGACGTTGAAGCGATGGCGCATGCGGTCCTTCAGGGAACGCACGACGTTGCGCTTGTCCTTGAGGGACACGCATCCCGGAAGCAAAAGGTCCCAGGAGATCGCCCCGATCACCACGGCCGGCGAACCGCCGGACCGCCCGCGGCCTCATCGCGCGTGAGCACTTCCGGCCAGGGTGCGCGCGACTTCCTCGACCACGAAGCACTCGATGACATCACCCACTTTCACATCGTTGTAGTTGGCGATTCCAATCCCGCACTCGAGCCCGTTGCGGACCAGCTTCACATCGTCCTTGAACCGCTTGAGCGAACTGATCTCTCCCGTGTACACCACGACGCCGTCGCGGATCAGACGCACCGTCGACGGGTGTTCCACAGCCCCCTCGCTGACGTAGCAGCCCGCGATGGTGCCGACCCTCGTCACCCTGAAGGTCTCGCGCACCTCCGCGCTTGCCACGACCTTCTCGAGGCGCTCCGGGGCGAGCATGCCTTCCAGAGCGGCGCGCACGTCGTTTTCCGCGTCGTAGATGACGTCGTAGACCTGGATGTCCACGCCCTCACGCTCGGCCAGCTGCCGGGCGTTGATGTTCGGACGCACCCTGAAGCCGATGATGACACCCCCGGCGGTGCGCGCGAGCAGGACATCCTCCTCGTTGATGGCTCCCACCGCCCGGTGGACGATCTCCACCCGCACTTCCGCGGTGCTGAGTCGCTGGAGCGTATCCGACACCGCCTGTACGGAGCCGTCGACGTCGCCCTTGATGATGAGCGGCAGAGTGCTGACTTCACCCGCGGACAGGATCTGGGAGAAGTCCCCAAGCCTGATCCCGCGATCCTTGATGCGCAGGAGCTTCTCGCGCTCCAGGCGCTGGCGGGTGCTGGCGATCTCGGATGCCCGCATGGCCTCCATGACCTGCAGCGTGTCGCCCGCCTGGGGCACGCCCCTGACGCCCAGAAGCTGCACCGGAGTGCCGGGGCCCGCCTCTTCCACGACCGCCCCGCGCTCGTCCAGCAGCGCGCGCACGCGGCCGTCGAACTTGCCGCAAATGAAGTCGTCGCCCACTCGAAGGGTACCCCGCTGAACCAGCACGGAAACGACGGGGCCCTTCCCGACATCCAGTCTGGCCTCGATCACGGCGCCCGTTGCCGGGCGGTTCGGGTTGGCCTTCAGTTCGAGCAACTCCGCCTGCAGCAGCACCTTCTCCAGAAGCTCGTCCATGCCCGCTCCGGTGCGGGCGGAGATCGGCGCCACCAGCACGTCGCCCCCGAAATCCTCTACGGTGACGTCGTGACTGAGAAGCTGCTGCTTGACGCGTTCGGCGTCTGCCGCCGGCAGATCCATCTTGTTGATGGCCACCACGATGGGGACGCCGGCGTTGCGCGCGTGGGAGATCGCCTCGATGGTCTGCGGCATGACGGAGTCGTCCGCCGCCACCACCAGGATCACGATGTCGGTGACGTCGGCGCCCCGCGCGCGCATGGCGGTGAACGCGGCGTGGCCCGGCGTATCCAGGAACGTGAGCGAGCGGTCGCCGTCCACCTGGACGTGGTAGGCCCCGATATGCTGGGTGATGCCACCGGACTCGCCCGCGACGACGTTGGTGTCCCGGATCGAGTCGAGCAGCTTCGTCTTTCCGTGGTCCACGTGACCCATGACCGTGACCACGGGTGGGCGTGGCATAGCCAGCTCGGGATCGTCCTCCTCCTCCACTTCACCGTCTTCCGCGGCGCCGTACTCCTGCTCGCGGACGGCGGTAAAGTTGAACTCCTCCAGCAGCATTTCGATCTGGTCGAAATCCAGCCGCTGGTTGATCGTGACCATGAGGCCCAGGCTCTTGAAGGCCGAGCCGATGAGTTCGGTTGAAGATATGTCGATGAGTTCCCCGAGTTCGGCCACGGTCAGAAACTCGTTCACGCGCACGGTGGTGGCTTCGCGCTCCTCCTGCTTGCGGGCTTCCTCCTTGCGAGCCTCCTTTTCCTCCACCCTGGGACGCGTATCACGGCTCTTGCGCCGACGCCGGCCCCCGCCCTTCAGTTCGGCCATCACGCGCTGGATGTTCTCCTGCACGGCGCCCTGGTCCACCCGCTGGCGCCTTCTGCCCTTCTTCCGTCCCCGCTTGCGTCTGCCGTCGGGCCCGTACCCTTCGGCCTGGATGCGCACCTGGCCTCCGGGCCCGGCGCTGGCTGCGGGAGCCAGTCGGGGTGACTGGCGCACGACCCGCACGGGACCTTCGGGCCCCTGACTGCGCGCCGACCGCAGCTTGGGTCGGGCCGCAGCCGGGAAGGTCTCGGCCGAAGTGACGTTCGCGTCGTGGGCCGGGGCCGCATGGCCAGGGTCGGAGGAAGCCCCGGCCGGTGGCTGCGCGGAGGCTGAGGGCGGGGTCGGCGGCTCCGGCGATGCGCCAGAGGCGGTCGGGGCGGCAGCTTGGCTCCCGGACCGTGGGTCGGGGACCGCGTCGCGATGGTCGGCCGGGTGCGATGCGGATGCGGACCCGTCTTCCGCGCGCCGTGCCGTACCCGGCCCATCGCCGGCGTCGGCAACCTGCGCCGCGGCGGCCGCGTCCGCGGCCACGGCATCCTGCCCGGCGGTGGCCCCGGCCGCGCCGCCATCGAGCTGGTCTGCCCCGGCCGGCGGCGACTCGCTTCCTGCGCCGGGCATGTCCGGACCCGATGCTGCGGTCTCGGGAGAGGACGTCTCGCCATTGGGCGCGTGGTGTCCCGCGGAACCGGCGTCCTCGGCGGGTTCCGCCGCATCGCCCGCGGAGGGCGGTCCGGCGGCCACCTGTACGGAATCGGCCTGCTCGGTCACCGGATCCGAGTTCTCCGCCGTCCCGACCGGGGACGCAACGGCTACAACTTCGGCTTCGCTCGGCGTCACGCGCCGGATTCGCCTGCGACTGCGCCTCCGCCGGACATGGGTTGACCGAACATCTTCCAGCGCGGCCTGCACGGCTTCACGGGTTCCGAAGCCGCTTTGTCGCCGCTCGCGCTCGATTCGCGCCAGGAGACGCGAGACGTCGTCGCCGGGCACAAAATCCCTGTCTCCGTGCAGCGCTACGCCCATCTTGCGCAACAGCGTCAACAGCATCCGCGACGAGACCCGCAAATCTCTCGCAAGCTCAAACACCCGCATGCCCCTGGACTTCCTCCCTGGTTGGCTTCCCCGGCCCGGCCGACGAACTCCGTCTGCGCCGTGCCCCGGCTATCTCATCCGTCTGTGTGCTCTCCGTCCGCAAGAGCTTCGGGTTGCGCGTCTTCCTCGCCCTCGATCACGGTCAATTCGTCGATCAGCCCGACGATCTGGTCTACGGCGTCAGTAGAGAGTCCCGGTATCGCCAGAAACTCGCCCCTCTCCAGGTTAATGATCTGGAGGAAGGTGGTGTATCCCGCCCCTCCGAGCGCCTGCAGCGCGTCGGCCGGCAACTCCAGTTCCGAGAGCGGAAAATCGGACGTTTCGTAGTTTTCCTCGGCGTCCGGGAAGATGGCCGTGTCCGCTCCCCGCTCAAGCCACTCGCGAGACCCGTAGAGGTCGATCTGCCACCCGATCAACTGCGACGCCAGACGAACGTTCTGTCCATTCCGGCCGATCGCCAGGGACAACTGATCCTCGTCCACGATCGCGGTGATTACCTGGTTGTCGTAGTTGCTGATGACCTTCGCAACCCGCGCGGGCGCAAGCGCCCTGCGGGCGAAGACTTCGGGATCGGGATGCCAAGGCACGATATCGATCCGCTCTCCGCCCAGCTCGGAAACGACGGCCTGTACGCGGGATCCTTTCAGCCCTACGCACGCGCCCACGGGATCGATGGATTCGTCACGCGACGACACCGCGATCTTGGTTCTGCCGCCGACTTCCCTGGCCTTTTCCCGGATGTCGACGATGCCCTGGTAGATCTCCGGCACCTCGAGCCTGAAGAGGGACTCGACGAAAACGGGGTCCGCGCGCGACAGAATGAGCCGGGGCCCCTTGGGAGACTCCTCGATCTTCTTCAACACGGCGCGGATCGGATCGCCCTGGCGGAAACGCTCCCGGGGGTTCTGCTCCTTCCAGGGGATGATGGCGTCCGCGTCCTTGGCGAGGTTCAGCATCACCACCACCTTGCCCCGCTCGATCTGCTGCACGTCGCCCGAAAGCAGCTCGCCGACCCGGTCCGCGAACTCTTCGCGAATCCGGTCGCGCTCGTTCTCGCGAATACGCTGGACGATGCGCTGCTTGGTCGCCATCACCGCGTTGCGTCCGAACTCGGTGAAGTCCATGGGGATTTCCATGAGATCCCCGATTTCGAAGGCCTCGTCGTCCCAGCGGGCTTCCTCCAGGGAAATCTCCGCGGAGCCGTCCTCGACCTGGTCTACGACACGCTTGAGGACGACGATGTCGATCGCTCCGCTCATGTCGTCCACGTCGATCTCGGCGCGCACGTTGGGCCCATGGATGCGTGCGAGGCCGGCCATGATCCCGTCCTCGATCAACTCGTTGAGTTCGTCCACGGACAGGTTCTTGGTGGCGGCCATGTCCCGGAATGCCGCAATTATCTGGCCCGAGTTCGCTATCATCGACTCCGTTCACCCTGCCGACACACGCGGATCGTCCGCCCGTCCCGTGCAAGTCGGGATCATGTCACGGGTGGCCCGCCCGCGCGGCGCCGCCCGGCTTGCCGGGTAAAAAAAAGCGGGGGCCACTGGCTCCCCACTCTCAAGATCGTCGGCCGACGATCCGCCCGGACCCTGAACAATAAGGGTTTGTCCACCCCCGTTCAAGGCTTCGGAGCCGGCCGCGCGGCTCCGGCTGCCAGCGTGGCGCGTCCCCGGTCACGGGGTCGGGTCTTGCCGCTCCAGGCGCTCGATCCTCGCGGCGAGACGCTCTACCGCCTCCCGCAGCTGGTCCATCTCGCGACGGGTCACGAAGTCCAGGCGATCACGGGCGGTCTCGGCCGCCGCCTGAGCCCTGGACAACGCGCCCTTCACCGCATCGCGCGCCGCTTCGGCGTTCGGCCCGCCCTGCTCGCGGGTCTCGGCCAGGGTTTCCTCAATGGCGTCCTTGAGCGCCGAAAGAAAACCGAGCCCCTGACTCAACCCTTCGCGAATGCCCTTTCTCCTGCGACGCTCGCCGTCGCTTCCCTCTTCCTTCACGGTGTACCTCCCTGCCCCTGGTGTCGTGTGTCAGCCGGATTCCACACCCCGTGCAGGACCCGGTGTTCAACCCACGCGCTCGATGTGCGCTCCGAGTCCGCGCAGGCGTTCGTCGATCTGCTGATAGCCGCGTTCGATCTGGGCGATGTTGTGAATCTCGCTGGTTCCCCTGGCAGCCAGAGCGGCGAGCAGGATCGCCATGCCCGCGCGAATGTCCGGGCTCTCGAGGCGTCCGCCCCGCAGTTGCGCGGGGCCGACCACGACCGCGCGATGCGGATCGCACAGGATGATCTGCGCCCCCATGGAAACAAGCTTGTCGGTGAAGAACATGCGTGACTCGAACATCTTCTCGTATACGAGCACGGTGCCGTGGCACTGCGTGGCCGTGACCAGCGCGATCGACGTGAGGTCGGCAGGAAACGCCGGCCAGGGCCCGTCGTCGATCTTGGGCACGTGGCCGAAGGCGTCCGGCCGGATCCCGAGCTCGCGATCGCCCCGCACGACCAGCGACCCGTCGACAGGTTCGCACTCGACGCCAAGGCGCCGGAAGCCCAGCAAGGTCGAATCCAGATGCTCGATCGGGACATCCTCGATGACCAGTCTGCTTCGCGTCACTGCCGCGAGGCCGATGAAGGAACCGATTTCGATGTGGTCGGCGCCGATCCGGTATCTGGCTCCGCCCAGCTCTCCGACGCCCTCGATATCGAGGACATGCGTGCCGATGCCTCGGATGCGCGCACCCATCGCATTCAGCAGGTGGCACAAGTCCTGGACGTGCGGTTCGGCCGCCGCGTTTCGAATCCGGGTTCGGCCGCGGGCCAGCGTGGCCGCCATCACGGCGTTCTCCGTGCCGGTCACCGAAGGCTCGTCCAGGAACATCGAGGCGCCCTTCAGGCTGGACGCGTGGATCTCGAACTCCCTTCCCAGCCGCGTCTCTCCCCCCAATGCCGCAAGCGCCATGAAGTGGGTGTCCAGCCGGCGGCGGCCGATCACGTCACCCCCGGGAGGGGGAAGCAGGACGCGTCCGAAGCGCGCCAGCAACGGCCCGGCGAGCAGAATCGAGGCCCGAATGCGCTCTGCGAGCGCGCGCGGGGGACGGACGTCGCTGACCTGTCCCGCATCCACGGTGACCACGTTGGGCCCCTCCCAGGACACTTCGGCGCCCAGGGCGCGCAGGATCGCGGCCAACGCCTCCACATCCTTGATGCGGGGGACGTTCTCCAGGGTGACCGGCTCTGTCGCGAGGAGCGTCGCCGCAAGTGCCGGCAACGCCGCGTTCTTGTTTCCTGCCGGCCTTATGGTCCCGCTGAGGGGGTGGCCGCCTTCGACCAGGAAGTGTGCCATGACATGGGGGTGGAATGGTGGACCAGGTGGAAGCTACGGGAGCGCGGCCAGCGCCGGGACCTTGGGGGCGGTCGCGCGTCGGGTCGCTGGTCGCATTGCCGCGCCAACATACCGCGTCGCCGACGCCCCGGCCAGCGGGATCAGGACGTGCATGGAAGTTCTTGCAGCGCAAGCCCCGAATGCGCTACCATTGGAGAACAGATGATTCTACAAGTTATTGTCAATACGTCAGATGCACCCTTCGGTGAGGCGCTCTCCGAGGGAGGCCCCGCCAATCTTCTCGGCTCCACGCCGCTCCTGATCATACCATGATTGCAACGGTTTGGACGATAGCGGCCGCGGCATCCGCCCGGGTGTCGGGGCAGGAACCGGCGCCCGACACGGTTTTCGTCATGGTCGCGCCCTCGGGGATCGCGAACGTCAGCGAGTGGGGCCTCCTGGCCCTCGTGGTCCTGGCCTCGCTCGGCGCCGTGGCGCTGCTGGCCTTCCTGAGGCGGCTGGACAGGCACGGGCGCCGGCTCACCGACATCGCGCGCCGGCTGGAAGAGCACAGCCGGCCGGTGCTCGAACGGGCTGCCGGCGTCGCGGACAACGTGGATGCCGTCTCCCGCTCGCTGCGCGACGAGGCGCGGCACCTCACAGGGTCCGTGCGGGCGCTGTCCGACCGGCTGAGGCAGGCATCGACGCACATGGAAACCCGCATCGATGAGTTCAACGCGTTGCTGGAAGTGGTGCAGGCCGAGGCTGAAGAGACTTTTCTCAAGACGGCTGCGGCCGTTCGCGGGGTGGGCGCCGGCGCCCGCGCCCTTGAGCGCACGCGCGGCGGCGCCCGCTCCGTGCTCCCGGTCGAAGAGGATGCCGCGTCGGGGCCCCCAGGCGATGAGCCGGCTGACACCCCCGCCGTCACAGGGCCGGATGACGGGCGCGAGCCGGCTGGCGAGACCGGATAGCGGCGGCGGGCAGCCCGTGGGTCAACTCGGCCGGCGATCCGCCGACTTCAATCGGCATCGGCGTCCAGCGCGGCCCGCAGCAACTGGCTCACGCGGCGCGGGTCGGCCTTGCGCCCGGAGGCACGCATGACCTGGCCCATGAGAAACCCGAAAAGGCGCGTCTCCCCCGCGCGGTAGCGGGCGACTGCCTCCGGATGCGCCGTCACCGCGTCCGTCACCCACCTGTCCAGCACCTGGTCTTCCCGTACCTGCCTGAGCCCTTCCCGCTGGACGACCGCCCCGGGCGCGTCGCCGGTGCGCGCCATGCCGGCGAGGACCGTCTTTGCCGCCGTGGCCGACAGCGTCCCCTTGTCCACCAGCACAAGCAGTTCGGCGAGTCGCCCGGGTGCCAGCCCCGGTGAGGAAAGGTCGGCGATTCCTCGTTTCACCGTCTCGAGCACCGGCCCCATCACCCAGTTGGACACCGTCTTGGGCTGCCTACCGCACGCGACAACGGCTTCGTAGTAGTCCGCGAGTCCCCGGGACGAAGTAAGCACGTCCGCGTCGTATGCGGGCAACTCGTACTGACGCCGAAAGCGCTCGCGCTTTGCACGCGGAAGCTCGCCCAGTTCCGCCCGCAGCGACGCGACGCGCGCGGCCGAGAGGACGAGAGGCGGGAGGTCGGGATCGGGGAAATACCGGTAGTCCTGGCTGTCCTCCTTGTCCCGCATCACCCGCACGTCGCCTCCTGCGGCATCCCAGAGCAGGGTCTGGCGGGTCACGGCGCGGCCTTCGGCGCGAAGCCGGGTCTGGCGCCAGATCTCGACGCCGAGCGCCTTTTCCACCGCCGAGAAACTGTTGAGGTTCTTGACCTCGGTGCTGGCCTCGAGGCGCTCGCTTCCCTTCTTCCGCAGGGACACGTTCGCGTCCACGCGCAGGCTGCCTTCTTCCATGTTGCAATCGGATATCCCCAGGTATTCCATCAGCCGCTTGAGGAGCTGGAGATAGGAGCGCGCCTCCCGGGGAGAGCGCAGGTCCGGCTCCGAAACGACTTCGATCAGCGGGGTGCCGGTCCGGTTCAGATCGATGGCGGTCGCGGAGGCGAAGCGGTCGTGTAGCGACTTTCCGGCGTCCTCTTCCATGTGCACCCGCCGGATCCGCACCCGCCGGCCGCCATCCAGTTCCACGGCACCCCGGGTGGCCAGGGGGCGTTCGAACTGGGAGATCTGATATCCCTTGGGCAGATCGGGATAGAAGTAGTTCTTGCGGGCGAAGACGGAGACGGGGTGGATGGTGCAGTCCAGCGCGAGCGCCGCCCGGAGCGCGAGATCGACCGCTCCCGGGTCGAGCACGGGGAGCGCGCCGGGCAGCCCCAGGCAGACCGGGCACACGGCCGTGTTGGGCGGTGCTCCGAATGCGGTTGAATCCGCGCAGAACAGCTTGCGCCCGGTGTCGAGCTGAACGTGGACCTCCAGGCCGATCACGGCTTCCAGCCGCGAATCCTTCATGCAGCACTTGCGCCGGACGGAACCGGGGGAGATCCCACCGTCCCCAGTTCGGCTTCGAGCGCCGCGGCCGCGGTCAGCAGCGTGTCCTCCCGCCAGTGTGCGGCCATGAGTTGACCCCCAACGGGCAATCCTTCCGCCAGCCCGATGGGAACGGACATTGCGGGTACCCCGGCCAGGTTGGCGGTCACGGTGAAGACATCGGACAGGTACATCTGGTAGGGATCGTGGATGCGCTCTCCCAGCTTGAAGGCGGGGGTCGGCGCAGTCGGGGTGAAGAGCACGTCCACGCCATCCCCGAATGTCCGCTTGAAATCCCGGGCGACGGCAGCCCGCGCCTCCTGCGCACGGCCGTAGTACGCGTCGTAGTAGCCTGCCGACAGCGCGTAGGTACCGAGCAGGATGCGCCGCTTGACCTCGGTGCCGAAGCCCTCGGAGCGGGAGAGTTCGTACAGTCGCTCGGTAGTATCCGCCTCCCGGCAGCGGCGCCCGAAGCGGACACCGTCGTACCGGGCCAGATTGGACGAAGCTTCGGCGGGCGCGATGATGTAGTAGGCGGGAATTGCGTATCGGGTGTGCGGCAGGGACACCTCCCGCAACTCGGCGCCCGCTCCCTCCAGGGCACCGAGGGCGTGCTCCGCCAGCCGGCGCACCACCGGGTCCAGGCCGGCGGGGAAGTACTCGCGCGGAACGCCGACGACCAGCCCGCGCACCCCCCGCTCGCAGGCCGCCGTCAGAGGCGGTACGGGGCGGTTGACCGAGGTGGCGTCGCGCGGGTCGTGGCCGCTCAGGACTTCGAGCAGGGTGGCCGCGTCGCGCACAGTGCGGCCGAGGGCGCCCACCTGGTCGAGCGAGGAGGCGAAGGCGACCAGCCCGTAGCGGCTCACCCGCCCGTAGGTGGGCTTGATGCCCACCACCCCGCAGAACGACGCCGGCTGGCGAACCGAACCACCTGTGTCCGAGCCCACCGCGACCGGCACGATGCCCGCGGCCACCGCCGCCGCCGACCCGCCGGAGCTTCCGCCGGGAACCCGTTCCGCATGCCAGGGATTGCGCGTGGGACCGAAGGCGGAGTTTTCGGTCGACGACCCCATGGCGAACTCGTCCATGTTGGTCTTGCCGACGATGACCGCGCCCGCTCCGCGAAGCCGACGGACGGCGGTGGCTTCGTACGGGGAACGGAACTCCTCCAGGATGCGGGAGCCGCAGGTGGTGGGGAAGCCGGCCGTGGCCAGGTTGTCCTTGACCGCGACCGGTATGCCCGCGAGCAGGCCGTCGCGCGGACCGCGTTGCCGATCCGCGTTCGCATCCACGGCGATGAAGGCGTTGAGCGGAGCGGGGCCCCGCTCCCACGTCCCGTGCGCCTCCAGCGCCTGCGCCGCCATCGAGCCCCAGGCGAGTTTCCCGTTCCGGACCTCCGCGGCCCTCGCCGCCACGCCGCCCGCATTCGCCTTCACGGCGAGCTCTTCCGTTCGCCGGGTGCGCCCGCCACACCTGGAAGCCGGGGGACGATGAAGAGACCATCCCGCCAGTCGGGAGCGATGCGCGCGAGCGGCCGCTCGAGAGGATCCGGCGTCGTTGCACCTTCTCCGGCCGGAGGACCGCTCCGGTCCGAGGCTTCCCCGAATGGTCGCGTGGAGCCCTCGTCCTGCGGGACGCCGGATGTGGGAGCAGGCTCCGGCGCGACCCCGCTCAACACCGCCATGTGCTCCAGGATCGAGCTCATGTCGCGCGCCATGCGCTTCGCCTCCCCCCGGTCGAGGCGGACGCGAGCGAGGGCGGCGATCCGGTGAATCTCCTGAATGGTTACGGTCACGCCCGGCTCCGTCTCATGCGGTCTGTTCACTCGAACGCCCTCTCGAGACCCGCGAAGCGCGCTACCAGTTTCTTCCTCCCCACGTCATCGAAATCCACCGTCACCCTGAGGTCCGGACCGAACCCCGAGATATCCAGGATCGATCCGAAGCCGAAGGTCCCGTGAACCACGCGTTCACCTTGCCGGTAGCGGGGAGCGTCCTGGTTCAGATCATCGTATCGGGCCGGATCCGGGTCCGCATAGGCCTGGCTCCGGTCCAGGGACTCGCCACCATGCCTGCCCTCCCGGTACGCGCCTCTCGCGCGATACCGGTGGCGGGACAACTGCAGCCGCGACGAGCGCCGGTATTCCACCAGCGTGTCGGGAATCGTGCCGAGGAACGACGAGGGCCTCGATGTCATGCCCTCGCCGGCTCGCCATCTTCGCTCCGCGTAGCTGAGATAGAGCTTCTCCTCGGCCCGCGTGATGCCCACATAGAAGAGCCTCCGTTCCTCCTCCAGTTCCTCGGGCAGTTCCAGCGCCCGCGACAGCGGAAACAGCCCCTCCTCCATTCCGGCGAGAAAGACGCACGGGAACTCGAGCCCCTTCGCGCTGTGGAGGGTCATGAGGGTGACCGCGTCGGCCCCACTGTCGTGCGCGTCGATGCCCGTGACCAGCGCCGTGTGCTGAAGGAACAGATCCAGCTCGCTGGCCTTCGCGATCTCCTCCTCTTCGCCCAGATCATGCTCCGAGGGGTCGAAGCGGAAGGCGGCGGCGATCAACTCCGTCACGTTCGCGGCCCTGTCCTCGCCCTCCGGCCCCTCTTTGCGCAGCCGCTCCCGCAGGTCCAACCCGGTGACCACCGCCTCCGTGACCTCGCCCGCATTGCGTTCCCGGGCGAGGGAGCGCCAGTCACCGATCATGCGCGCGAAGCGCCCGAGCGTGCGGGCGGTGGACGGCCGGATGCCTTCCGCCGCGCGCGCCTCCGCCGCAGCCTCGAGCAGCGACACCCCGCGTCCTCGTGCCCACGCCGTCAACCGGCTGCGCGACACCGTGCCGATTCCGCGTTTCGGATAGTTGACGACGCGGTTGAACGCCTCTTCGTCCCGGGGGTTCGAGATCAGCCGCAGATAGGCCAGCACGTCGCGGATCTCGCGCCTCTCGTAGAAGCGCACCCCTCCGACGATCTGGTAGGGGATGAAGCGCCGCATCAGCTCTTCCTCGAGCGCGCGCGACTGGGCGTTGGTGCGGTAGAGGACGGCGAAACTCCCGAACGGCCATCCGTTGGCCTGCTTCAGCGACTCGGCCTCATCGGCGATGCAGCGAGCCTCGTCGGTCTCGGTCGCGGTGTGCAGAACGCTCAGCATTTCGCCGTCCGGGCGGCGCGTATGCAGCGTCTTCGCCTTGCGGGCAACGTTGTGCGAGATCGCGGCATTGGCCGCGTGGAGGACGTGTCCGGTAGACCGGTAGTTGCGCTCCAGCCGGACGACGCGGGCGCTGGGGAAGACCGACTCGAACTGGAGGATGTTGCGGATGTCGGCCCCCCGCCATCCATAGATGCTCTGATCGTCGTCGCCCACCACCATGAGGTTGCCGTGCGCACGCGCCAGCAGGTCGAGCAGCCGGAACTGGGCATGGTTGGTGTCCTGGTATTCGTCCACCAGCATGAAGGCGAAGCGGTCCGAGTACCGGTACAGGATATCGGGATACGACTCCAGCAGCTCCACCGGCTTCATCAGCAGATCGTCGAAGTCGAAGGCGTTCTGGCGCTCCAGGGCAGCCTGATACTCGGGGTACACGAGCGCCGCGGCCGCCGCCAGCGGGTCGGCACCGTCCGCGTTCTCTTCATGAAACCGCTGCGGGCCGGCAAGCACGTTCTTGGCGGCACTGATTACGTCCTGCACCGATCGCGGATTCCACCGGTCCGGATTGACGCGGACGGCCTTCTGGGCCCGCTTCACCTGGTTCAGGCTCTGCTCGGCATCGAAAATGGTGAACGGGGCCGCGCGCCCGACCTCGCCCGCGTGGATGCGCAGAAGACGTGCGCCCAGGGCATGAAAGGTGCCGAGCCACATCCCCCGCGGCTCCTCCCCCAGGTAGTTGGCGACGCGCTCCCGCATCTCACCCGCCGCCTTGTTGGTGAAGGTGACGGCGAGGATGCGATGCGGCGGAACGCCGTGCTCGCGCACCAGATGGGCGATCCGGCAGGTAAGCGCCCGGGTTTTTCCGGTCCCTGCGCCGGCGAGCACCAGCAGAGGCCCCTCGAAGTGGAGCACGGCGGCCCGCTGCTCGGGGTTCAGCCCCTCCAGGTGATCCACCGGATCAGGCCTCGGACGGAAGTCGTATGTTGAAGGTCGCGCCTGGCTCCCACTCCGACACCAGCTCGAGCTTCCCGCGGTGCACGCCCTGCACGATGCGGCGCGCCAGCGTGAGCCCCACGCCCCAGCCGCTCGCCTTGGTGGTAACACCGGGTTCGAAGATGTCGTCGCGCACGGCGGGATCGATTCCGGGACCGGTATCCGCGATGCGCACATCCACCCATCCCGCACCCGACCCGGAGCATGTGATCGAAATCCGGCCCCCGCGCCCGGCCAGGGCGTCGAGCGAATTCTTGAGCACGTTCTCGAGAGCCCAACTGAGCAGGACATGGTGTCCCCTGACCGCGGGCAGATCGGGGGGAACTTCCATCACCAGTTCCACTTCCGACGCCAGGCTGGGGAGGCGGGAACGGAAGTAGCCCTCCAGCTCCTCCAGCACGCGGGTCAGGTCGACCTGCCCGAGCGCAGGCTCCCGGCCGATCAGTTCGAATCGGCGGGTAACGCGTTCGAGGCGCTCGACATCATCGTCGAGCTCGTGCAGGATCTCGCCGTCGGACAGCTCTCCGGGCCGCTCGGGCGCGGGCAGCTTGAGTACTTCGACCCAGCCGTGCAGCGAAGAGATCGGGGTACCCAGCTGGTGTGCGAGTTCGCGGGCCATCACCGTCCAGGCGCGCTCTCCAGCCACTCTGCGCTGGTATCGCACCAGTCCCGCCAGCATGAGCACGACCAGCGCCAGCCCCCCCGCCTGAAGCCATGGAATCCAGCGCAGGCGCGTCAGAATCGGAGGTGGGCCGTAGTGGATGAGCTGGACTTCGGGATCGCCGACCGGGGGACTGCGCTGATCCAGGGTGTTGATGTAGCCGCGCACCCGCTCCTGCCCCTGCGCCGAGCCGAGATCCACATCGAAGGGAAGGTTCTCGACGGCCAGCACGGTGTCTCCTGGTCCGGTCATTACGAACGGCACGCCCGACTCGGTGATCAGCAGTTGAAGCCCCCTGAGCGCCTGGATGGAACTGCCTTCCTCGGGGTCGGTCAGGCCTTCCATGACCTCGGCATAGATGCGCGTGAAGATCTCGCTGTCGGCCCGCAGTGCGCGCACGATCTGCTGCGTGTAGAGCAGATACCATCCGGCCAGTGCCACGAAGAGCGCCGCGAGCCCGACGTACCAGCGCTTCGGCGACACCCGCCCGTCGCCTCCTCAGGGCAGCAGGCGACCGGCCCCGAGTCGCTCGGCCAGCGGCTCCGGCAGGGTCACGCTGCCGTCCTCATCCTGGCCGGTCTCCAGCAGGGCCACCAGCAGCCGCGGCAGAGCGAGCGCCGAACCGTTCAACGTGTGCACGAATTCCGGCTTGCGGCCGGGATGGGGCCGATACCGCAGGTTCGCGCGCCGAGCCTGGTAGTCGGTGGTAGTGCTGACGCTCGACACTTCCAGCCAGCGGCGCACGCCCGGGGCCCAGACCTCCAGATCGTAGGTCATGGACGACCAGAAGCCCAGATCGCCCGTCGCCAGGCTGAGAACCCGATAGGGAAGCCCCAAGCGCTGCAGAACCACCTCGGCTTCCGCGGTCATCTCCTCGAGTGCCTCTCGGCTGCGCTCGGGGGTCTCGTAGCGCACCAGCTCGACCTTGTCGAACTGATGCACGCGCAGCAGGCCGCGGGTATCGGCGCCCGCAGCGCCCGCTTCGCGCCGGAAGCAGGGTGAATAGGCGGTGTAGCGAAGAGGCAGTTCGTCCGCGGAGAGGATCTCGCCCCGGTGCATGTTGGTGAGCGGCACTTCGGAAGTGGGGATCAGCCAGAGGTCGTCCAGGGTCGTGACGTACGCATCCTCCTCGAACTTCGGGAGATGGCCGGTGGCGGTGAGGCTCTCGCGGGTGACCATGTAGGGCACGCGCATCTCGGTATAGCCGTGCTCGCGGACATGCAGATCGAGCATGTAGCCGATCAGCTCCCGCTGCAGGCGGGCGCCCCGGCCCGTGAGAACCGGAAATCCCGAACCCGAGATCCTTGCCCCGCGCGCGAGGTCGAGGAGCCCCAGGCCCTCCCCCAGCTCCCAGTGTGGTCTGGGCTCGAAATCGAAGTTCCGCTTCGTCCCCCATTTGCGCACAAGCGCGTTGGATTCCTCCCCCCCATCCGGTACTTCCGGCAGCGGCAGGTTGGGCATCTCCAGCAGGATATCGCGGATGTGCGCCTCCGCATCCTGCACCACTTCGCCGAGCGCGTCGATGCGGCCGCCCACCTTGCGCATTTCGTCGATCAGCCCGTCCGCCGATTCACCCTTCCGCCTCAGTTCCCCGATGCGGCGGGAAACGGTGTTGCGGTGCGCCCTGAGCTCATCGGCTTCTCCGATCGAGGACCGGCGCCGCTCGTCGAGCGCGAGCAGGTGTTCGACCAGGGCGGCCCCGCCGGCGATGCCGCGCCGCGCTATTCCGGCACGAACCAGATCCGGTCGCGCCCGAATCATCCGCAGGTCGAGCATGGCCCAGGAAGGGTTTGGGGGCAGATGGGGTTCAGGGGAAGATGTCCGGCTGCATCTTGCGGCTGTTGCAGATCCCGTTGGTGTCGAACACGAAGACCACGGTGCGTTCAACACGGTCCACGTCCAGGGGGACCATCTTCGCGTAGTGGTTGCAGAGCTGCCCGTAGTTGGAGCGCAAGCGCCGCGTGCGCACCACGTAAAGGCTCCCGAGGTTCACCGGTACCGCCTGGTCCTCGATGTACACGTCATCGTCCTCGGGGGCTTCCTCGATGTCGTCGAAGTTCTCGTCGGGCAGCTCCACCAGCGCCGCATCCGAGTCGACGCCGAAGAATCCGGGGGTCAGGAAGACGGCCCTGCCGCCTTCGATGTCCACGGCCAGGTCCCAGGCTGAGGTGGTGGCGGGGGCTTCGATGCGGACCGCGTGCCGGGCACCGAAGTCGAAGCCTGTTTCGACGTTGGGCTCGGGGCGGGAGATCGCGTACAGGCGCACCGTATCGGCGGAGGCGATCCACTCGAGCGCGAAAGGATCTCTTCCGCACGCAGCGGTGGCAATCAGCGAAGGGAGAAGGAGGATGATCCCGAGCGAACGCATGACGACTGTTTGGCAACGGAGGAAGGGCTGGCTCCCGCGAACCGACAGCCTGCTCGCGGAGCGCGCAAAGACTACCCCGACGGCTCCGGCGGGTCAACCCCGGCGCGGTGAATTCCGTTGATTTTACACTGTGCCGCGGGTAAGTTTCCGCGTGCATTCCGACCCGCATCAGCGAGCGGCGTTGACCCCCGCCGACCCCCACCTCCGGGTCGTCATCCTCGCGGGTGGCGCCGGTTCCCGGTTCTGGCCCACCAGCACGCCCGCTCGCCCCAAGCAGCTCCTGCCGCTGGTATCGAGTCGCCCCCTCGTAGCCGACACGGTCCTGCGCGCGCTGGAGCTGGTCCCGGCCGGCCGGTTGCGGATCGTCGCGGGACGGCACCTGGAGTCGCCGCTGACTTCCGCGCTGCCGGAGTTACCTCCCGGTTGCTTCCTCTGGGAATCGCGGCCGCGCAGCACGGCACCGGCACTCACCTGGGCGACCTGGCGCGCCTGGCGAAGCGATCCGGACGCGGTGATCGTTTCCCTGCATTCGGACCATGTCATACGTCCCGCCGCCGCGTTCCGATCGCTCGTCGCGCGCGCGTTGCGGATCGCGGCCCGAGACGATGTCCTGCTGACCGTCGGGGCCCGGCCGGATCGTCCCGATACCGGCTACGGATACCTGCAACCCGGCGACGCGCTGGACGGAGCCGCCCGCGGCGGGGCAGGCGAGCCTCCCCGGCGTGTGCTGCGCTTTCACGAGAAACCCGACGCCGGGCGGGCCGCCGAGTACATTCGCCAGGGGTTCCTGTGGAACACGGGCATCTTCGTCTGGCGGGCATCGGTGTTCCTGAAGGAGCTGCGCGCGCACGCTCCCGGCATCGCCGCCCTGCTTCCGCGACTCGAGGACGGCGACGTGAACGGCTTCTTCCGCCACGCGCCTACGGTCAGCGTCGACGAGGCCGTGCTGGAACGCAGCCGCTCGTGCGCCATGCTTCCGGTATCCTTTGACTGGGATGATGTGGGCAGCTGGGAGGCGCTCGCCCGGACGCGGACGCCCGACCACCGCGGGAACACCCGGGCCGGCGATGTCGTCTGCGTTGAGAGTGACGACAACATCGTGTACAGCGAAGGCGGGCGGGTGGTGTTGTTCGGCGTCCGCGAGATGGTCGTGGTCGTCGCGGGGGACGTGACGATGGTCACGACCCGCGAGCACGCCCGCGAACTCAAGCGCCTCGTGCAGCGGCTGCCCTCCTCGTCGCGCGCCCAACGGACGTGAGCGCCCGTCTCTACCTGTTCGACGACGCCCGCGCCCGGCGCTGGGAGCCGTTTGCCCTGACACGCCCCGCAGCCGAACTGGTGCTTGGCGCGCTACGGCTCTGGGAGCGGGCAGCCCGCGCGTGGGGTGTGGAGTACGGCGGTCATCTTGCAGGCGCCCGCCTCGCCGGTTTCCGGGAAGACGAAGCGCCCGAGGCACTCGTGGCCTCCGACGTGGGGCGCGGCCTCCACCGCATCCTGATGTCCAGCCGGGCCGTGGTGCGGAGCCGGCCGCGGCAGCTGCCTCCGGTCCCCGCCGAACTGCGCATCGACGGCACGACCGTCGGGTGGAGCCTCCCTTCCGGTGCCCCGCTTCCCCAACCGCTTGACATCGCGGATCCCGCTGCCGCTCCCCGGACGAAGGCCGGAATCGAGCTGGAAGGATTCGTGCTGGAGCACGTCTGGGAGCTGGTGTCACGGATGCCCGCGCAGCTCCGTGAAGACCTCGAGGCCGGGATGTTCGCCCCTCTCGCGTCCACGCCGTCGAGCCGGGCCGGGGGGCGGCCGGTGGGGGCGCGCGAGGGTGGAATGGCGATCCCACCCTCGGGGTCCTCCCTCCCCCCCGGCGTCCACCTGCTGGGAGACGGCCTCTTCACCCTGGGCCCCGGTGCCGCCGTCGAGCCGGGCGTGATGCTGGACACGGGCCCGGGGCCTATCGTCCTCGGCGAGGGCGTGCGCGTGTGCGGGCCGGCTCGCCTGGAGGGTCCGCTGTATGTGGGACCCGGCTCGACCGTCCTCGGTGGAAGGATATGCGCTTCCTACGTGGGTCGGGCATGCAGAATCCGCGGCGACATCGAGAAGAGCGTCCTGCTCGGCTACGACAACAAGGCCCACGGCGGCTTCCTGGGCCGCTCGTACCTCGGCCGCTGGGTGAACCTGGGCGCGATGACCACGAACAGCGATCTTCGCAATGACTATCGCGACGTGAAGGTCCGTACGGGCGAAGGCGCCGTGCCATCCGGTCTGGGCAAGCTGGGCTGCCTTCTGGGCGACCACGTCAAGACCGGCATTGGAACGCTCCTGAACACCGGCGCGGTCATCGGAGCAGGCTGCAACCTGTTCGGCGCAACGGCCCCGACGAGCCATCTCCCGCCCTTTCGATGGGGCGCGGCGCCCGAAGCGCCGCTCTTTGAGCTGAACCGCTTTCTGGACACGGCGGCGCATGTCATGAGCCGCAGGGGCGTTCGGCTTGCGCCGGAGATGCAGGCCGTTCTCGAGCGTGCCTGGCTCAGCGTGGCCGGCGCCGACTAGCCGGCGGGTCCGGAGCGGTCGTGCAGATCTGCGTGCTGGGCAGCGGCAGCAAGGGCAACTCGATTCTGGTCCGCTCCGGGCGTGCGGCTGTCCTGGTGGACGCCGGCTTCAGCGCGCGCGAGACCGAGCGCCGCCTTGGGCTGGTCGGAGCCGAGGCGGGTGAACTCTCGGCCATCATCCTCACGCACGAGCACGGAGATCACACCCGCGGCAGCGGGGTGCTGGCGCGACGTCACGGCATCCCCGTTTGCCTTACCGAAGCCACCCGCAAGGCGTGCGGCCGCCTGTTCCGCGGGTCGGAACAGGTTGTGGAATACCGGCCCGGGCGAGCCTTCGGCGTCGAGGACCTGCGCGTGGAACCGTTCATGACCGTACACGACGCGGCCGATCCGGTGGCCATCGCCCTGGTCGATGTCGGATCCGGCGCCCGCGTCGGGCTCGCGACCGATCTCGGCCGGTCCACCGCGATCGTACGCCACGCGCTCGCGGGCTGCGACTTCCTGGTCCTGGAAGCCAATCACGACGAGACGCTTCTCCACCAGAGTTCCTACCCCGCCGCCGTCAAGTCGCGCATCGCATCCAGCCACGGGCACCTGTCCAACCGCGCGGCCGCCCGTCTTGCCCGGGATCTCCTCCATCCCCGCCTCGCCGGCATACTGCTCGCCCACCTCTCTGCGGAGTGCAACACACCCGAGCTGGCGCGTGAAACCGTCTCTCGGGCACTGGCCAGGGCGGGATACCGGGGCTTTCTGGGCGTTGCCCGGCAGGAGGAGCCTACGGAGATGCTGTGCGTCGACACCCTGCGCCGGGAACGCGGTCCCGAGCAGCTGTCGTTTCTCTGAAGCCGTCGTTCCAGGCCCTGCCGCCGGGGCGGTTCGGCGTCACAACCCCAGCACGCGCAGGATGTCGTTGGAGAGCGCCCAGACCATGATGCCCATGAGCACCAGGAAGCCGACCCGGCTCCAGCGCAGCCGCTGCTCCAGGCTGAGCGCCCTCCCTCTGACGGCCTCGATCCCGAGAAAAACGAGATGTCCGCCGTCCAGTATCGGAATGGGAAGCAGGTTCAGGATCGCCAGATTCACCGAGAACAGAGCCATGAAGCGCAGGAAGGTCTGAATCCCCGCCTCTGCCGCCTGGCCGGACAGCGTTCCGATGGTGACGATGCTGCCCACATTGCGCGGGGAGACGCTCCCGGTCACGAGATCGCCGAGGAACGCGAGGATCATGCGGGTGGTGCCCACGGTGTCCCGATATCCGATGACCGCAGCGCGGGTCAGCGGAACGGGCACGTACACCGGATCGGCCACCGGAGCCAGAATGCCGACCTGACCTACGGTCCTGATCTCCCCGTCGGGCCCCCTTTCCTCACGCGTTGCGAGGGGCACCGCGATCTCTATCAGAGCGCCGTCGCGCGCCAGTTGAAGTTCGACCGTGCGACCGGGACGGCGCATGATCTCCTGCCGGAACAGCGCCCAGTTATCCACGGCTACACCGTCCACGGCCAGCACGCGGTCCCCCGGCTGCACGCCCGCGCCCGCCGCGGGCATCCCGAGCTCGACGTCCAGGACTTCGGCTTCGATCCAGTAGTCGAGGGCCAATGCCAGGCGCTCGCGCGCGGAAGGATCGTCGGGCACCGGCACCGAGACCGTCACGCGCGGGGACTCGGTTTCCACCGTGATCGTCTCGCCCCGTGCCGACAGGAATCCCTCACGCACATCCCCCCAGTGGACCACATCGCGGTCGCCCACCCGCGTAACGCGCGCGCCGACGGGAAGCCCCCCCAGCGGTTCCGCGCCCGGGGGCAGCAGCTCCATGTCCACGTAGCCGAGCCGGGTCTCGTCCGCCTCCACCCGGCCCCAGCCCGCGGCGATCGTAGTATACGCCGCGAAGGCGAAGATCATGTTCATGATCACGCCCGCCGACAGCACCAGCGCGCGCGCCCAGACCGGCTTGCCGTCGAAGTCCGTTGGCGCGGGTCCCCGCCGCACCTCGCCGCCACCTCCCTCCACCTGGTCCATGACCTCATCGGCCATGCCGCTCATCTTGACGTACCCGCCCAGCGGAATCGCCGAGATCACGTATTCGGTATCGCCGCGGCGAAAACCGAGAACCCGCGGCCCCAGCCCGATGGAGAAGCGCAGGACCTTTACGCCCACGGCCTTGGCCGCCCAGAAGTGGCCAAGTTCGTGGACGAGGATCAGAACGCCCAGGACAACGATTGTCGCCAGCAACGCCATCATCCCTCTCCCTGTATGCGCCCGCTCACGAGCCGCGCGCCATTACGCGACCACCGCCTCGATGGATTCCCGGGTCACGCGCCGGGCCTCGGCATCCACGCCGAGCACGTCTTCGACCGACCTGATCCTTCCTGGAGGAGTTCGCTCCAGCGCCGCTCCCACCACCACCGCCATCTCTCTGAAGGGTAGCACGCCCTCCAGGAATGCGTGCACAGCCACCTCGTTGGCCGCGTTGAAGACCGTCGGCGCCCAGCCACCGGCGCGCCCGGCCTGCACGCCCAGTTCGAACAGGGGGAACCGCGGCCGGTCCAGTTCCTCGAACGTGAGATCCGACAGGCGCGAAGGACGGAACGTTCGCAGGCGGACGTCGTCGATCCGTTCCGGGTGTGTCAGCGCGTACAGGATGGGCAGTTCCATGGTGGGAAGGCCGAGTTGCGCCACGACCGAGCCGTCCGTGAATTCCACGAAGGAGTGGACGATCGATTGCGGATGAACGACCACGTCGATGCGTTCATACTCCATCCGATACAGGAAATGTGCCTCGATGACCTCCAGCGCCTTGTTCGCGAGCGTGGCCGAGTCGATGGTGATCTTGGAACCCATGTTCCAGGTGGGATGGCGCAGCGCGTCGGCGGGCGTGACGTCGTTCATTCGCGACGCGTCCCAGCGGCGAAAAGGACCGCCCGAAGCGGTCAGCACGATGCGGGCCACATGCCCGGGGTCGCTGCCGGCGAGACACTGCAGAATCGCGCTGTGTTCCGAATCGACCGGCACCAGCTCACCGCCTCCCGAACGCGCCGTTTCGTTGACGAGTTCGCCTCCGGCCACCAGCGACTCCTTGTTGGCCAGCGCGAGACGCTTGCCCGCCCGCAGCACGGCGAGGGTGGGCTCCAGGCCCGAGACTCCCACCAGGGCATTGACGACCACATCCGCGTCGCTGTTCCCCGCGAGTTCGATCAGAGCCTCGCGGCCGTAGGCGGACGACACGCCGGGGAGGTCGAGCCTCCCGGCGCCGGGGTCGGCGACCACCACCCGGCGCGGCCGATGCAGCGCCGCCTGCTCGCGAAGCACGGCTACCGAGCGGTTGGCGGCCAGCGCGACCACGCGGAAGCGCTCCGGATGCCGGCCCATGACCTCGAGCGCGCTGCGCCCGACGGATCCCGTGGATCCCAGGATCGCGACCCGGATCACGTCGACGCACCCTTCGCCTCGGGGACCGCCACCCGGCTCATGGCGACACCGAACCGGCGAGCTGAAGCGCCGCGTAGGCGAGCGGCAGCGTCACCAGCACGGCGTCGAGCCGGTCGAGCACTCCGCCGTGGCCGGGAAGCATCGACCCCGTGTCCTTGACGCCGGCTTCGCGCTTGAGCAGCGAAACGGCCAGATCCCCCGCCAGTCCGCCCGTGCCGATCAGGAGCGCGATGCCGACGAGCCAGCCCGGCCCAACCCCCAGCAGGACGAACGGCTCGGCGGCCGCCACCGCGAAGAACAGGCCCGCCGCCCCGGCGGCAAGGATTCCGGCGACGGTGCCTTCCAGCGTCTTGCCCGGGCTGACGGCCGGAAACAGGCGGCGAGTTCCCCACAGGCTGCCCGCGAAGTATGCGGCGATGTCCCCGACCCAGGTGACCGTCAGCGGGAAGAGCAGCAGCAACGGGCCTTCGAGCGGGCCGGGGGCTCTGACGGCGACCCCCGTCTCCGGCAGGTGGCGCAGCAGCACCGCGAAGCAGAGCCCGCCTCCCACATAGAGAGCCGCCGTCAGCGTCGAGCAGACGGACGCGAGCGGCTTGTCCGTCACCTTGCGCGCGCGCACGGCGGCGACAAAGAGCGCTACCGTGGCCCCCATGAGGACCGTCAGCGCGAGCGGGGCGAAACCGGTGAAGAAGGGCTCCGCCGTCGCTGCCAGGACGAGCGCTGCCGTGACGGCCATGGCCGTGCGGGTAAAGGTCCGTACACCCGTCCGCCGGGCCAGCAGGCAGAACTCGCGGGTGGCCAGCATGGCCAGCGCCGCCGCAAGCGCACCCATGAGCCACCCGCCCCGGTAGATGACCGGAAGGACGACGAGCAGCGCGACCACCGCCACCACCGCGCGGCGCGAAAGGTCGGCCATCGCCATCAGCCGGAAGTGATCCGGCCGAAGCGGCGGTCGCGGCGCTGGTAGTCCAGGACGGCCGCAAGGAGGTCGTCCCTGGAGAAATCCGGCCACAGCACGGGGGTGATGTGGATCTCCGAGTACGAAATCTGCCAAAGCATGAAGTTGGAGATTCTGCACTCCCCGGAAGTCCGGATGAGAAGGTCGGGATCGGGGATGCCGCTCGTCAGCAGCGCCCGCTCCAGGCACGCTTCGTCGATCTCCGCGGGATCCAGTTCTCCGGCCCGGGCGCGCGCGGCCAGACGGCGAACCGCGGTCAGGATGTCTTCCCTTCCGCTGTAGGAGATCATCAGATTGAGCCTGAGCGTCGTTCCGCCCTCGGTCTCCCGCATGATGCGCTCCACGGCCTCGCGCGCTGAAGGCTGCATTCTGGCCAGGGTCCCGAGCACACGTACTTCGACGCCCTTCTCGACAAGCTCCGAGCACTCCCGCTCCGCATACGCCTTCAGGAGCGACATCAGAGCCGACACCTCCTCCGACGGACGATTCCAGTTGTCGGTGGAAAACGCAAAGAGGGTGAGGATCTTGATGCCGGCGTCGACCGAAGCCTCGATGGTCGTGCGTACGGCGTTCATCCCGGCCTCGTGCCCCGTCTTGCGGGGCAGGCCCTGCCGCCGGGCCCAGCGTCCGTTGCCGTCCATGATGACGGCCACGTGACGCGGCATGGGCCCGCTCATGTCAATCCGGGCCGGCACGTTGGACTTCATGGCTAGATGGCCATGACCTCCTCCTCCTTGGCCTTCATGAGCTCGTCCAGCGAGGCCACGTAGCGGTCGGTGAGGTTCTGAATCCCGCCCATCATCTGGTGACCCTGGTCCTCGCTGATCTCGTGCTCCCTGATGCGACGCTTCACCTCGCCATTGCCCGCACGCCGGGCGTGGCGGATCGAGATCCGGGTATTCTCCGACATCTTGTGGATGATGCGCACGTATTCCCGGCGTCGTTCCTCGGTGAGTGGAGGAATCGGTACGCGTATGAGGTTGCCGTCGTTGGAGGGATTAAGCCCGAGGTTGGCGGACATGATCGCCTTCTCGACGGAGGACATCAGCGACTTGTCGTATGGCTGCACCACCAGCAGGCTCGCGTCGGCCGCAACCACCGTCGCGAGCTGATTCAGGGGCATGCTGGCCCCGTAGGCGTCGACCCGGACGCTGTCCAGCAGAGCCGGGGTCGCCTTGCCGGTTCGAACGGTTGCGAACTCGCGCCGGGCAGCATCGAGCGCGGCGTCCATGCGCTCCGTGAGTTCTTCCATGAGTCCCATGACAGCCTCCCGCGCGCGTGTGATACCGATCGGAGAGCAGATACCCGGTCAGGATACCAACGTGCCTATGCGCTCCCCTCTGATGGCGGCCCCGACCGCTCCTCTCTCGCCGAGATTGAGTACGATTATGGGCAGCTTGTTGTCCTTGCAGAGCGACACCGCCGGGGCATCCATGACCCCCAGTTCCCGCGCGATCACTTCCTGAAAGCTGATGCGCCGGATGAATTGCGCGGTCGGGTCCAGGAGAGGATCGGCGGTAAAGATTCCCGCCACCTTGGTGGCCTTGATGATCACGTCGGCTTCCATCTCGATCGCCCGCAGAGCGGCCGCGGTGTCGGTCGAAAAGTACGGGTTCCCCGTGCCTCCGGCGAAGATCACCACCCTGCCCTTCTCCAGGTGGCGAATCGCCCGGCGGCGGATGTAGGGCTCCGCGAGCTTTTCCATGCGAAAGGCGGTCAGCACGCGCGTGGTGACGTTCTTGCGCTCGAGCAGATCCTGAAGCGCCAACGCGTTGATGACGGTGGCGAGCATGCCCATGTAGTCGGCTGTGACGCGGTCCATGCCCTGACGGCTGGCCAGCGCCCCGCGCATGATGTTGCCGCCCCCGATGACGATGCCGAGGGCCACGCCCAGGTCGGCGAGCGTCCCGATCTCGTCGGTGAGCCGGTCCACGACCGGCGGAGAGATGCCGAATCCCTCCTCTCCCGCGAGCGCTTCGCCGGAGAGCTTCAGGAGAACCCGCGAGTACCGGAATTCCGACGAGCCGCTCATCGTCCCGCGGGCGTGCGCCGTCAGCCGCGCTGCCCGACCGCGAACCTCGAGAAGCGGGCGACTTCGATCCTCTCGCCGGTTTTCGCCGATACCTCGGTCACGAGCTCGCCGATGGTCCGGTCCGTGTCCTTGATGAAGGGCTGCTCCAGCAGCACCTGATCCTTGTAGAAGGCCTTCAGCTTCCCCTGGACGATCATGTCCTGAATGCGTTCCGGCTTCCCCTGGGCACGCACCTGCTCCCGGTAGACCGCCTTCTCACGCTCGACCACGTCCTGCGGCAGATCTTCCGCGCGCACGGCAATCGGGTCCTGGGAGGCGATGTGCAGGGCGATGTCCTTGGCCAGCGCCCGGAAGTCGTCCGTGTTGGCGACGAAGTCGGTCTCACAGTTGACTTCGACGATGACGCCCACCCTTCGGTCGAAGTGGACGTAGCTGCCGATGGTTCCCTGGTTCGTATCCCTGCCCGCTCGCTTGGAAACCTTCGCCGCACCCCTGGCACGGAGGAGATCGACCGCGGCCTCGAGATCGCCTCCCGTCTCTTCGAGAGCGCGCTTGCAATCCATCATGCCCCCGCCTGTACGGTCGCGCAGGGCCTTCACCATCTTTGCGGGAATCGTCATGTGGAGTATCCGCCTGGTGATCGTTTCGAGGTTACGGGACGCGGGATCCGGTGGCGACGCTTTCCCGCGACCCTCGTCCATACTTCCCTGTCCCGGCAGTCGCCGGCAGGAAGGATCAACTGGTCCGGGACGCTACCGGCTTGGGAGGCGCGCGCCGGACCCGGGACGGCTTCGGTTCGGCTTCCTGGCTGGTCGACGGCTTCGCGGGCGCTCCGCCGGAATCCGATTCGGCCGCGTCGCCCCCCGGCTTCCTGACCAGAACGCGGGCCCTCCTGACTCGCTTTTGCGAATCCCCTCGACCGGGGCTGCCCGTCTGGCGTTCCGCGATGACGCCCGGACGGGGCCGCCGGCGCGCTCGACGGCGCGGATGCTCCTCCACCGCGGCGGCCTTCTCGCCTGTCTCGGTCGAATACGTCGTGGCCTCCAGGTCCTCCACCCGACGGCGTTCATCTTCCGGCACCTCTTTGCGGGCCTGGCTGATGGCCTCGGCGATGGCGCCGCTGATCAGGCTGACCGAGCGTATCGCGTCGTCGTTCCCCGGAATCGGGTAGGTGATGAGATCCGGATCGGCGTTGGTGTCGGTGATGGCGATGATCGGGATACCAAGCCGGTGGGCCTCCCTGACCGCGATCGCCTCGCGCCGGGCATCGACGACGAAGATGGCGCCCGGGAGCCGGGCCATGTCCTTCACCCCGGAAAAGTACTTCTCCAACTTCAGCCGCTCGCGCTCGAGCAGAAGGCGTTCCTTCTTGGTGTAGAACTCGAAGGCGTTCTCCTCCTGCCCCCGCTCCAGCTCCTTCAGGCGGCGGATCTGGCGACGAATGGTCTGGAAGTTGGTGAGCATGCCGCCCAGCCAGCGCTCCGTCACGAACAGGCTGCGGGACCGGGCGGCGTCCTCTTCAATGATCCCGCGCAACTGCGGCTTGGTGCAGACGAACAGGAGGCGTTCGCCCGAAAGCACCAGTTGGCGTGCGATCTTCCGGGCCGCGATCAGCCGATCGAACGTCTTGCGCAGGTCGATGATATGGATGCCGTTCCGCTCCGTGAAGATGAAACGGCGCATCTTGGGGTTCCATCGGCGCGTCTGGTGTCCGAAGTGGACCCCGGCCTCAAGCATCTGGTTCAGAGAAACCTGCTCCATGCGTCTCCAGGCAGTCCTCGGGTTTATCGCTTGCTGAACTGGAAGCGCTTGCGGGCCTTCGGACGGCCGGGCTTCTTGCGCTCCACCTTGCGCGGATCACGTGAGAGAAACCCGCCCTGGCGAAGCGGGCCCATCGCGTCTTCGTCTTCCTCGACCAGCGCTCGGGCAACCCCCAGGCGGATGGCGTCGGCCTGACCGGTCATCCCGCCCCCGTGCACGCGCACGACGACATCGAAGCGGGCGTCGGCGTCAACGACCTGCATCGGTTCGGTGGCGCGCTTGCGATGCACCAGCCGCGGAAAATAGTCGTCCAGTTCCCGGCCGTTGATCAGCCACCTTCCGATTCCCGGTCGCAGCATGATGCGCGCTACGCTGCTCTTGCGCCGGCCTACGGCCTGAACCTGTTCTACGTATGGCAATGAACCCGTGACCTCAGAACGTGAGTTGGCCCGGACGCTGGCCATGATGAGGATGCTCGGCCCCGGCATAGACGCGCAGCCGGCGGCGTAGTCGGCGACCCAGGCGTGCTTTCGGGAGCATGCCGCGTACGGCGCGCTCGATCACCCGCTCGGGATGCCGCTCCAGCATCGTCCTGAAGGGAATATGGCGCTCGCCGCCCATGTAGCCCGAATGACGGAAGTAGGTCTTCTGCGCCGCCTTGTTGCCGGTGAGCTTCACGCGGGCGGCGTTGATCACCACCACGTTGTCCCCCGTGTCGAGATGAGGCGTGAAGATGGGCTTGTGCTTGCCGCGCAGCACGCGCGCGACCTGCGCCGCCAGACGCCCCAACGGCTGTCCCGCAGCATCAACCACCCACCACTGGTGCTCGATGTCGCTCGCCCTGGGCGTATATGTCTTCACGTACGGTTCACCCGCGATTTGCCGGGGAGACGTTCTTCCGCGGTCTCGTCCTCGTCGTCGAACCCACGGAGTGGAGTAACAAAGCAGTCAAGGGTATCAGACAGGCCGCATGGTGTCAACCAGGCCGCATGGTGTCAACCAGTACCCGCGCCCGTGTCTACCGGACAATCCCGCCGATCCTGCCCCAGCGCACGTCCCTCATCCACGCAGCCTCCCCATCGGAAGACGCGTCGAAGGAGTAGTAGACGAACCAGGGCCGCCCCCGCACCGAACCCTTGTCGACGAATCCCCAGTAGCGCGAGTCTTCGCTGTTGTCGCGGTTGTCGCCCAGGACGAAGTAACTGTCCTCCGGAATCCGGATCGGACCCCAGTTGTCCCGCGTCGGCCGGTAGGACGCCGGGTCGCGGCCGTCGGCGAGGAAACCGGCCTGCCACGCCATGTCGGGATGATACTCGTCACGCCGCGGGTCCACGTGGCGAACGTACGGCTCGTCGAGCTGCACCTCGTTCAGGTACAGCGTCTTGGCCCGCATCTCAAGGACATCCCCGGGCACCCCGACCACGCGCTTCACATAGTTCTTTCCGGGGTCGTGCGGAGGCGTGAACACGATGACGTCGCGCCGCTCGAGCTCCGCGAATGCGGGAAGGTGCAGCGCCGTCCCCGGAACCTCGGCGCCGTACACCGCCTTGTTGACCACCAGGAAATCTCCCACCAGCAAGGTGTTCTCCATGGAGGCGGTGGGAATCTTGAAGGCCTCCACCAGAAACGCTCTGATGATCAGGAAGAGCGCGAACGCAATCAGAACCGACCGGCACCACTCCCACGCCGTCCGGGCCAGCGACTTCATGGGTGCTTCCGCCGACGGTTCGGAGTCGCGTCCGCCATCCCCCGCCCCGTCACCGGTCCGCAACGGATCCTCCCGTTCTCCGTCCCGTCCCGCTGCCCGCCTCACGACTCCCGCTCCAGCCCGTACTTGTTGATCTTCTTGTAGAGGTTGGAGCGCGGCATGCCCGCCGACCGGGCGGTCTCGGTGATGTTCCAGTCGTGCTCGCGCAGCTTGTGCTCGATGAACGCCCGCTCCGCGCGGTCCTTGAAGTCGGCGAAGGAAGGCGCGGCCAGCAGTTGGTGGACGACCGCGCCCGGGCTGCCTCCGGAGAGCAGTCGGACGTCTTTCGTGCGGATCTCGTCGCCCTCCGAGAGAATCAGAAAGCGCTCCACGGCGTTGCGCAGTTGGCGCACGTTGCCCGGCCAGTCCATCGCCTTGAGCCGGTTCAGGGCACCCTCCGTGAAGTGCTTCCGGGATGCCCGCCCGGTCCGCACCATCAGCGTGGTGAAGTGCTTCACGAGCATGGGAATATCACACCGACGCTCGCGAAGCGGAGGAAGCTCGATGGGAACGACGTTGAGACGATAGTAGAGATCCTCGCGGAACCGGTCGTTCCTGATCTCTTCGGCGAGGTCCTTGTTGGTGGCCGCGATGACGCGCACGTCCACCTGCAAGGTCCGGGAGCCTCCCACGCGGACCACGACGCCCTGCTCCAGGACGCGCAGCACCTTCGCCTGGGCCGCGAAGGACATGTCTCCGATCTCGTCCAGGAAGAGCGTGCCGCCGTCCGCCTGCTCGAACTTCCCCGCGCGGTCCGCCACCGCCCCGGTGAACGACCCCTTCATGTGGCCGAAGAGCTCCGATTCGATGAGCTCCGAGGGGATCGCGGCGCAGTTCACTTCCACGAACGGCCGGTCGCGCCGGTCCGACAGCCTGTGGACCGCCCGCGCCACCAGCTCTTTTCCCGTGCCGTTCTCGCCGGTGACGAGCACGCGCGCCCGGGTCGGCGCCACCTTCTCGATACGCATCAGCATCTCATGAATCCGGGGCGAGGAACCGACGATTTCGTACCGGCTCTCCACTTCGGTCTGAAGCGATTCGACGCTGCGCTTGAGCCCGTGCATGTCGAGGGCGTTGCGCAGGGTAACGAACAGGCGCGCCGTGTCGAGAGGTTTCTCCAGGAAGTCGTACGCGCCCCTGCGCGTGGCCTCCACGGCGGTATCGATGTTCCCGTGCCCGCTGATCATGATCACCGGGGTGCGGGAGTCCAGCTTCCTCATCCTCGACAGGACTTCCAGGCCGTCCATCTCCGGCATCTTGACGTCGAGAAAGACGACATCGGGATTGTCGTCGACGAGGCGCTCGAGGCCGACGGGGCCGTTGGGGGCGATCGTCACGCGATGCGACTCGTACTCGAAGACCTGACGCAGCGCGCCGCTGACCGAGGCGTCGTCGTCGACGATCAGGATGTTTGCCATGAAGTCGGGTCAGGGGCCGAGCATCGGGGAGCCCGCGCGGATCGTGGCCATCAGGCGTTGGGCTGCGCCGGTTCCGGCGTCTCGAGCGCCGCCGAGGATACGACACTGTAGCGGGCGCCGGCGCGGGAGAGATGACTGCGCATGAGTTCCACCGACGTCACGTCGATGTGATGGCGGAAGTCCAGGTCGGCAACCAGGGCATCCAGTCCGCGGAAGGCGCCGGCGCCGGTCTCCGCCCTGGCGCGGCCCACGGTGATGTGAGGATGGAAGGCGCTCGTCTCCCGGCTGAAGCCCAGGCTGGCCAGCCCCCACTCCACATCCTGCTTCAGACAGCGCAGGGCGAGGACCGGCTCCACCCCGGCCCACAGCACCCTTGGGCGGCGAATCGTGGGAAAGGCGCCGAAGGCGCGGATCTCCATCGAGAAGGACCGGTTCTTGCCCCCGACTTCGTCGATCGCCTCCGACACGCGGGGCGTAAGGTCCGGATGTGGATTCCCGAGGAACTTGAGGGTCAGGTGATACGTTTCGGGATCCAGCCACCGCACCGGCAAGCCGGCCTCTCTGAGGGGCCGAGCGGCGGCGTACACGCCTTCCTTCGCGCCATCGGAGAGATTCAGCGCGATGAATAGTCGCATGCGGGACTCTTGAAAGGAGGGTGGTCGGGGATTGTGGCGCCGGCGCGCCGCGATACCGCGATTAATGTACCCGTACCCGCAGGACCGAATCAAGGAAATCGCCGTTCCCCGCCGGACTCGTTTCCTGCGCCTATTCCCAAATCAGGCCGCGGAGGGAATCTTTCTGGCGCATCCGCGAGCGCCGAGTTGTTGCGCGACGAATCCGTCGGCCTCCGACGCTGGCGTCCCGAAACCATGGACTATCCCCTGCCAATGACCGATCACGGCCGCAATACCTCGCTCCAGATTCGTTCGCCCGTCCCCTCCGACATCGAGATCGCGCAGGAAGCCCCGCTCACCTCCATCGCCTCCATCGCCGCGCAACTCGGCCTCGCAAGCGGGGAGCTCGAGATGCACGGGTCGCACAAGGCGAAGGTGAGGCTTTCCGTGCTCGACCGGCTCTCCGCCGTGCCGGAGGGCAAGTACATCGACGTGACGGCGATCACCCCTACGCCCCTGGGCGAGGGCAAGACCACAACCACGGTGGGACTCGCCCAGGCAATGGGCGCCCACCTCGGCAAGCGGACGATCGCGTGCATCCGCCAGCCCAGCCAGGGCCCGACCTTCGGCATCAAGGGCGGAGCGGCGGGCGGCGGCTACAGCCAGGTCATCCCGATGGAGGACTTCAACCTGCACCTCACGGGGGACATCCACGCCATCACTGCGGCCAACAACCTGCTGGCGGCGGCGATCGACATACGGATGCTGCACGAGTCCCGCCAGAGCGACGAGCTTCTCTTCGAGCGTCTCTTCCCGGTCCGCAACGGAAGGCGCTTCTTCGCCCGCGGCATGCATGTGCGCAAGGAGAAGCTCGGCATCGCCACGAGCGACCCGGACCGGATGACGCCGGAGGAGCGCAGCCGCTTCGTGCGCCTGGGAATCGATCCGGAGACCATCACCTGGCGGCGCGTGATGGATACCAACGACCGCATGCTCCGCGAGATCACGGTCGGGCAGGGTCCGGATGAATTCGGATTTACCCGCACCACCGGGTTCGACATTACGGTGGCCAGCGAGATCATGGCGATTCTCGCCCTGACCACCGACCTGGCCGACATGCGCCGAAGGCTCGGGGCCATGGTGGTCGGGGCGACGGGCGACGGCGAACCCGTGACCGCCGAGGACATCGGCGCCGCGGGCGCGCTCGCCGTCCTCATGCGCGACGCGGTTCAACCCACGTTGATGCAGACGCTCGAGGGTACTCCCGTCTTCGTCCACGCCGGACCGTTCGCCAACATCGCGCACGGCAACAGCTCCATCATTGCCGACCGCATCGCGCTCAAACTGAGCGACTACGTCATCACGGAATCGGGATTCGGGGCCGACATCGGCATGGAGAAGTTCTTCAACATCAAGTGCCGCTACTCCGGGCTGGTCCCCGACGCGGTGGTGCTGGTGGCCACCATCCGGGCCCTGAAGACGCATGGCGGCGGACCTCCCGTGGTGGCGGGACGGCCGCTCGACCGCGCATACACCGAAGAGAACCTGGAGCTGCTCTCCCGGGGAATCGCCAACATGGAGCACCACATCCGCACGGCACGCAAGTTCGGAGTTCCGGTGGTGGTGGCCGTGAACCACTTCGCCACCGACACGGATGCCGAGGTGGACCTGGTGATTCGGGCGGCGCGCGCCGCCGGGGCCGTGGACGCGGTGGTCTCGAAGCACTGGGCCCACGGGGGCGCGGGAGCGGTCGCGCTGGGCCGGGCCGTGGTGCGGGCCACCGAGCAGCCCTCCGATTTCCGCTTCCTCTATCCGCTCGACCTTCCGGTTCGGGAGAAGATCGAGATCATCGCGCGCGAGGTATACGGAGCAGACGGGGTGGAGTTCGAACCGCTGGCCAGCGACCGCATCGATCTCTTCACGCGCCAGGGCTTCTCCGACCTGCCGATCTGCATGGCCAAGACCCATCTGAGCATCAGCCACGACCCGCGCCGCAAGGGAGTGCCACGAGGATACACGCTGCCGATCCGCGACGTGCGCGCCTCCGTGGGCGCCGGGTTCCTCTATCCGCTGGTGGGTCAGATGCGCACCATGCCGGGACTCCCGACCCGTCCCTCCTTCTACGATGTCGACCTGGATCCTGACACCGGAAGGGTGATCGGCCTATTCTAGAAGGCGCGACTACCCCCGATCGGCCATCGGCGGTGCCGAGCCAAATCAGGCACGGCCGGACGTAGCGACTACGACAACCGCGACACCACCTCCCAGGAGGCCATGATGCCGGCGCACCAAAAGACGACGATCACGGCAGGAGCGGCACCGAATTTCCATTCCGACCCGCACCCGGGCACCCATGGCGGCAAGCGCCGGCGGAAGCGGCGGCCGGATTCGAAGGCATCCGCAAGGACGGCGCTCGGAGGCATGCTGCTCGCAGCCATGGCGTTCTCCTCCTCCGCACTCCAGGCCCAGGATCCGCCCTTCCGGTCCTATGGCGGCTCCAGTGTCTCATTCGATGCGCGCGTGCACGCGCAGTACGAGGCGCCGAGCACCGAGGGCGCCGTCTCGACGTTTTCCATGCGGCGCGCCTGGATCACGCTGGACGGGCGCTACAACGACTTCGTCAGCGGTCGCCTCCAGTTCGAGGCGCTGCGCGGAGGCACGGTGCTGGACGCGTGGCTCACGTTGAGCTTCTCGGAGGCCTTCGTGCTCAACATGGGTCAGTTCAAGCGCGGCATCTCGTACTTCTGGCTGGTCCCCAACTCGGATCTGCCCCTGATCGAGCGGGACGCGAGGGTATCAGGGATAGCAGAGGAGCATGCGTGCCCCGGGATTGGAGGAGTCTGCTCGTTCGGCAACCTTGCCTTCAGGCTCGGCCTGAACGGGTACGAGCCCGGGTTGCTGATGACGGGCCGCCTCGGCAGCCGCGCGAGCTACCGCGTCACGCTCACGAACGGGGAAGGCATCGACAACCGGGACGCCAACAACTGGAAGTCGACCACCACGCAGCTGTCCTTCGACCTCACCGAAGACAGCCGTTTCGCGGCCTACGCCTCATTCGACGAAACCCACTTCGACCACGGGTCGGCCTGGACCCCGGCCTACGGGCTCGAGTTCGAGGCGGGGACATGGCGCGACGGGGGCCACCTGCTGCTGGGGGCGATCCGGGGGCGGAACTGGAGGGTGTCCCAGAACACCCCGTTCACGGCGTTTCAGGCGATGGGCCTCTGGTATGCGCGGCTGCCGGAGACCGCCCGCTTCGAGGCCATCGAGCCTCTGCTGCGCCTGAGTTGGGCCAGGACCGAGGATGGCGACGGCGGGGACTTTTCCGGCTTCACGATCACCCCCGGCTTCATGCTTTATGCCTTCGGGAAGAACGGCATCTCCACCAACCTGGATATCTACCGGTCCTCGCTCGACCGCACCGAATGGTCCCTGAAGGTCCAGGCGTTCACGTACTTCTAGCCTGAAACCGAAATCTGCGGGCTCGGTGGCCGGGTCGAGCCTCGCCCCCCCCTGCCAGCCGCCTTCAGAAGCTGTCGATCGCCTGCTCGACGGTGTCACGAACCGTCATGATGCGCGTGAAACCGCTGACCTCCAGCACCTCCCGGACGTGGTCCTGCACTTGGCACAGCGCCACTCCCCCACCCTGCGCACGGGTCTTCTTGACCGCGAGGAGGAGAATGCGCAGGCCGGCGCTGCTGATGTACGACAGCTCGCCGCAATCTACGACCAGACGGCTGGAACCGCCCTCCATGGCCTTGCTCAACTCCTGTTCGAAGGAGGTCGCGTTTACCGAATCAACGCGGCCGCTTACGGCCGCGATCACGGCGTCCCCGGACTGACTGGCTGTGACTTTCACGGATTTGGATCCCCTGTCGCGCCCTGCAGCGGCTGTGTGAGGGTCAGGCAATTTCGCTTTTTATCGCGTCGATAGGATATGTCGTGCACGAGGTTCTTGGCAAGGTGGATGCCGAGCCCTCCGATGGGTCGCTCGTCCACCGGCAGCGTGAAATCCGGGAGCGGCGCGTCGGCCAGCGGATTGAACGATCGTCCGTTGTCTTCGATGCGGACTTCCAGCAGTTCGTCTCCCAGCCCGAAGTCCACGCGAATCCTCGGTTCCTCCGGCGCTTTCTCGAACCCGTACGAGATGACGTTGGTGAGGATTTCGTCCAGCGCCAGACAGAACCTCTGCACTACGAGATCGCTTACGCCGTTCGCTGTGGCGAAGCGCTCGAACACCTCCACGACCCTTCGAGGCTCGTGCTGGTCCGTCCCCACATCAATCCCAAGCGTGACATCCATGCGTCGATCCGCCGCTGTGCCCCAACGACTGCGCCATTCTCCCTTTGTTCCGCACCCGGTTCCTCCGCCGACCTGTGCGGGGCGCCGACGGCTTCCGGATTTGCCGGCCTAACAACCTATCACGGCAGGCTCGAATGCGCATCCCTCGATACCCCGGCGTCACCACCACGCGCCGGCAACGCCAAACCGGAAGCTGATCTCGAACATTTGCGAGCTCGGACAAGTGCGGATCGTTGTTGCCAACGGGCGCGCAAAGAGTAGTTTTGGGCGACGCCAACGCCCGATCAGGCTCCCGCGCCAGCCGGCCGCCGGCCCCAGCGGAATGCATCGGGATCGCTTCTCTTTCGGGAGGACGTATGAAGAAGATTCTTGTGGTGGACGACGAGCCGGATCTCGAGCTTCTCCTCAGGCAGAAGTTCCGCCGCAAGATGCGCCGGCGGGAGATCGAACTCGTCTTCGCCAGCAATGGTGTCGAAGCGCTCGACAAGCTGAACGAGCAGGACGACATCGACATGGTCCTGTCGGACATCAACATGCCGGAGATGGACGGGCTGACGCTCCTCAGCCAGATCAACTCTCTGGACCTGGACCTGCGCGCGGTGATCGTCACGGCGTACGGCGACATGGAGAACATCCGCACCGCCATGAATCGCGGCGCGTTCGACTTCCTCACCAAGCCGATCAACTTCGACGATCTCGAGACCACGATCGACAAGACGATCCGTCATCTGGAGGTGATGCGCGAAGCGCTTCGGTCCCGCGACGAGCTCGTTGCCCTGCGCCAGGAGCTGGGGGTGGCGGCTCAGATGCAGGACTCGATCCTGCCCAAGGTCTTCCCGCAGCATCCCCGTTACGGCCTGTTCGCCTGGATGACCCCGGCCAAGGAGGTGGGCGGCGACTTCTACGACTTCTTCCCGGTGGAGGATGAGGGGTTTGCCGTGGTGGTCGCGGACGTCTCCGGCAAGGGAGTTCCCGCCGCGCTGTTCATGATGGTCAGCCGGACCCTCGTCAAGGGATCCGCCCTTGGCGAACGGGAACCCGTAAAATGCATAACCGAGGTCAACCAGCTACTCTACGAACAGAACAAGGAGTCGATGTTCGTAACCATGTTCTACGCGGTGCTCGATCCGGCATCGGGGCTTCTGCAATACGTAAACGGAGGCCACAACCTCCCCTGTCTGGTCAAGCCCTCGGGCGAGGTGACATGGCTGCCGGGGGACAGCGGCATCGTTCTCGGCGTGATCGACGAATTCCCCTATCAGCAACACTCGATGCAGCTGGAGGAGGGCGATGTCGTCTTCTTCTACACGGATGGCGTGACGGAAGCGATGGACGAGGCCGGAAACCAGTTCGGGGACGATACCCTGCTGGATGTCCTGCGAAGGGCGGCCGGCGCGGACCCCGAGGACATGACGCGCCAGGTGGTCGATGCTGTCCATGAGCATGCCGGCGGCGCACCCCAGTCCGACGACCTGACCTGTCTGGCGCTCCGATACGGGGGAGACTGATGAGACGCGGGACGGGGTGCCGGCGCGCAAGGCCCGCGACCCATGCTGTGACGCCTCGCCATGCTGCCACCGCGGTCTTTCTGGGGGTCCTGGTCGGCGCTCTGGCGGGCTCGCCGCTGGCGGCCCAGTCGGAAGCGGAGGGCGTCTTCGCGGATTCGATCGTGTTCGGGCAGTCGGCCGCCTTCACCGGCCCCACGAGCGAGCTTGGTTCCAACATGAGGCTCGGGATACTCGCGGCGTTCGAGGAAGCCAACCGGCGCGGGGGCGTCCAGGGACGGATGCTTCGGCTTCGTTCGCGTGACGACGGATACGAACCGGAAGCCGCTTCCGACAACACGCACACGCTTATCGCCGAGGGAGTGTTCGGGCTGGTGGGCGCGGTGGGAACTCCCACCTCCACCGCGGCCGAACCGGTCGCGAGCGCCGCGGGCGTCCCCTACATCGGGCCGTTCACGGGCGCGGAATTCCTGCGTGAGAACCGCGACTTCGTAGTCAACCTGCGCGCATCCTACTTCCAGGAAACCGAAGAGATGGTCGAGCGCCTGACCACGGACCTCGGGTTTACGCGCTTCGCGGTCCTGTATCAGGACGACAACTACGGCAACGCCGGACTGACCGGCATGCGCCGCGCTCTGGGCAGGCGCGACATGGTCCTGGTGGCCGAGGGAGCATACGTCCGCAACACCACGGCGGTGAAGCGGGCACTTCTCGACATCCGCGAAGGCAGCCCCCAGGCCGTGATCATCATCGGCGCTTACCAACCCGCAGCCACGTTCATCAGATGGGCGCGCCGCATCGGCGTGAACGCCATCTTCGTGAACATCTCGTTCGTGGGCAGCAACGCGTTGCTCAACGAACTGGGGGCAGCGGGCGAGGGTGTCGTGGTTACCCAGGTCGTCCCGTTCCCCGGGGACACTTCCGTTCCCGTGGTGGCCCGCTACCACGAGGCGCTGGAAGTCGTGGACCCGGATGCGAGTCCCGGCTTCGTCTCGCTCGAGGGCTACCTGGCCGGACGTCTGATTGTCGAAGGGCTGGACCGGACGGGCCCGGAGCCGACCCGCGAGAGCTTCCTCGGGACGCTGCGGGAAGCAGGGCCCATCGATCTGGGCGGGTTCGAGGTGGAGTATGGCGAGCGGGACAACCAGGGCTCGGACCGCGTGTTTCTGACCCGGATCCAGGCTGGCCGTTTCCGGGCCATGGAGCGGCTCTCGCGATGACTCCTCCGGTTCAGGAGGGTCTGGACTCCAGAATCCATTCCACCTTCGAGTGGGTTCTGGCAAAACTGCCGTCCGGATGGGGGACCAGGGTCCGCAAAGCCACGGGCAACCGTTTCGGGATCGCGAGTCAGATCTGGGTGGGGCTGGGTGGGGGCGTGACCCTGACTCTGGTGGCGAGCGTGCTGGCGCTGGGTCTCATGACGATCGTCAACGCGAGCCAGCGGGATGTCACCGGCACCTATATGCCGGGGATGATCGCCGCCTTCGACGTAGCGCAAAGCAGCTCGGAACTGGTGCGTGCTTCGCCCAGGCTGATCGCGGCCGATACGCCGGAAGACCTGGCGCTGGTCGAAACCGACGTGATGCGGGAGGAGGAGTTCCTGCGAACCCGCCTTGGGGAAATGACCGGGACCGGCATGCAGGGCGCGCTGCAGGATTCGGTGGTGGTGCTTGCATCCAACCTGGTGGAAAGCATCGACCTCATCCGGGAATCGGTGGCCAGGCGCCTGACCTATCGCGCCCGGGTCGGCGACCTTGAGCGCGAAGTGCTGGAGCTCACGCTGGGAGCCGAACTCCTCCTGGTCGCCGCAATCGACGATCAGGACTTCTTCATGGCAACGGGATTGCGGGAGCTCACGGACCAGCCGGCGCCGACTTCCGCCAGGAACGCGCCCGAGCAACTGGACCAATACAGAGGGCTGCTCAATTACCAAACGAATCAGAACGCGGTTTCGTTGCTCATCCAGCGAGCCCTTACCCAGGACGACCCGGGTCTCCTGCAGACCAACCGGGAGCGGGTAACGGCCGCCATGGGCAACCTCCAGAGTGACCTGGATGACCTGTTGCCCGCGACGGCGGCCCTGCTGCGGCCTTCCTTCGAGCGTCTCGGGGATCTCTATTCGGCCGCGAACGGGATATACACCATTCGCACCCTCGAGCTGGCCGAGCTGGCCGAGTCCGAGGAGTACCTGGCCCTCAACGAAGCGACCACCAACGACCTGAACGCGCTCGTTCAACCATTGGTGGAGAACGCGGAGATCTCGACCCGGGAGGCGGCGGACCGGTCGGCCACTCTCCTGCAGATCGGCTGGTGGACGATCCTTGCGGTCAACGTCCTGGCTGTGCTGGCGGCCGTCTTCGGAGGCTGGAAGTTCTTCGGTGAGCGCCTGCTGGTCCGGCTGCGCCACCTCTCCGACGTGATGCGCCGCATGTCCAGGGGCGAACTGGAAGCGAAGCTGGAGATTGCCGGCAACGACGAGGTCACCGACATGGCGGGCGCTCTCGAGGTGTTCCGCCAGCACGCCATCGAAGTTCAGCGCCTGAACCTGGTGGAGGCGCTTGCCACCGAAGTCCAGGACAAGAACGCCGAGCTTGAGAGCACGCTCGACGAGCTGCGGCGCACGCAGGAACAGGTCATCACCCAGGAGAAGCTGGCATCGCTCGGCGCACTGACGGCGGGCGTAGCCCACGAGATCCGCAACCCGCTCAACTTCGTCAACAACTTCGCGGCGCTCTCCGTCGAGTTGATCGACGAGTTGCGGGAGGAACTCGGCATGGAAGGAGAGAGCGGCAACGGTGACGGCGCGGGACCGCTCGCCGCCGCCGGCGACGAAGAGTTGACCGAAATCGTGGACGAGATCCTGGGCGACCTCCAGCTCAACATCTCCAAGGTCAAGGAGCACGGCGACCGGGCGAACCGCATCGTCGACGGCATGCTGGCCCACTCCCGCGACGAGGCCGGCCAGATCGAGTCCATCGACATCAACCTGCTGGTGGAGGAATACACCAAGCTCGCCTACCACGGGATGCGCGGCACCGACGCCACCTTCAACGTCACCATCACCCGCGAACTCGACCCCGAGGCAGGCCGCGTCGACGGCATCGCGCGCGATCTCAGCCGGGTCATCCTGAACATCGTCACCAACGCCTGTCAGGCCACCCAGATGCGCGGCAAGGCGGAAGGCCGCGGGTACTCGCCCACCCTGCTCGTGTCCACCGAGGGACGGGGCGACACCGTGTGCATCAAGGTGCGGGACAACGGCACCGGCATGCCCGAGAGCGTCGTGCGCAAGATCTTCGACCCCTTCTTCACCACCAAGTCCGGCACCCAGGGCACCGGCCTCGGGCTGTCGATCTCGCACGAGATCGTCCGCGAGCACGAAGGGCAGCTCGCCGTGGAAACCGAAGAGGGCGAATTCACGGAGTTCACCATCATCCTCCCGCGGGTGAAAGGGAAATAGGCACCCGGCTTCGGTACTGGATGGCCTCCCCGACGTGTGAAGCACCTACGCGCTCGCTCCCGCACAGGTCGGCGATGGTGCGAGCCACGCGCAGAATCCGGTGATGGCCGCGTGCCGAGAGACCCAGATTACGCACGGCACCGCGCAGCAGCCGGCGACCTTCCGACCCCGGCAGGCACCAGCGTCGCATCTCCCTGGATCCGAGGCGACCGTTGAAGAGAGCGGTCCCGTTCCGGCTTCTGCGCTGTTGTTGCCGGCGCAGGGCGCCCGCGACCTGCGCACGTGACTCAAGGCTCGTCATCCCGGCGGTGCGCCCATGGAGTTCCTCGATCGGCACGGCCGGGATGTGCACATGGAGGTCGACGCGATCCAGCAACGGCCCGGACACCCGGTTGCGATAGCGGCGGATGGTGGCCTCGGTGCAGGAGCAGCGTCCCGATCCATCACCGTGGAACCCGCACGGACAGGGGTTCATCGCGGCGACCAGGGTGAAGCGGCAGGGATAGGTGACCGCCTGACTGGCGCGCGAGATCGTAACGGCTTCGTCCTCCAGCGGTTGCCGCAGGGCTTCGAGCACGTTCCGGCGGAACTCCGGAAGCTCGTCGAGAAAGAGAACCCCCTGATGCGCGAGGCTGACTTCGCCGGGTCGCGGCACGCGGCCGCCGCCGACCAGCCCCGCGTCGCTGATGGTGTGGTGGGGGGCACGGAACGGGCGGCGCGTCACAAGCGCCTCTCCGGGGGGCAGGCGTCCGGCCACGGAATGCACCTTCGTCGCCTCCACCGCCTCCTGCAGCTCGAGGGGCGGGAGGATTCCCGGCAGGCGCCGCGCGAGCATGGTCTTGCCCGCTCCGGGCGGCCCGGTCAGCAACAGATTGTGCCCTCCCGCGGCCGCCACCACAAGCGCGCGCTTGGCGTGGGCCTGACCCCGGACGTCGGCCAGGTCCGGCGCGTCCCCGGCGCTACCGCCCAGAAGAGCGACGCCGTCCACGGTGGCCGGGCTGATCGGGCCGCTCCCGGTCAGATGCCGGATCACCTCCGGCAGACACGACGCCCCGATCACCTCCACCGCCCCCGCCACCGCGGCCTCGCGCGCGTTCGCGGAAGGAAGCATCAGGCCCTGCATCCCGCGGCAGCCGTTTGCGATGGACAGCGCTCCGCGCACCGGGCGCAACTCGCCGTCGAGCCCTAGTTCGCCGACGAACACAAGGCCGTCGGCTTCCTCCGCCCGCAGGTGGCCGCCGACGATCAGAAGCGCGATCGCGATGGGGAGGTCGAAGGCGCTGCCGGTCTTGGGCACGTCGGCCGGCGCCAGGTTGATGGTGACCCGGCGATGCGGGACCGGGAATCCCACGCTGGCGAGCGCGGCGGTCACCCGCTCGCGGCCTTCGCGCACAGCGCCTGCCGGCAGACCGACGATCGAAAACGACGGGAGGCCGGACGTGAGGCTCGCCTCGACGCTGACCGGAAAGCTGTCGACTCCGCTCAGGGCGGCCGAACGGACCTGAGTGAACATCGCCCCCCGCTGCCATGCCTGACGTGGTGCCGGACGGCGGGGCCTTTCCCCGCGCAGGAGAAAGGTGGCGACGTTACCGGGGCGTCCCCATGGCGAAATGGGAAGACTTGGCTACCTGCCGCTACGGAGCCGGGTTGCTCAGACCGAGCGAGAGACCCAGGCGGAACGAGAGGAAGTTGGTCTCGCCCAGGCGCGGGAACATGTCGATGCCCCCTCCGGGGAGGTCCTCGATATCGACCTCGGTCAGGTACTCGGCCACCCCGTTGCGATGGTAGAAGGCCGCCATATCCAGATCCAGAAAGACCTCTCCGCGCACCAGCCTCAGGAGGATTCCCCCGCCCGCGCGCCAGGCCAGCGAGGTATCCTTGAAGTTGGTGGTCTCGCCGAAGCCGTCCTCGTCGTGCTCGTCCACGCCCTTCAGGTACGAGTGCGTGTAGAAGTGGGCTAGCCCGACATTGCCCGCCACGTAGGGCCTCGCCGGCCCGCCCGGCAGTACCCACTCCGGGCCGAGACTGAACAACAGGATGTCGTTCGCCGTCACCACGTCCAGCTGGATCCGGCACCCCACGGTCACGCTGAAGCAGGCGGGCTGGGTATTGGACCCGTAGCGGATGAAGCCGAAATCGGCGCGCAGGCCGAATCCCGCCCCTCCGGACGGGTTGTAGCGGACGTTCACACCCAGGCCCGGCGCCGTCCCCACGGCCTCGGCGAACGCTCCCTGCGGCTCGCTGATGATGCCGCCGAGGCCCAGGAACCATTGCGGGGCGGGCTCTTCGAACACCTGCGCGCGCAGGTGCCCGGTCAGGATGAGGACCGCCGCAAGCTGCACCAGAACGAAACGCATGCCGCGCATTTCACACCTCCGCGCATCAGGGACCGGTGCCCCGCCGGGGATGGTCCCGGGAGGGTTCCGGGAAACGTCCCTGCAGAAGTCGTGCCGGACGAGCGGCAACCCGCGTGCTTCAGACCTCCTTGGTCTCGCGCACCAGGTCCACCATCGAACCCTTGGCATCACCGAAGAACATCATCGTGCGGTCGAGATAGAAGAGCGGGTTGTCGATCCCGGCGAAGCCCGGGCTGAGGCTCCTCTTCATGACGATGACGTTGCGCGCCCGATCGACGTCGAGGATGGGCATGCCGGCGATCACGGAGGAGGGATCGCGCGCGTCGGGATTCACCACGTCGTTGGCTCCCACGATCAGGGCCACGTCGGTGGTGCTGAATTCGTCGTTGATCTCGTCCAGGTCGAAGAGCTGGGTGTAGGGCACGTCGGCTTCCGCAAGCAGCACGTTCATGTGCCCGGGCATGCGCCCCGCCACCGGATGAATGGCGAACTTGACGGTGACGCCGCGTTCCTGAAGCAGGTCCGAGAGCTTGCGGATGTCGTGCTGCGCCTGGGCCACCGCGAGGCCGTAGCCGGGGACCACGATCACCGACTGGGCGTACGCGAGCACCATGGCTGCCTGTTCGGCGTCCACGTCCCGTACGCTCTTCCCTTCTCCGGGAGTGATTCTGCCGCCGGTCGAATCGGCCGCGCCGAAGGCGCCGAAGGCGACGTTGGCCAGCGACCGGTTCATCGCCTTGCACATGAGGTTGGTGAGGATCAGCCCGGCGGCGCCCACCAGCGCCCCCGAGATGATCAGGATCATGTTGCCGAGCACGAATCCGGCCGCCGACGCCGCCAGCCCCGAGTACGAGTTCAGGAGCGAGATCACGACCGGCATGTCGGCCCCGCCGATGGGGGTGACCAGCAGGATCCCCAGCACGAGGGCGAGCCCGGTCAGGACCAGATACATCGTGACCGTAGCTTCGCCCGTCACCTGCATCGCGCCGATGACCAGAATCGCCGCGAAGAGCAGGGCGTTCAGGGTTCTGGAGAAGGGAAACGTGAGCGGCGCCCCTGAGATGAAGCGCTGCAGCTTGCCGAAGGCGATGAAGCTGCCCGAGAGCGTTACCGTCCCGATCAGGGTCGACAGGAGAATGGTGATCCCCGCCTCCAGGCCGAGCTCCCCGCCGCCCCGCCGGAAGAACTCGGCCGCCGCCACGACTCCGGAGGCCCCGCCGCCGAGCCCGTTGAAGATCCCCACCATTTGCGGCATGTCGGTCATCCTGACCGTGCGCGCCGCGATTGCACCCGCGAGCGATCCCAGGATGATCCCGAGGGCGATGAGCTGCCAGTTCAGGATCTCCTGCTCGACCAGGGTCGCGACGATGGCGATGAGCATGGCGAGTGCGGCCATGCGGTTGCCCTGCCGGGCAGTGGCGGGCGAGCCCAGCCGCTTGAGCCCGAACACGAAGAGGGTCGCGGAAAGAAGGTAGACGAGTTGCAGCAGGGTATCGGGGTTCACCGTGACTCCTCGGAAATCCGGGTATGCATGGGAGTTTGCCGGGTGGCGGGCGCGCAGGACCCGCCCGGGCGGTCAGGGCCCGACGCTACTTCTTCCGGCCGGGCTTGAACATCTCGAGCATGCGGTCGGTGACCATGAAGCCGCCGACCACGTTGACCATCGCCATGACGATCGCCACCACGCCGAGCACCTGCCCGGTGGTTTCGCCTGCCTGGGCGGCCACCACCAGTGCGCCGATGACGGCGATGCCGGAGATCGCGTTGGCTCCCGACATGAGCGGCGTGTGCAGCGTCGGGGGCACCTTGGTGATGACTTCGAATCCGACCATCACGGCCAGAACGAACACATAGAGACCGATCATCAACTCACCCATGGGTTCTCCGCTGGGTTGGGGTCAACTCGACATACGCTCCAGAGCGCGGGCGTGCACGACCTCGCCGTCGTGCGTCACGCACGAACCGGAGACCACCTCGTCGTCGAAGTCGAGCTTGAGTTCCCCGTCCTCGACGATGTCCTGGAGAAAGGAGGTGACGTTGCGCGCGTACATCTGGCTGGCGTGCGTGGGCAGTTCGCTGGGAAGGTTGTCCGGGGCGGCGATGATCACCCCGTCGTGGACCACCACCTTTCCGTGCTCGCTCAACTCGCAGTTTCCGCCGGATTCGCCCGCGAGATCGATGATGACCGATCCGGGACGCATGGTCGCAACCATGGCCGAGGTGATGAGCACCGGCGCCCGCGCACCGGGGATGTTGGCGGTGGTGATGACCGCGTCCATGTCCGGCAGCCGGCCGCCGATCAGCTCGAGCTCCTGCTGGTGCTTTTCCTCCGACAGCGCGCGTGCGTAGCCGCCCTCGTCCTCGGCCGACTCGTCCAGCTCGGCCTCCAGGAACTTGGCGCCCAGGCTCTGGACCTGTTCCTTTACCGCGGGGCGGATGTCGAAGGCTTCGACCACGGCGCCCAGACGGCGAGCGGTCGCGATTGCCTGAAGGCCGGCCACGCCGGCGCCGAGAATCAGGACCTTGCCGGGGGGTATGGTGCCCGCCGCGGTCATGAACATGGGCAGGAACTTGCCCAGGTGGGTCGCCGCGAGCAGCGAAGCGCGATAGCCGGCCACCGTGGCCTGCGACGAGAGGGCATCCATCTTCTGGGCCCGGGTGATGCGGGGCACCTGGTCCATGGCCAGCGTCGTAACGCGGGCTTCCGCCAGCCGGCGTACGAGCTCCAGGTTCGCTACCGGCGAGACGAACGAGATGAGCACGATGCCTTCGGGGAGGGCGGCGACTTCGTCGGCGCTTCCGTTGGCGCCGGTGGAAGGCGGGTTGATCTTCACGACCACGTCGCTGCCTTCGAGCGCCTGGGCGGCACTCTCGCACACCGACGCGCCCGCCTCACGGAAGGCATCGTCGAGGAAGGAGGCCTCTTCCCCCGCCCCGGACTCCACCGCGACCTCGACGCCCACCTTCGCCAACGCGGCCACTTCAGCGGGAACCAGCGCCACCCGGCGCTCTCCCGCGCGGCTCTCCCGCAGTACGCAAACCCTCATCCGCCTCTCCGCTGGAATGTCAGAACGTGCCCTCTTGCGGGTCCGGAGACCCGTCCCGCCGCCGTCCCCCGGGGAAAAACCCCCCATTAGATAACGAGCCCGCGAGATGGCCGCAACGGGCGCGCGGATGCCGCCGCAGCACGGTTTCTATTTCAACCGCGCCGCCTCCAGTTCGAGCCTGCGCCACGCCAGTTCCACATGCTCGCGCCGGGTGCGCAGGTTGCCGACGGAAAGGCGGAGAACGTAGCGCCCATCGAGGACCGTATGCGACAGGAAGACGTCTCCGGAGGCGTTGACCGCGTCGAGGATGCGCTCGTTGGCCTGGTTGTTCCGATCACGTCCCATCTCCGGATCGCGGTATCGAAAGACGACCAGGCTCAGCAACGTCGAACTCATCAGTTGCCACCGGTCCGAAGCCTGCACCCACCCTGCGAACCGGCGCGCCAGGCGACAATGTTCGCGAAGCCGGTCCGCAAGCCCGTGGCCGCCGAAGTAGCGCAGCACGAACCAGAGCTTGAGCGCGCGAAAGCTGCGGCCGAGCGCCACGCCGTAGTTCATCAGGTCACGCGCCTCGTCCGCTTCGGGGGTGCGCAGGTAGGGCGGGACCAGGGAGAACGCGTCGGCGAGAGCCTCCGGACGCCGGCAATAGAGGAGCGCGCAGTCCATGGGCGTGAAGAGCCACTTGTGCGCATTGAGCACGATGGAGTCGGCGCGCTCCCACCCGGCCAGCAGCGGGCGGAGTTCCTCGACGATCGCCGCCACGCCCGCGTACGCGGCGTCGACGTGCAGCCAGATCCCGTGCTCCTCGCAGATGCGGGCGATCTCCGGCATGGGATCGATGCTCGCCGTCGAAGTCGTCCCGGCGACGGCCACCACCGCCACCGGACGCACCCCGGCGGCCAGGTCTTCCGCGATCGCGGCGCGCAGGGCTTCCGGCTTCATGCGATAGCCGTCGTCGGCGGGGAGGTGGCGCACGCCCCGGCGGCCCAGCCCGAGGGTAACGACGGCCTTGTCGATGGAGGAGTGGACGTGTTCCGAGGCGTAGATCCGCCCCGCCGGCAGTGAATGAAGCCCCTGCTCGCCCGCTTCCGGAAACGCCTGGGCACGAGCGGCGGCGAGCGCGTACAGGGAGTTGTGCGAAGCCGTGTCGTTGACGAATCCGGCGAAGCCGTCCGGCAGGCCGAGGAGCTGCCGGAGCCAGTCTGCCGTCAGGCCTTCCAGCTCGGTCGCAGCGGGAGACGTCCTCCAGATCATCGCGTTCGCGTTGACCGCCGCGGCCAGCAATTCGGCGAGAATGGCCGGGGAGGAAGCCGTATTTGCGAAGTACGCCAGGAAGCCCGGATGATTCCAGTGCGTGAGGCCCGGAACCACCCGTTCCTCGAAGTCACGCAGGATGTCGTCCAGGGACTCGCCCTCCCGCGGAGGAGAAGGCGCCAGCGAGGCACGCACCTCCCCCGGCCGCACGCGGGCCAGAACGGGATATCGTCCCGCGGAGCCAAGGTACTCCGAGATCCATTCCAGGATGCGCCCGCCCTGGACCAGGAATTCCTCGGGAGGCATGTCTCCCAGCTCCGCGACAGGCAGGGCCGGAAGGCCGGCTTCGGAAGATCGCATGGACTTCAGCCGCGGCCGCTTCCCACGATGTCGCGGAATTCGCGTCGGATCGCGCGAAGCTGCTCGGCGACCCGGGTGAGCAGTTCCTCCGTCACCGATTCCGGAACACCCGGCCCGGCAACCAGCGCCGAGACCAGACTGTCGGTGTAGCCGATGGACGCATGCGTGACGCCCTGGTCAACGAGCCGGTTCAGGCGCAGCACCTCACGCATCCCCGGCACCACGTCACGGGGCATGCGCGGTTCCGCATACAGGACCCGGATGAGGGACACGCGAAGAACCTGAAACTCCTCGATGACCTCCCCGGCCACCAACCCCCGCTCGGCCGCGAGTTCGCCGTAGAGATTCGCGGCTTCCTGCCAGACAGGCCGCACCCTGCGCCGGTACGGCCCCAGGATTTCGGGAAGGATGCTGACGAAGGTCTCGTAGAAATCGTGGAGCAGCTCGACCAGCTGTCGTGGTCGCCGTTCAAACCGCTTGGTGACCTCGGAGAGCCAGCGGGCGACGATCTTGTCGCTCCTGGCGATCACCCAGGCCTGCATTTCGACGGGGTCGAGCTGGGCGAGTGAGGGTCCCGCCCCCGGGGGCTGCATGGGGGACTCGAGTATGTTCGTGGCGGAATCGCGGATGGGGATGATGTGCCGGGGATCGGGGTGATGTGCAGGCCGTGGTCGCGAACCTGGCCAACTCCGGGCGGTCCGCACTCAATCTTGCGGGTTCGACATCGTCCGTCCAGTGCCCGCGGCCGAGACCAGCGCGCGCGGCCCCGGCTCCCACGCCACGAAGCGAATGGACATCGTCGTGCCGACCCGGGGCGTGCTCTCCGCCCACACCCGGCCACCCCAGGAGCGTACCAGCCGCTGCACGATCGCGAGGCCGAGACCCGTGCCGGTGGAGCTGGTGGAGAATCTCGGTTCGAAGATGCGACCCAGAAGCTCCGGTTCGATGCCGCGGCCGTCGTCGCTGACCTGAAGGCACACGCCCCCATCCTCGGCGGAGGCCCCGATGTGGACGTGGCCGCTGGGCTTGACGGCTTCTCGCGCGTTCTCGAGCAGGTTGATCAGGACCTCCTTGAACTCGGACTCCCGGGCGCGGACCCGGGGGAGTGCGGCCGGGAAGGCGGTATCGATGACGATTCCCTGCTCGTTGCTCTGGTAGAGCGCGAGGATCTCCTCTACCGCCCTGTCCAGGTGCATGCCTTCCAGGGGGAGTTCGCTCGCCTTCCTGGGGGAGCCGTAGCGCGAGAAGCTGCGGGCAATCTCGGCGAGCCGATCGATTTCCCGAAGGATCGACTCCACGTTGCGCTCGAGAATCTCCGAGAAATCGCGCCGACGATCGTGCCAGGCTCGACGGACGTGCTCGATGCTCAGCTTGATCGGCGTAAGCGGATTCTTGACTTCGTGGGCCACCTGACGAGCCATCTGTCCCCACGCCACGATACGCTCGCTGCGCAGCTCGTCGGTCACGTCCTCCAGGCTCAGCACGGCCCCCCGCGGGCGACCGTCGCGGGTGATGCGGCGTGCCCGCACCCGCACTCTGCGCGAAGAGTCCCGGGAACCGGGAGCGGCTGCTGCGAGTTCGGTTCCGGGCAACTCGAATTCGTGATCGGCTCCCTCGCCCCCGTCGCGGTAAAAGCGCTCCACCCAGCGCGACAGGTCGCGCGCAAGTCCCGGGGTCGCCGGCAGCGGCTCTCCCGGCCCCACCGAGGCTCCCAGCAGCGCCTGGGCCTGCGGGTTCACCAGGGTTACCGCCCCCGCCTGATCCAGGGCGATCACCCCGGTCGCCGCCTCGTCCACGATGGCCTGCGTGCGCTGCGTGGTGCGCACCAGGGCGCCGCGCGCCCGATGAAGCCGCTGCACCATTCGGTTGAAGGCCAGGAAGACGGTGCCGAACTCATCGGTGCGCGTCTCCGGCAACCGCACCCCCAGGTTCCCCTCCCCCACTCGCTCCGACGCCAGCCGCAGGGTGCGAATGGGGTTCGCCAGCCGACGACCCACCAGCAGCGCCAGCCCAAGCGACAGCGCGATCCCGGTGACGACCGCGAACGCCAGCAGCAGGATCAGATCGTTTTGCTCGAACGCCGTCGCGCCGGCATCCAGCGGGGCCGCCGAGGCCAGCACCTGTCCGGTCTGAAGTCGCCGGTACGCAAGCACGTATTCCCCGCCCCAGCGACGCACGTTGGCGTGCACGAGCACCGCTTCCCCGTCCTCGAGCGACCGATGGACCTGCGCGGGCAGCCAGGAATACTGGACGCCCAGTTCGAGGAACGCCGGCCGGGAGCTTCGGATCAGCTCGCCGTCCTGAAAGAGAAGGAGGACCGTGCCGGTGCTGGTGGGCAGCAGTCCCACCTGCCCCTGCAGGGCGAGGAAGTCCTCGGCGGCGTCCGCCACCGCTCGGTCCGCCAGCGCCTCGGCGGTTCGAACCACGGCCCGGTCCAGGGTCCTGGAGGCGATGGCGGCAAACGCGAAGGCGGGGATGAGAAAGAACAGGAACAGGGCGAACGTGACCTGCACGCGAAAGCTGCGGCCCGCCCCGGGACCCAGCCGCATCGGCGCGCGCGGGATCCCTCGGCTGCTGCACCAGCCAACGCCCCACAGACCGGCCACGATCAGCAGATCGAGCAGCAGGACGAGCACGGTTCCCGCCACGAGCACCGCCGTCCCGGGGAGTTCCACCTCGTAGTGTGCGTTGTACCATCCCTCGGGGAACAGGATGGTCTGCTCGCCCTGCCATCCCTGGGAGGTCCGCTCCCACCGCGGGGCCTCCCGCGTCGGCGACGGATCGTCCTCGTTGAGCGGCAGCAGGGTGACGGTCCCCTCGTCCGCCCGGTCCCGCCCGAACGGCACATCCGGGAGGAGGGCCGTGCTGAAGCCTCGCCGCGGGGGCACCGCGACGGTGATCACCGATCGGTCCGGCAGCATCGCGAGACCGAGGTAGTGTACATCCTCCGACTGAAGTCGCAGGACCGTGGTTCCGAGCGCGGCTTCGTCCAGATAGTCGTCCACGATCAAGGGACGGGGACCGGAGACGCCGATCCGCAAGGCGGCGCTGGGCAGTCCGCCGGGAGTCCAGCGGTCGATCCAGGCGGCGACTCCCTCCTGGGCAAGACCGCTCACGCGCCAGGTGCCGTAGAGGAGTCCGGTGCCGCGGGCTCCGCTCTCGAACAGGGAATCCGTCCTCTCGGACAAGCCCTCGAGGAGAAACTGCAGATAGGGATTGACCTGGTTCCCGAGGGTCGAAAGACGTTCCTCGGCGACCTCCCGCTGCGCCGCGACGCGCCCGCCCCAGGTGAACGGCAGCGCCGCGCTCGCGGCGAGCAGAACCGCGGCCGCCCCCGTCGCCATCGACCCGCGCCACGTGGTGGCGGGTTGTCGGCCCAGGCCGATCAGGGCCACCGGGAGCGCCCACAGGACACCAGCCCACGCGGGGGTGGGAGGCGAACCGAGGGACACGCTGTGCACCAGCAGGCCGAGCACCAGCGCCAGAAGCAGGCCGGCCGCGACCAGGGACGGTCTCCCCGACGCAGGCGCGGGCCGGGTGGCGAGTCGAAGCGCCAGCGCGGCCACGACCACCAGCACGGAGGTCAGGGCGCACTGATAGATCAGCCAGTAGCCCGTCGTACCACCCAGTTGCGATGTCGTCGGCGCGAGCGAGAACCAGTGAGTCACCGCGGCGAACCCGATGCCGGCAAGAGCCGCGCCGATCAACGGAGCGCCGCGTCCGCGGACGCCCCCGGGCAGAAGTCCCGCGATGAACGCCCCCGCCAGCCCGAGCGCCAACACGCGGCCCAGCGTTCCCCCGGTGGTCCCGGGGAGAAGGAAGCGAGCCGGCGAAAACAGGCCGGAGACGCCCAGCAGATCGCCGAAAGGCAGGACGGTCGCCAGCAGGGCCAGGGTCGCCGCGGCCAGGACGGCGTGATATGGCCTGGCCCTGAGGCCGATGAGCAGCAGCAGCCAGGCCGTCACAGCGAGCCCGGCGACCACCCGGCTCCATGCCCTCCGAACCGACTCGAACGCCTCCCCCTGCGTCACCTCCTCGGAGGAAATGGAAAAGAGCGTCCGCTCCTGCCAGTTGAAGTCGCGTATTGCGGGACCCGTCGCCTGTTCGGAGTGCGTGATCCGGATCGCCCGTCCGACATCGGACCGGAATCGGGTGGCGAAGGCGGCCTCTTCGTCGGGTACGTCGGGGGGCATGTCGCTCTGGAGCAGCGCGGCGGCCACCGCGGTCGCGCCGCTCGCGCCGATGCGTTCCGTGAAGTACAGATAGCTGTAGACCGGGCCTTGCCCGAATACGTACCGGTCCCAGCCCGAGCGGGCATCGAGGGGCACAACCCCCTGGTGATTGCCCGCCCAGGCGACCAGGTCCGTGCGCGCGTCGAATACCGCGATTGCATGCAGGTCGGCTTCGCGCCGCACGTCTTCCAGAAACGCCCAGTAGCCGGGCGAGCCCCCATCGAACTCCCGGCCGGCGACCTGAGAGGCCGCCACGGTCCCGCGGTCGATCAAGGTCTCGAAGCGCTGGTCCAGGGCCGCTTCCAGGCGGGCCTCGCGTCCGCTCCGGAAGCGATCCCAGTCGCCGGCCACCAGCGCGAAGCGCGCGGAGCCAAGCATCCCGCTCGCGATCCCGGCCAGAAGGACAAGGGCGGCGGCGAGCGTCCAGGGATTGCGACCGGACCGGCGGGACACCATCCGGAGCAGGCCTGGAACAGCCGCCAGCGCACTCGCCAGCAGCCATCCGGGCGCGGACCAGCGCGTCCACACCGCCAGCGCCGCCACGCTCAGCCACAACAGCGCGGACACGGCGGACTGTCGTGACTCGGCCCGCAGGAGGCCCCTGAGCAAGGAGGAAACGCCGTTCATCGTGGCGTCAGCGCGGGTTGCGCATCCGCTTCCCAGCCTCCGGAGGACCGGACCGCGAGGCCCGCGGCTGCTCCGCGATCGCTGCAATCGGTGACATGCGGGAATCGGTTTGCAGGATCCGTCCCCCGGCTGGGGTGTAGTCGGATGTCGTTTCGATCACTTGCGACCGAGGCTCCGTCCGTGCGACGCATTCTCTTCCCTGTACTTCTTTTCACCCTCGCCGGGTCCCCTCCATCCAGCGGCGCTTCCGCCCAGATCACCATCCTGGACCGGGGCGAGTTCGAGGTGGCCGTCAACGGCCGGGGAGTGGGGACCGAGACCTTCTCGATCCGCCAGGTGGGCACCGGGAGCGAGGCCCGGGTCATCGCCGCGGGGCAGATTCGCGCCGCCCTCCCCGACGGCGCGAACACGATGGACATGCTCATGGAGCTGACCGGCGCCGGCTGGATGCCCTCCGCCTATCAGAACAAGGTAGGAGGCGAGGGGGCCCGGGAGATCGGCTTCGAACTTCGCGGCGCCCGTTTCGAGTCGCGCGTCACATCCGATATCGGGGAGCAGGTGAAGGAGTATCGGGCCGCCCCGGGCACCAGGATCCTCGAGCGGGGCACTGCGCATCATTTTCACTTTCTTGTGCGTCCCGCGGATCCGGGTCCCCTGTCCATTCCCGTCATCGTGCCCCGGGACGGATTTCAGGCCGAGGCCCAGGTCATCCTCGCCGGAACCGCCGAGTTGCGCATCGGCGGGGAGGTGATGCCGGCGCGGCACTACCGGGTGCGAGCCGGAGAGCTGCGCTGGGAGGCATGGCATGATGCCGAGGGCAGGGTCTTGCGGGTCGTGGAGAGTTCCACGGGATACTCCGCCGTCCGCCTGACCCGCCCCGGGTCCTGAGCCGTCCGTGTCGGGTACATCCTGCGGCTCCGACGAGTGGCCGGATCCCCGGGGCATCGGCTCAGCGGTGAAACCCCATCGGACACGGGCTCGTATGTTTCGCGGCCGCAACAGGCCGAAGACCGCCATCCACGCAAGGGAGAAAGATACGGTGTTCAGGATGATCCCGATTGCCAGGTGCGCGCTGGCGCTCCTGCTGTGTTGCGCGACGTCGTCCTGGCTGCAGGCCCAGGAGGTGCCTTCCCGCCTCACGCTCGACGAAGCAATCCGCATCGCCCGGCTGCAAAACCCCGGCTTCCAGTCGGTTCGCAACGACTCGCGCGTTGCGGACTGGTCGGTTCGTTCCGCCTACGGCGACCTGCTGCCCTTCGCCAATCTGAGCTCCAGCCTCTCCTGGCAGGGAAGAGGTGAACAGCAGTTCGGAAGCCTGACGACCAGCCAGCTGGGGTTCGGCAACGAGCCCTCCTACTACTTCTCCAGCTACAACGCGGGCCTCAGCTACTCCATCGGCGCCGAGTCGCTGTTTCGCCCGGGGCGAGCAAAGGCAGCCCGAAACGCCACGGTCGCGCTCATCGACCAGGCCGAAGCCAACCTCGTTCGCGACGTCACGATCGTCTACCTGGACGTTCTGCGCCAGCAGGAGGGGTATCTGCTTGCCCAGCAGGAGCTGGAGCGCGCGCGTTTCAACCTGCGCCTGGCCGAAGGGCAGCTGGAAGTGGGCACGGCGACCCCGCGCGACGTGCGCCAGGCGGAAGTGTCGGTCGGCCGCGCCGAGGTCACCCTTCTCCAGGCCGAATTCGCGGTAAGCAATGCGCGCATCGCCCTCCTGGTCGTGCTCGGAGCGGAGGTGCCGCAGGAATTCACCGTCGTGAGCGCGTTCGAGGTACGCGAGCCGGTCTGGTCGGAAGCGGAACTGGTGGCGATGGCGCTCGAGGGCAATCCCGGGCTCATCGCCGAGCGGGCGAATGAGGCCGTTGCCGCAAGCGACGTGAAGATGGCGCGGTCCTCGTACTACCCTTCCCTGTCCCTCAGCGCGGGGCTGAGCGGGTTCACGCGCGAAGCGTCCAGCGTGGAATCAATGATCAGCCAGTCCAGGGCCCGGGTCAGTGGCCAGCAAGAGCAGTGTCGCGTGCTTAACCAGCTGTACGGCATCTTGGGCAATCCTCGGACGGAGGACTGCGACAGCATCGTCTTCACGCCCGATCAGGAAGAGGCCATCATCGCGCAGAACAACGCGTTCCCGTTCGACTTCACCCGCCAGCCGGCCCGGGCCTCCCTCACGGTGAGCGTGCCCGTGTTCCAGGGCTTCAGCCGGCAGCTGCAGGTGGAGAACGCGCGGGCCGCCCGTGAAGACGCGCGCCATCGGCTGCGAGGCGCGGAACTGGATCTGCGGGCGCAGATCGCCTCCAGTCTGGCAGCCGTGCGCACGGCGTACGAGACGGAACTCATCGAGCAGCGCAACCAGGCGGTGGCGGCGGAGCAGCTGCGCCTGGCCACCGAACAGTACCGCGTCGGTTCCGCGAGCTTTCTGGACCTTGTCGAGGCGGAGACCGTCATGGCGCAGGCCGACCGCGAACGCGTCGCCTCCATATATTCATATCACGACCTGCTCGCCAACCTGGAAGCACTTGTGGGCGCGAGGCTGCGGCCCTGACGCCCGTCGGAATGTGCGGGGAGGCGACGGGGCACAGGTGCCCAGGGTCCTGGACCGGAATTCGGGAACAACATCCAAATGACGCTTAGAGCAAAGATCGCCATCGGCGTTCTCGTGGTAACCGTCCTCGTGGTCGCCGGAGTGCTGACCACGCTGCAGACACGCAACACCGGTACTCAGGTGCGCACGGAGGAAGTAGGCCGGCGCGACCTGGAAGCGATCGTCACCGCGAGTGGCAACATCCGGGCGCGGCGAACCGTGGACATCAGCTCCGATGTCTCGGGCCGCATCGTCGAACTCAACGTCGACGAAGGCGACGATGTGCAAGAAGGACAAGTACTTCTGCGCATCGACCAGACGCAGTTCCAGGCCGCCGTGGCCCAGTGGCGGGCCGGGCTGTCCCAGCGGGAGGCGCAGGCGGCCCAGCAGAACGCCAGCCTCATCCAGGCGACGCGCGAGTACGACCGCATGCAGGGGCTCTGGACGCGCGACTCGACGCTCGTCAGCCGGCAGCAGGTCGACGACGCCGGGACGCAGGCCGAGGTCGCGCAGGCTCTCTTCACCGCCGCGGAGCACGGCGTGGACCAGGCCCGCGCAACGCTCGCCGAGGCCGAGGATCGGCTTTCCAAGACCACCATCCGGGCTCCCATCTCGGGCAGGGTCACCCGGCTCAACATCGAGCTCGGCGAGACCGCCATCGTGGGCACGATGAACAACCCGGGCAGCCTGCTGCTCACCGTCAGCGACCTGTCGGTGATCGAGGCGGTGATGCAGGTCGACGAGACCGACGTGCCAGAGATCAGCATAGGCGACAGCGCCGCGATGGAACTGGACGCGTTTCCGGACACGGAGTTCGCCGGGACCGTGACCGAAATCGGGAACTCCGCCATCCGGCCTCCCTCGAGCACGGCGGGCACGGGCCAGACCCCCACCATCGACTTCGAGGTGGTGATAACGCTGGACGACCCGCCGGTCGAGTTGCGGCCGGACCTTTCGACCACGGCCGACATCGTCACCGAGACTCGTGAGCAGGCGCTCGCGATTCCGATCATCGCCCTCACGATTCGCGACCGCTCGGAGGACGAGGCGGACGAGGACGATTCCAATGGCGACGAGGAGTTCGGCGACGGTTCGACGGAATCGGAGAACACGCGCGCGGAAGACGAGGAGGAGGAGGAGGAGGAAGAGGAAGGCGTCTTCGTGGTGCGCGACGGCGAGGCGCATTTCGTTCCGGTCGCCGTGGGGATCGCGGGACAGGAGTACTTCGAGGTGCTCTCCGGACTCTCGGAGGGCGACACGGTGGTGAGCGGCCCGTACCAGCGCATTCGCGAACTCACCGATGGCGAGGAAGTGCGGACCGACAGTGCCTCGGTTGAGCCGGACGAGCCGGCCTCGTGACCCGCGGACGGACCTGAGGCGGTCATGCAGCTCTGGGAAGGCGTACGGCTGGCGCTGGGCTACATCCGCAGCGAGAAGCTGAAGAGTTTCTTCAGCCTCCTCGGCGTCATCGTCGGCATCATGTTCCTGATCGTCGTGGTCAGCATTATCGAGGGCGTCGACCGCTACATCCGGGACGATCTGTCCTCCATGGTCTTCGGCGTAAACACGGTGTCCGTGCAGCGCAGCCGGCCGAACGTCGTGGACGGCGATCCGGTTTCCCTGCGCCGCGCCGCGCGCCGGCCCTGGATCGAACTGGGTGACGCCGAGGCCATTCGTGCACGGCTGGAGACGCCGGCCCTGGTGGGGACGGAGACCAACATCGGCGGCGAGGTCGAAGGACCGGGCGGCCGCAAGCTGGAAAACGCATGGCTCATCGCGGCCTCCCCGGAGATCTTCACCATTCGTGACTACGGAGTGGAGCTGGGCCGCCCGTTTTCGCAGGAAGAGGCGGGCCGGGGGGCGTCCGTCGCGGTTCTGGGCAAGGGTGCGGCCGAGCTGCTGTTCGAGGACGCGGATCCCCTGGGAGCAACGGTACGCATTCGCAACGCTCCCTATCGTGTCGTCGGCGTGATCGAGGAACAGGGATCCATGCTCGGCTTCTCGCGAGACAACATGATCGTCGCACCCGCCCGTTCGCCGTTGCGGCGGGTCCTGCGCCGGCGGGACTTCGTGAGCCAGGTGGTCGTCCAGACCGAGACTCCGGAATCGCTCCGGGAGGCTCAGTCCGAGCTCGAAGGGATCATGCGCGCGCGGCACGGCCTGCGGCCGAGCGAGCCCAACGACTTCGACCTGGAAACGGCCGAGGAAAGCCTGAGCTTCTGGGACACCATCTCGCGCGTGCTCTTCGTCGCGTTCCCCGGCCTCGTGGCGATCTCGCTGGTCGTGGGCGGCATAGTGATCATGAACATCATGCTGGTGTCGGTCATGGAGCGCACCCGCGAGATCGGGGTGCGCAAGGCCATCGGGGCGCGGCGCAAGGACATCCTGTTCCAGGTGCTGGTTGAAACCGCCACGCTCTCGGGGGTGGGAGCGGTGATCGGAATCGGGATCGGGATCGGGCTCACCTTCATCGTGCGCGCGGTTTCACCCCTGCCGGCGGCGGTCGCGCCCCACTGGATCGCGCTGGGTGTCGTGTTGGGGGTGTCGGTAGGCGTGATCGCCGGGGTCTACCCGGCGGCGCGGGCGTCCAAGCTCGATCCGGTCGATGCCCTGAGGTACGAGTGATGAAGGCGAACCTGAACACGCTCGGCGAGGGTATCCGGATCGCCCTGAGCGCGATCGGGGCGAGCAAGGTGCGCGCAGGGCTCACCATCCTCGGCGTAGCCATCGGGGTCGCGGTAGTGGTCACCATGGCGGCGATGATCACGGGAATCCGCAGCAGCATCTTCGAGTCCTTCGAGGCCGCGGGCCCGGAGAACTTCTTCGTCATGCCGTTCGACTTCAGCGAAATCCGTCTGACGGGGGACGGGAGCGGGCGGCCGCCCTGGTGGAACCGGCCCGATCTCACGCACGAAGAGATCCGCCGTATCGAACGTTTGCCCGCGGTGGACGAGGCGACGGTGGACTTCGACTTCAGCGTCACCATGTCGTTCGAGGGAAACCGCGTTACCAACATTCAGTCGAGCGGCAACTCGGCCGGCTGGCCCAGCTACACGGCGGGAGACTTCTCCGCGGGCCGCAACTTCGTTCCCAGCGAGGTACAGCAGGCGCGGGCGGTCGTTGTCCTTTCGCGCCCCCTGGCCGAAGAGTTGTTCGGCCAGCGCGATCCCGTTGGCAGGAGTATCCGGGTTTCCGCAAGGACGCGGGGCGTTAACCCGCTCTTTCGGGTCATCGGCGTCTTCGACCTGGAGGGCAACGTTTTCGCGGAGGTCGTCGACCACTTCGCCATCTTCCCATGGACGAGCGCCGAGAAGCGACTCAAGGCCAGGAACCCGTTTCAGAACTTCCTGTCGCTCGTGGTGGTGCCCAGCCCCGATTTCGATCGTGACGAAGCCAAGGACCAGGTCACCACCGTTCTGCGGTCCATGCGAGGGCTCGGCCCCGGTGACGACAACAACTTCGCGCTGATCGAGTCCCAGCAGATGATCGACACGTTCGATCAGCTCACCGCCGTGTTTTTCCTGGTGATGATCGCGCTCTCGTCCGTCGCCCTCATGGTGGGCGGTATCGGTGTGATCGGGATCATGATGATTTCGGTGACTGAGCGGACGCGGGAGATCGGCATCCGAAAGGCCGTCGGCGCAACCCGGAACGAGATCCTCTGGCAGTTCCTGGTGGAAGCCGCGGTGCTGACCTTCATGGGAGGCGCGATCGGGCTGGGGCTGGGAGCGGCGCTGGCGACCGGAATCGAGGCGCGGACGCCGCTCCCCGCGGCCATCCCCCTCTGGTCGGTCATCGCGGCACTGGTTTCCGCCATTGTGACAGGGATGCTGTTCGGCCTCTTCCCGGCTCTGCGCGGCGCGCGCATGACACCGGTCAGGGCGTTGGGCTTCGAGTAGAAAGACCCGAGGCCTGCCCGTCTGCGACGAGGCAGCGCACGTCCACCACCAGCCGCCGCCAACTGGGCACGCGGTCATTTCCAACGCGCAGGGCGGTCGCCCGGGTGCGTCCGCCCGCCCGCAGCCAGGGTC
>JAPPJO010000112.1:62565-67298 GCA_028820325.1 Gammaproteobacteria bacterium | reverse complement strand
GTGCTCCAGTGTTACCAGAGACCCGACGAGGACCGGCTCAAGAAGGCGCTCGCGGCGCGGCGGATCCACCCTTCCGCCAGTTAGCGGGAGTCAATCGGCGGGACCCGGGCCGCCAAATCGTGTAACTTCAACCGGGGCAAGCGGAATCAATTCCGATACGTTCTGCCAAAATGGCAGACAGGAGGAAGAGCTGGACAGGAAACAGACGGGGCCCGACCTGCTGATCCGCAACGTTCACGTCGCCACCATGGCGGACACGGGCGAGGCGTACGGCGTGGTGCGCGATGGCCTGGTGGCGGTCGCCGGTGGGCGGATCACCTGGGTCGGGGCCGCGCGCGGGGCCCCCCGCGAGTTGGCTGCGGACACCTCCCGCACCCTGGATGGACGAGGTGGCTGGCTCACCCCCGGGCTCATCGACTGCCATACCCACCTCGTCTTCGCGGGAACGCGCGCGGACGAGTTCGAGATGCGCCTGCGGGGCATGAGCTACAAGGAGATCGCGCTGGCCGGCGGCGGCATCCGCTCCACCGTGGCGGCGACCCGCGCAGCTACGGAAGAGCAGCTATGCGATGCATCCTCCTGGAGACTTGAAACTCTTGCAGCGCATGGTGTTACCACGGTTGAGATAAAGTCCGGTTACGGGCTGGATGTCGACACCGAACTGAGGATGCTGCGGGCCGCCCGCACCCTGGGTGAACGCCTCGATGTACGCGTGTCCCGCACCCTCCTCGCCGCGCACGCGCTCCCGTCCGAATACCAGGATCGCCGCGACGCCTACCTCGACCTGGTGTGCGGGACGATGATTCCCCGCGCGGCCGCCGATCGGCTCGCCCACGCCGTGGACGCGTTCTGCGAGGGCATCGGGTTCACCGTGGCGGAGTGCGCGCGCGTCTTCGATGCGGCGGCGGCCCACGGGCTCCCGGTGCGTCTGCACGCCGACCAGCTCTCGCCGTTCGGGGGGGCCGAACTCGCCGCCCGCTACCGCGCCCGCTCGGCCGACCACCTGGAGTACGCGACGGAGGCGGGGTGCCGCGCAATGGCTGCCGCCGGGACCACCGCGGTCCTCCTCCCGGGGGCGTATTACACTCTGGGCGAGTCCCGCCGGCCGCCCGTGGATGCAATGCGGCGTCACAGCGTGCCGATCGCGGTCGCGACCGACCTCAACCCCGGTTCGTCCCCCGTCACATCGCCTTTGCTCGCGATGAACATGGCCTGCGTCCTCTTCGGCCTGACGCCCGAGGAAGCGCTCGCCGGGATGACGCGCCAGGCCGCGCCGGTGCTGGGCCTGCAGGGGGAGGTGGGCGTAGTATCGCCGGGCGCGTGCGCGGATCTGGCGCTCTGGGACGTGGACCATCCCTCGGAGCTGAGCTACTGGATCGGCGCCAACCCCTGCCGGGCCGTGGTCCGGGGCGGCGAGGTGTTCCACGGCGACTTGCTCCACGGTACCCGATGAATCCGACGCTCTCGAACGAGGAACGCGCGGTCCTGGACGGCGAGCGCGGCCCCGCTCCGAAGTTGGCGATGCGCATCGTGGTGCGAATGGCGCGCATCCTCGGGGCGCGTGAGCTGGTGCCCGTGGCCTCCGCCCACATCGACGGCTGCCTCTACCACGGCGACGGGGGCGTCGAATTCGCCGAGCAGCTCGTTGCCCTGGGCGGGAAGGTGGCCGTGCCCACCACGCTGAACGTCGGTGCCCTCGACCTGCTCAACCCGCGCCGGGTGCGCTCCGCCGGCCATCGCCGGGAGATGGCGCTCCGGCAGATGCGGGCCTACGAGGCCCTGGGCTGCCGCCCCACCTGGACCTGCGCGCCCTACCAGGCGGGACATCGACCCGAGGGCGGACAGGACGTCGCCTGGGGCGAGAGCAACGCCGTGGTCTTCGCCAACTCGGTGCTCGGCGCGCGCACCAACCGCTATGGCGACTTCATGGACATCTGCTGCGCGCTGGCGGGCCGCGCGCCCCGCACCGGCCTGCACCTGGAGGAGAACCGGCGGGCCACCGTCGTGGTGGACACCGGCGCGATCAACCCGGCGCTCAAGGAGCGCGACGTGTTCTACCCGGTGCTGGGCACCTGGCTCGGCGCCACCGTCGACGAACGGGTCGCGGTCGTGACCGGACTGCCCGAGACGGCGACCGAGGACCAGCTGAAAGCCATGGGGGCGGCTTCCGCGTCATCCGGCGCGGTCGGGCTCTTCCACGTGGAGGGCGTCACCCCGGAGGCCCCGAACCTCGCAGCGGCGCTCGGTGGCCGGGCGCCCGAGGCCGTCCTCACGCCCGACGCGCGCGAACTGCGGCGGGTGCGGGACGCGCTCAGCACCACCGGCACGGCGCAACTCGACGCCGTCGCGCTCGGCAGCCCGCACTTCTCCCGCGACGAGTTCTCGCTTCTCGAGGCGCTGCTTCCCCGCGAGCCCTTCAGGATTCCCTTCTACGTCTGCACGGGAAGGGCGGAGTACGAGCGGCTGGAAACCAGCGGACGCCTGCGTCGATTCGAGGAGGCCGGGGTCGAGATCGTGGCCGACACCTGCGTCGTGGTCGCGCCCATCCTGCCCGCCCGTGGCAGCGTGCTGATGACGAACTCCGGCAAGTTCGCGCACTACACCCCCGCCACCACTGGCTACGATGTGGTCTACGGGAGCCTGGAAGACTGCGTGCGCTCCGCCGCAACCGGGCGCGTCACCCGCGACGAGGGCCTGTGGAGCTGAGCGGCGCGCCCGTGCACGCGGGCGAGGGCAGGGGCCCGCTGCTTGTGCTCCGGCGTCCCCTCAGCTTCTGGGGAGGCGTGGATCCCGAGACGGGGCGCGTGTCCGACCCCCGGCATCCGCAATACGGCGAACCGTTGGGTGGCCGCATCCTGGTCATGGAGCGCGCGATCGGCTCCAGCTCCTCCAGCGCCATCATGCTTGAGCTGCTGCGCAACGATGTCGCCCCGGCCGCCATCGTCCTCGGCTCCACCGACGCGATCCTGGTGCTGGGGGTCCTGGTCGCCGAGGAACTCGGCTACCCGAGCATCCCGCTCGTTGATGTGGGCAGGGATGGCTTCAAGCGGATCCGGGACGGCAAGGGAGGACATGGGCAGGTGCGAGCGCTAGCGCGGACGGCCATCCTGAGGGTGGCCTAGTCTTAGCCAAGCTAGACTAGACTAATCAAGGGCGGGACCGGTGGGGCTCCCGGTGCTACGGCAGCCCGTACCTCTCCAGGTATTGCAGGTCGAACTCGTCCATGCGCACCACGTAGACCACGCCTTCGCCGAACGCCACCACGCGGCGCTCCATCGGCAGTTCAATGGTCGCCGTGCGCGTCCCGGAGCCGTCGAAGAGATCGTATGCGGGGGCATTGCCCGCCGCGGTATGGCGGCGCACCCAGGCGCGGCCCGCCGGGTCGACGGGGATGCGCTGGAAGAACGCCGGCTTGCTGTCGGGCCACTGGTAGCTGTCCAGGTCGTCGTTGCCCGGGGCCCCGCCGCGGCCCGCGCGTATGTTCATCACGCCGTTGACCCCGGTGGCCTGGATGGTCATGCCGCCGCCCGTCTCGGCCTGGGCGTCGCGCCACTCCTCCATCTCGGCCCTTCCGATGCCCACCGGCGAATACGCGTACGCCGGCCCGCGCGTGACCTCGCCGTCAGGCGCGAACCACTCCACCCAGAACTCCCCGGATCCGGGGACCGAGCGGGCGGTCACCACCCGGCCATCCGCCGCCACGCCCCACGCGTCGGCGGGCGACAGCGGAATCGGCGAGATCGACACGTTCTGGTTGCCCGCTCCGCCCGAGGTGCGGCGGGTGCGGTCGGTCAGCTTGACGCTCGCCAGCGTGTCAACCGCCTCCGTCTCCAGGTCGTAGCGGAGAACCTGCGAGGAGTCGGCCACCTCTCCCCCCGCGCTCATCCCGAAGCCCTGGAAGTAGATGCCTCCGCTCGCGTCCACGCCCTGCGGAATCGCGAGCATGATCGGCGCCCCCATCCGGAACGCACCCAGCATGTAGGGCCGCGTGTCGCCGAAGCTCAGGTCCGCGCCCATCTCGGTCAGGCGCCCGTTGCCGAGGTCCACCAGGAGGGACCTGTCGCCCGGCAGCGGCCAAACCGCGTCCGGCTGGCGGTATTCCGCGGGTCCCTCGCCCACTTGGCCGACGGTGACGGTGGTCCCGGCCTCCATATCGACCATCAGCAGCGTCTGCCCCAGCGGATCCGCCACCAGCACCCGACCGTCCGGCAGCTCGCGCACGGTCTGGATCACGGCGAACTCGTGTTCGAGCGCCGCCTGTGCCGGACCGAGGCCGGTGCGATCTTCTTCGGTGCCCGCGCTGCCACAGGCCGCGGCGGCGATCAGCGCAAGGGCTGCGCCGACTCCCCGCAGCGCGAGCCGGGTCGGATATCGGAAACGGATGCGTTCGGCCTTGTCGTTCATGGTCTCGAAGTACCTCCGTGAGCAGGTCGGGAGAACGCGGTCGGGCTCGCCCGCAACAGGGTGCCACGAGTCGGTGCCGGCGTCTGGAAGCCGACGCAGCCCGCAGTCGGCTCGTCCATGGGACTCGAACCGTGTCCGCGTGGTTGCACGGGCCGGGACCAAGATGAGCAGTGGCCGTGGACTCGTCCACCCGAGGCGAGGCGCGTGATCCATCGGATGCCATGTGCCTTACATCCGGGGACCCGATGACTTCGCGGAAATGCGCTGCCTGATCCCCGCGCGCGCTCAGGGGTAGACGAAGCCGGCAGGTTGCGGCCAGCTTTGCGGCA
>JAPPJO010000112.1:0-62465 GCA_028820325.1 Gammaproteobacteria bacterium | reverse complement strand
CCCGCGCGCGCTCAGGGGTAGACGAAGCCGGCAGGTTGCGGCCAGCTTTGCGGCACCGGGTGTCTCCATGTTCGGGGATTCCGCCCGGGGCCGGTCCCCTCGTCGCGGTGGCGGGGGAGCGCGACCCCAACGGCATCCCGTCCCTTTCACGCCGCGACGAAGAGGCTACGACTCACCCATGAGGCGCATCGCACGGTTTGCGTGGGTCCTGCTTCGTCTGCTGCCGTTCCTGATCGCGTTCCTGCGCGACCGCCGGCGCTGGATCGTGGTCGGGCGCCCCGCGCGCCGAGGGCCGGGACACCACGAGCGCCGCGCCGCCCGCCTGGTCGGGACCATCGCTGCCCTCGGACCCGCCTTCATCAAGCTGGGGCAGATGTTCGCCTCGCGCGCCGACATCCTTCCCGAGCCCTATCTCACCGCCGTGGGCACGCTCCGCGACCAGGTGCCGCCCGCTTCCCCGGACGCGATCGTGGGCGTGATCGAGAAAGAGCTCGGCGCGAGGCTCCCGGACCTCTTCGAGAGCTTCGACCGCGAACCCATCGCCGCGGCCAGCCTAGGACAGGTGCACCGGGCCCGGCTCGACGGACGCGACGTGGCGGTAAAGGTCCTCCGTCCGCGCGTGGAGCAGCGGGTCGCGCTGGACGTGGATACCGCGTTCCGGATCGTCTTCTGGCTGAACGTCCTGTTTCCCAACCATCACATGCGGGCGCTGGCCAACGTGATCCGCGAATTCTCGGTGAAGGTGCGGGAGGAGATGGATCTGCGGGTGGAAGCCGAGAACACCCGGCGCTTCCGGCGCGCCTTCGCCCGGGACCGCGCCGTCAGGGCGCCGCGCGTCTTCGACGACATGACCACCCGGCACGTGATGGTGATGCAGTACATGGAGGGCATCCGCATCGATCGCCTGGGAGACCGCGTGCGCCGGGGACGCCCTTCGGCGAGCCTGCTCATGGAAAGGCTGTCCTCCGTATACCTGCGCATGATGATGATGGACGGCTTCCTGCACGCCGATCCTCATCCGGGGAACCTGCTGGTGGCGGAGGACGGATCGCTCGTGGTGCTCGACTGGGGCGCCGTCATCGAGGTGCCGCGCTGGACCCGCCAGAGCCTGCTCGGCCTTTCGATGGCCGTGGTGCGGGAGGACATCGACGGCGCCATCGGCGCCATGTACCGGCTGGGGATGATCGGCCCGGAGGTGTCGCGCGGGGAGATCCGCGAGGCGGCGGCGGAGATCGTGCGGGTGGTGGAGGGAGCGCGCAAGGACGGACAGGCCGGCCGACGGCGCGTTCAGGAGAGCGTGCGCGAGGTGCTGGACACCTTCTACACCTGGCCCCTCATGCTCCCGCGCGAGCTCGTCTACCTGTTCCGCACGCTGGTGCTGCTCGAGGGCATCGGAGCCGCCTACGACGCGCGCTTCGACTCCTTCGCCGTCTTCCGCAGGGTGGTGGGCGCGCACCGGGGCGAGATCCTGCGCACCGCGGGCCGGGAACCGGTCGCCATCGCGAAGGACGTGTGGTCCGAGACCAGCGGGCTGGTGCGTTCCGCGCGCGCGCTGCTGGTGCGGGCCGAGCGCGAGAACCTGCGGGTGCGGGTACATCCGCGCGACATCCAGGGCATCGAACGCTCCCTCACGCTGCTGGGCCGACGGCTGCTGCTGTCGATCTTCGCCGCCTCCACCGCCATCATCTCCGCCATCATCTACATCTCGCTCGACAACGTCTGGGTGCTGGCCGCCGGGCTGCTTGCCGCGCTGGTGCTGTTCCTGGTCGTGCTGGTGGTCCCCGCGCACCTGCTTGACAACCCGTTGCGCCACGCGCGCGGGCTGGGGTCGCGTCGATGGCAGCCGTAGCGGGCCGGGCGCAAGCCCCGGAGCGCGAGATGGCGCGCTCGCTCGCTGAGGGGTGCGGCGCGGGTGAGCGGGCGGCGCTGGCGCGGGCCATTTCGGTGGTGGAGGACCGCCGCCCGGGCTTCCGCGAACTGCTGGCACAGGTGACCGGGCACGGCCGCCGGGCCCACCGGACGGGGATCACCGGGCCGCCCGGGGCGGGGAAGTCGACCCTGGCGGCGGCGCTCGCCCGGGTTTGGCGCGACGCGCGCGAGGAGGTGGCGATCGTGGCGGTGGATCCCACTTCGCCCTACTCAGGGGGCGCGCTGCTGGGAGACCGCGTGCGCATGGCGCCGCTCCGGCTCGACCGGGGCGTCTTCATCCGCTCGATGGCGACGCGCGGGGCGGGCGGCGGCCTGGCCGAGGCGGTGCACGACGTGATCGACCTCATGGAGGGGAGCGGATTCGGCCGCATCCTGCTTGAGACGGTGGGGGTCGGCCAGACCGAGCTGGGGGTGGCGGAAGCCGCCGACACCGTGGTGGTGGTGCTCACGCCCGAATCGGGCGACGAAGTGCAGGCCATGAAGGCCGGGCTTGCCGAGGTGGCCGACATCTTCGTGGTGAACAAGGCCGACCGCCCGGAGGCTCGCGCGCTCGTGGGGCGGCTGCGCGATGCGGTCGGGCTGGGTCGCGGCCGGGGTGGCGGGGCCCGCGGCGCCGACGTGCTCGCGGAGGAGGCCAACGCGCGTGGATGGAACGCCCCCGTGCTCACTGCGGTCGCCACCGCGGGCGAAGGGATCATCGCGTTGGCGGACGCCATAGAGGACCACCGCCGCAGCCTCGCGGAATCGGGGGCGCTGGAGGCGCGCCGCATCGCCCGCGCGGAGGCGCGCATCCGGGCGGAAGTGCGCGCCGCTCTGGAGGCACACCTGGGCCGGGTTGCGGGGGGCGGCGGCTTCGCGGACGCGGCGCGGATGGTGGCCGGCGGGCGGGAGACGGTGTACGAAGCGGCTCAACGCCTGCTCGGCGGAGGAGGTATCCTGTCCCAGGACCTGGAGTCATGATCACGACACACCGCAGGATTCGCGTCCTGGTGGCGAAACCGGGACTGGACGGCCACGACCGTGGGGCGCGCGTCATCGTGAGCGCCTTCCGCGACGCGGGCTTCGAGGTGGTCTACACCGGTCTTCATCAGACGCCGGAGGCCATCGTCGAGGCCGCCCTGCAGGAGGACGCGGACGTGGTGGCGCTGTCGATTCTCTCGGGCGCCCACATGACCCTCCTGCCCCGGGTGAAGGCACTCCTCGACGAGGCGGGGCTGGGCGACGTCCTGGTGACCGGGGGCGGCATCATCCCGGACGAGGATGCGGAGGCGCTCCACTCCGCGGGCATCGGCCGGCTCTTCGGGCCGGGCACGCGCACCGGGGACGCGGTCGCCTACATCCGCACCTGGTTCGCTTCGTCGGGGCGGGCAGCCACGTGAGCCCGCGCAGCGCGGGATCGACTCGTACCGCGAAGGCCGGGCGCCCGTCCGCGGGGGACCCCGCCGTCCCCCGGGTGCGCCGGCTCGCCGAGGAGCTCGAGGAGCTGCGGGCGCGCCTGCGGCTGGGAGGCGGGACGAAGCGGATCGAGCGCGAGCACGCCCGGGGCAAGTGGACGGCCCGCGAACGGGTCGCCGCGCTGCTCGACCCCGGCGAGACCTTCGTCGAGATCGGCCTGCTGGTGGCGCACGACCTCTACGACGGGCGGGCGCCCGCCGCCGGGGTGGTCACCGGCGTGGGCCGGATCCATGGGCGCGAGGTGGTCGTGGTCGCCAACGACGCGACCGTCAAGGCGGGGGCCTGGTGGCCCGAGACCATCGCCAAGATCCTGCGCGCGCAGGAGATCGCCATGCGCTGCCGCATCCCCATCGTCTATCTCGTGGACTCGGCGGGGGTCAACCTGCCGTACCAGGGAGGCGTCTTCCCCGGGAAGTACGGGGCGGCGCGCATCTTCTACTACAACTCGCTCATGCGCCGCTACCTGGGCATCCCCCAGATCGCCGCGGTCATGGGCCCCTGCATTGCGGGCGGCGCCTACCTGCCCGCGCTCTCGGACGTGATCGTCATGGTCGAGGGCACCAGCTTCATGGGGCTCGGGGGTCCCAACCTCGTCAAGGGCGCCATCGGGCAGACGGTCGAGGCGGAGGAACTGGGGGGCGCGCGCATGCATACGTCGGTCAGCGGGGTCGCCCATTACCTCGCGAAGGACGATCCGGCCTGCATCGAGAAGATCCGCGTGCTGATCGAAGCCCTGCCGCGCGGCGACGGCTCCGGGGCCGTGTCCGGACAGGCGTTGCGCCCGGACGCCACCGGCTCCGCCGGATCGCGGCACGGGCGCGCGTCTGCCCGCATCGGCCCGGCCCGCCCCGCGGAGGACCTCTACGAGCTCCTCCCCGACGATCACCGGCATCCCTACGACATGCCGGGGGTGCTGCGCTGCATCCTGGACGAGCCGGGGCTGGTGGAGTATCAGCCTGAATACGCCCCGGAGATGATGTGCGGAACCGGCGCCATCGACGGGATGCAGATCGCGGTCATCGCCAACGCGCGCGGAATGGTGCGCGATGCGGAGGGTGGGCCGCCCCGGTTCGGAGGCATCGTCTATACGAAAAGCGCGGAAAAGGTCGCCGGCTTCATCGAGACCATGAATCGCCGCCGCAGGCCGCTGCTCTTCGTGCAGGACGTGTCGGGCTTCATGGTGGGGCCGAAGGCGGAGCGCTCGGGCATCATCCGCGCGGGCGCGCACTTCGTGGAGGCGATGGCGAGCGCGACGGTGCCCAAGCTGGTGCTGACCCTCAACCACGCCTCCGGGGCGGGCTACTACGCGATGGCGGGCCAGGGCTTCGATCCGGACTTCATCCTTTCCCTTCCGACGGGGAGGATGGGGGTGATGGAGGGCGAGAGCGCGGTCATGGCGCTCTTCAGCCGGCAGCTCGAGGAGCTGCGCGAGCGCGGCGAAGTGCCGGACGAGGACTTGCGCACGCGCATGGACGAGGTGCGGGAGGACTACGACCGTCAGCTGGATGCCCGCTTCGCCGGCGCCCGCGGCTTCGTCGACGAAGTCGTGCTGCCCGAGGAACTGCGCGGAGCACTGGCGCTGCTGCTGCGGGCGGCGCTCAACAACCCGGGGCCGCACCTGGGAGCGTTCCACCTGCCGCCGGGCGTGTCGTGAGGGAGAGAGGTGGCGGCGCGCGCACGGTGCGCGTCGCGGGCGCCGGCGGATTCTGGGGCGACGACCTCGATGCGCCGGTACGGCAGGTTGAAGAGGGACCGATCGACTACCTGGTCATGGACTACCTGGCCGAGGTGACCATGTCGATTCTGCACAAGCAGCGCGCCCGCGACCCGGAGGCGGGATACGCGCGCGACTTCGTCTCGCTGATGGAGCGCATCCTGCCGGCGTGCCTGGAGCGCGGCATCCGGGTGGTCGCCAACGCCGGCGGGGTCAATCCCGGAGGATGCGCCGGCGAGGTGGCGCGGGCGGCCCGGCGCGCGCGGGTGGGCGGCCGCCTGCGGCTGGGGATCGTGACCGGCGACGACCTCATGCCCCGGCTGGACCAGCTGCTCGCCGCCGGCCACGAGTTGCGCAACATTGAGACCGGCGAGCCGCTGGCGGGCATCCGCGAGCGGGTGACGGGGGCGAACGTCTACCTGGGCGCCTTCCCGATCGCTCAGGCGCTGGGGCGGGGCGCCCACGTGGTGGTTACGGGTCGCTGCGTGGACGCGGCGCTCACGCTGGCGCCCCTGCTGCACGAGTTCGGGTGGACGGCGGACGACCACGACCGTCTGGCCGCCGGGGTGGTGGCGGGGCACGTCAACGAATGCGGCGCCCAGTGCACCGGCGGGAACGCCATGCCGGAGTGGTGGAGCATCCCCGACCTCGACCGGGTCGGCTTCCCCATCATCGAGGCCGAGCCTTCCGGCGACTTCGTGGTCACCAAGCACGAGGGGTCGGGGGGGCGGGTGAGCCCCGCCACCGTCACCGAGCAGATCGTGTACGAGATCGGCGACCCGGCCGCCTATCCCACCCCGGACGTGGTCGCGGACTTCACCACCGTCCACCTGAGCGGGGCGGGGAAGGACCGAGTGCGGGTGACGGGTGCGCGTGGGCGCCCGCCCACCGGCTGGCTCAAGGCTTCCATCGTGTACGCGGGCGGGTGGCGGGCGGTCGGCACGCTCGTGTACGCCTGGCCGGATGCGGCCGCCAAGGCGCGCGCGGCCGCCCGCGTCCTGCGGGCCCGCCTGGACCGGCTGGGGCTCCGCTTCGACGAGGTGCGCACCGACCTCGTGGGTTGGGATTCGACGCACGGGCCGCTGGCGGGCCCGCCGCCGCCGGATCTGCCCGAAGTGCAGTTGCGGGTCGCCGTGCGCGGCAGCGAGCGCGCCCCGGTGGAGCGCTTCACCCGCGAGGTCGCCCCGCTGGTGCTGACCGGCCCGCCCTCCGTCACCGGCTTCGGGGAGGGGCGCCCGCGCGTGCGCGAGGTCGCCGCCTTCTGGCCCGCGTTGGTGCCGCGCGACGCGGTGGAGCCCTTCGTACGCGTGGAGACGCGCGAGGCATGATCGTCGCTCGCCGGGCATGCAACGGGGGATTCGTCCCACGGCGATGGCGGCCCGGACTCCAGAGGACCGCTGACCGTTTCCCTTCCGCGTCCGGGGCTGCAATCTTGTCTGGGGCGCTCGCATGCCGGACCGGAGCAAGCGGGCGCGAAGCCCCCGGGAGGCCCTGACCATGGCGGCCGTCAAACTGGTCGAACTCGCGCACGCGCGCTCGGGCGACAAGGGCGATGTGGTCAACATCGGTGTGGTCGCCTATGATCCCGAACACTATCCGCTGCTCGTCCAGGCGCTGACCGCCGGACGGGTACAGGAGCACTTCGGCGACATGGTCAAAGGGAAGGTGGTGCGCTACGAGCTTCCCAACCTGCACGCCCTCAACTTCGTGCTGCCCGGGGCGCTCGGCGGCGGGGGAACCGTGTCGCTGATGATGGACGCGCAGGGCAAGGTGTTTTCGACTGCGCTGCTGCGCATGGATGTGGAAGTGCCGGACGAGGTCGCGGGACGCGTGCGGGGGCGGGGCAGGATCCCGCAGTCGCCTGACCCAAATGGGGAGGACACGCACGGATGAGCGCTGAAGAGCGGTTGCTGCACCGAGTCGAGAACCGGGTGTTGACGCTGACCCTCAACCGCCCGCACAAACGCAACGCGCTCGACTCGCACACGGTGCAGGCGCTGAAGGCGGCGCTCGTTCAGGCGCGCAGCGACTCGGCCGTGCGTGTCGTGCTTCTGAGGGGGGCCGGACCCGACTTCTGCGCCGGCGCAGACCTGGTGGAGATGGACCGCATCACCAGCATGGGACCGGAGAAGATCCATGCCGACGCGCTGCGAATGGGCGATCTCTTCGTCCAGATGCGCGACCTGACCAAGCCGCTGGTCGCGGCGGTTCACGGCCGGGCTCTCGGCGGCGGATGCGGCCTCGCAACCGCCTGCGATGTCGTCCTTGTCCGCGAGGATGCGGAATTGGGCTACCCGGAAGTGCACCTGGGCTTCGTGCCCGCCCTGGTGATGACCGTGCTCCGGCGCAAGGTGCCGGAAGGACGCGTGTTCGAGTTGGCGACTCTCGGCGAACGCTTCTCCGCAGCCGATGCCCTGGCTTGGGGAATCGCGACCCGGGTGATCTCCGCGAACGACTTCGAGGAATCGGTCATGGCCTACGCCAAGGAACTGGCCCGGCGGGCTCCCTCCTCCGTCGCCCTTTCCAAGACGCTGCTCTACGACCTCGACAGTGTGGGCTTCAAGGATGGCATCGCGCGGGCTGCCCAGATCAACGTTGCCGCCCGCCTGACGCACACCTGCCGGGAAGGGGTGCGCAGATTCCTCGAGCGCAAGAAGCGGGACTGACCGTGCTGTTCATCTTTGCGAGCCGCTCACGTCCACGGGAGGACCGCTATCTGCACGCGCGCGTCGCGCTGATGTGCGTGGGCGCCGGGCTTGGACTCGCGGGAATGCTGCTCGACATCGGCTGGCTGATCTGGATCGCGCTCGCCGCCCTGCTGGCCGGCCTCGCGTTGCGCCACCTGCGCGCCCGCGGCCGGGACGACCCGTCCGACTCCGGTCCTCAGGCCTCGGCCCCGTAGGGCAGCATCGAGGGCGCCGCAAGCAGCAGGGCCACCAGTGCGGCCCGCTCCGGCATGCGCTCCAGAACCACGTGTTCGTGGCTGGCGTGCGCGCCCGCTCCCACCGCGCCCAGACCATCGAGGGTGGGCGTGTACAGGCTCGTGGTGTTGCCGTCCGATCCCCCGCCGGAGGACGACTCCTCCATCTCCAGCCCCAGTTGTGCCCCGGCCTCCCGCGCCAGGTCCCAGAGCCGGCGGTTGCCCGGGGTTTGCTCCATGGGAGGACGGTCCATCTCCCCCCGGATCTCGACCGAAGCCCCCGACGCCGTGGCCTCGATGGCGCGGATGGCCCGTTCGACCCTGCGCGCGTCGGCCAGGGTGGGCACGCGGACATCCACCTCGGCGCTCGCCTCCGGCGCGATCACGTTGGGGCGAATCCCGCCCTCGACCGTCCCCACGTTGACGTTCACGCCGCGGACGGGATCGTTGAGGGCGTGCAGCTTCCGGATTACGTGCGCGAGTTCCAGGATCGCGCTCACCCCCTTCTCCGGTTCAAGCCCCGCGTGCGCCGCCACGCCGGTAACGTGGACGGTGAAGTCCCCACCCCCCTTTCGGGTGGTCTTGAGCTTCCCGTTCTCGCCCAGGGACGGTTCGAGCACCAGCGCGCGGTCCGCCCGCATCGCGAGCCGCACGATATGCTCCCTGGAATCCGGGCTGCCGATCTCCTCGTCGGAGTTGTAGATGAAGACCGGCGTGACCTCGGGGTCGCCGACACAGTGCCTGAGAGCCTCCACGGCGAAGACGCCCTGAACCAGGCCCGCCTTCATGTCGAAGGTGCCGGGTCCGTAAAGGCGCCCGCGGTCCATCCGCATGGGCATCTCCTCGAGGGTACCCACAGGCCAGATGGTATCCGTGTGCCCGAGGATGAGCTGGTAGGGGGCCGGATGGCGGCGCTCCCAGGGAGAGGCGTAAAGGATGCCGCCGGTCGTCCGTCCCGCGAGGATGCGGGAGCGGTACCCGATGTCGGCCAGCGCCTCGCGCAGGCGGGCCTGCACGGGTCGTTGCGAGGCGGCCAGCATGGAGGGCGACTCGAGTTCGACCAGCCGCTCCAGCAGGTCGCGCATCCGGTCACGGCGCGCGTGCAGGTAGTCGAGCACCCGCGCGCCCGTGCCTTTCTCCCAGGGTGATTCGGTCATCTCTCGGCCATTCCGCATTGCCTCGCTTCCGGTCTCCCGCCCAAACCTCAATATAACGCCGTTGAAACCGCTGGCAGGTTGGTTCCGGGCATGTATGTTTACGCCGCGACCGGGCAGGTGCCCGGAAGGCGCACCTGAGAAAGGAACAGGTGGCCTGACCCGTAGTCCGGGTGCCGACCCGGGAACAGGAGGAACCCGACACGTGTCTCCAACCCCGATGCGCGCGCTCTGCGTCCTGGTGCCTCTGCTGGCCGCCTGCGGGGGCGATGGCGGAGCACCGGTCTCCGCCGACGAGGGCACGTTCGTGATCCAGGACGCCACCATCGTCGACGGCACCGGCCGCGGCGGATTCACCGGATCGGTGCGCGTCGTTGGAGGCACGATCGCCGAGGTGACGCCCCACGGGGCCGGCGAAACTCCGTCTCCTTCCGACGGCGACCACGTCTACGATGCCGCCGGACTGGTGCTCGCCCCGGGTTTCGTCGACACCCACAGCCACCACGACGGCGGCCTCCTGATCGAGTTGACCGCGCTGGCCGCCGTAAGCCAGGGCATCACGACCATCGTGGTCGGGCAGGACGGAGGATCGCCGTTCCCGATCGCCGACTTCTTCGCCGCGCTGGAAGCGGCCCCCGCGGCGGTGAACGTGGCCTCGTACGCTGGACACGGAACGCTCCGCCGTCAGGTCATGGGTAGCGACTTCCGCCGCGAAGCGACCGAGCACGAGGTCGCGGCCATGCAGGCGCTCCTTGAGACAGAACTCGGCAGCGGTGCGCTCGGCCTCTCGACCGGACTCGAGTACGACCCCGGGATCTACTCGACCACGGACGAAGTCGTCGCGCTCGCCGGGACGGCGGCGGCCCACGGCGGCCGCTACATCTCGCACATGCGAAGCGAGGACCGGGGCCTGCGCGAAGCCATCGAGGAGACCATCGAAATCGCGGGGCGCGCCCGCCTGCCCGTGCAGATCTCGCACTTCAAGCTGGCCGCTCGGAGCCTCTGGGGACAGGCGGCAGAGATCCTGGCACGGCTCGATGCGGCGCGCGCCGAGGGTCTCGACCTAACGGCGGACGTCTATCCCTACGAGTACTGGCAGTCCACCATGACCGTCCTGTTCCCGGAGCGCGATTTCACGGACCGCGAGGCCGCGCGTTTCGCTCTGGAAGAGCTGGTCGCTCCCGAGGGGATGCTGATCGGGCGTTTCGAGCCCGATCCCGCCCTCGAAGGCAGGACCCTGGCCGACATTTCGCAGGAGCGAGGCACCGATCCCGTCACCACCTACCTCGATCTCATCGCCGAATCGCAGGCGGCGCGCGCCGAGGGCAGAGACGGAGGCGAGAGCATCGTCGCGACCAGCATGACCGTCGACGACATCGCCGCGCTGATGGCCTGGCCGCATGCCAACGTCGCGTCCGACGGCGGGCTGCGCGGCGCCCACCCTCGCGGGTTCGGCACCTACCCGAGGGTGCTCGGGCGATACGTGCGCGAGGAAGGACGGCTCACCATGGAGCAGGCCGTCCACAAGATGACGGGGCTGGCGGCGGCGCACATGGGGTTCTCCGGCCGGGGCACGCTGGAAGTGGGCGCTGCCGCCGACCTCGTGCTCTTCAGCCCCGAGACCGTCATCGACCGCGCGACGACCGCGGAGCCCCACCTGACGTCGATCGGGATCGAGCGCGTATGGGTCGGAGGAACGGTCGTCTACGAGGACGGGGCTGTCACGGGAGCGCAACCGGGCGTGGTGCTGCGCCGCGAACAGCCCTGATCTCTTCCTAGCGCCGCACCCGCACCACGTCCCGCAACCGCTGGCGCACCTCATCGGCGACTCCGGCCTCCTCCAGCCGGCTCCACAGCCTCGCGATGGTGTTCGCGTCCACCCAGCCGGGCACGGAGGTCTGCCAGGCCTGAGCCGCGCGGAAGGCGTCCACGGCCTCGACCGTCTCGCGATCGTAGAGGAGCGCGTCCGTCGTTTCCATGGAAGGCGGCGGCGAGCCCGGCCGGTAGTATCCCAGCGCGTGCAGCATGACCTTTAGCTGCAGCACGTCGCGGCCGGCGAACTGCTGGAGGCTGCGGAAGCCGAGCGTCTCCGAGATGGTGTCGTAGATGCGCCGCACCTCCCTTATCGGTTCGGGGTGCTCGCACACGTTGATGTCGGTGGTCACCCCGTCCTGGCGGCGCGACATGCCGGGACGCGGGTCCGCGACCAGCACCGCGGCCGACTGGGTGCGGCCGTGGCGGCCGTCCCCGCCCAGCACCTGCCCGGCGTAGAGGGCCTCGATCAGCCGGTCCGCCAGGTGGCGCCCCGACCCCTCCGTTCTCTCGAACGCGACCGCGACCGAGTCCACCACGGCGGTGCTCACCAGCGCGTTGCCCTGCGCGGCGTAGTTGAGGCCCTTGCGCTCCCAGACCCAGTCACCCCTGTCTTCGGCGCCGTACTGGCCGGAGCCGGTCCACTGGGCCGACCGCCCCTGCATGTCGATCACGCCCACCTGCCTGCGTTCCCGCCCCTCGTCCGCCGCCACCACGCGGTCCATGGCCTCCTGGGGGGCCACGCCCTGCTCCAGAAGGTCGAGCAGATCGTGGCCGTACTCGAGCCGGGTCCCGCCCTGGGTAGCCACCGCCCCCACCCCTGGCCGCACCCACGGGACGGCGTTGCCCACGCACGCCACGCGCGTGGTGACCGCCACCCCGGACTCGCCGGTCACCGGGTCGATGCCGACGATCGAGAAGGTGTTGAACACAAGGTCCGCGCCCCAGCCCGCCGGCTCCTGGGCCGTCGCGGGCGCGGCGACGGTGAGCAGGAGGGGGACGACGAGCGCGGCGATGGCGCTTCGGGACAACGAGGGCGATCGGGACATGGCTACCTCCATCCTGGGCGCCAGGGGCTGCCGCGACCTGCCGGGACGGAACTGCGCCCACGCGGGCCGCGCGAGAGTCGGATCCCCGCCAACATGGCACGCCATCCCCGGGAGTCGCCACCGCCCGGACAATCGCGGCTTCCCGGATTCGGGGCCATGGCCGACACCGCCGCCTCTCGCCAAGTTTCCATACGCGCCACGGCCGACGGCCTCCGCGCCGCGGCCGCAATCCGCATCTCGACCCAATGCCCGATCACTGCCACGCCGGAGCGCCCACCATGCGCCGAACCGCACCGATCGCCGCGCTGCTTCTCCTGCCCGCCGCCCTGGACGCGCAGAGCCGTCGGCCCAACTTCGCGCAGCCGACCCTCCCGCCTCCGAGCATCGTCGAGTATCAGCCGCGCTCCACCCTCGTCGTCCGGGAGAACCCGGTGCCGCGGGCGAAGTACCCGGTGGTGGACCTGCACGGGCATCCCCCGTCACTCGCCGACCGTGCCACCATCGAGCGGGTGGTGGCGGCGATGGACGAGCTGAACCTCCAGGTCATCGTGCAGGCGCGCGGCAGCTCCGGCAGCCGCCTCACCCGTCAGATCGAGGCCGTGCGCGCCGCCGGGCACGCCGACCGCTTCGTGTTCTTCACCACGCTCGATCTGCGCAACGTGGGTCCCGGGTCGGGCGCCCGCATCGCGGCCCAACTGGAAGAGGACGTGCGCGCGGGCGCGGTGGGCATCGGCGAGATCGGCAAGCAGTTCGGGCTAACCACCCGCAAGGCCGACGGCACCCGCCTCCAGCTTGACGATCCCGAACTCGACATCGTCTGGGAGACCGCTGCCCGCCTCGGGATTCCGGTCTTCATCCACACCGCCGACCCCGCGGAGTTCTTCCAGCCCCTCGACTACGAGAACGAACGCTGGCTCGAGCTGGCCATCTTCCCCAACCGCCGCTTCTTCGACAGCGAGCGGTTCCCCTCCTTCGAGGAGCTGATGGCGGAGCGCGACCGGATGCTGGCGAAGCATCCCAATACGACCTGGGTGCTGGCGCACATGGGATGGCACACGCAGGATCTCGGCCGCCTGGGCGAGCTCTTCGACCGCTTCCCCAACGTCCACGGCGAGGTCGGCGCCGTGCTCTACGACCTGGGACGGCAGCCCCGCTTCGCGCGCGAGTTCTTCGTCCGGTACCAGGACCGCATCCTCTTCGGCAAGGATTCCTTCCAGCCTGACGAGTATCCCTACTACTGGCGCGTCTTCGAGACCGAGGACGAGTACTTCGACTACTACCGGAACTACCACGCCTTCTGGAAGCTCTACGGCATGGGCCTTCCGGACGAGGTGCTGCGCAAGGTGTACTACGCGAACGCGCTGCGGATCATCCCGAACATGCCCGAGGCAGGCTTCCCCCGGTAGGGAGTCAGTTACTCCGGAGGCATCACGTCGCTGGCCACGGGCTCAAGGCGCACCACCGCCGTGAGGTCCTCCTGGTGCTCAAGGGCGAGATAGATGAGCCCGTCGGGACCCTCACGCACATCGCGGATGCGCCCCAGTTCGCCCGGGAGCAGGATCTCGACGCCAAGCGCATCGGTTCCTTCGAGGATGACCCGGCCAAGCTGCTCGCCGACCATGCCGCCGACGAAGGCGCTGCCCTTCCACCAGGGGAACGCGTCCCCGCGGTAGATCATCATGCCGGAGATGCCGATGGATGGCGTCCACACGAAGCGCGGGGACTCCACACCCTCCCCGGAGGCGTCAAGCGTGTACGCCGTGCCGTCGTAGTTGATGCCGTGGGAGACCACGGGCCAGCCGTAGTCTCCGCCGCTCACGATCAGGTTGAGCTCGTCGCCGCCCCGGGGCCCGTGCTCGTTCGACCAGACGTTCCCGGTGCCCGGGTCCACCGCGAGGCCCTGCAGGTTGCGATGCCCGTAGCTCCAGATTTCGGGTAGCGCGTCGCCGTTCCCCACGAAGGGGTTGTCATCGGGCACGCGGCCATCGTCGTGCAGGCGCACGATGGTGCCCATGTGGTTGGTCACGTCCAGCGCCGGGTGTTCGGCCATCATGTCGGGCTCGAACATGCGGTCGCCCACCGTCAGGTACAGGTAGCCGTCCAGTCCGAAGGCCATCCGCCCGGAGAAGTGGTTGTTGTTGTCGTGCCAGGCGTTGGACTCGAAGATCTCCTCGACGTCGGTGACCCGGCCATCGTCCCAGCGCCCCCTGACCACCGTCGTGGTACCCTCCGACCCGTCCTCGTTGGGCTTGCCGTAGCTCAGGTAGAGCCACCGGTTCTCGGCGAAATCGGTGTGGGGCAGGATGTCCATGAAGCCACCCTGGCCCTCATCCCGGTAGACCTCCGGCCAACCCGCCACCGGCTCCAGCTGGAGCACGCCGTCGCGCACCACGCGCAGGCGGCCCGGACGCTCCACGATGAGCATCTCGCCGCCGGGCAGCCACGCCATGGACCAGGGGTGGTCGAGGCCATCGGCGACGGTGACCACGCGGAAGTCGTGACGGGCGGAGGAGTGGACCCCGTCGGCGGCCGCGGCGGCGCCTGCGGCGTCCTGCGCTTCGCCGCCGCCCATGGCGCTCTCTCCGGAATCCTGTCCGCAAGCGACAACGCACACGGCGGCGGCCACCCCTGCGCTCAACAGCATTCGAGTCCGGATGGTTCGATGGTGCATGGCCTCTCCTCGGTCGATAGCCGTCCTCCTCTGGCCCGCCCGGACAGCGAATCCGGGCGCGCGCAAGGGCATTCAGTATAGACACTGCCCTCGGGCCAGGCACCGCTTGCCGCCTTTCCGAGCGGCGGTTCGCGCGGACCCCGGCGCTCCACGATCGTGACCAGCGGCTCACGGCGACCTGCCGAATCGTCCCCTCCCGCCATGGAGGCGCCCGGGTTCCAGCCCGATCTTTCGGGTCCATGGCGAGCCCGGCAGCACTCCCGGCGACACGGTTTCCGGTCCCGGACGGCGAGGAAGCGGACCGCATCGCCCTCGACGCCCTCAAGCGCCACTTCGGCTACCCGGGGTTCAGGCCCGGGCAGGACGTGCTGGTGCGCGCGGTGCTCCAGGGCCACGACGCCCTCGGCATCCTCCCGACCGGGGGAGGGAAGAGCGTGTGCTATCAGGTGCCCGCCGCCGTGCTCCCCCACGCTACCATCGTGGTCAGCCCCCTGGTCTCCCTCATGGCCGACCAGGCGATGCGCTGCCGCGAAGCCGACATCCCCGCCGCGTTTCTCAACTCCACTCTTTCCTCGCAGGAGCGCGACCAGGTGGAGGCGCAGCTCGTCGATGGCGCGTTACGCGTGGTATTCGTCGCCCCGGAACGCTTCGAGAGCCGTTCGTTCCGCACCATGCTGCCGCGCCTGAAGGTGAGCCTGCTCGCGGTCGACGAAGCCCACTGCATTTCCGAGTGGGGCCACGACTTCCGTCCCGCCTACCTGCGCCTCGACCGTTTGCGCGGGATGTTCGAGGCTCCAATGATCGCGCTCACCGCCACCGCCACCCCGCGCACCCGGCGGGAGATCGTGACCCGGTTGCGGCTCGCCGACCCGGTCACCGTGGTGGGAGGCTTCGACCGGCCCAACCTGGTGTGGGGGGTCGAGCGGGCCCGGTCGTGGAAGGAGAAACGGCAGAGGCTGAGGGTCCTGGTGCGCAACCGCCCCGGCGTCACGCTCATCTACGCGAGCAGCCGCAAGGGGGTCGAGCGCGTCCGCGACGACCTGGCCGCCCTCGGCCACACCACCGAAGCCTACCACGCCGGGCTGCCGGCGGCCGAGCGGGCCCGCGTGCAGGACGCCTTCATGGCCGGCGACGCCCCCCTGGTGGCCGCCACCAACGCCTTCGGCATGGGGGTCGACAAGAGCGACGTGCGCCTGGTCATCCACCACGAGCTCCCGCGCACCATGGAGGCGTACTACCAGGAAGCCGGCCGGGCCGGCCGCGACGGAGACACCGCGCACTGCCTGGCGCTCTGGTCCAGGGGCGACCGCGCGGGCCAGATGACCTTCATCGACCACAGCTACCCGCCCCCGCGCGCGGTGCGCCGCTTCTGGCGCGATCTCCGCCGCCGGGCCGCAGGGCAAACGCGGCTGAAGCTTCCGGTCGACGAGCTTCGCGCCCGCGGCGGCACCCCGCTGACCCCATCCAACGTGGGCGCCCTGGCCCGCGCGCTGGCCGCCTGCCGGGTGGTGAACCTGCGCGAGGATCCTCCCGAGCAGCCCGGCGACATCCTCCACGTCGACCTGCGCCCCCACGTCCGCCGACTCCCGCTGGGAAGGCTGCGCGAGCGGCGCAGCGCCGAGGTGGCCAAACTGGCCGCCGTGGAGCGCTATGCGCGGACGCGCGGTTGCCGCCGCGCCCGCATTCTCGGCTACTTCGGGGACGCCCTCGACAAGGCCAACTGCGGCACCTGCGACAACTGCCAGCGGCAGTGATGGCCGGCACACGCTCGCGGCATCGCCAAGGATCCGGTCCAAGGCTTGTAATACGACGGTAATACGAGGAGCGGTCGGGCCGATCCGTGGGACGATGGAGCCAACTCCGGTGGCGAACTCCGGCCGCCGTCTCGTACCTTGACGCGTCCGGGCCCACCGCCCGCGCCCCCGCACAGGCGTAAGGTGTGGTCACGCCCTCCGTCACCTCCTCCGCTACTGGGAGTCCCCATCGCATGAGCACCTCCCGGTCCCTCACCGCCGCCGCGATCCTCCTCGCGCACGGCTTCTTCATCGCCTGCGCCCCACCGGAGGAGCCGCCCCGCGCTCACTGGACCGACGTCACCGACAGCACCGAGGTCCGGCTCATCCGCGACTCGGAGTCGCTCTGCGAGGACTGCATCACGGTCCACCAGGTACTGATCGTCGGCGACACGATCGGCGAGGGCTATCTGCGCGAAGCGTTCCACATGGTGCGCGACAGCGCCGGCAACTACTGGTTCGGGCAATACGACGCGGTGAAGCTCTTCGACGCGGCCGGCACCTTCGTGGGCGAAGTCGGGCGCGCGGGCCAGGGGCCACTGGAGTGGAGCAACGCCCTGCCCGTCCACACGGACGCCAGTGGCCGCGTCCACATCTTCGATACCGGGGGCAACCTTCGCCACAGCGTGATCGGTCCGGATTTCAATCTTCTCGAGGAAAACAGATTCCCCGGCGGCAGGGACGTCCGTGCCCTCGACGATGGGGCGCGCTGGGTGGTCAACACATGGTATCCGGAAGGGGCAGCTCGTGGCGAGCCTCTTGTCATCCTGGACGGTGAGGAGATAGTACGGTCCCTTGGAGGGGTGAGCGATCTCGCGAATGATCGCAGTGCGTCGACCCAGCCCTGGAGGATCATCGCCACGGATTCCGCCGATCGAATCTTCTCGGCACCGTGGAGTCGCGGCTACGAAATCGAGGTTTGGAGCGAGGCTGGCCGGCGAATCACGGGCTTCCTAGATCCCGAGTTCAACGACCCACCATTCGATTCGGATGCTCCGCAGTCCGCGGACAATCCTCCCTCAAGCACGTTGCGAGCCCTTCGTCTCCACTCCGATGACCGGCTGTGGGTCCTGAGCTGGAAGCTCCGGGACGACTGGCTCGACATGATGGAAGAACGCCGCGGCCCGGACGGGCGACTCACCCTCGAAATGAAACCGGGCCTCGCTACCATGGATCGGTTCGACGGTCAGATCGCCGTCATCGACCTGACCACGGCTACGGTCATCGCCCGCACCAGAATGGAGGGAGTGATCGTCGTCGACTTCCTGGGCGACAACGCTCTTTGGGCGGGGGAGTATGCGGGCGCCGGTCACCTCCGCGTCGGCATCTGGGAAATCGGCTTCAGCCCCTGAGCGGGGCGCCCGTGCCGCAGTCACCCGGCCCACGCCACGTCCTCCCTCTCCGCATCCACTACCGAGGATTCCCACCGCATGAGCACTTCCCGGTCCCTCGCCGCCATTGCGATCCTCCTGGCCGCCGGCATCGTCGGCTGCGCCCCACCCAACGAGGCGCCCCGCGCGCACTGGACCGAGGTCACGGACAGCACCGAAGTCCGGCTCATCCGCGAGGCTGAATCCCTCTGCGACGACTGCATCACGCTCGAACGCATGCTGGTCATGGGAGACACGATCGGCGAGGGATACTTGCGGGGTGCCTTCCATCTCGTGCGAGACAGCGCCGGCAACTACTGGTTCGGTCAGTACGAAGCGGTGAAGGTCTTCGATGCGGCCGGCAACTTCGTGGGTGAAGTCGGACGAGCCGGGGAGGGTCCGCTCGAGTGGGAAAACGCAATGCCGGTGCACACGGACCGCGAGGGTCGCATACACATCTTCGACAGCGGGAACTATCGCCACAGCGTCGTAGGCCCGGACTTCACCCTGATCGAAGACCATTCGCTTCCTGACCATGTAGCGGACGTTGGTCCATTGGGAGACGGGGGGCGGTGGGTGGTCAACATGTGGCATCCGACCCCCGACGCCATCGGTTCGCCGCTCCACATTGTCGAGGACGGGGAGATCAAACGGTCGTTTGGCGGGTTTGTCGATCCCGAGAATCCGAGGGCGCAAACCGCCTCCTGGAGAGCCTTCACCACCGATTCCGCTCATCGAATCTTCTCCGCGCCGCTGAACGGCGCCTACAGCATAGAGGTCTGGGATGAGGACGGCCGCCGGGTCACGGGCTTCCTGGTTCCCGGGTTCAACGATCCGCCCTGGGATCCGGATGCTCCTGAATCTGCGGATAATCCTCCCGCCAGCACGATACGGGCGCTGCGAGTCGATTCCGAAGACCGCTTGTGGGTCCTGACCTGGCGGCGACGGGATGACTGGCTGGACATGATGGAGGAACGCCCGGGACCGGGTGGACGCGTCCGACTCGAGATGAAGCCCGAATACGAGGCGATCGACAGACACTACGGTCAGATCGACGTCATCGACCTGGCCACGGCGACGGTGATCGCCCGCACCAGGATGGAGGGAGTTGTCCTGGTCGACTTCCTCGGAGAAGATGAACTATGGTCGGGAGAGTTCTTCGGGCCGGGCCATCTGCGTGCCGGCATCTGGGAGATCGGCTTCAACCCCTGAGCAGGCCGCCCTTTGCCCGCACCCTATCGACGCCCGCGGTGTACCATTCCGCATGCCCATGCGGCCTCCTCCACCCGGAGGGAGGCCTTCATTGCGCTTTTGGCAAACATCCAATAACATAAAGATATAAAATGACTTATCATGTTGTACATGATGTAACACATGATATAGGATCGAAGTGATGGAACCCTACCTCGGTCCTGATCACGCCCGTCTGCGCAAAGGGGTTCGAGCCTTCGCGCTGGAACACATCGCGCCCGTCGCGGCCGAGATCGACCGCACCCAGACCTTCCCCTGGGAGAACGTGCGCGCGATGGGCGAGATGGGGCTCCTGGGCGTGCCCATTCCCGAAGAATACGGGGGGATGGGACGCGACTACCTGAGCTACATCCTCGTCGTCGAGGAGTTGGCGCGGCATGACGCCAGCCACGCCATCACGGTGTCGGCGCACACGACGCTGGGCGCGAGCCCGATCCTGACGTTCGGGACCGAGGCGCAGAAGCGGAGATACCTGCCCCTGCTCGCCAGCGGCCGCGTGCTGGGAGGCTTCGGGCTCACCGAGCCGGCGGCGGGATCGGACTCGGCGGGCACACGCACGCGCGCGGTCCGCGAGGGAGACGGCTACCGCATCAACGGCTCCAAGATCTTCATCACGCACGCCGGCGTCGGGGAGATCTTCACCATCACCGCGCTTACCAATCCGGCGCGGGGCACCCGCGGCATCACCAGCTTCATCGTCACCAAGCCGACGTGCGACCTGGAGACGGCGCGCCGCCTGGGGGTGGGGCATTCGGCGGAACTCGATTTCACCCGGGGCGTACGGGCCGGCGGCAAGGAAGACAAGATGGGGTGGCGGGCTTCGGATACCCGCGAGCTGGTGCTGGACAACGTCTTCGTACCGGCCGGGAACCGGCTCGGGGCCGAAGGCGAGGGCTTCGTCAACTTCATGCGCACCCTCGATGCGGGGCGCATTGGAATCGCCGCCCTGGCTCTCGGCATCGCCGAGGGAGCTTTTGACGCCGCGCTGGAGTATACGTTGCAACGGAAACGTTACGGGCACAGGATTTACGACTATCAGGCGGTCCAATTCCGCTTGTCCGACATGGCCACGGGGATCCAGGCCGCCAGGCATCTGACGTATCACGCGGCCTGGCTCAAGGATCAGGGACGCCCCTTCTCCAAGGAAGCCTCCATGGCGAAGCTGTTCGCCTCGGAGCTGTCGATGCGCGCCACCACGGAGGCGGTCGAGCTTCTGGGAGGTGCCGGGTACACGAACGACTACCCGGTGGAACGGATGTTTCGCGACGCGAAAGTGTGCGAGATCGGAGAGGGCACGAGCGAGATTCAGCGCTTGCTGATCGCTCGCCACCTGGTGCGCGAGGTCGGCGGAGGCGGAATGGCTGCAGAGCTGAAGGCGGGGTAGGGAGGCCCTCGGGCGGTCCCGGGCCCCGCGACTCGCGGAGAAACCAGGGATTTGAGGAGACAGATCATCATCAGCGCGTCCTCGCGCGAGACGCGGGTGGCGCTACTGGAAGACAAGAGACTCGTAGAATTGATGCTGGACCGCCCGGACCAGGGACGGTTGGTGGGTGACGTGTTTCTGGGACGGGTAGAGGCGGTGCTTCCCGGCATTCAGGCGGCCTTCGTCGACATCGGCGTCGAGAAGGCGGGCTTTCTGCACGTCTCGGATGTGGTTCACCAGGACGGTGAACCGTCGGAGAACGGCCGCGACGGCCAGAACACGCCGATCCAGAAACTGCTCAACAAGGGCGACCGGGTCACCGTGCAGGTCACCAAGGAGCCAATCGGCACCAAGGGGCCGCGCCTGACCGCCCAGGTCTCGCTGGCCGGCCGCTTCCTCGTCTACATGCCGTTCTCGTCGCGCGTCGGCGTGAGCCGCAAGATCGAGGACCGCAAGCAGCGGTCGCGGCTGCGTGCCCTTGCCCGCAGGGTGGTGCCGGCCGATTCCGGCGGGGTGATCGTGCGCACGGTGGGGGAGGAGGCGACCGAGAAGCGGTTCGCGCGCGAGTTTGAGACCCTCCGGGGGAGCTGGCTGGAGATCCAGCGGACGGCGAAGGCCGCTGCCGAGCCTGGGGTCGTGCGCCGCGAAGCGCGTCTGATCAGCGGCGTCATCCGGGATCTGTTCAGCGACAAGTTCGACTCGCTGACGGTGGATTCGCCCGTCATCTTTCGCGAGATCGAGGGTTACGTGCAGGGCGTGGCTCCCGATTTGCTGGACCGGCTGAAGCTGTACCGGGGAGAGGAGCCGCTCTTCGACGTTCACGGCATCGAGGAGGAGATCCACCGCTCGTTCCGGCGCAAGGTGGGGCTCAAATCCGGCGGCCATCTGGTGATCGAGCCGACCGAGGCGCTGGTATCGATCGATGTGAACACCGGGCGCTTCGCCGGCAGGAAGAAGAACGATCCCGCCTCGCTCATCCTGAAGACCAACCTGGAGGCGGCGCGCGAGATCGCCCGCCAGCTCCGGCTGCGCGACGTCGGTGGAATCGTGGTCGTGGACTTCATCGACATGGACACGCAGAAGGACCGCGACAAGGTGTTGCACGAACTCCGCACCCACCTGGGGCGCGACCGTGCCCGCACCCGCGCGTTCGCCGTCTCCGAGCTCGGGCTGATCGAGATGACCCGCCAGCGCGTGCGGCCGTCGATCTTCACCTCGATCACGGACCCGTGCACCCATTGCGGAGGGCTGGGCCGCGTCTTCGCGCCCGACACCGTGATGCGCCGGGTGGAGCGCAGCCTCAAGCGCGCTGCCGCGGCGAAGAGCGAGCGCAGTCTCACGGTGCGCATCCACCCCGAGGTGGCGCTGCACGTGCTCGACTCGGAGCCGGACTTTCGCAACCGGGTGTCGAGCGCCACCGGCCTGGAGATCAGCCTGCGCGACGATCCTCTGCTGGGCGAAGACGAGTTCCGCCTGCTCTCGGGCCGGGCCCAGGTGGATGTGACCGGGAAGTACGCGACGGTCTAGGTGCGTGCCGGGTGCCCTTGACCTGACCGGGCGACTCTGTAGCTTTTTCGGGCTGCGGAGCCTTGTGCCGCAGTCCCCGTGTCCGGGATCTCCATCTACGTGAAGAGGCAGGCATGTACGCGGTGTTCGAGAGCGGCGGAAAGCAGTTCAGGGCCGAGCCGGGTCTCCGGCTGCGGGTCCCGGCGCTTGCTGCCGAGGAGGGCTCGACGGTCACCTTCGATCGCGTGCTGATGACGGGTGGAGGGGATGGCGAACCGGAGGTCGGTACGCCCACGGTCGAAGGCGCTGCGGTGCGGGCCGAGGTGCTGGCGCACGGCAAGGACCGGAAGCTCATCATCTTCAAGCGCAAGCGCCGGAAGGGATACCGCAAGAAGCAGGGTCATCGCCAGAAGTTCACCGAAGTGCGCATCGACGAGATCGTCACGTAGCAGTCCGAGCCGGGAAGGAACCCGAGATGGCACACAAGAAAGGCGTCGGCTCAAGCCGAAACGGACGCGACTCGAAGCCGAAGTTCCTGGGCGTCAAGCGCTACGGCGGACAGCCCGTAACCGCGGGCAGCATCCTCGTGCGCCAGCGCGGCACCCGCTTCCATCCCGGCACCAACGTCGGCAGGGGGGGCGACGACACCCTGTTCGCCCTGGTCGACGGCGTGGTGAAGTTCGAGCGGCGCCGGAACCGCCAGTTCGTTTCGGTAAGCCCGAACTAGCGCGCCCGATTGGAGGGTGGGTCCGGCCATCCGGGTCGGCGTCCTCCCTGAGCCTCGCGCGCCGACGCGATGATGCGCCAGATGATGTCGCGCGCCATCTCCGGGTCCACGCCCAGTTCGCGCGCCCGCACGGCGGCCTGACGCACCATCCGCGCTTCGCGCGCCGGGTCGAGGACCGGAAGGCCCAGTTCCTTCTTCACCCGCCCGATCTCGATGGCGAGTTTGCGGCGTTCCCCCATCAGCTCGATGAGCCGGTCGGTCACCTCGCTCATCACTTCCCGCATGCGAGCCAGCCGCTCCTGAGGCGCGCCCGCCGCTCCCTTGGGGTCAGTCATGGGTTCCCGATGAGCCTCGCGGGTTGAGGAAGGCCTCGGTGTGATCCCGGTCCTGCGGCCGGGTGGCGAGGCTCACCCCCACCAGCACCGGGATGTGGACCATGAGCCCCAGTATTCCCTCGTGCAGGTCCAGGGGACGCAGTTCCATCCCCAGATACCCCGTGGTGAAGAAGAAGACCGCGGTCGCCGAGCCCGCGACCAGACCGGCCACGATGCCCGGGGTGGTGGCGCGTCGCCAGAAGAGCGCCGCGCAAATGGGAGGCGCGAACTGGCATATGATGCCGTAGGCGGTCAGCAGCAGCACGACCAGCGAGGAATCTTCGTCCAGCGCGAACCAGTACGCGACCACCCCCACCACCAGGACCAGCACCTGCATCAGACGGCGCTGGCCGGCATCGCTTAGCCGGCGGAAGGGGCCGATGCCGTCCTCCACCGTCACGGATGCCGCGGCGTGCAGGAGCGCGTCCCCGGTCGACATGGACGCCGAGAGGGCGCCCGCGCAGAAGAGGCCCACGACCAGCACCGGCAGCTCGGAGCGCAGGATGAGGAAGGGGAGGATGAAGTCGGCGTTGGGGGGGGACTCCGGCAGCAGCACGCCGGCGAAGCCGATCAGGAAGACCGGGATCAGGAAGAGCTGGAAGGTGGGGAAGAGGACCACTGTGCGGCGGAGCGTGCGGTCGTCGCGCGCGGTGAAGGCCTTCATGAAGAGGTGGGGCCACATCATGAGCCCGATCGCGCTCACGAGGATGGCGGTCGAGTAGCCGCCCCAGCTCCAGGGATCGCCCGCGGCGGTCAGGCCCGGGACGGAGAGCATCTCCGGACGCTCGGCCAGGATGCGCTCGAACATCTCTCCCACCCCCCCGTACAGCCGGAAGGGCAGGTAGATGCCGAGCGACCAGGCGATCGCGACCATGAAGATGCCCTGGAAGGTGTTGGTCCATCCCACCGCGGCCACCCCGCTGGTCAGCACGTAGAGGGCCACGATGCCGTAGGCGATCGCCGCGCCCACCGCCAGCGGCACATGGCCGTCGGTGACCGCCTCGATGACGATGCCCGCCCCCTGCATCTGCAGGGTGACATAGGGCACGAATGCCGCCACCGAGAGCGCCGCCATTAGCGCGGACAGGAAGCGCGAAGGGAAGCGTCCGACCAGCAACTGCGCCTGGGTGACGTAGCCGAAGCGCCGCCCGAGTGCGGCCGCGTGCGGCCCTATGAAGTACCAGGGCGCGATTCCGAGGGCGCCGTAGGAGAGGATGTAGAAGGCCGCGGCGCCGCGGGAGTAGGCCCAGCCCGGCCCGCCCAGGAATGCGAAGGCGGAGAACACGGTCGCCCCGGTGACGAAGTACATGACGAGCAGGCCGAAGCGGCGGTCTCCGGCCACATAGCCGGTCACGCTCCGGGAGGCGCGCCGGCCCGCCATCAGCCCGATGCCGAGCGTCACCGCCAGGTAGACCAGGATCAGGCCCGCGATCAGCTGCCAGCGCTCCATCTACCCGGCACCTCCGGCCCGCGAGTCCTGTCCCGGCCGGCCTCGGGCGTCTCCCGCCGGCCCGCCAGCGCGGTTCCGTTCCTCCGAGCGGTCCAGCACGAAGAGCACCACCGCCCCGAACCCCACCCAGAGCCCGATCGCGGCCATGTTGAATGGGAGGCCCAGCAGCAGCGGCAGAGGACGGTTGAAGGGGACGAAGCCCGGCCATGTGACGAAGACCAGGAAGAGCACGAAGTAGATCGTGGTCGCGGCGCGCACCAGCTTCACCCGGTTCATCGTCCGCGGAACTCCGGGCGGCGCTTCTCGACGAAGGCACGCACGCCCTCGCGGCCGTCGTGGCTCGCGAAGGCGGCGAGGAAGAGCTCCTTTTCCAGCGCCAGTCCCTCGGCCAGCGGGGTCTCGGCGGCGGCCCGGAGCGACTCCTTGACCAGCCCGAGCGCGAACGGGCTCCAGCGCGCCATGCGTCCCGCCAGCTCCCGGGCCCGCTCGAGGTGCTCGCCCTCGTCGGCGAGGATCTCCACCAGGCCGATGCGGTGGGCCTCGGCGGCGTCGACCACGTCGCCGCTCAGGGCGATGCGGGCGGCCTGTCCCGGCCCCACCAGCCGGGCCAGGCGCTGGGTGCCGCCGGCCCCCGGAATCAGCCCCAGCCGAATCTCGAACTGGCCGAAGCGGGCGCTCGGGTCGGCCACGCGCACGTCGCAGGCGAGCGCCAACTCGACCCCGCCCCCCAGGCAGAAGCCGTGGATGGCGGCGATGAGGGGCTTCGGGAAGGCGGCAACGGCGTCGTACACGCGCCGGCGCCGGTAGACCTCCCGCTGCTCGCCGGCGGTGCGCCCCGCGAACTCGGAGACGTCGGCGCCCGCCGCGAAGGCTTTCTCGCCGGTCCCGCACAGGATGGCGACCCGCACCGCGTCGTCATCGGCGAGCCGGTCCATCGCCTGCGCGATCTCGCGCCGCACCACCGCGTTGAGGGCGTTCAGCTTGTCGGGCCGGTTGATGCGCACGGTCCCGACGGAGCCCTCGCGCTCGACCACGATGGTCTCGTAGCTCGGTCCGCCCGCCGAGGCCGTCAGCGTCCCGCGTTTGCCGTCAGCGTCCGTCCGGCTGTTGCCGGTCCCCCTGGCCGTCACCGTTTCTCCTTGTCCCAGCGGTAGAAGCCTTCTCCCGACTTCCTCCCGAGCTTCCCCTCTTCCACCATGCGTCGCAAGATGGCGGGAGGTCGGTAGCGCTCGCCGCCCAGCTTCTCGTGCAGATACTCGGCGATCGCCAGCCGAACGTCGAGCCCCACCAGGTCGGTGAGCCGGAGCGGGCCCATGGGGTGGCGGTAACCCAGTTCCATGGCCTTGTCGATGGCGGCGGGATCGGCCACGCCCTCCTCAACCATGCGCATGGCTTCCAGCCCCAGGGCCACCCCGAGCCGGGAGGAGGCGAAGCCGGGGGCGTCGCGGACGACGATGGGCTCCTTGCCCAGCCCGCGCGCGAATGCCACGCCGGCGTCCAGGGCGGCCTCGTCGGTGCGGCTGCCGCGCACGACCTCCACCAGCGCCATCAGGTGCACCGGGTTGAAGAAGTGCAGCCCCAGGAAGTGGCCCGGCTCGGCCAGCACCTCGGCGATCGCGTCGATGCTGAGGGAAGAGGTGTTGGTCGCGAGCAGCGCCGATGGGCGAGCGGCGGCTTCCACATCGCGGAAGAGGCTCCGTTTCAGCTCCATGCGCTCGGGCGCGGCCTCCACCACCAGGTCGGCCTCCGCGCAGGCGGTCGCCAACGAGGGCGCGAGCGCGATTCGGTCGAGGGCGGCTGTTCGGCCTTCTTCGCTCACCTTTCCGAGGGACACGCCCTTGTCCAGATTCGCGCGCATCCGCGCGAGGCCGCGGTCGGCCGCCCCCGCGTCGGGGTCGTGAAGGGTGACCCGGTGCCCGGCCATGGCCGCCACCTGGGCGATGCCGTGGCCCATGACCCCGGCGCCCAGGACGGTGACGCGCTCGATCCGGTTGGCGGTGGCGTGCCGGCTGTCCACGGGCCGGCTAGTCCGCGCTGACCACTGTGGCGATCCCCTGGCCGACCCCGATGCACATCGTGGCGAGCCCGACCCCGCTCCCGCGCTTCACCATCTCGTGCGCCAGCGTGCACAGGATGCGCGCCCCCGAGCAGCCCACCGGGTGCCCGAGCGCGATCGCGCCCCCGTTCACGTTGACCCGCTCCGGGTCGAGACCCAGCAGGCTCAGGCAGGGGATGGCTTGCGCGGCAAAGGCCTCGTTGACTTCGGCCAGCTCGACGTCCCCGGGACCGATGCCGGCGCGCCGGAACGCCCGTTGGGTGGCGGGCACGGGCCCGATCCCCATGCGCTGGGGCTCCACTCCGGCCACCGCGCTCGCGCGGATGCGGACCATCGGGGCGAGTCCCAGGCTGCGTGCCCGCTCCTCCTCCATCACCAGAAGCGCGGCGGCGCCGTCGTTGATGCCCGACGAGTTGCCCGCGGTGACGGTCCCGTCCTTCGCGAAGACGGGCCCGAGCCGGGCCAGCGACTCGGGGGTCACGCCGGCGCGCGGATGTTCGTCGGTGTCGACCACAACGGGCCCGCCTTTCCGCCTCGGCACCTCCACCGGGACCAGCTCGTCCCGGAAGCGGCCGCCGGCGATGGCACGCTGGGCGTGCGCCTGGCTCTCGGCCGCGAAGGCGTCCTGCTCCTCTCGCGTTACCCCGAATTCCGTCGCCACCACCTCGGCGGTCTGCCCGAGCCCGATGGTCCATTCGGAGGTGAAGGCGGGGTTCGGAAAGCGCCACCCCAGCACGGTATCGGCGACGGGTGGCGTTCCGCGCGGGTACCCCGCGGTCGGCTTCAGCATGACCCAGGGGGCCCGGCTCATGCTCTCCACGCCGCCGGCGATGAACACGTCGCCCTCGCCGGCCGCGACGGCATGGAAGGCGCTGTCGACCGCTTGCAGCCCCGAGCCGCACAGCCGGTTGACCGTCTGGCCGGGCACCGTGACCGGCAGCCCCGCGCGCAGCAGCCCCATGCGGGCGACGTTGCGGTTGTCCTCGCCGGCCTGGTTGGTGCACCCGAAGATCACGTCGTCGATGCCGGCCGGGTCAAGGCCGTTTCGGTCGACGAGGGCGCGGATCACCCCGGCCGCCAGGTCGTCCGGGCGCACCGCCGCGAGCGCGCCGCCGTGCCGTCCAATGGGGGTGCGGACGGCGTCGACGATGACCGCCCGCCTCACGCGTCCACCGCCCTCATCGGTCGGCCGCCCTCATTCGACCTGGGCCCTCATCCGTCCAGCGCCACCCAGACGCTCTTCACCTGGGTGTACTTGTCCAGCGCGGCCTGGTATCCGAGGTCGCGACCAAAGCCGCTCTGCTTGTATCCGCCGAAGGGGGATCCCGAGTCGTACTGGTTGTACGTGTTGATCCACACGGTGCCGGCCTTGATCTCGCGGGCAATGCGGTGCGCCCGGCCCACGTCGCGGGTCCAGATCCCGGCCGCCAGCCCGTAGATGGTCTGGTTGGCCTTCTCGATGGCGTCGGCGGTATCCGAGAACGGGATGACCGCCGCCACCGGCCCGAAGATCTCTTCCTGCGCGATGCGCATGTCGGGGGTGACGTCCGCGAAGATGGTCGCCTGCACGAAGTTGCCCTTTTCGTCGACCGTGGCGGCCTCGCCCCCCGTCACCAAGCGGGCGCCGTCCGCCTTGCCGGCCTCGATGTAGCCGAGCACCACGTCCCGCTGCCTGCGGCTCACGATCGCGCCCATGCGCGTCTTCGGGCCCATCGGGTCGCCCACAGCCATCTTGTCCGCGCGCGCCGCAAGCCCGTCCAGGAACTCCTCGTAGACCGACTCCTGCACCAGGATGCGCGACCCCGCCGCGCACACCTCGCCCTTTCCGTAGAAGATGCCGGTGTTGGCGCCACGCACCGCGCTCCCCAGGTCGGCGTCCGCGAAGACGATGTTGGGCGACTTGCCGCCCAGCTCCAGGGAGACCTTCTTCAGCGTCTCCGCCGCCTCCCGCATGATCGTCTTGCCGACCTCGGTCGAGCCCGTAAATGCGATGGCGTCCACTCCGGGATGGCGCACCATGGCCGCTCCGGCTCGCGTGCCGCGCCCCGGGACGACGTTCAGGATGCCGGGCGGAAAGCCCGCCTCCGCCGCCAGCTCGCCCAGCAGCAGGGCGGTGAGGGGCGTTTCCATGGCCGGCTTCAGCACGACCGCGTTGCCGCACGCCAGCGCCGGCGCAACCTTCCAGGCGGCGAGCGATAGCGGGAAATTCCACGGCACGATGCACCCTACCACTCCCACGGGCTCGCGCAGGGTGTAGTTCAGAAACGGTCCCTTCACAGGGATGGTCTCGCCCTGGATCTTGTCGGCCAGCCCCGCGAAGTAGCGGAAGTTCTCGACCACGCTGGGCACGTCGACGTAGCGCGATTCGAAGATGGGCTTGCCGTTGTCGCGGGTCTCCGTTTCCGCGATGAGCTGGGCGTCGCGCTCGATCAGGTCCGCCAGCCGCCAGAGCAGGCGCGAGCGCTTGTGGGTGTCGGTGCGGCGCCAGGCCTTCGACGCGAGCGCGGCGTGCGCCGACTCCACCGCCCTCGCCACATCCTCCCCGGTTGCCTCTGCGACCTCGGCGAGCACCTCGCCGGTCGCGGGATTGGTGGTCGCGAAGGTGGCCCCGGAAGCAGACGCCACCATCTCGTTGTCGATCCAGAGACCGCGTGTGGGCACGCCGCTCATCCCGCTATTTGCCCTGGAAGGCGGCGCGGCGCTTCTCGACGTAGGCGGCGATTCCCTCCGTGGCGTCGTCGCTCTGGAAGAGCTGCTGCTGGAGCTCGCGCTCGACGGCCAGGCCGGTCTCGAAGGGGATTTCGGCGCCCGTCTGGACGGATCTCTTGATGAGGCCCACCGCCTTCGAGGCCTTGGCGGGCGGGGTGAACTGCCCCGCGAACTCCAGGACCTTGCCCATGAAGTCGTCGCCCGAGTCGGCCTCGATCACGCGATTGATGATGCCGTGGTCGAGGGCCTCGGCGAAGCCGAAGAGCTGGCCCGTGGTCATCATCTCGATGGAGCGTGATTTGCCGACCAGCCTCGCGAGCCGCTGGGTGCCGCCGGTGCCGGGCAACACGCCCAGGTTGATCTCGGGAAGCCCGATGCGGGAACCGCCCGCGCGGGCCACCCGCAGGTCGCAGGCCATCGCGATCTCGAGCCCGCCGCCCACGGTGTGCCCGTTGAGCGCGCCGATGGTGAGCTTCGGGGTGTGCTCGAGTCGGTTCAGGGTCTCATTCGCGTGCAGGCAGAAGAAGTATTTGAAGGTCGGCGTGACCTCGTTCAGCATCCCGATGCTCGCGCCGGCGCTGAAGAACTTGTCGCCCTTGCCGGTGAGCACGATGACGTGCGCGTCCTCGTCCATGCGCGCGCGAAGGATGCAGGCGTCCAGCTGCTGCATCATCTGGTAGGTGTAGGTGTTCGCCGGGGGATCGTCGAGGGTCAGGATGCAGACGCCGTCCTGGACGTCGTAGTGGACCAGGGTCTGGTCGGTCATGCGGTTTTCTCCGTGGTGATGGCTGCGTTGGCTTCTCGAATCGGCGCACAATTATAGTGCCACGGCTCCGGCCCGGGGACCCGCAAGAGGGGGCGGATCCGATCCGGGCTCGGAGCCTGCCGGCAGACCAAAACCCTTCAGTTCGACGGACCGATGGGGCGGCCGGGCGTCCAGGGAGCGCCCGCGGCGGCCAGCGCCTCCTCCAGTTCGGCCAGCGCCCCCTCGATGATGCCCGCGAGGTCCTGCTCGACCGCGCCCAGGTCTCCCTCGGCGATCTCGATGTTGCGCCGCTGGGTGGCGGTCGGGTTCTGGCGGGTCTGCCAGTGCCCGCCTTGGACGTTGCCCACCCGGTTGGCGACCGACGGCACGCTGGGCTCGTTGAGGGAGCCGCGCAGCTGGTCCCCCTGGAGCCGCAGGCGGATGCCGGCGAATTCCTGCTCGACTTCGTCGATGCGGCCGAACAGATCCGCTCCCGCGGCGGGCGTGCGCAGCAGGGCGGCGCGCATGTAGCCGATGCGCTCCGACTGGCGCCCGAGTTCGGAGCTGGCCACCCCGATGCGCCGCTGCAGTTCGCTCACGCGGTGCTGAAAGGCCGCCACCGCCACGAAGTCGGTGCCCGGAGGCGCGTTCGGCACCGGCTTCACCCGGAAGCTCTGCGCCCCGCCCACCTCCTCCACGCCTTCCGCCGTGACGAGCACCAGTTGCGCCGAGTAGTCGCCGGGAGGCGCCAGCGGCCCGGCCGGAGCGGACGCCCACGGCGGGACGAACGCCGGGGTGGTCAGGTTGATGGGGTTGGGTGCAGGTCTGCGCAGGTCCCAGGTGATGCGATGCAGTCCCGCACGCGCGGGGCCCTCGACCCAGCGCACCGGGTCGCCGCTCGCGTCCGACACGCGCACCAGCGCCCGCGGTCCGCTCTCGGCGGCTTCAGCGCGCAGCGTCTCGTATCCGGGGAAGGGCACGTCGGTGGCCAGTTCGCGCATCGCACGCTCCTCCTCCTCGCGCCGGTCCTCGGCCGTCGAAGGCACCTCCGAGAGGAAGTAGGTGAGCGTGGCCCCGAAGGGCGGGTTGGGCGCCGAGTAGGCGTCGGTCCCGAGCGTCGGGCGCCCGGGGGCCTGGTTGGGAACGCTGGGGATGTACCACCAGGCGTCCCGCACCGGCCACACGCCTGCGCCACCCTCCGCGGCCAGCGCCCCACCCGCGATCTCGCGCAGCGCGGAATAGTCGTCCAGCACGTAGAAGCCCCGCCCGAACGTGGCGCCCACGACATCGCCGTCCCGCCGCTGCAGCTTGAGGTCCCGGAAAGAGATGGTGGGCGCGCCCGGAAGGCGGTGCCAGTTCTCGCCCCCGTTGGGGGAGAAGTAGAGCCCCCACTCCGCCCCGAGGAAGAGCAGGTCCTCGTTCTCGTGGTCCTGCTGGATCGCCCACGCGATGGTTCCGTCCTCCAGATCTCCGGAGATGGACGACCAGCTCTCGCCGTTGTCGTCGCTTCTGAAGATGTAGGGCGCGAAGTCGCCGATCTTGTGCGCGTCCGCGACCGCGAACACCGTCGCGGCATCGTGCTGGCTGGCCTCGACATCGTTGATGAAGGAGCGCTCGGGGACCCCCGGAAGCTCCGCGGTCCGGCTCCAGTTGCCGCCCCCGTCCGGACTGAAGTGGATCAGCCCGTCGTCGGTGCCGACGTACAGGGCATCCTCCTGGACCGGGCTCTCGCTGATGGAAGTGATGGTGGCGTACATCGACATCGCGCCGTTGTCATGGAGCGCGTCGAGTTCCCACACCCGGCCCATGAAGGGCAGCTCGTAGCGATTGGTGTTGGTGGTCAGGTCGCCGCTGATCGCCGTCCACGAGTCGCCCCGGTCCTCGCTTCTCCAGACCTGTTGCGACGCGAAGTACAGCCGGTTCGTGGAGTGCGGGCTCACCAGAATCGGGGAATCCCAGTTCCAGCGCTCGGGCGGATCCCCGACTTCGGGCTGGGGCTGGATCTGGATGGCCTCTTCGCTCCGGCGATCGACGCGGTACAGGTTCCCCACCTGCGTCATCAGGTAGAGGATGTCCGGGTCCGAGGGATCGAACTGCACCCCGTAGCCGTCGGCTCCCATCGGGAAATACCAGTCGGAGTTGCGCACGCCTTCAACGGTGGTGGTGCGCGAGGGCCCCCACAGCGTTCCCAGGTCCTGCGCCCCGCCCAGGATCTCGGAAAAGGGCTCGCGGTTGGAGACGGCGACCTTGTAGAACTGCGAGATGGGCATGTTGGGGAAGTGGCGCCAGGTCTCCCCTTCGTCGAAGGTCTCGTAGAGCCCGGCGTCCGTCCCCGCCAGCATGTGCCGGGTGTCCTCGGGGTCGAACCACAGGGCGTGGTTGTCTGAGTGCTTCTGGCGGCCGTCTCCCAGGGTCGCGAAGGTGGCTCCGCCGTCGCGCGTGATCTGGTAGAACACGTCCATCTGGATCACCAGGTCCGCATCCGTCGGCGAGGCTTCGATTTCCTGGTAGTAGTGCGGTCCGGTACCCCCGGAGATGTAGGAGTTGCGCTTCTCCCAGCTCTCGCCCTGGTCGGTGGAGCGGTAGAAGCCGCGCTCTTCGTCGTTTGCTTCGATGGTCGCATAGACGATGTCGGGGTCGGCCGGCGTGACCGCGAGCCCGATCTTGCCCATGTCGCCGGAGGGAAGGCCGCGCGTCACCTCGCGCCAGCTCTCGCCCCCGTCGGTGGACTTGTGGATGCCCGACGACGCGCCGCCCGCCATGTAGCCCCACACGTGGCGCCGGCGCTGGAAGGCCGCGGCGTACACCACGTCCGGGTTGCCGGGTGCGAACTCGATGTCGGTGACGCCGGTGTGTTCGTCGAGGGCGAGGACCTGCTGCCAACTGTTGCCGCCATCGGTGGTCCGGTAGACGCCGCGCTCGCCGCCGGCCGACCAGAGCGGTCCCTCCGCGGCGACCAGCACGGTGTTCCCGTCGTCGGGGTGAATGAGGATCTTGCCGATGTGCTCGCTGTCCGCGAGTCCCATCTGCTCCCAGCTGCCGCCCCCGTCACGGCTGCGGTAGACGCCCGAGCCCCACGCCACGTGGCGCCCGCTCACGTTCTCTCCGGTGCCCGCCCACACCACCTCCGGATTGGCGGGGTCGAGCGCCAGGTCGCCGATGGAGTAGGACGGCTGGTCGTCGAACACGGGCGTCCAGGTAACGCCCGCGTTGGTGGTCTTCCACACGCCGCCCGAACCGACCGCCACATACCACACGGACGGGTCGGCGGGGTTCACTTCGATGTCGGCGATGCGGCCCCCGGCAACCGCCGGGCCGATCTCCCGTAGAGTCAGATCGGAAAGCGCGTCCGCGACGGAGACCTGGGCGCGTCCCGGCAGGGGGAGTGCGCAGGTCAGTAGCGCGAAGGCGGTGAGCGGGCGTCGGACGGATCGGGCAATGGCGGGCATGGCTGATATCGTGAGCGTAAGGAATCGGGATGTCGGCAAGGACAACGGGAGCAGCGACCGGAAGAGGCGCTGCCGGCCACGACCGGGGATTCGCAACACCCGGCACCATGCCGGAGCCGGGTCCGGCGGGCAAGTGCCGGCTCTCGCGGTGCACGCGCGGATTCGTCCATGGGCTGCTAGCTTTCCGGAACGGCGCGCGGGCACCGGGGAATTACAGGAGACCGTGGAGGAGCGCCGTATTCGCAGGCCAGCAATCGGAGGAGGGCCGACACTGGTGAAGACGTCAATGCGTGTCATGGCCGGCGGGATCTTCGTCGCCGCCGGGGCGAGTCTGGGATTCGTCGGCGAGGTCCCGCAGGAGCCCGGTGGCCGCGCGCCGGTGGTGGTTGTGCCCGTCACCGGCGTGATCGAGCTCGGTCTGGCGCCGTCCATCGAGCGGGCCATCCGCGAAGCGGAGGAGGAAGGCGCCGCGGCGCTGGTGCTGGACATCGACACTCCCGGAGGTCGCGTGGACGCCGCCGAACGCATCGGCGACGCCATCGCGGACGCCGGCATTCCGGTGTACGCGTACGTAAACCGCCGGGCCCTGTCCGCCGGCGCGCTGATCTCCCTCGCCACCGACGGGATCCTCATGCGTCCCGGATCGGTGATCGGCGCCGCGACCCCGGTGGACGGCTCTGGAGAGAGGGCCAGCGAGAAGATCGTCTCGGCGATGCGGAGCGAGATGCGCGCGCTGGCCGAGGCCGCGGAACTCGATCCGGCGGTCGCCGAGGCCATGGTCGACGAAGCCATCGCCATTCCCGGCGTGGTGGAGGAGGGGCAGCTGCTCACGCTGACGACCGAGGAGGCCGTCGCCATCGGCTACGCGCGCGCGGTCGACGACCTCGATGCGGTGCTCGAGGTCGCGGGCGCAGCCCAGGCCCCAATCCGCAGGCACGAGATCAACTGGTCCGAGCGCCTGGTGCGCTTCCTCTCCCACCCGACCGTCGCCCCGTTCCTGCTCTCCCTGGGGTTCCTGGGGATCATCATCGAAATCCGCACCCCCGGGCTCGGCGCCCCTGGGTTGGTCGGGGTCCTCTGCCTGTCGGCGTACTTCGGCTCGCACGTCATCGTCGGGCTGGCCGCCTGGACCGATCTTCTCCTCGTGGGAGGCGGCGTCGGGCTCCTCGCGGTGGAGGCCCTCCTGATTCCCGGGTTCGGCATCCTCGGCGTGCTCGGCATCGCCGCCATTGTGGGCGGCGTGTTCATGAGCATGCTCGGCGGTTTGCCCACGGCTGCCGACTTCTCGCAGGCAAGCACCGTGGTCTCGCTCAGCCTGGTCATCATCCTGGTAACTTCCTGGGCCCTGCTGCGACGGCTCCCGCGCAGCCGCCACATCGCGCGCTCCGGCCTCCTGCTCCAGGATGCCACCGACCGCGAGCACGGCTTCGAGTCCGCAGAGCGGCGGGAGGATCTGGTGGGGTCCGAGGGCGTGGCCCTCACCGATCTGCGCCCCGCCGGGACCGGCCAGTTCGGCGACGAGCGGGTGGATGTCGTCGCCGACTCGGAGTTCATCTCCGAGGGAGACGCCATCCGGGTGCTGAGCGCCGAAGGCTATCGGTGCGTGGTCAGACCCGTGAAGAAGAGATCCTCGTCCGCCGAGCAGCGCGAATCCTGAAACTCAAACCTCCCCTGTTCCCACACGGATGACATTCCATGGAAGCCATCGCCGCTCTGTTTTTCCCCGTACTGATCATCGTTCTGATCCTCATGGTGCTGTGGGCTGTGCCCGTGCGCCTGTGGATCGAGGCCATCTCCGCCGGCGTGCGGCTGGGCATCACCTACCTCATCGGCATGCGCCTGCGCAAGGTGCCCCCGCCCGCAGTGGTGCGGCCCCTCATCTGGGCCACCAAGGCCGGGCTCTTCATCCGCATCGCGGACCTCGAGGCGCACTACCTCGCCGGCGGGCGGGTGGACCGAGTGGTGACGGCGCTCATCAGCGCCGACAAGGCGAACATCGAACTGTCGTTCAACCAGGCCGCGGCGATCGACCTGGCGGGCCGTGACGTCTTCGAGGCGGTTCAGGTCTCGGTGAACCCCAAGGTCATCACCACGCCCCGGGTGGCGGCTATGGCGCGCGACGGCATCCAATTGATCGCGGTCGCGCGCGTGACCGTGCGCGCCAACATCAACCGCCTGGTCGGGGGTGCGGGCGAGGAGACCATCGTTGCTCGTGTCGGCGAAGGCATCGTCTCCAGCATCGGTTCTTCGGACACGCACCAGGCGGTGCTCGAGAACCCGGACAGCATCTCCAAGGCGGTGCTGGCCAAGGGGCTCGACTCCGGGACCGCCTTCGAGATCCTCTCCATCGACATCGCGGACGTCGACGTGGGCAAGAACATCGGCGCCGAGCTGCAGACCGACCAGGCAGAGGCCGACAAGCGCGTTGCCCAGGCGCGGGCGGAGGAGCGGCGCGCAATGGCGGTCGCTTCCGAGCAGGAGAACGTCGCCAAGGTGCAGGAGATGCGCGCCAACCTGGTGGAGGCCGAGGCCCAGGTGCCGCTGGCCATGGCGGACGCCTTCCGGGACGGCAACCTTGGAGTGATGGATTACATCCGGTACCGTAACGTGCAGGCGGACACCGCGATGCGGAACTCCATCGCAGGCGAGGACGAGTCCTCGTCGGGCGAGCCCCTGGCGTAGAGAGACGGGCGGCGGATGAGCACCGGCCTTCTTCTCTTCCTGATCTTCATGGCGCTGTCCATCATCGACAGCGTCGCGCGGGCGCGCCGCAGCCAGCAGCAGAAACAGGTGCTTCCCCCGGAAGACGAGGGCGATGAGGAGTGGCGTGCGGAGCCGTCGTCGGCTCAGGCGGAGGGCGGCGAGACACGGAGGAAGGAGCCGGCCGAAGCGCTGGGCGAGCTTGTGGGCCTGGAGAAGCTCATGGGCCCGGGATACCTCGAGAAGCTGATGGGGCCCGGTATTACGGGTGTAATACAGGATGAGGAGGACATCCCGGAAGAACCTGCGGAAGTGCCGCCGTCGAGGTCGGATGAGCGGCGGCGGCCCTCGCTGGACCGCGACGAGCGCAGGACGATCGCGCGCGAGCGGCGGACCTCGGACCAGGAGCGCCGGAGGTCCGAGGCCGAAAGGCGAGCGCGGGTCGACCGGGCGCCGGACACCGCCAAGGGACGGCGGCCGCGCGTTGAACGGGAACCCTCTGAACGCGACCGTCGCCTGTCCAGACGGGACGAGAGCAGAGGTCGCCCGGCCCGCGCGCCCCGTGAGGCAGTGCCCCTGCGGGACTCGGCCGCGGGGGAACGGCGTCGCCTCCAGCCAGCCGCCGCCGCGCCGGGCACCGGACGCGGCAGACGTCCGCGCACCCGCATCTACAGGGAACTCTTCGGGACCGGCGGCCGCGATTCGCTGCGGCGGGCGTTCGTGCTCAAGGAGATCCTGGACGCTCCTTCCTCGGAACGTCCGGCGGATCGTCGCGAGACGAGCTAGCTTGGCTTAGCTAAAGCTGGCTACATCTCCCCGCGCGCCATGCGCCGCAGCACCGTGTGCAGGATCCCCGCGTTCCGGTAGTACTCCACGTCCACCGCGGAGTCCAGCCGCGCGATCGCCTCGAAAGCCACGGTCGAGCCGTCCTCACGTTCGGCCGTAACCGCGAGCAGCTCGTGCACGTCGACACCGTCTGCGACGCCCGAGATGCGGAACGTCTCGCGACCCGTGAGTCCGAGTGCCTTGACGCCCTCCCCGTCCTTGAACTGCAGGGGAAGCACGCCCATGCCCACCAGGTTCGAGCGGTGGATGCGCTCGTAGCTCTCGGCGATCACCGCGCGCACGCCGAGCAGGCTGGTCCCCTTGGCGGCCCAGTCGCGTGAACTGCCGGTTCCGTACTCCTTGCCGGCCAGCACCACCAGCGGCGTCCCCTCGTCCCGATACCGCATCGCGGCGTCGTAGATCGACATCACTTCGCCCGTGGGATGATGCACCGTGTATCCGCCCTCGGTGTCGTCCAGCAGCAGGTTGCGGATGCGCACGTTGGCGAAGGTGCCACGCATCATCACTTCGTGGTTGCCGCGCCGGGCACCGAAGGTGTTGAACTCCCACGGCTTGACCCCGATGTCCTGCAGGAACCGGCCCGCGGAGCCGTCGCGCGGGATGGCTCCCGCCGGCGAGATGTGGTCGGTGGTGGTGGTGTCGCCGAGCACCGCCAGCACCCGGGCTCGCTCGACGTCGGCGAAGGGCTCCGCCTCCGTGCTCATCCCCTGGAAGAAAGGGGGCAGGCGGATGTAGGTCGAAGCCGGATTCCAGTCGTAGAGCCCCCCGGAGTCCGCCTGCGCCAGCGACTTCCACAGGTCGTCGCCCTCGAAGACCTCCGCGTAACGGCTCTCGTACATCTCCGGCCGGAGCGCGCTCTGAACGGTGTCGCGGATTTCCTCCGGCGCCGGCCAGACATCGGCAAGGAAGACGGGTTCGCCGTCGGTCCCGGTGCCCAGCGGCTCCTCGGCGAAGTCGATGTCGATGCGGCCCGCGAGCGCGAACGCGACCACCAGGATCGGAGACGCCAGGTAGTTGCCCCGGATCTGCTGGTGGATGCGCGCCTCGAAGTTGCGGTTGCCGCTCAGGGCCGAGGTCACCACCAGCCCCTGGTTCTCGACGGCCGAGATGATGGGGTCCGGGAGGGGGCCGCTGTTGCCGATGCAGGTGGTGCAGCCGTACCCCACCACGTTGAAGCCCAGAGCGTCCAGGTGGCGGGTGAGGTCGGCGGCGTCCAGATAGTCGCTCACCACCTTCGACCCGGGCGCCATGCTGGTCTTGACCCAGTGGGGCACGGCGAGGCCGCGCGCCACCGCGTTCCGGGCCAGGAGCCCGGCGCCCACCATCACCGACGGGTTGGAGGTGTTGGTGCAGCTCGTGATGGCCGCGATGACCAGGGTGCCGTCCGTAATCTCGGCGGTTCCGGTTTCAAGTTCGACCTCGACCCTGCGCCGGTCCCCGTTCGCGGAAGCCATCGCGCCGCCCGCCGCGGAGCCGCCGTTGGCCTGCGGGAGCGGGATGCCCGGACGCAGCCCCGGGAGGTCCCGGCGGAAGCTCGAACGGAGGCCGGTGAGGGCGATGCGGTCCTGCGGCCGCTTCGGCCCCGCCACCGAAGGCTCCACCGTGGAGAGGTCGATCTCGAGGCGCGCCGTGTACTCGGGATCGGGGGTCTCGTCGGTGCGGAAGAGCCCCTGCGCCTTGTTGTAGCGCTCGACCCGCTCGACCACCGAGGAGGGACGCCCGGTGCCGCGCAGGTATTCGAGGGTACCGTCATCCACGGGGAAGAAGCCGATGGTGGCCCCGTACTCGGGCGACATGTTGGCGATGGTGGCGCGGTCGGCCAGCGAAAGGGTCGATAGCCCAGACCCGAAGTACTCGACGAAGCGGGCCACCACCCCGTACGCGCGCAGCTTCTCGGTCACGGCGAGCACCAGGTCGGTGGCGGTCGCGCCCTCCTGCAGCGCACCGGTGAACCTCACCCCAACCACCTCCGGCAGAAGCATGTAGTACGGCTGCCCCAGCAGGACGGCCTCGGCCTCGATGCCGCCGACCCCCCAGCCCACGACCCCCAGCCCGTTGATCATGGTGGTGTGCGAGTCCGTGCCCACGAGCGTGTCGGGGCAGGCGACCCAGACGTCGCCGTGTCGGCGGCGCTCCACCACGGACGCGAGGTACTCCAGGTTGACCTGGTGCACGATTCCCGTGCCGGGCGGCACCACGCGGAAGTTGCGGAAGGCGTCCTGCGCCCAGCGCAGCAGCGCGTAACGTTCCCAGTTGCGCTCCATCTCGCGCTCGACGTTCCTGCGGTACGCCGTGTCCGACCCGAAGTAATCCACCTGCACCGAGTGGTCGATGACGAGGTCGGCGGGCACCACCGGGTTGATGCGCTCCGGGTCGCCCCCCATGGCCGCGATCCCGGATCGCATGGCGGCGAGGTCCACCACGGCGGGCACGCCCGTGAAGTCCTGCAGCACCACCCGGGTGGGCAGGAAGGGCACGTTGGCGCCGGCGTTGGTCGGGCTCCACGCGGCCACCGCGCGCACGTCCTCCTCGCTCACGTAGCCCCCGCCGGCGTGGCGGAGGGCGTTCTCGAGCAGGATGCGGATGGAGAAGGGAAGGCGGTCGAGGGAGGCGAGGCCCTGTTCCTCGAGGGCGTGGAGCCGATAGAAGGAGGTCGCGCCCTCGCTCAGGCTCAGGGTGGCGAGCGAGCCGAAGGCGTTGGTGGTCGGTGATTTCACGTATCTGTCCCTGGGTCTTGGAAGCCGGCGCACCGTCGCGCAAGGCGACGCGATTCGTCTGCTCCAAGATAACATCCCGCAGTTCCGCGCTACATTGAAGGATCTTCCTTCGCCTGTGGACCCCATGCGCCAACTCGTCCTCGAGCGCCACGACCAATGACTGATTCCGAGCTTGCCCGCGCAGCGGCGGTTCGTCGTGGTCATCGGCCTGCGCCCCCTGGGACCGACCACCTCGTCTACGCGGTTCCCGACCTGGTCGCCGGAGTGAGTGACCTCAAGGCGCGTCTCGGCGCACGGCAGACGCCCGGCGGCAGCCACCCGGGACTCGGAACCCGCAACTCCCTGCTGCGCATCGGCGACCGCGTCTACCTGGAGGTCGTGGGTCCGGACCCGGAGCAACCGGCCCCGCCCGGCGGCCTCTGGTTCACCGGCGGCCCGGCGCCGCTGCCGGCGCTGGTCACGTGGGCGGTCCGTTCCGCCGATCTTGACGGCCTGGCCGCCGGCCCGTGCGGCCACCTCCTGGGTCCCGTGCGGTCCATGTCCCGCACCAGGCCCGGCGGCGAACGCATCGCCTGGACGCTCACGATGCCCGGAAGGCCGCTTCCCCGGCAGGGCATCATCCCCTTCTTCATCGACTGGGGCGACACCCCGCATCCCTGCTTCGACCTCCCCGACCGGGGAGTACGCCTCGTCCGGCTGATTGGGCGCCATCCCGATCCGGATTTGGTGCGCGGCGAGTTGGATCGGCTCGGTGTCGAGCTCGCGGTGGCTGCGGGGCGGCCGGGGCTGGTTGCCGTGCTCGAGACGCCGGCCGGCGACCGGATCATACTCTGACGCCCGCGCTGCCCGGCGTGCCACCCACCAAGCGTCCGGTCGGAACGGAGTGGTCCAGCGCAACGCTCTGACGCTTCCCCGCTTCAGCCTCCCTCTTCGATTTGGCCTACCCGTCAAGCCTGGCCTCTTTTCCGACCGCGCCCCGCCTGGTCGGCTACCTGGATAGTCGCGGTATTATCACGATAATATACCGTAAATATCATACGACAACGTAGCCCGGCTCGCCCCTTACGGCCTCCTCCGGTTGGCAAGACACCGCTTTCGCCCTTGCGCTCAGGCGCATAGATACCCTTTTTGTCGAGAGCATGATGCGCAGAAATCGCGATATCATCGTGGATAGACGACAAACCGGGGTCGTATTATCACGATTCTGCCTGAGGGAAACAGCGGTTCCTGCCGTGACACGATGTCACACATCGTGGCGAGAGAGACCTTCCGCTTCCGGAGCCCGCCGACGATGTTCGGCGTTGCGCGACATGGGCGAATCGAGGAATTCCGGACATCCTGCCGCCCATTCATCCGCCTGTCCGCCTTACTCGCGGCCTTGGCCTTGGCCAACGGATGCGGGGACGGCGACAGCCCCATCGCGCCGCCCCCCGACCCACCTCGCCCCGCGACGGTGGCGGTAAACCCGGCCACGGCTGAACTCTCGGCGCTGGGTACGACCGTTCAATTGAGCGCGGAAGTGCGCGACCAGAACGGCCAGGTGATGGCCGGGGCCGTCGTCGCATGGTCCAGCGGGAATGCCTCCGTCGCGACCGTGGACGCCGCGGGCCTGGTGACGGCGATAGCCAACGGCACAACCACGGTGACGGCGACTTCCGGATCCGCCTCGGGAAGCGCTACCGTGACGGTGGAGCAATCGGTGCGCGCCGTGACGGTCTCTCCCGCCGCCGACACGCTGCTGGCTGTCGGGGATACGGTACGTCTCGCCGGGGAAGCGAGGGACGCGAATGGACACGCCGTGGCCGGGGCCGAGTTCTCGTGGGCATCCAGCGACACGCTGGTCGCGATGGTGGACGCGACGGGCCTGGTGACGGCGATGGGCAACGGAACGGCGACGGTGACGGCGACCTCGGGGTCCGCGTCGGAGAGCGCGACCGTGACGGTGGAGCAGCAGGTGCACGGCGTGACGGTCTCTCCGGCCGCCGACACGCTGCCGGCTCTCGGGGACACGCTACGTCTCACGGCGGAGGCCAGAGACGGGAACGGACACGTTGTTGCCGGGGCGGAGTTCTCGTGGGCGTCCAGCGACACGCTGGTGGCGATGGTGGACGCGGCCGGCCTGGTGACGGCGGTCGCCAACGGGACGGCCACAATCACCGCGAGTTCGGGATCCGCCTCGGGAACCGCGACCGTAACGGTGGAGCAGGGGGCGCGCGCCGTGACGGTCTCTCCGGCCGCCGATACGCTGCTGGCTCTCGGCGATACGGTCCGCCTCGCAGCGGAGGCGAGAGACGGGAACGGGCGTGCCGTGGCCGGGGCGGAGTTCTCGTGGGAGTCCAGCGACACGCTGGTGGCGATGGTGGACGCGACGGGCCTGGTGACGGCGACGGCCAACGGAACGGCGACCCTGACGGCGACCTCGGGATCCGCGTCGGGAAGCGCCACGGTGACGGTGGAGCAGCGGGTGCGTGCCGTGACGGTTTCTCCCGCCGCCGACACGCTGCTGGCGCTCGGAGATACGGTACGTCTCGCAACGGAGGCCAGGGACGGGAACGGACATCTTGTTGCCGGGGCGGAGTTCTCGTGGGAGTCCGGCGACACGTTGGTGGCGATGGTGGACGCGACGGGTCTGGTGAGGGCGGCGGCCAACGGAAAGGCGACCGTGACAGCGACCTCCGAAGGGTTGTCTGACAGCGCGTGGATTGTCGTAGAGCAGGCGGTTGCGGCGGTGCGGTCGTGGCCGGAGTCGATCGGGTTGCAGGTCGGAGACACCGCACATCTTGAAGCAGTGGCGCTGGACGCGAGGGACAACCAAGTGCCCGGCGTGGAGTTCTCGTGGGCATCCAGCGACATGACGGTCACGACGGTGGACGCGGCCGGGCTCATCCGCGCGGTCGGAGTGGGTGTGGCGACGGTCACCGCCGCCGCGGGAGATTGGCGTGGGTCGTCCCGGGTGGTGGTGCAGTCGAACGATCCCGCGGATCACCACGCCATGCTGATCGCAGGTTTGTCGGAACGCCCGTTCGCTGGCATGACCGTGGGTGGAAACGAGGGATCCACCAACACCGTCGGCACGTTGCGGCTGGGACTCCACAGTGATGTGCTCCCGGTGATTGTACGCCGGCGCGCCGGGCGCCTGTCCGTGCTCATGGCCGGCTCGCGGCTCGGCAGGGGCCGGGTGGTCGCTTATTCCGGACAGGACTTCCTTTCGTCGGGAGACCAAGCGACGCTTCTCGGCAAGGCCAGCGCGGATCGGCTTCTGGCCAACGCGGTTCGCTGGGCCGGATGGAAGACAGGTCCCGAGCCGCTTCGGATCCTGGCGGACAACCAGCGGATCGCGGACGCGCTTGGGGCACAAGGGTTGAATGGGGTCACCGTTGTTGGGACACGGAGACGTGGCGGCCACGAACGCGACTGGAGCGCGACCGCGCTGGCCGACGCGGATGTCGCCGTGGTTCAAACAAACGAATGGGGCGCTGCCCATCTTGTCGATGACTTCGTCGCGCCGCTGAGGGCGTTTGTCGAGCGCGGAGGCGGACTGGTCATCGCTGGCTCGGCGGTGCATTGGAGCGTGTGGATCGAACATTACCACGGACCGTTCACGGCCGATGCCCTCCTGCGCGGTACCGGCATCGCCTGGAACGAAGACTCCATCGACGAGATTGCATCCGCCACCACCCGACTCGATGGGCGCGCCCTGAATCCCGCGGCCTTATGGGAGACCTACGTTGGCGGAGGTCGAATTGCGCGGGATCGGATGGCGCTGTTGCCGGGTCTGTTCGCCGCAGCTCTCGAGCTCGGTCGCACGGAGGAGCTGGACGCGGCCCTTGTCCGCCTGGTTGGCGAGACGCCCCGCTTGCCGGTCTCGAGCTCGGTAGCCCAGGCTCGCCTCGCTGCAGAAGTCGCTGAGACGCTCGGCGCGCACGAGTGGCCCAGGCCGCATCCGTGGGCGGCAGTGTTTCCCGGCCTCCCCGCGAGGCGCGCGCGGCGTGTCGACGGTGCCGTGACCGTAGATGCCACCTGGAGCGAGTTTCCGGCCGATGCTCGCCGGGACGAGCGCCACCTCCCCCTCGGATTCTACGCTCCGCCGGGTGCGCTCGTAACGATTGATGTCCCGGCGGGCCACGCAACAGGAGAACTACGAGTCGCGGTGGGCCAATCGCATGACCATCTGGGGGAAAGCTATACGGCGCAGACTGTCTGGCGGCGCGCGCCCTGGCTCCGTCGCGAGTTCCCACTGCTTGACAGACAGACCGGGGTTACGAACGCCTACGGCGGCTCGATCGCGCTCGTCATCCCGGCCGACTACACGGGCACCATCCCGGTCACCGTCCGGGGCGCCATCCCCATGGCCGTATACACGGCCGGGGAGTCGAACACGGCCGAATGGTTCGCGGCTCTGGACGCGGGAGCGCCGCAGGCCGTCATCCAACAACGCGGCGGCATCCGGCTCGTGATCTCAGCGGAGAGGGCACGCGGCATCACCGATCCCCGAGAGGTCTCCGCGTTCTGGGACGGCTTCCGGCGTCGCCACGCGGAGCTTGCAGGGGGGCCGCCCCGGGCGTATGAGAGTACTTGGATCTTCGATCCGCAGGTCGGGTGGGGCTACGCCAACGCGCGGCGGCTGGGCATCAACTATCCGCTTCACGGTGAGGTCTGGGTGCTGTTGCCGGGGACTTCGCAGGGCAGGGCGTACATCGCCTCACTCCGCCGTCTGGGGCCGCAGCCCCATGTCCGGCCACCATCCAGGGGCTATTCCCCAAGCGCGCACGGCGTCGATTGGTGGCTCTTCGGGCACGAACTCGGGCACCAGTGGCAGACCGCGGACTGGACAGGGCACGGGATCACCGAGGTCGGAGTGAACCTGTTCACGATGTACACGCTGAACCACCACGTCTACCGTGGCGGCGACTTCAATGTCTCCACCGAGCATAGCAGCCATCCCTGTGCGGCTCCGCTGAACAGTGCCGCGCTCGCCCGCCAGAGGTGGTCCACTGCCGACAACTGCGAACGTCTGGCGCTGTACCGTCAGCTTATCGGCGAGTTCGGATGGGACGCCATGAAAGCGGTCTTCCACAGCTACTATGATCCGGCGTATCCGCGTTCGACGTACGGTGGCTCACTCGACGGCTTCGCGATCCGGCTCAGCGCCATCGTCGAGCGCGACCTGGTGGCGTTTTTCCGGCGATGGGAGTATCCGCTGTCCGGGTCCGCCTCAGCGACCATCCGCTCCTTTGGATTCGAGGGGTGGCTGCCGCCGGGCTGGTAGGGTTCACACGGCGCGGGGCTCCGCCCGGGAGAGGGCCATGAGAACACCGCTCGCCGGCCCAAACCCATTTGCGGGCGACGTACTACCGGGTAGCTTATACCGCTCCATCCTGCCGGGATGGCGGAACAGGTAGACGCGAAGGTCTCAAAAACCTTTGCCCGTTGGGGCGTGTGGGTTCGAGTCCCACTCCCGGCACTCACGCACGGACCGGGGGAAGCGCCGCATGCGTGCTGACATCGCAACGCGGCTCAAGCGCGGGCGCACGGCCCTCGCCACCACTCTGCTGGGCTGGCTCGTGGAGGTCCTCGGCCGCACCTGGCGCATCGAGATCGCGGAGGGCCGCGAGCACCTGGACGCGCTCTCCGCGGGGGGGCCGCCCGCCGTCCTCGCCTTCTGGCACGACCGCGTCATCCCCGGAGCGTATTTCACGGGCGCCCGCCTGGCCCGGGGAAAGGGCGTGGACGTCACCGCCCTCACCAGCCGGTCGGGAGACGGCGAGCTGGTGGCGCGCATCATGCGGCGATGGGGCGCGCGCATTGTTCGCGGTTCTTCGAGCGCGGGCGGGCGCGAGGCGATGTGGGCGCTTCGCTCGGTCGTCCGGCGCCACGGTTCCAGTCCCATCCTGGTTCCGGACGGCCCCCGAGGCCCCGCACGACGCCTGAAACGGGGGATACTCGTACTCGCACGCCTGTCCGGCGCACCCATCCTGGCCATGGGCCTCGCCTCCGACCGCCACTGGCGCCTTGGCTCCTGGGACCGGATGACCATCCCCAAACCATTTGCCCGGGTCCGCGTATGCGTGCGCCGCTTCGAAGTCGACCACCAAACCGGGGATGGCCCGAACCACGACTCCGATCGTGACGATCGGCATCGGCTCGAGTCCCTGCTCAACGAGGTGACCCGCCGCGCCGACGAAGTCGCGGCGCTCGGCGCGTAGGCCCGCAAGCGCTCGTGCGCGCCCCCGATCCCTTGCCATCGGCTGCGCAATCGTAGATGCTTTCCACGCACTTGGATGCTGCGCACGCGGTACATGCTTCGCGTGCCCGCGGGCGTGTATCCTCCCACAGGCTGGAGAGCCCTCCCGAAAACCATGCCCGGATCCTCCGAGACCCCTTCCCGGGCCGAACGCGGACTGGCGCAGGTGGCGCGCGCCGGCCGCACCGTGCTGCAGCACTCCGGCGAGATCGCGATCCTGTTGCGCGACATCGTCGCTGCGCTCGTCGGCCTCCGGGTCTCGCTGCGGTCGATCCTGCGGCAGATGTACGTGATGGGCGTGCAGAGCCTCCCCATCGTGATCCTGACGGCCGTTCTCGCCGGCATCGTCACGAGCCAGCAGGGCGGCTACCAGTTCACCGGGGCCATTCCCCTGTACGTACTGGGCAGCATCGTCACCGAGTCGGTGGTTCTGGAGATGGGACCGGTCCTGACGGCGATCGTGCTGGTAGGGCGGGTGGGCGCCCGCATCACCGCGGAACTCGGGACCATGAAGGTCTCCGAGCAGATCGACGCCTTCTACAGCGTAGGGCGGGATCCGGTGTCGATTCTGGCTGCTCCCAGGGTGGTCGCGGGCATCGTCGTGGTCCCCATCCTGGTTGCGGTCGCGAATCTGGTGGGCATCCTGGCCGGCATGGTCTCGGCCCAGCTCACCGTGGGGCTCGGGCCCAACAGCTTCCTGTACGGGGCGCGTCTCTACTGGCAGTCCTGGGATCTCTTCTACTCCCTCACGAAGGCGCTCGTCTTCGGTTTCACCATCCCCGTCGTCGCCATCCACATGGGATTGCGGACGGAGGGAGGAGCCGAAGGAGTCGGCAAGACGACGACGCAGGCGGTCATGTTCATGACGCTGGCGGTTCTGATCATGGACGCCCTCTTCCCACCCCTCCTGCTCGACTAGGGCGCGATGCAGACCCGCCCCGTCATCCGGTATCGCGGAGTGCACAAGGCGTTCGACCTGCCCGTCCTGGAGGGCATCGACCTGGACATCTTCCCGGGAGAGATGTTCGGCCTCTTCGGCGCCTCCGGTGCCGGAAAGAGCGTCCTGCTCAAGACCACCATCGGGCTGATCGTGCCCGACCGGGGCGACGTGGAGGTGGACGGCAGGTCGGTCTTCTTCGGGGATCGCAGGGACGTGCGGAAGATCCGCGACAAGGTCGGGTACGTGTTTCAGCATGCGGCGCTCTTCGATTCGCTGAACGTCTTTGAGAACGTGGAGACGGGACTGCCTCTCAGGCGCCTTCGGGCCATGGACGGTGTGCGCATCGCGCGCCTGGTGTGGGAGGCGCTGGAACGGGTTCTCCTGGACCCGCGTGAAGTGATGACCAAACTTCCCGCCGAGCTTTCCGGCGGGATGAAGAAGCGGGTGGGGATCGCGCGCGCCATCGTGGGAGGGCCGGACATCCTCCTCTGGGATGAACCGACCACCGGGCTGGACCCGGTCAACACCGCGGGAGTGCAGCGCCAGATCCGGCGTCTCTCCCGCGAACTGGACGTGACTTCGGTCATCGTGACCCACGACATCGAGGGAGGGCTGGAGATGTGTAACCGGGTGGCGATGCTGGAGGGCAGGCGGCTCCGGTTCCTCGGAAGCCCCACGGCCTTCCGGGCAAGCGGCGATCCGATCGTGAGAGCATTCGTGGACAGAACCGCTGCCGAGGCCGCGGTAGACCTGGTGGCAACGACATGAACGAAGCGGAAACGGACTACCGGACGAGCTCCGGGCCCTCGGACGCGGAACTCAGGCACGCCGTCCCGCCGCGGGCGCTCATGAGCGAGGCGCGCGTCGGCATCTTCATCGTCGCAGGAGTGCTGGCTACGCTGATCGCCCTCTTCATGCTGACCGATCCGTCCATGTTCCGGGGGCGCTATTCGGTCATGGCCGTGGTGGAGAACGCGGGCGGACTGCGAAGATCCGATCCCGTGCAGATGCGCGGCGTCAACATCGGGCGGGTGATGAGCTTCGTCATGGTGCCCGCGGGGGTGAGCATCGAGCTCGAAATCGAAGGGGAATACGAGATTCCCGGCGACTCCCAGGTGCGGCTGGTGGGCATCGGTTTGATGGGAGGTCGCACCGTGGAGATCGTGCCCGGAAACTCCGCCGTCATGGCGGAGGGCGGCGACGTCCTGCAGGGGACAGTGAGTTCGGACGTCTTCGGCATCGTATCGGAAATCGGCGACGACGCCGAAGACATGATCCAGCGCATGGCGGCCCTGCTGAACGAGCCCACGGTGGCGTCGTTTCAGGCCAGCGCGCAGGAACTGGAGTCCGTGCTCACGGACTTTGCGGTCATCGTCCGCGAGCAGAGGAACGAGATCAGCCAACTGGTCGAGTCGATCAACGAAGCCGCTCGCTCGGTGAGCAGCACGACGTCGTCAACGGCACCCGCGCTCGAGAGCGCCGCGATGCGGGCGGATTCCGCGCTCGCGGCGGTCAACCGGAATCTCGAAATCCTCGATCCGGCGCTCGCCGACCTGCGCGCCATCCTCGGACGCATGGAGCGCGGGGAGGGTACCCTGGGGAGGCTGTCCCACGACGAGTCGCTCTACGACAACCTTACCGCGGGCGCATCGAGTCTCCAGCTGCTGCTGGACGACATCCGCGAGAATCCCGGCAGGTACATCAGCCTCTCGATCTTCTGACGGCCTGAGGTTTGGGCCGTCTACCAGCCCGGCGCCAGGGTGAAGCCCCAGTGCCAGCCCTTGTCGGGCCGCTGGAACGGGTAGGCGTAGTAGCTTTCCAGGATCAGGAACCCGAGCAGGTTGGCCCGCGCCGAGACGCCGGTGCTGAAGACGGGAACCCGATCCGTCGTCTGTCTGTCAAAGCGCAGATCCACGGTCCCGAAGTCGTCCCACGCCAGCCCCACGTCGGCGAAGGTGACCAGCTCGATGGGCAGGAACGGCAGGTTGAGCAGGCCGAACTGGCTCACGCCGGTGATCGGAACCCGGAATTCAAAGTTGAACACCTGGATGCGCTGGCCGAACAGCTGCCGGTAGCGCTCGGCTTCCGGGCAGATCTCCCCCCCGCAGCCGGTGAAGTCGAAGCTCTCTCTCGCGTAGCCGCGGATGAGGCTCTCGTATCCCAGGAAGATCTGGCGCAGCCCGGACTGGGTCTCGTCGGGGGTGATGCCGTAGCGCCCGTAGTGCATCGCCCTGAAGGCGACGGTTAGCTCGCGCATCGGGTTGAAGTACCGGCGGTAGTCGGCGGTAAGGGTATGGAAGTCGGCGGTACCCACCGTGTTCTCGTACTCGAAGCGGTACCTGGACCCCCGCACCGGAGAGGTGAAGGCGGAATAGGAGTTGTCGCCCACCAGCGCGATCGATGCGTGGAACATGTTGAGGGGCGGCTGCGGATCCTCCAGCTCGCGGACGCGCCGATCCATCAAACGCCCGAGCGGGTCGTAGAACAGGTACTCCTCTTCCAGGTCGAAGGAGTAGCGGGTCATGCCGAATCGGGTCTCGATCCGCTGCGTGGTGGAGAAGGGGTACGCCAGCATTCCGATCGCCTGGTCGATGTAGATCCGCTCCCGCAGGGCCCGCATGGCGGGCATGCCGTTCGGCGAACGTTCGAAACTCGCCCACACCAGCTGATAGGGTATTCGTCCTCCCGAGACGCCCCAGTTCCAGCGCCGTTTCATGTTCTGGTACAGGAACTGTCCGCCCACATCCTTGAAGGTGCCCTGGGCCTGGACGGCGACCCCCAGAGTGCGGTCTCCAAGCATGTCGCTGAAGAACGCCGCGGCTCCGCCCTGCAGGTTGTTGCCGTAGATGTCGCCGGCTCCGATGCCGATCATCGGCTGACCCACGTAGTCGAGCTTCAGGCCGGGGTCGTAGGTGGATGCCTCTTCGGAGACGTACGTCCCCGTGGGAGGCAGCCCGGTGAGCGGATCGGCCAGGTAGTTCGCGACCCGGCTGCGCACGAGCGGATCCGCGGGTGGAATCAGACGGCCCTCGGGGACTTCCGTTCCCTCGCGCGCCAGCTCCTGGGCCGCGCCCGCTTCCTGGGAGGAGAGCGAGTAGATGTGGAACTCGAATTCATCGAAGACCGAGAACACCAGGGTGCCGGTCTGCGAGGCGACGCTCATGGCCGGCGAACCGCTCGTGATGCCGCTGACCGCGGTCGCGATGTTGGTCACACGATAGATCTCGCCGGTGGGAAGGTTCACGCGGTAGATGTCGCTGAAGCCGTCCTGGTCGGAGATGAAGTAGAGGCCCTGGCCGTCCGGAGTGAACTGCGGGTTGAGGTGCTTGACGTTGTCGAACAGGTCGAGCGTACGGATCTCGCGGGTCTCCATGTCGAGAAGCGCGATGCGCGGCCGGCTGTAGACGAGGTCGGTGAAGTTCGTTTCGGGTCCCCGGTCGGAGACGAAGGCGAGCATGGAGCCGTCGGGTGAGAACGCCGGCTGCATGTCCCCGTGCTTGTCGTTGGTGAGGCGGGTGATCTGTTCCGTCTCGATGTCGAGCATGAACAGGTCGGCGATGCCCCCCGACTGTCCCGCGAACACGATCGAACCGCCGTCCGGAGACCAGGCGGGGTTGGAGATGGCCCCGATGTTGGCCTTCTCGACCTCGAAGCGCTGCTCCACGTCGGAGTTGTCGACATCCACGATGACGAGCTGGTTGTCTCCGTCGGCGATCGCCACGAAGGCGAACAGCTGCCCGTCCGGAGACCAGGAACCCGAGGAGTCGAGAAAGCGGAGCGCGTCCATGTGCGCATCCGAGGCGGCGCTCGACAGTCTGCGGATGATTCTCCCGGTGCGTGCGTCGGCCATGAACAGGTCGACCGAGAAGAGGTCCCTCTCGGAGATGAAGGCCACGTAACGGCCATCGGGGCTGACCGAGGGCGCCACGTTCTGGCTCCCGCCCCCCGTGGAAGGAGCGAGCAGCAGGGCACCCACTTCGCCAGGCGCCGAGCGGCCGGCCATGAGCGGCCGGTACTCGCTCTCGATCGCCTGGTGCCAGTCCGCGGATACCGAGTCCTGGGTCTTGCCCAGCACGCTCACGATGGCGTTCTCCCACCCCACCCGGAGCGAGCGGCGGTACAGCTCGGTTACGGCCTCATCGCCATAGGTGCCGCCGACGTAGGTCCAGAAAGCCTGACCGAAGCGGTAGGGGAAGAAGCGCCGTTCCCGGGTCATCTGCTCGAGCGTGGGCACGTCGTCGCGCAGGAGGGCATCGCGCAGCCACATGCCGGTAAGGGGATCTTCGCGTCCGACCGAGAGGTATTCGGCCATCCCCTCCACCACCCACAGCGGCAACTGGGCCATGCCGCGCAGCCCGCCTCCGCTCCGCGACTGGGCGATGTTGTACTGGAAGGCGTGCACCAGCTCGTGGCCGAGCACGTGGTCGGTGTCGTAGTAGGTGCCCGCCAGCGGCATGATGACGCGATTCTTCAGCGACTCGGTCACGCCGCCGGTGCCCTCGCTGATGAAGCCCGCAAGGGTGTTGGTCTGCTGGAAGTCGGGATGATCGGCGTACAGGATGACCGGCTTGGGCCGCTCGAACTCGTGCTGGAAGGTGCGCGCCAGACGCTCGTACCAGCGCTCCGACATGCGGGCGGCGTCCTCGATCGCGACCGCGGCCTCGTTGTAGTAGTGGATGTCGAAGTGGGGGGTCTTCATGACCCGGAAATCGAAGGAGTCGTACTGCACCTTGTTTCGCCCGAAGTACTGGGCTTCGATCGGTTCGGGCAGGAGCAGGCCCGTCAGTATGGCGACGGCCGGCAGGATCCCGGCGCACAGGCTCCGGCGGACGGCGGACGAGGAGGAGGATGTCATGGCCTGACCTTGGCGTATGTCGTCGCGCAGCCGGATGCTGACTGGAGGCGTGGGCGAGCGTAGCGGATGATGGCGTCAGTACACGGTGCTTGGGGGGTAAGGTCCGCGCGCGCTCGCGGGCGCTGCGGGCGGCATCGTTGCGGTTACGGGGACGGAAGTTGAACTTACGGCCCGCGCCCGTGATTGCGCTACGCATCTTCCCGCGAAACGCGAACCAGGAGCCAGGACATCAGCTCTCTCATCCGATGGTTCAGCCCGGCAGGACCGGGCCCCCGTCCGTTTCGGGCAGCCCTGGCCATCCTCTGGCTCAGCACGGCGTGCGCGCCGGTCGATCGACCTCCGACCGCGGGGGACCCGGTGCCCGATGTGCGGGCCGCCACCCTGGACGGCGAAGCGGTGGCGCTCTCCGACCTGCGCGGCGAGGTCCTGCTGGTCAACCTCTGGGCCACCTGGTGCGCGCCCTGCCGGTTCGAGACGCCCTTCCTGCAGTCGCTCTACGACGAGCACCGCGAGCGGGGCTTCGAGATCGTGGGCATCTCCGTGGACGACGCCGGATTCGAGGATGTGGTGCGCGAGTTCGCCGGCGAGTACGGCGTGACCTACACGATCCTGCACGATCCGGAGATGCGTTCGATGGACGCCTTCCGCGCCGTCGGTCTCCCGGCCAGCTACCTTGTCGACCGGGAAGGAACGATCCGCTTCGTGCGCGTCGGTCCGGTGTCCGAGGAAGACCGGGAGTTCTTCGAGGCCCTGGAGGCGGCCCTGGGTTGAGCGTAATCCCCGCCGGTCTCGCGGACGCGGAGACCCCGGTCGCCCTCGTGGACCTGGCGAGGGCGCGCGCCAACGCGGCCAGGGTAGCCGCCTACGCGGCGCGGCACGGGATCGCTTGGCGCCCGCATGTGAAGACCCACAAGAGCCTCGCGCTCGCCCGCATCCAGCTGGAGGCCGGTGCGCGGGGGCTCACCGTGGCCACGCCCCACGAGGCCGAGGTCATGGCTCGGGTCTGCGATGACCTGCTGCTCGCCTATCCGCTCCTCGGAAAGAGGAAGCTGGATCGGCTTATGGCGCTTCCCGAGCGGGTCGCGCTGACCGTGGCCCTGGATTCGGAGGTGGCGCTGCGGGGCCTGGCAGAGGCCGCGCGGGCGGCCGCAAGGACGGTAGGTGTCCTGGTCGAGGTGGATGTGGGGCTGGGACGAACGGGGGTGCAGACGGCACGGGAGGCCGGCCTGCTGGCGGCGCTCGCCCGCGACGCGGAGGGTCTGGAGTACCGGGGCATCATGTTCTACCCGGGGCACATCCGCACGCATGTGTCGGAGCAGGAGCAGGCGATCGGTGCGCTCGCGGAGCGGCTCGAGTCCTGCTGCGCAACGCTCGGCGGGGCCGGCCTGGCGCCCGAGGTCGTCAGCGGCGGGTCGAGCCCCACGCTCTGGCACAGTCACCTTCTTCCCCGGCTGACCGAGGTGCGGGCCGGCACCGTCATCTACAACGACCTCGACATGACCGGCATGGGCGTGGCTCGCGGCCGCGAGTGCGCCTACTCGATCCTCGCCACGGTGGTGAGCACCGCGGTCCCCGGGCGGGCGGTGGTGGACGCGGGCTCCAAGGCGCTCTCAAAGGAGCTGCACGACACCGCCGGCATCGGATACGCCGCCCTGGCCGGGCGGCCGGAGGTGCGCGTAGTCGCCCTCTCGGAGGAGCACGGCGTGCTGGATATCACGAGCACGGACTGGCGTCCGCGCGTGGGCGAGCTCGTGCGGCTGCTGCCGAACCACGTCTGCGTCTCGGTGAACCTGCAGGACCGCGTCATCGCACACGAAGGAGACCGCTGCGAAACCTGGCCGATCGAAGGAAGAGGACGAGTCGCGTCCCGGAGTCGGATGAACCTCAGCCACGTAACCGCATCCACCACGGAGTCTGACACCCAATGAGCGAAACAACGGTCGTGCACACGGACGGCGCCCCGAAGGCCATCGGTCCCTACTCCCAGGCGATCGCCGCGCGAGGGCTTCTCTTCGCCTCCGGGCAGATCCCGCTGGTCCCATCGACGGGCGAACTGCTCAGGGGCGACATCCAGGAACAGACGCATCAGGTTCTGCGCAATCTGGCAGCCGTGCTGGAGGCCTCGGGCGCGTCGCTGTCCACCGTAGTCAAGACGACCGTCTTCCTCGCGGACATGGGCGAGTTCGCCGCCATGAACGAGGTCTACGCCGAGCACTTCGGCGACCACCGTCCCGCGCGCTCGACCGTGCAGGCAGGCGCGCTGCCCAGGAACGTGAGCGTCGAGGTCGACGCCATCGCGCTGCTTCCCTGAGCGCGGCTGCTTCCTCGCCGGCGCACTGGCGGAGCGTTGTCGAATCCGGCACGATTAAGGTGGTGGTGTGTGTGTCACCACGATTGGGCCCGCGCGCGTCGCGGCTCTCCTGCAATGAGGTGATTTCATGAGTGCATACTCCGCAAAGCGGATGCGGATGAGGTGGTTCGCGGTCGTCGCGGGCCTGTCGGCCCTGACGGCCTGCTCGATCCTGGATGGGCCCACCGAAGCCCCGACGAGCGCAAGCATCACCGTCGGCGGCCCGGGTCCTGGTCCCCTGACCTTGGTGACATCGACCCAGTTCGTGTTCATCTTCGACAACTTCGGCAATCGCCGGGAAGAACTGGTCAGGGCCGACACTTCATCCATCAACCCCGGCTATCAGGCCGATTTCGCGCTCGGCGGAGGAGGCCGCATCTTCGTAAGCGTCGGCCGGCCGATGGAGACGGAAGAGACGCCGCAGGTGTCGCTGCAACTGTTCGTGCGCGACGAGACCATCTGCGAGGTGGAATCGATTCTGAATGACGAAGTGCCCGAGTTGGTCTGCACCTACACCTTCAACTGACGCCTATGGGCGTCGGTGCCGTCACGGTCAGGATGGTGGACCTGCGGGCCCTCAGCCGTCCGGCTGCGTGGTCAGCCGGCCCTTGATGAACGCCACGTCGCCGCCGATCCGGGCCACCCTTGCCTCCAGGGCGTCGATCCGCCCGCCCTGAGCATCGATCCTCCCGCCCAGCTCGGCGCGAAGGTCATCGATCCGGCCTCCCTGGGCCTCGATCCGCCGACCCAGTTCCGCTCCCTGACCCTCGATTCGGCCGCCCAGCTCGGTGCGAAGACCATCGATCCGCGCGCCCAGCTTGTCACCTTGGGCATCGATCCGCGCGCCCAGCTTGTCACCTTGGGCGTCGATCCGCGCACCAATGGTATCGTGAGCCAGCTGGTTGGCGTGGGCCAGGGCGTCGATCCTCCCGTCCATGTGGCTCCGCAGGCTCCCGATGCTCCGGGAAACCAGCGCCACGACGGTGATCCCCGTCCCCACGGTCGTCGCCAGCATGCCGATGAGCGTGATGTCCATCTTCGCGCGTCCCCTCCCCTCTGGAATGATGTTGGCGCAAGCGCCCGGGGCCGACAAGGGCGTGAAGCTTAAGCCTGGATCGGGGGCGCTTCCATGGCTGGATGGGCGTTGATTTTGTAAGATGTTGATAGTGCGTTATTTACACTACCTATGATGATTGCCGTTCCCCTATCTGTTCGTGTTTCCTGAACAGGATGCTGATCGACGGTCTCGGACGCTCTCGGATGAGCCAGCGGAGTGCGGCCAAATCGCAGAGGCGCGCGAGCGAGTGGCGAGCACAGTGCCGAACCGCTTCGTCGCACACCGCCGCGATCGTGGCAACAACTCCACCTCTACTCGCCTTTCAGCCCCGAGCGCGCGGGCAACGGTACCTGGCGCAGCATTGGCAGCACGGGCCAGTTTGCTGGGATGCGGATGATGACGATTGCGACACACAGGACGCGCGTAATGTGACGTCGAAGCGCACTGGCCGGACGTGCGGAGCGGGGATGGTGGGCGCACTGGTCCTGGTGCTCACCGGTGGCCAGGGATGCGGGATCTTCGTTGACCCTACCTGCACAGGGCTGAACCCGCCGGGCATCGAGATCGATGTCATGGACGCGGGCTCAGGATGGTTTGTCCCACAGAGCGCGAACCCAATCGGTTTCCTTGTCAGCGGGAGGCTTCAAGTGCGAGAGACCATGACCGAGGTAGATCCAGATCCGGATCGCACCGTACTCGTAGGCGCTCACGACCGCCCAGGGATTTACGATGTGGAGATCGTGGCCGAGGGTTATGAACCTTGGCACGCGACCGGGATATCCGTTCAGATGGATCACTGCGGTCACGCTGGAACCGTGAAGATGACCGCACGACTGTTGCCGTCCCCACCAACCGGATAGCCTGCGCTCATCCCGATGGCAGTCCCGCCGTCGGCCGGGTAGCCCGCGGACGATCCCGCCGCGCTCACGGCTCACCTCGTTCCCGAGACCGGATTGCCCGCGTGTCGGCAGGGCTGGCTCCCAACCTTGTTAGTGGTAGGGAGCCAGCCGACACAGTGTTGAACACTGCGGGCCTGGAAAGGGGGACGCCGCGCCCCCCTTGAACCCCCGGCTCGTCGCCGCGCTGCACTAGCAGCGGACTGGAGGTCTGGGCGATTACACCTACGCATGGCACAAACGGACCGGCAACGGCTCCTGGCGCAGCATTGGCAGCACGAGCCAGATTTCCCTATGGATTGCCGAGGGATCTTCCAGCTTCGAACTTCGTGCAACAGTGGGATCGCATGGACGGGAGCGGTGGGTGTACCGTACGGTGAGCGTTTGCTGGGACGAGGATGATGATTGCGAACAGTAGGAGGCGCGCATGCCATTGAAATGCACGGGGCGGGCGCGTGAAGCGTGGATAGCGGCCACGACGGTCTTAGTGCTGCTTGCGGGTGGCTATGCATGCGGAATCCTCGCCGACGACGGGGCTTGCCCTCTGGAGGATCCACCGGGCATCCTGATTGACGTCTTGGACGCGGGCTCGGGGAGGTTTGTCCCGCACAGCGCGAATCCGACCGGCTTCACTGTCAGCGGAGGAGTGCGTGAGCCCATGACCTTGGTCCCTCCGAATACCAAGCTCGCGGGCGGCAGGGGACCTCCAGGGGCTCGTTCGGAGGTTTTCCTCTATGATGTGGAGGTTGCTGCCGAAGGCTATCAGACTTGGCGCACGAGCGGAGTATCCGTTGAGGTGGACCACTGTGGCAACGCGCGAACCGTGGAGATCAGCGCGCGCCTGATGCCGTCGACACCAACCGCATAGTCTGCGCTCACCCCCCTACGGGCGGCACATTGATCGGCAACGATCAGCGCTCGCCTCCGTTGCCGGGCCGCGAGATTGTAGCGAGTGGAAGGTCCTCAGGGGATCGAAGGGGCAAAGCCCCTCGTCAGCCTCCGTGTTATACACGGGGTATGCGGAACGTCCGAGGTTCAAATCACGGCAGGAGATCGCGTAAGTTCAATCAGGGCTGCACGATCTGCCACTCCTGCCCTTGGGCTGGACACTGCTGGACCGTGCCCGAATGACCGGAAAACCGCAACCAATTGACGGGAATTATCCGTATGCGGACGCCCCGGTTTCAAGCGTCTTCCCGGAACAACATTCCGTTCAAGCGCGCCTGCCACTCGTCCTCATCCACGACCTCGAAGCGCATCACCTTGCTCCGCATGGCGGGCACGAAATCAGCCCAATCGGCCTTGCGGGCGTGCTCGCCGCAGATGTCGAAGACGGATCGCTTGTATTCGGTGTCCTCCGAGTCCTTCAGGTGGACGCCCTTGGTCTCGACCACGAAGACCCGGTGGAAGCCGTCGTCCGCCTCGGGCTCTCCACCCCGTAGCGTCACGATGAAGTCGGCGTAGATCCGGCGCGGCTTCCACCCCTGCACATAGTAGTCCTTGCGGGATCGGTTGCGGTACCAGAAGAAAAGCCGCGCCTGCTGGTCCAAGTACGTCGCGACCTTGTTCTCGAACTGGTTGAGATCGTCTTCCGTGGTACGGTCGAAGAGGTTGCGCTGGTAGGGTGTCCCGTCCTCCCGATTCGCCTGCTTCGCCTTCGGAACCTCGATCTTCTCAGGCAAGCGAGTGAACTTGAGATCGTCCGCGACGACCAGAAAACGCATCCTTCCGGACTCCAAGAGGCTGCGAAAGACCTCTCGCGACAAGCGGTCGCGTTCTCGCTCGACCCGACGCCGCAACTCTTCGAGCACGAAGACGTGATTGGCCGCCACGCGATCCGCCGGGTAGCGTTCGAGCAGGGCTTCAAAGGCCCGCCGGGCCAGATCGCGTCCCTGCCAGGGATTGGGAACCAAGTCCAGAAGATGGCTGGCCGCGAAGAAGTAGTCCACCGGATCGCCGCCGTTGCCGGAGTCGCCAGCGCCGGGGGGTTCGGCGGTTTCCGCATCGTCGCCGTTCACGGCCTCCCGCCCCGAAACGGGCGTGTCGCCAGCGAGGTTGGTCACCACCAGGGTGTCTCCTGCGCTCCCCTCGCCCAACTCCAGATCGTGCAGCCCCGAGAGGTCGATGTCGTCCCAGCGCACGCGCGAAAGTATGTCCGCCTCGTAGCGGACCAGACGCCATCCGTTCTTGTCCCGGATCATGAAGGCGGGCAGGACCAGATCCCGTGCGGCTGACCGATACCGCGTCCGCTGCCGCGTCGTCAGTTTCTCCGGCGGGCGGACCGGGCCGTCATCGGAGACGACCCTTCCTTCCAAGCCCTGCAACCCCTCCAGCCCGAACCCCTTCCTGACCTCTTTCAGCAGTTCGTTCCCGCGTCGGCTGAAGCAGAACACGTAGCTCTCGTCCAGTAGCGCCACCCCCGTCTTGCTCGCGTGGGGCTGCCGCAGAATCCGACCGACGAGCTGGGTGATCCCCGTCCTCGACATCGGGTTGGTGAGGATCGTGAGGACGTAGGCGAACGGGCAGTCCCAGCCCTCTTGAAGCGCCTGCTTGGTGATGATGAAACGGATCGGGCAGTCGCGGGACAGCAGGCCACCAACGTCGTCCACCTCCTTCAATTCGTCCTTCGAGCTGGTCTTGATCGCGATGTGCTCCGGCGCGATTCCCGGGTGCTGGAGCAGGTATTCGCGCACGTCGTCGGTGTGAACGTACCCCGGCTTCCTCTGCTGTCTGCCGGTCCGTTCCACCTGGATCACGCAAATGGGCCGGATGTAGGTGCCGGACTCGGCTTCGTGAAGCCGCGCCGCGGCCTCAAGGGCTTCGCGGTGTTCGACCGACTCCAACAGCGTGCCGCGCCAGTCGCCGCCCGCCTTGTTCAGAATGTGGAGGTCGAGCTTGATCATCTCCTCGGCGTTGAGTTCCCGGCCCAGGATCTCGACGAGCACGTTCGCGCCCCTGGCCGGCGTGGCCGAAAGCTCGACGATCATGCAGGGGTTGAATCCTTCGAGCGTCGCCTTCGCGTTGGCGCTGTACGCCTTGTGTCCCTCGTCGAGGATGATGAGCGGCCGCAGCAGCCGCACCGTGTTTCCGAGCGATGTCTTGATGTAGCGGCCCCAGAACCCCGCCGTTTGCTCGAAGGTGTCGAGATTGGGGTATTCCTCCAGCATCTTGGCGTGCGCGGTCGGATCGTCGTCCGGGGGAAAGAACCGGTCGAAGCCTCCGCTGTCGCGGAACATCCGGAGGGTGTCCTTCGTCTTCCGGTTGGCCGATGGGAGCATGAGCAGAAGAACGCAGAGGTTCTCGGCGACATCGCGCGGGCCGAACGCCGTGGTCTTCTCGAAGATGCGCGTGCGCTGGCCCGACGACAGGTCGAGTTGCTGGCGGTAGGGGTGGTCGCGGTCCTTGAGGGCCTTGAGCGTCTGGTTGTAGATCTGCGTCGTGGGCACGATCCAAAGCACCAGCCCACGCCGACTCTGCCGGAAGTGGGCGTTCACGAGATCGATCACCCTAGTCGCAAGCAGCGTCTTGCCGCCCCCGGTCGGAATCTTGAGGCAGAAGGCCGGAAGGTGCTCGCCGAGCCCGTTCCGGCGGGAGTTGTAGCGCCGTCCGACTGCGGTACTCTCCCACGCTCGCTGCACCCAGTCCGAACCCCAGTTAGGGTTATGCTCCCGCGCCTTTTCGTCCTCGGCCCGCCATTTCGCCAACTCCGCGACGAAGCCGCGGACCGCCGCGACCGTACGCTTCTGGTATTCCTTCAGGATCATCGTTCCAGCCTGTCGATCGCTTCGTAGATCTGGAAGGGCAACTGCTGGAAATCGATCCGGTACTGGTGAAGGAAATCGCGATCCAGGTACTTGGTGGGCGCGAAGACGAGCCTCCTTCGCGATCCCCCGTCCGGCAAGGCGCGGGCCTCGGCCAGCGAAAGGGCGAGACTCTTGAGCGTCTCGACATCCGGTTGGTAGAAAAGGAAGACATCGTGGGACGCGGTGCGCCCGACGAATCCGGTGTCTGGGTTGGTCTCGGCTGGGTCGAACTCCTGCCCGGTCGCGGTGAAGAAGATGTATCCCGCGAGCTTCTCCCAGGAAGGCAGGTGGGAGCCGTCGAGGAGCGACTCCTGCTGCATTGGACGGCCAAGCTCGAAGTAGCTGAACGTGCCCCCGAGGCCAGCCTTGAGGGCGTCGTCCTTTGCGCCCGGAACCCCTTGAATGACCCGCCGGACGCGCTCGGCGGTGATGCTGTCGGCGTAGTCCTCACACTCCACGAGGATGAACCGCCGGTTGCCACCGTCCTCCCGGTTCTGCGCGAGGACGGCGTGGGCCGTGGTGCCGGAACCCGCGAAGGAATCGAGCACGATGGAGTCGGGGTCGGTGGACAGGCGGACCATCCGCTGGATTAGCTCGAACGGCTTGGTCGTGAAGTCTGGTAGGTCGTCGGGAAAGAGCTGTAGAAGCGTCTTCTTCGCACCCTGAGTGTGATTGACCTCCTTGTAGGTCCAGATCGTCTCGGGGACCAGTCCCGGCTGCACCTCCGCCAAGAACCGCTTGACGGCGGGGACTTGGTTTTCGTCGCTTCCCCACCAGATGCGGTTGTCTCTGTCCAGTTCCCGAAAGCTGTCCTCAGAAACGGACCAGAATCGTCCGGGCGGGGGGCCATCGATGATCCGTCCCCCCGGACAGGTTATCGGATAGGTTCCCCTGCTGTAGGGGTTCCGTGCAGAGAGGTCGCTGGACTTCCACGGCCCTCGCGGATCGTCATCGGGATTCCGATATCGTGCGTCGGCCTCCGCCGTGCGCGGCAGCAGGTTCCGCTTGAACGACTCCTTTTTCTTCGCGTACACCACCACGAAATCGTGGTTTTCCGAGAAGTACTTCGCGCTGCTCTTGGGCGAATACACCTTCTCCCAGATGACCGTCGCCACGAAGTTCTCCTCGCCGAACACCTCGTCCATCAGCCCACGTAGATGGTGCACCTCGTTGTCGTCGATGGATACGAAGATCGCCCCGTCCTCCCGGAGCAGTTCTCGGAGGAGCTTGAGGCGCGGCATCATCATGCAGCACCACTTGTCGTGGCGGGTCAGGTCGTCGCGGTCCACCACCCGGCCCAGCCAGTCCCGCATCAGGGGCGAGTTCACGTTGTCGTTGTAGGCCCAGCCCTCGTTGCCCGTGTTGTAGGGCGGGTCGATGTAGACGCACTTCACCTTGCCGTGGTAGGTCGGAAGCAGGGACTTCAGGGCGGCCAGGTTGTCGCCGTGGACGATCAGGTTGTCGCGCAGGCTCGCCTTCTCGCTCAGGCCCTTCTCTCGTACCGGAAGAAGCTCGTGGAACGGCACGGCCAAGTGGTGGTTCTCGACGAAGACCTTCCCCTTGAAGTGGAGCCGTGGCAAGAAGCCCTCCCGTGGCGCGTTCGCGGCGTCGCTAGCGATCCGTCCATCGGACGGACACCCCTCAAACCTAGTGTCTCCGAGACGAGCGCGCAGGCTGCGGCAGGCGATTCCGTCTCCGCTCACCTGACCCCGGTGAGCGCTCCCACGGGGGCGTTGCGACGAGCCGCTGGCGGCGGCGTCCGATGGCTCTGACACGTTCTGAAACAACCTGACACGTTCCGGGACAATGGGGCGTTTCGGCCCGGTTGACTTCCCCGCGATCGATCCGTCAGCCTCCAAGCATGGAGACGCCGAAACACCAGTCCGACACGCCGGTCTGCATATCACCGGCGGACACCTCCGCACCATCTGCCACGGCATTCGTCGTGACGCTTCCGATCCGAACCGTGCGGATGGTCACGCCTTCGAAAGCTCTCGACATGGGCCGGGATCGGCCTCGGCTGCCTTCGGTTCCGTCGACTGGATTGAAACCCGTGGCGGATGAGACTCGTAGGACGCCGCCCTTCGGGTCACCGAAGCGTGAAGGGCAGCACGAGCGAACGAGCCGAAACACCGGAGGAGTCGCAAGTAGTCAGCTTGATCCACCCCAAGACGGAACCGGTGCCCGCGCCCAGCTACATGGGCGCCGGCGAGATCGTTCGCCGCTCCGGCTTCCGGAGTGCATGGACGGCCCGGCATCGCCGGCCTTCGCCCCACCGCCAGCCGCGCTTCGCGAGGTCCGCCTGAACGGCTCCCCCGGAGCGCTCGCGGAGGTGTCCCGACACCGCTGCGACGGCGGTGGTTGCCGGGTCCCGGACGCCGCGCCCAAGGGCTTGTGGGACGCGGCTTATGTAGGGCAGCCAGCCTACCCTCCGTGGCCACACTTCGTGTGTCTCCCGGAGGGGCTGGCGGGGGGGGGGGGGGGGGGGGGGGGGCCCCCC
>JAPPJO010000150.1 GCA_028820325.1 Gammaproteobacteria bacterium | reverse complement strand
TAGCGCTCCACCCCGGCCAGGTCCTCCACGATCTTCGGGAGCGCGGTGGCGACGATGGTCTGGTCGAGGGCGGCGAGCAGCAGCGCGAGCAGGATGGCCAGAAACACGGTCATCCGGTCGGCATGGGAGATCCTGCCCTCCTCCGGCCCGGCCCCGGATGCCCCCGGCGCGGTCGCCTTCATGAAGCCTGATTCGGGAGGGACATCGCGCGCGCCTGTGCTCGCTTGCGTGACAAGCGGTGGTTAGGGTACGGGGGCTGGACCAAAGTTAGGCCGCCACGTGCAAGCGGCCAGTTCCCGGCGGGGCGTCGCCGTGGAGCCCATCCCGCATGGAGGAGCAAGTCATGCCTGCCGATCGACGAGAGTTCCTGAAGATGTCCGCGGCGGCGGGAGCCGCGCTGGGACTGGGTGGCGTACCCGCTGCCCGGCTGACGCATCCCGGTCCGGCTCGCGCGCCCGCCGCGCCACAGGAAGCGCCTCGGGCGCTGCGCATCCTCATCCTCGGGGGCACCGGCTTTATCGGGCCCTTCCAGGTGCGCTACGCCCTGTCCCGCGGCCACTCGGTCACGCTCTTCAACCGCGGGCGCTCCAACCCGGGGATGTTCCCCGACGTGGAGACGCTGATCGGGGACCGCAACGGCCAACTGGACGCGCTCCGCGGCCACACATGGGACGTGGTCATCGACAACTCGCGCTCCAATCCCGACTGGGTGCGCCTTTCCGCCGAGTTCCTGCGCGACTCGGTGGACCGGTATTTCTACGTGTCGTCGCGTTCGGCGTACTCGGATCTGAGCAGCGTGCCGATGACGTCCCATGCTCCGACCTTCACCTACGAGACCGCGGGCATCGAACCGGGCTCGGAGAATCTTCCCTACGGCCTCGCCAAGGCGCTCTCGGAGCGGGAGGCGCAGCGAATCTTCGTCGACCGCGCCAACATCGTGCGCCCGGGTCTCATCATCGGCCCGCAGGACGAGACCGACCGCTTCACCTACTGGCCGGTGCGAATCCATCGGGGCGGCGAAGTGTTGGCCCCGGGCGACGGCTCCGACACCGTCCAGATCATCGACGTGCGCGACCTCACCGAGTGGATGATCCGCATGGCCGAGACCGGCCACACGGGTGAGTACAACGGCATCGGGCCGGCCACGCCGCGGCCCATGACGGAGTTGCTGTACGGCATTCGGGCCGTGACCACCGCGGAGACGACGTTCACCTGGGTCGACACCGACTTCCTCATCGAGAGGGGAATGCGCCCTTACCGCGAGATGCCCGTGTGGCGGCCGCCGGTCCCCGGATTCGAGGGCTTCGCGCGCTTCGACCTGACGCCGGAGGTGGAGGCCGGGCTCACCTTCCGTCCCCTCGCCGAGACGGCCCGCGATACGCTCGAGTACCACTTCTCCCGTCCGCCCGAGCGCCAGGCCAACCTGCGAGCCGGCGCCACCCCGGAGCAGGAAGCGGAGGTGCTGGCGGCGTGGCACCGGAGCGGGCGCGAGGAGTAGTTAGACCTCCTCGTCCGGGCCGGAATCCCTCTCCAGCCCCCAAAGCAGCAGCAGGAGCGCGGTGATCATCAGGAAGGCCGCGCCCGCCATGGCGGGAATGGAGATGAACCCGAAGACGGCTACGTAGCGCCCGGAGCAGGGAACCCCGCCCTCGCAGGGGACCAGATCGAGCGTGGGTTGGAACTGGACCGCGACGTGGTAGGCGGCGATGGCCAGACCGGCTACGGGGAGTGGAATGGCGAACCGCCAGATCCTCGCGGAGGGCCGCAGCAGCCCCACCCCGAGCACCACCACCAGCGGGTACATGGCGAACCTCTGGTACCAGCAGAACGGGCACGGCACGAAGCCGACGATTTCGGAGAAGTAGAGGCTGCCGGCGGTCGCGATGGAGGCGATGCCCCAGGCCCAGCCGACGACATGACGTTCGTAGCCCGCGAGGGACGTGCGCAGCCAGGCGCGGCCTCCCGGCATGATGAGCCCCGCCAGGAGTGCCAGGGAGGCTGCCGCCCCGGCGACGGAAGCTCCGCCGAGCATCTGCACGATCGCGGGATACAGTGTCATCGGGTCCCTGAAGTGGTTGCGGGAACGATCCGGGTCTCGAGCCCGGTTTCCGAGCCCATGAACCCTGGGGGTTCAGCGCTCATCGCCCCTAGCGTGTCCGAGAAGCGAAAGCTATTCTTATGATTCTTTGAGCTTGAGGCAAAAGCCGGGGCGAACAAATGGCTTGTGGGGCCCCCGCACCGCCGCTCCTCCGGTATACAGCAGCGTGAGGCCAGCATGAATCCTTTTCCCGCCGCGCTCACCACGCTCGGACTGCTTTTCGTGCTTGCGGACCGACCCGTCGAGCCCGTGCCGGCCGCACCCATCGAGGCGGCGTCCGTTGCGGCTTCGGCGACCACGGCCGCCGGCAATCCCGAGCACGCCGCCTCGCTCACCGGCGTCATCCGCATGTACTGCCAGGTGTGCCACAACGACGCCCTCATGACCGGCAACATCTCCTTCCAGGCGTTCGAGGTGGAGTCGGCTCCGGAAATGGCGGAAATCGCGGAGCGGATGATCCGGAAGCTGCGCGCCGGAATGATGCCGCCGCAGGGGTTTCCGCGGCCCGCCGGAGACACTCTCCAGGCGCTGGCCGAGGAACTCGAAACCCGGGTGGACGCGGCCTGGGAGCAGAACCCGAATCCCGGATTCCGCACCTTCCAGCGACTCAACCGCGCCGAGTTCGCCAGCGCCGTCGAGGACCTGCTCGGTCTCCAGGTCGACGTCGGGGAGTTCCTTCCCCTCGATACCCGGAGCGCCAACTTCGACAACATCGCCGACGTGCAGGCCCCGTCCGCCACCCTGATGGAGGGCTACCTCAGGGCCGCCAACTACATCAGCCGGGTGGCGGTGGGCGATCCCGACGCGGAACCCAACTCGATTCGCTACCGGCTGCCGCGCACCACGTCCCAGACGGATCGCGTGGAGGGTGCGCCCTTCGGCACCCGGGGCGGCGTATCGGTGATTCACAACTTCCCGGCCGATGGCAAGTACGTCTTCCACATCCAGCCGTATCCCGCCGTCGAGGGCGAGGTCTTCGGGCGCACCTTCGGCAACGAGCAGATGGAGGTGTCGATCGACGGCCAGCGGGTGGCGCTGGTGACCATCGACCGCTGGATGTCGGAGTCCGAGCCGACCGGACTGAACGTCCTCACCGATTCCATCTACGTGCGCGCTGGCCCGCGCCGCGTGACCGCCGCCTTCCTGAAGCGCTTCGAGGGCGAACTGGACGACCTGATCCGGCCCATCGACCACACCCTGGCAGACGGCCAGATCGGCATCGGCTACGGCGTGACCACCATGCCGCACCTGCAGCGGCTCTCGGTCCTTGGCCCATACGAGGTCACCGGCGTGTCCGACACGCCCACGCGGCAGCTCATCTTCTCCTGCCGCCCGACCTCGCCCGAGGAAGCCCGCCCCTGCGCGCGTGACATCGTTTCCCGACTGGCCACCAAGGCCTATCGGCGGCCGGTCGACGACTTCGACGTGGAAGGGCTGATGGCCTTCTATGACCAGGGCGCGGATGAGCGCGGATTCGAGGGCGGCGTGCAGCTTGCGCTGCAGGCGATCCTCGCCAGCCCGCACTTCCTCTTCCGCATGGAGCGCGCCCCGGGCGCCACCGTGGGCACCCCCTACACGATCACCGACGCCGACCTGGCCTCGCGTCTCTCGTTCTTCCTGTGGGGGGCCCCGCCGGACCAGCAGCTCATCGACGCTGCTTCCCGGGGCGAACTCTCCGACGAGGACGGGTTGATGCGGCAGGCGCGGCGCATGCTGGGCGACGCGCGCGCCGCGGAAGGGCTCGCCCGGCGCTTCGGCGCCCAGTGGCTCAGGCTTCAGGATCTCGAGAAGATCGACCCGGACGCGCTCTCGTATCCGTATTTCGACGGAACCCTCGCGGACGCGATGCACCGCGAGACCGAGTTGCTGTTCGCCAACATGGCCATCGAGGATCGGCCCGTGCGCGAGCTGCTGACTGCCGACTACACCTTCGTCAACGAGCGGCTGGCGCGTCACTACGGCATCCCCGGCGTGACGGGGCCGGAGTTCCGCAGGGTCCAGTACCCCGACGAGAACCGGCGCGGCATCCTCGGCCACGGCAGCGTGCTGACCATGACCTCGCACGCCGACCGCACCTCACCGGTGCTGCGCGGCAAGTGGGTGCTGGAGGTCCTGCTGGGAACCCCGCCGCCACCGCCGCCACCGGACGTGCCCGCCTTCGAGGAAACCGAGGGCGCGGACGACGGCCGCTTCCTCACCGTGCGCGAGCGCATGGAGATCCACCGCGCGAACCCGGTTTGCATGTCCTGCCACCAGTTGATCGACCCGGTGGGCCTGGCGCTCGAGAACTTCGACGTTACCGGTGCGTGGCGGATCCGTGACGAGGGGAATCCCGTGGATCCGGCCGGAGAGCTGTACGACGGCACGCTGCTTACGGGACCGGCCGACCTTCGCAACGCGCTCCTGAAGCGCCCGGAGGTCTTCTACCGCATCTTCACCGAAAACCTGATGGCGTACGGCCTCGGCCGGCGCGTCGAGTACTACGACATGCCGACCGTGCGCAAGATCGTGGCGGCGGCGGCGGACAACGACTTCAGGTTCTCCTCGTTCGTCCTGGGCGTCGTGGAGAGCCCGGCCTTCCGCTCGTCGCTGGTGGCGCCGGAGGCCGTTGCCACCCCGGCCGGAAACTGAATTGATTACGCGAGCACCGCATGAGCCGGTGCCCTTGCAGAGTTGTACTTCGAACGGAGTCTGAACGATGAATTTCATCACCGGAAAGAGCATCTCCAGGCGCACGATGTTGCGGAGCATGAGCGGCGTCATTGGGCTGCCGCTGCTCGACGCCATGGTTCCCGCGGGAAGATTGTGGTCGGCGACCGCCGCGGGACGGGCCGCCAACGACACCCGGCTCGTCTTCATCGAACAGGTGCACGGCGCGGCCGGGTGCAACGAGTGGGGTGCTTCCCAGAACCTCTGGGCCCCCGCCGCCGAGGGTAAGGACTTCGACCTTTCCCCCACCAGCCTGCGGTCGCTTGAGCCCTTCCGGAAGTATCTCACGATCGTCACCAACACCGACTCGCGCATGGCGGATGCGTTCTCGCCCGAGGAGATCGGCGGCGACCACTTCCGCACCACGGCGGTGTTCCTCACCCAGGCGCACCCGAAGCAGACCCAGGGCTCGGACCTGCATATCGGGACCTCCATGGACCAGCTCTTCGTCCAGCGCTACGGCCAGGAGACCCCGATTCCGTCGATCCAGCTCACGATCGAGAACGTGGACCAGGCGGGCGGCTGTGCGTACGGCTACGCCTGCGCCTACACCGATACCGTCAGCTGGGCGTCGCCCAGCGAGCCGCTGCCGATGATCCGCGATCCGCGCGCCGTCTTCCAGCAGCTGTTCGGAGCCGGCGGAACTCCGGAGCAGAGGGCCCAGCGCCTGCGCACCGACCGCAGCATCCTCGACTGGATGCTGGACGAGATCACCAGCCTGAAGCGGGAGCTGGGACCCGCCGACCAGCAGCGCGTCTCCCGCTACATCGACAACATCCGCGACCTGGAACAGCGGATCACCCGCATCGAGATGCAGAACACGAGCGGAGAGGAGCGGGAGATCCCCGAGGCCCCCGTGGGCGTGCCGGATGATTTCCGCGAGCACATGGAAGTGATGTTCGACCTGCAGCTACTGGCCTTCGCCTCCGACACCACGCGGGTCTTCTCGTTCAAGCTGGGCCGGGACGCTTCGCCGAGGATCTATCCGGAGAGCGGTTCCTCGACGCCCTTCCACGCGGGCAGCCACCACGGCGGACGCGAGGAGCGGATTCTCGACTTCGCCCTGATCAACACCTATCACGTCGGCATGCTTCCGTACTTCCTGGAGAAGCTGCAGGCGACCAACGACGGGGACGCGACCCTGCTCGACAAGACGATGATCATGTACGGATCGGCCATGGCCGACCCCAACATCCACAACCATGCCCGCTGCCCGCTCTTCATGGTCGGCGGCATGAACGGACTGCTGGAGGGCGAACGGCACGTGGTCGCGCCTCCGGGCACCCCGATGGCGAACGTCATGCTCGATCTGCTGCATCGGCTCGGCCTGAACGAGCTCGAGTCGTTCGGCAACAGCACCGGCACCTTTGCCGTGTAGGCACGCTGCGAGGAGTGGGACAATGGTGACAGGAAAGCGAACTTTCGCACCCTGGTTGAAGCGCACGCTGGCGGTGAGCGCCCTGGTGCTGGTCGCGGCCACACCCGACGAGTCTCCGGTCGCCGACGCGGCGCAGCGGGGCGAGGCGGAGGAGATTCGCAATCTGCTCCGGCAGGGAGCGGATCCGAGCGCGGCGCAGCCCGACGGCATGACCGCGCTGCACTGGTCGGCGCTGAACGACCAGCTCGATATCGTCGAGACGCTCATCTTCGCGGGAGCCACGCTGCAGCCGGCCACCCGCGTGGGGGGCTACACGCCCCTCCATCTGGCGAGCCGGGCCGGGAACGCCGGGGTGGTTGCGGCGCTGCTCGACGCCGGCGCCAATCCGGACCTTCTGACCGGAACCGGTGCAGCGTCCCTGCATTTCGCCGCCGAGGCCGACGTCCTTGAGGTGGTGAATGCGCTGGTCGGACACGGTGCCGACGTGAACGTCCGCGACGGCTACTCCAGCCGCACGCCCGCGATGTTCGCCGCAGCGCGCAATTCCGCGGCGGCGCTACAGGCGCTTCTCGACGCCGGCGCCGACCCCGACCTGGTCAGCGACACCCGCGACTTCGCGGAGATCGAGGCCGCGGACCGGGAAGAGCGGACCCGCCGGCAGCGCATCCGCGAAGCGGAAAAGGATCCGGAGCCCGAGGAGGAGCCGGGTGCCCAGCGGCCCGGACAGGGACGCGGTGGTTTTCCGGGTGCCGGTGCCGGTCAGGGGAACGAACCGGAGATTCCGCCAGACGGCCCCAAGGTACTCTCGTCCATCGAGCAGATCGGCATTCAGGGAGGATTCTCCCCGCTGCACTACGCGGTCCGCAACGGGCACGCCGAGGCCATGCAGGTGCTGGTGAACGGCGGTGCCGACATCAACCTTCCGAGCGCGGATCAGTCGTCGCCCCTGCTGCTCGCGACCATCAACGGAAACTACGACCTCGCGAGGACGCTGCTGGAGGCCGGGGCCGACCCGAACCTCCTGAGCGACGACGGCGCGGGGCCCCTGTTCGCCGCGCTGAACATCGAGTGGTCGCTGCGCACCTGGTATCCGCAGCCGCAGGCCTTCCGCCAGCAGGAAACCGACTACCTCGAGCTCATGGAGCTGCTGCTCGACGCCGGAGCCGACCCTAACGCGCGCACCGACACCCACATCTGGTACGCCGCCTACAACGCGGGCCGCATGGGCGTGGACTTCGCGGGCGCGACGCCGTTCTGGCGGGCCGCCTACGCCGCCGACGTGCAGGCCATGAGGCTGCTGCTCGACAACGGCGCCGACCCCAACATCTGGACGTACAACCTGATCAGCCCCAGGCGCTTCAACTTCCGTCGCCCCGGCGAGCCGGAGGAGGATCCGTCCGGACTCGAGCCGGTTCCGCACGGGGGGCTCGGCGTCCATCCGCTGCACGCCGCCTCGGGCGTCGGCTTCGGCACCTCACGCGTAGCGCAGACGCACCGGCACGTGCCCGATGGCTGGCTGCCGGCGGTGCGCTTCCTGGTCGACGAGGTCGGCATCGATCCCAACATCCGCGACAAGGACGGGTTCGCGCCCATCCACCACGCGGCCGCGCGGGGCGACAACGAGACCATCCTGTTCCTGGTGGAGCGGGGCGCCGACGTGACCCTGCTCAGCCGGCGAGGGCATACCGTCGCCGATATGGCCAACAGCCCGGAGCAGCGGGCTCAGCCGCATCCGCCGACCGTCGCCCTGCTGGAGAAGCTGGGATCGAAGAACAACCACAACTGCAGATCCTGTTGAAGCACGGGATCCCTTCCCGCCCGGTGCCGAACCCCTCGTACTTGTGCGAGGGGTTTGGTTTGGCCAACTGAACCCGAGGACGTCGGCGAGCGTCCGCCTACGGAGCACGGAATGAAGCGTTACGCGTTGATGGCGATGATACTCGGGCTGATCGGCCTCCCCGTGGAAGGCGCCGCCCAGGACACGGTGTGGAACCGCTACACCCTCGAGGATCTGGGCGGCGTCTTCGTGAGCGCGCAGACGGGCGCCGCCTGCGCCGGCGCCGGGATCACCGACGAATCGGTGCGGGTCCAGGCCGAGGCGACCCTTGCGGCCGCGGAGGTGGAGCTGCTGACCCAGGGCGAGATGCTTCGCAACCCCGGCCTTCCCGAGCTGCGCATCATCCTGGAGTGCACGCCCGGCGATGGCGTGGCGGTGACGGGGGCGCTGGCCTGGTCGGTGGCGGTGCGCGTCCACCAGTCGACCCAGATGACGCGCGACAACCAGATCACGCTGTCGGAGGCCGTCACCTGGTTCGCCACCGGGCTGGGGGTCGCCGCGATCGTCGATGCCCAGGCCGCTCTCGAAGCCGCGGTCACGGCCAAGGTGGAGGAGTTCGCCACCGCCTACACGGAGACCAACGGCTGAGCTGACGGCGCTCCGGGTTGAGGGTCCGCCCGCAGCTCTTGTTCCAGGGCCCGCGCGATTTCCTCGCGCACCCAGGCGTCGTCCTCCACTTTCATGCGCGCGCGCAGGGCGGCTGAGGCGCCGGTCGACTCCGGGATTTGCCCGAGCCCCCACGCGGCGTGGCCCCGCACCAGCGGCGCTCCGTCCTGAAGCGCCCGCTCCAGCACGGCGACCGCATCCACGCCACCCAGGTTTCCGAGCCCAACGCAGACGTTGCGCAGCAGGCCGTCACGCCGGGCCCGCTTGACCGGTGAGCCGCGGAAGGCGCGCGAGAACGCCGCGTCGTCCATGGCGAGCAGACGCTCGGCCAGCTCCACCAGCAGGGGACCGTCCAACTCGGGCCGAGCCCGGTACGCCGTCTCGGCGGCGGGCGTTTGGAACTTGACGTTCCAGGGACACACTTCCTGGCAGATGTCGCAGCCGTAGATGCGGTTGCCGATTCGAGCCCTCAGCTCGGGCGGAATCGGCCCCCGGTGTTCGATAGTCAGGTAGGAGATGCAGCGCCGGGCGTCCATGACCGGCGCCCCCTGCGCATCGCGTCCCAGCAGGGCGCCGGTGGGACAGGCATCAAGACAGCTCCGGCAGGTGCCGCAGCGATCCTCGGTGAAAGGCTCGTCCTCCGGCAGTTCGAGGTCGAGGAGCAGGATTCCCAGGAAGAAATACGAGCCGCGTCCCGGGTCGATCAGCATTGTGTTCTTCGCCAGCCATCCCAGTCCCGCGCGCATCGCCAGTTCGCGCTCCAGGATCGGGCCCGTATCCACATAGGCACGCCCGGAGACACGGCGTCCGACATCCTCCCCGATCCCCGCGAGCAGCTTCACCAGGCGCCGTTTCATGACGTCGTGGTAGTCGTCCCCGCGCGCGTAGCGGGCGATCACCGCGCGCCGCCCGTCCTCTGCCAGCCCGGGGGGATCGGGCTGGTAGTAGTTGTGGGTCACGAGCACGACGGAGCGCACGTCGGCCATGGTGAGGCGGAGGTCGCCCCTGCGCGCGATGGAGTCCTCGCGGGCGAGGTAGCCCATCTCGCCGTGGGCTCCCTCCTCGATCCAGTTCCGGTAGAATTCCATGTGCCCGCTGGCGTGCGGGGCTGTGAAGCGAACCCGGTCGAATCCCAGGGCGAGGGCGAGGGCGCGGATGCGGTCGCGAAGGTCGGCGGCGGACTTCACGCTGGCGGCGTCGCCGGGGTCCAGCGATCGCTGTCGCGCGTCTCGTACTTCTCGAGAACCCGCTCCAGGGCATCTTCGAGATCGATTCCCCGTTCGTTGGAGAGCGCGATCAGAACAAAGAGGATGTCGCCGATCTCGAGCGCGAGATCCTTCTCGGCTTCGTCGGCCCGCTTGAGTTTGGAGCCGAAGCGGTGATTCAGTTCGCGCGAGAGTTCACCGACTTCCTCGACCAGGCGAGCGAGGTTGACGAGCGGAGGCCAGTAGCCCTCCTCGAATCGCGAGATCCAGGCGTCGACCCGGGCCTGCGCTTCCTTCAGGTCCATGGCATGGTCCCGGCCGTCTCGGGCCTCCCGTCGTTGTGCCACCATCTCGATCGGGGTCGCTGAGTCCGGTACGCCTTCATGGCCACAGCACCAGCTTGCCGAAGACCTCGCCCGCCTCGAGCCGCTCATGAGCGTCCCGTGCCCGCTCGAGCGGGAGGATGTCGTCGATGGGGGCGCGGATGACGCCGTCGAAGACAAGCTGCATCGCCCTGCGGTAGTCGGCGGGCGTGCCCATGGTGCTGCCGAGAATCGACGCCTTCTTCCAGAAGAGGAGGGGAAGGCTGGTCTCGCCGACGGGGCCGGTGGTAGCTCCGTAGCAGACCAGGCGGCCGCTCTGGCGCAGGGCGCGCAGATTCGACTTCCAGGTGGCCGCACCTACCGAGTCCACGATGAGGTCGACGCCCTGCCTGCCGGTGTCCTTCCAGAGCGCGCGTCCGTAATCGACCTCCAGTCGGTCGTAGACGACGTCGGCCCCCAGCTCGCGGACGCGGGCGACGTTGTCGGCACCGCTGGTGACCGCGTACACGACCGCGCCGGCGTGGCGCGCCATCTGCACGGCCATGGTGGAGACGCCCCCCGATGCGCCGGTCACCAGCACCCGCTCGCCGGGACGCACCCGGCCGCGCACCACCACCGCGTGCCACGCGGTCACCCCGACCAGGCTGGCGGCGGCAGCGTCCTCGAATGGGACATCGGCTGGGACCTCGACCACGTTGGCGGCCGGGACCACCGCGTAGTCGGCGAAGCCACCCGGCGTGTGCTCACCGATGATCCGGAGTTCACGGGACGGCAGGCTCTGCCCGGGCGCGCTCCCGTCGTACCAGTCGTAGTCCAGCGAGGGATCAACCACCACCCGCGCACCGACCGGAACGTGCCCGGCGCCCGGACCGACCGCGTCCACCACGCCCGCGATGTCCGACCCCCCGATGTGCGGCATCGCGATATCGATGGGCAGACCGCG
>JAPPJO010000127.1 GCA_028820325.1 Gammaproteobacteria bacterium | reverse complement strand
TTTCCAACGCGCAGGGCGGTCGCCCGGGTGCGTCCGCCCGCCCGCAGCCAGGGTCCCAGCCAGCCGCCGATCTCGGGAGGCAGGTAGCCCACGGGATCGCCGGCGGGCAGGTGCACCCACACCGCGCCGTGGCGGCCGTCCGCTGGATCGGGGATGAGCACCAGCGCGTCGCCCGGGTTGAGGGCGTCGAGATGCCGGTCGCGGCCCCCGAATACGGTTCCGTGAACGGTCGAGCGGAACCGCGCCGGCGGGCCCGCGGGAAGTCGTGCCTGGCTCATCGGCGATTCCCTGTTGGATGCACACCTTCAATCGAAACCCCGGGGCGGCTAAAGTTAGGCGCCGGAACCCGTCCCGCCATGAGCAGGCTGCGCCGTTTCCGATGAACCGTCCCGCCCTCTATTTCGACCACGCCGCCACAACGCCCCTGCGGCCGGAGGCGCTGGATGCCATGCGTCCCCACCTTGGCGGCGTCTTCGGCAACCCGTCGAGCGCCCACCGGTGGGGGCGGCAGGCGCGCGCGGCCCTGGACGAGGCGCGGGCGGAGTGCGCGCGCGCGGTCGGGGCCGAGCCCGCGGAGATCGCCTTCGTGCGGGGCGGCACCGAGGCCGACAACATGGCCGTGCTCGGACGGGCCGCGGTCGCGCTGGCGGCGGGAGAGCGCCCGCGCACGGTAGCGACCACGATCGAACACCCCGCGGTGCGGGAGGCGTGCGACGAGGTGGCCGCGCGCGGCGGGGAGAGCGTGCACGTCGAGGTCGACCGGGCGGGCGAACTCGACGAGGACGCGCTCGCGGGCGCCTTGTCGCGGGGGGCGTGCGTGCTCTCGGTGATGTGGGTCAACAACGAGGTCGGCACGGTGCTGCCGGTCGAGCGCGTGGCGCGCCGCGCGCGCGCTGCGGGAGTGGTGGTGCACTCCGACGCGGTGCAGGCGGTGGGCAAGGTGCCGGTGGACTTCGGCCGGGCCGGACTCGACCTGGCCTCCATGACCGCCCACAAGATCGGCGGACCCCGGGGGGTGGGGCTGCTCTACCGCCGGCGCGGCGTGGAGCTCGCGCCCCTCCTCTTCGGCGGCGGGCAGGAGCGCCGCCTGCGGCCGGGGACAGAGGACGTTGCGGGGGCGGTGGGCCTGGCGAAGGCGCTCACCCTGGCCGCGGAGGAACAGGCCGCCGAGGCGGAGCGGCTCGCGGCGGAGCGCGACCGCCTGCAGGCCGCCATCGTCGACGCGCTCCCCGCAGCGCGCGTGTTCGGCGCGGAGGGCGAGCGAGCCCCGCATCTGCTGAACGTGGGGTTCCCCGGGCTGGACGCGGCCACCCTGGTGATGGCCTTCGACCTGGCAGGGGTGGCGGTCTCCGGGGGATCGGCGTGCGCGTCCGGCAGCACCACCACAAGCCCGGTGCTGCGCGCCCTCTACGGCGACGACGCGGAGGGACTGGCTTCCGTGCGCTTCAGCCTGGGCCGCACCACCACTTCCGCAGAGGTGAGCGAGGCCGCGCGCCGGACGGTCGAGATCGTGACCCGCGCCGGCGCGCTCGCCGGCGCAGGAGCAGTCTGACGATGCCCGCCGAGCGGATCCTGGTCGCCATGTCCGGTGGGGTCGACTCGTCGGTTGCGGCCGCCCTGCTCGCCGAACAGGGCCACCAGCTCGTCGGCGCGACCATGAAGACCTTCTGCTACCAGGAGGATCCGGGACCGTCGCGCACCTGCTGCGGGCTCGACGGCATCATGGACGCGCGCCGGGTCGCCGATGCGCTGGGCATCCCCCACTACGTCTTCGACGTGGAGGAGGAGTTCACCCGCGACGTCATCGACGACTTCGTCTCGGAGTACGCGCGCGGACGCACGCCCAACCCCTGCGTCCGGTGCAATTCCAACACCAAGTTCCGGGACCTGCTCCGGCGGGGAGAGCTGCTCGGGTGCGATGCCGTCGCTTCGGGGCACTACGTGCGGGCCGGAGTGGTGGACGGGGAGGCGGCTCTCTTCCGGGGACGCGACCCGGCGAAGGATCAGTCCTACTTCCTGTGGGGCCTTCCCCGCGCGCTGCTGCCCCGGCTGAGGTTTCCGCTGGGCGAACTCACCAAGCCCGAAGTCCGCGCCCGCGCGCGCGAACTCCGCCTCGTCACCGCCGCCAAGCCCGAGTCGCAGGAGATCTGCTTCGTGCCCACCGGCGACTACCGCGATCTGCTGCGACGCAGGCTCGGCGAGCGCCACGACGCGCTCCGGGCCGGCAACCTGGTGGACACCCGCGGACGGGTCGTCGGCCGCCACCAGGGCTACGCCTCCTTCACCGTGGGCCAGCGCCGCGGACTGGGCGGGGGCTTCGACCAGAGGCTGTACGTCGTCGAGATCCGCCCGGACTCGCGCGAGGTGGTGGTGGGCGCGAGAGAGGCGCTGGAGTGCCGCGAGCTCCGGGTGGCCGAACTCAACTGGCTCACTGCGGAGCCGCCCGCGGACGGAACCGTCGTGCGCGCCCAGCTCCGCTACCGGGCTCCGGCGGTGCCGGGCCGCGTTCAGCACGGCGGGGACGGTCTCAATCTCGAGCTGGAGGAGCCCGTGCTCGCGGTCACGCCCGGGCAGTCGGCGGTCTTCTTCGACGGGAGCGAGCGGATTCTCGGCGGCGGACGCATCGCCAACGCGGCCATGGCGGGCGGGACCGCGGGCGGACTCGAGGAGGCGGCCGGAGACCTGGCGCATCGCCCCTGACCCGCGCGTCAATCCAGCGGCTGGGCTCCCTCCAGCAGCCGGAGCAGCTCGCCATCGCTCGCGCCGTTCACGAGAGCTTCCGCTCCGGCCTTGCCCGCCGGAACCTCGGCGACCATCGGGCGCCTGGCGGGATCCGAACAGCAGCGGAAGACCACCCGCCCGGGATGCGCGAGCCCGTGGCGGCCGGTGGTGGCGAAGGCCTCCCACGTGCGGAACGACCCGTCGCGAATCACGCGCTGCATCTGCCGGGCCTCAGTAGCTGAGTTCGGCCACTTCCGCGAACTGCCGGATGGCCTCCTGGGCGTCTTCCGAGAGCGCCTCCGGGACCTGGACCTGGATTTCGACGATCTGATCGCCCACGCGCGCTCCCTTCCGAATCCCGTGCCCACGGACGCGAAAGCGCGCGCCCGGCTGCGTGCCCGCCGGGATCTTGAGCACGACCCTCTTGCCGTGCACGGTCCTGACCCGAATGCGGGTGCCCATGGTGGCCTGCGCGATGTTGAGGGGCACCGTGACGTGGATGTCGCGCCCGTCCCGCCGGAAGAACCGGTGCGGCTTCACCTTGAAGGTGATGATCAGGTCCCCGCGGGTCCCTCCCCTGGCGCCGCGCTCGCCCTGCCCGCTCAGCCGCACCTTTGAGCCCGAGTCCACACCGCGCGGCACGGCCACCCCGATCTTGCGGTTCTGGCGCACCGTTCCCGTCCCCTTGCAGGCGTCACACGGATCGGTGGGAATCCTGCCCCGGCCGAGGCACGCCGGGCAGGGTCGCTTCACGGCAAATCCGCCCTGGCCGAAGGAGACGGTCCCGGTTCCCGAGCACTCCTTGCAGCGGGTGGTGGTCGTTCCCGGCCGAGCCCCGTTGCCCCCGCAGGTGGCGCACTCCTCGGTCATGGGAACCGTGATGGTCACGCGTCCGCCCGTCACCGCCACCTCGAAATCGATGTCCACAACGTACTCTACGTCGTTGCCCTTGCGCGGGCCGGTCGAGGTTTCCCGGGCGGTCTTCCGGCCTCCGCGATCGAAGATGGAACCGAAGAGGTCGCCGATCCCGCCCAGATCGTCGAACGAAAACCCCTGCCCGGCACCCGCCGGCCCGGCGCCGGGGGACGCGGGCCCCCGCCGGTTGCCGCCCAGACCGAAGGCGCCCAGGCGCCGCATCTGGTCGTACTGCTTGCGCTTGGCGGAGTCGGAGAGGACCGAGTAGGCTTCCCCCACCTCCTTGAACCGCTCGGACGCCGCGGCGTCGCCCTGGTTGGCGTCCGGGTGATATCGCTTCGCCAACCGGCGATACGCCTTCTTGATCTCCTCGGGCGTCGCCTTCTCCGAGACGCCCAGGGCCTTGTAGTAGTCTTTCGTCGCCGGCGACATCGATCGCAGCCGATCTAGCCGTGCTTGCGCACGCTGACGCGCGCGGGCCGCACCAGGTGGCCTTCAAGCAGGTACCCCCGCTGCAGAACCATGTCCACCGTGTCGTCATCGTCCTCCGAGGAGGCGGGGGCCGTCATGACGGCCTCCATCACGTTCGGGTCGAAGTCCTCGCCGGCCGGGTCGAGCACCTCCAGGCCCGCCTCCGCAAGCGCCCGCAGCAGCTTCCGTTCCACCATGTCGACGCCTTCCACGATGTCCTGCACGGACGCCGTCTTCGGATCCAGAAGGGCGACCCGCTGAAGGTCGTCGACCGACTCCACCAGGCGGCGCACCAGGTCCGCCTGCGCGCGCGCCCAGGTTTCCAGCTTCTCGGCGCGCACCCTCTTGCGATAATTCTCGAATTCCGCTGCGAGACGCAGATGGCGGTCGTTGAGATGGTCGATCTCGCGTTCGAGATCGCTTCTGGATGGGCCCGGCTCGTCAGGGGCGTCCGCGCCCGCTCCGTCCTCGCGCGTGGATGCCTCCCCGTCGGCTTCGCCCCGCGACCCGCTCGCCGGGAAATCCTCGTCGCGGGACGCCGCCGGCCCCGGACCATCGGCGCGCGCGTCATCCGGCGGGGCGCCTTCTTCGGGTTCTACCCGCGGGGCTTCGGAATCGGCCTCGGAAGCCGGGTCTGCCTGGTTGTCGAAAGTCCTGGGGCTCATCTATCTCGTTTGGAGTTGAGGCGTTGACGGCGCTGCGGGCCCGCAAACGATACCCCGCTACCGAACGAGATGTCCAGTGGGCGGGATTCGGCGCCACCCGTGGGATCGACCAGCGTTCCAAAGGGTAGATTCCGGCATTCCCCACGGGCGGCATCCGTTCGTCCGGAAGCAGGAACGTGGAAACAGCGGAGGAAGGGCGTGGCACGTCGCGCCGGCGCGGAATCGCTACGCATCGTGATCCTCGGATGCGGAAGGATGGGCCGGTCGATCGATGCGCTCGCGCGGACCCGGGGCTTCGACGTGCTGGCCAGGCTGGAGCGCCGCGAGGTGGAAGGACGCCGGGAAGCAACGCGCGACCGCATCGCCGGAGCCGATGTGGCGCTGGAGTTCACCACATCCGCGTCGGCTGCCTCCAATATTCGCCTTTGCGTGGAGGCGGGGTGCCCCGTCGTCTCCGGCACGACGGGATGGTCCGAGCAGTTGCCCGCGGTCGCCGCCTGGGTGAAGGAACGGGGCGGGGCGCTGCTATGGGCCCCCAACTTCTCCTTCGGGGCAGTCGCCCTCCAACTGCTGGCGCACCGGGCGGGCGAACTCTTCGCCGGCGCGGGCGGCTTCGACGCGCATGTGGTTGAAACCCATCACGCCGGCAAGCTCGACGCCCCGTCCGGCACGGCCATCGCTCTGGAACAGTCGCTGGAAGAAGGATTGGGACGGAGCTCTTCGATTACATCGATCCGGACCGGGCACGTTCCCGGCACACACGAGATATCGATCGACGGTCCCCGCGAGCGACTCGTCCTGCGCCACGAAGCCCGCGACCGCGGCGTGTTCGCGGAGGGCGCGCTGCGGGCGGCGACGTGGCTGGTCGGTCGTACGGGGGTATACACCATGCGAGATCTTCTCGCGGGAGAGGCAGGGTGAAGCACGAGACGCTGAGGGGATGCGGAACGGCGCTGGTAACGCCGTTCCGGGAAACGGGAGAGGTGGACGAGGCGGCGCTGCGGTCGCTGGTCGATTGGCAGATCGAAGAGGGCATCGATTTCCTTGTGCCCGCGGGCTCCACCGGGGAGGCGGCGACGCTCTCGGTCGAGGAGCACGAGCGGGTGGTGGCGGTCACGGTCGAGCAGGCCGCCGGACGCGTCCCCGTCGTGGGGGGGGCGGGATCGAACGACACTGCCGAGGCGATCGAGCTCTCGCTCAGGATCGCGTCGACCGGCGTGACCCACCTGATGCACGTCTCGCCCCCGTACAACCGCCCGCAGCAGCGCGGGCTGATCGAGCACTTCACCGCGGTCGCGGACGCGGCTCCCCGCCCGGTGGTGCTCTACAACGTGCCGGGCCGCACGGGCAGCAACATCGCCGCCGCCACCACCCTGGCGCTGGCCGCGCACCCCAACATCGTGGGGACCAAGGAGGCCGCGGGCAGCTGCGACCAGGTCGCGGAGATCGCCCGCGGCCGGCCTCGCGGATTCGGGCTGCTGTCGGGCGACGATTCCATGACGGTGCCGTTCATGGCGCTCGGCGCCGACGGCGTGATCTCGGTGGTCAGCAACGCCACCCCGCGCGCCATGGCGGAGCTGGTGGGGGCGATGGCGTGCGGCGACCTGCAGCGCGCGCGGGCCCTGCACTACCGCCTCGCCGACTGGATGCGGGTGGCGTTCGTCGAGTCGAACCCCGTGCCGGTCAAGGCGGCGCTGGGGATGCTGGGGCGCATCCATCCCCGGGTCAGGCTGCCGCTTGCTTCCCTTGCCGAGACCCACCACGAAACCGTGGCGGCGGCCGTGCGAGCCGCGGAGGGGACATGAGCCCATCCATCCCGGGCCTCGGGACAACGCTGCAGGAGCGCATCGACGCGCTCCATGCCTGGCCCGCCGGCGAGGCTCTTCCGGAGGCCGCCGAAAAGGTCGTGGGCGAACTGCTGGGGCGCCTGGAGGGGGGATCGCTGCGCTCCGCCGTGCATGAGGACGATGGCTCCTGGGCGGCGGTGCCCTGGGTGAAGCGGGGGATCCTGGTGGCCTTCCGCAGCGGGCGCGTCACCCCGGTCGCCGCCCCCGGCGGCAGCGCGGTCGACGCCCGGGCTCCATCCGCCTTCCTGGACAAGCACAACCTGCCCGTGCGCCGCTTCGCCTCCGGGGAGGGCGTCCGGGTGGTGCCGGGCGGCTCGGCCGTGCGCCGCGGAGCCTACCTCGGTCCCGGGGTGGTGTGCATGCCGCCCATGTACGTGAACGTGGGCGCCTGGGTGGGGGCGGGCAGCATGATCGACTCGCACGCGCTGGTGGGCTCGTGCGCCCAGATCGGGGAGCGCGTGCATCTGAGCGCGGCGGCCCAGATCGGCGGCGTCCTGGAGCCCGTGGGCGCGGCCCCGGTGGTGATCGAGGACGACGTGCTGGTGGGGGGCAATGCCGGCGTCTACGAGGGGACGGTGGTGCGGCGCGGGGCGGTGCTGGCCGCGGGAGTCATCCTGACGCGCGGGACCCCGGTCTTCGACCTGGTGCGCGAGGAGGTGTATCGCGCCGGCCCCTCGCGGCCGCTCGAGATTCCCGAGGACGCCGTGGTCGTCCCCGGGGGGCGCGCGGTCACCGGCAAGTGGGGCCGCGCGCAGGGGCTGTCGCTGTATGCCCCGGTCATCGTGAAGTACCGGGACGCCGGGACGGATCTGGCGACCACCCTGGAGGACTGGCTGCGGTAGCAGCCCGCCGACGACACTTCCCGGCATTCGGGCGGCGCTGCATCCGCGCCGGACCGCGTCGCTCCGCCATGCCGGACTGCCGAATACACTGCCCGTGGTGGTCTACCCACTACCGGTAGTGGGTATCGCCGGCAAGCGGCGCCCCTGCGCCGACCCTCAGCCGCCCCGCAACATCCGGTACAGGAGCGCGAGCACGGCCTGGGCGCTGCGTTCGCGGACCGCCCGCCGCCCGCCCGGAAACAGGCTCCGGCGCGCCCGGGTGCGGCCGTCCAGGTGAACCGCGTACCACACCGTGCCCACGGGCTTCTCCGCCGATCCCCCGCCCGGCCCGGCCACACCGGTCACGGCCACCCCGGCGTCGGCGCCGAAGGCCCGGGCCACCCCCTCCGCCATGGCGCGCGCCACCTCCTCGGATACCGCGCCCTTCCGGGCCAGCAGGTCGCGGGACACCCCCAGATGGGCGCGCTTGGCATCGTCCGCATAGGTGACCATCCCCCCCGGAAAGTACTCGGAGGACCCCGGCAGCTCCGTGATGCGCCGCGCCACCAAGCCGCCCGTGCAGCTCTCCGCCACCGCGAGAGTTCGCCCGGATGACGTCATTTCCGCCGCGATGCACTCGACGATATCCCCGCTCTCGGCCGGGTAGCGGTACGGCCGCAGGACCGGCTCGACCAGCGCTTCCACCCGGTCGAGCCGGCGTGCAGCCCGGGGATCGTCGGGGGTCGCGCGCGCACTCAGCCGAACGTCGACCCCGGTGAGCCGCGGCAGGAAGGCGATGGACACCGCACCCAGGTTCTCGGGAACGCCCGCGTCGATGCGCTCGGCGAGCGAGGATTCGGCGATGCCGGTGGTGTGGAAGACGCGGTGCACCAGGGGCAGCAGACGGTCGCCCAGACGGTCGCGCAGCAACGGCTCGACGCCCGTGTCGAACAGCCCGCGCATCTCCGCGGGGACGCCGGGGAGGAGCACGACGATCCCGCCTTCCACGTCCAGGACCAGTCCGGGGGCGGTCCCGACCCGGTTGGGAAGCACCTGCGCGCCCTCGGGCACCCGGGCCATGCGCTCGTTGCCCGCCGGAAGCGGGGTCCTGCGCCAGGTCGCCCAGCGAGTCCTGAGCTCGTCGAGCAGCTCCTCATCCAGACGAAGGGGCCTGCCCAGCGCCTCGGCCACGACTTCCCGCGTGATGTCGTCCGCAGTGGGACCCAGGCCTCCCGTCACCAGCACGACGTCGGCAACCTCCAGAGCGCGCGCGAGCGCCCCCCGGATGTCGGCCGCGCTGTCCCCGACCACGAACCTCGCCCGCACCGGAAGCCCCAGGCTCCCCGCCCGCCGGCCCATCCAGGCGCCGTTGCTGTCGACGGTGAAGCCGGCCAGAAGCTCGTCGCCCACCGCGACGATGGCGCAGCTGGCCGGGGGAGGCGCCGTCCGGGTCAGCGGTTGCTCCCGGCCAGGCCGCGGTTGCGCCAGAAATAGAGCCCCATCGAATAGATCGTCAGCACCAGCGCCAGCAGCAGGGCCAGGCCGATGACCGCGCTGTGGAAGTGGACCCACAGATCCCAGACGGCTCCGCTCCAGCTTCCCTGTTCCGCGAAGCGGACCAGGGCGTACCACAGGAGCACGGCTCCCATGAACACGTTCTGCAGAAGGGCCTTGTACTTCCCGGCGCGGTCGGCGGCGATCACCACCCCCCGGCGCACGGCGAAACCCCGCAGGAGGGTCACCATCAACTCGCGCCCCAGCAGGACGACGAGCACCCAAAGCGGAAGTTCGCCCCACCACGGAATCTCGCCCCCTCCCGCCGGACGGTGCGAGACGATGTAGATGGGCACGAGGGTGGACACCAGCAGCAGCTTGTCGGCGATGGGGTCCAGCAGCTTGCCCAGGTCGCTGATGAGGTTGTGCTTGCGCGCCAGATAGCCGTCCCACACATCGCTCAGCGCCGCCGCCAGAAAGAGACCGAAGGTGACCGCCAGCACCGTGCCGTCGGACGACAGGGCCAGGAAGAAGATCGCGGGACAGGCAGCCATCCGCGACAGCGTAATGATGTTGGGCAGATTCCGTTGGCTCGCCATGGCGGACCTCAGCGAAGCGACTGCACCACCAGCCTGCTCACCGCCGCGAGCGTCTCGAAGACGCCCTTGCCCTCCGTGGCGACGCTCTCGAAGTCCGGCACGCCGGCCGGATTCAGGCGCGCACGCAACTGTTGCACCGGAACGATGCCCGGCAGGTCGCGCTTGTTGTACTGGATCACGAAGGGAAGACGGGAGACATCGCACCCGCGCGCCTCCAGTGTTTCGTAGAGACTCTGCATCGCCTCGTCGTTGGCTTCGTCGCGGTCGATCTGGGAATCGGCGACGAAGACGACCCCGTCCACGCCCTCGAGGAGAATCCGGCGTCTGCTCTCGAAATAAGCCTGACCCGGCACGGTGTAGAGGTGGAAGCGGGTCCGGAGGCCCTGTACGTCGCCAAGATCGAGGGCCAGAAAGTCGAACAGCAGCGTGCTGCCCTGCTTCGTGGCCAGGGAGATGAGCTCGCCCCGGTTTCCGGGATCGACGCGGGAGTGGACGTATTCGATGTTGGTGGTCTTGCCCCCCTGCCCCGGCCCGCAGTAGAGGATCTTGCAGTTGACCTCCCGGCCGGCGTAGTTCGTCATCGGCATGGCTTCACGCCATCTTCTCGCTAAGCCCGGTCTCCAGCACCGCCAGCTCCCGCTCCATCCGCGCTTCGATGGCCCGTGCCCGATCGCGGAGCAGCTTGCGGGGCTCCCACGCCATGTAGTCCTTCAGGAGGTTCACCGTGTTCACCGAGGCGCGGGCGCGCGCCATGTGCCCCAGAGCCGCGAGCCGCCGAAAGACCCGCGGGCTGAAGAGGTCCCGCTGGTGCCGGGTCATCTGGTCGTGGGCGACCAGAACCGCGACACCCCCGACCGCCACCAGCAGCAGCGCCACCAGCCCCACCTTCTTCAGCTTCTTGTTCATCCGCTGGCTCCACCGCCCCGGCGGCGATTCCGTTTCCTACATCTCACGGCGCGCTTCCAGCGCCTGTGCGAGCGTCGTCCCATCCACGAACTCCAGGTCGCTGCCCACGGGTACGCCCGTGGCCAGGCGCGTCACCCTCAGGCCCATCGGCCTGAGCTGACGTTCGATATACACCGCCGTCGCCTCGCCCTCAACCCGCGGGTTGGTGGCGAGGATGATCTCGCGCACCTCACCCTCCGCCGAGCGGATGCGCTCGAACAGGGACCGCAGGTTCAACTGCTCGGGCCCGATCCCGTCCAGGGGCGACAGGCGACCGCCCAGTACATGATACACCCCCCCGTACCTTCCGGTGCGCTCCACCGCACCGACATCGAAACTCCCCTCGACCACGCAGATCGTGGAAGTGTCCCGCCGCGGGTTGGAACATATCGCGCAGCACTCTTCGTCGCCGAAGTTGCCGCACGTCGCACAGGGACGCACCCGTTCAGCCAGGACCTCGATGGCGGCGGCGAGCCTTCGGGACTCGTCCGGGCCGGTGCGGAGCAGGTGATGCACCAGGCGGAGCGCGGTCCTGGGGCCGACCCCGGGGAGTCGGGAGAACTCGCTGGTGACCCGGTCGATCACCGACATCGAGCCTTCCCGCGCCGCTAGAACAGTTTGGGAAGCTGTCCCGGCATCGGAAAGCCGCCGGTCATCTTCTTCATTTCGGCCTCGTAGTGCCGGCGCGCCTTGCTCTGCGCCTCCCCCACCGCGGCCAGAACGAGATCCTCGAGCATCTCGACATCGTCGGGATCCACGGCCGAGGGTTCGATCGTGATGCTGCGCACCGTACCCTTGCCGTCCACCACCGCGGTCACCATGCCTCCGCCGGAGGATGCGCTCAGTTCCTGTCGGTCCAGGGTCTCCTGAAGCTCGGTGACCCGGCTCTGCATCTGCTGTCCCAACTGGATGAGCCGCTGCAGATCTTTCATCGAGTGGTTCTCGGGGGCGAGGGTGTGTGAGGAGCGGGCGTGAATGCATCGCCGCTCGAATGCCGGGG
>JAPPJO010000060.1 GCA_028820325.1 Gammaproteobacteria bacterium | reverse complement strand
CGAAGCCCGCGTTGTTGATCAGAACGTCGATGCGTCCGTCGGCGTCGATGATCCGCCGCACGGCCCGCTCGTTGTCCCCGCCCTTCGAGACATCCATCTCGACCGGGGTGATTCCGTGTTCCGACAGGTCCTCCATGCGGTCCGCCCGGCGCGCACCGGCGTAGACGGTGTGGCCCCCGCGAGCCAGGAGGATCGCGGCCTCCCGGCCCATGCCGGAGGAGGCTCCGGTTATCAGTATGACCTTGTCCAAGTAGCTGCTCCTGCGATCCGCGTTATCTGATAGACATCGCACGCGCGAGCATCTCCCCTGGCTGGCTCCCGCACGGCCATGATCCACCCAATCTAACCGGGAACCGCCGCTGGTGGCATCCTGACGGGGGCGATTGCCAAGCCGGTCGCGACCGCCAGGGACTCCATTACACTCCCGGTCGCCATGTTCGGTGTTTTTGGTGCGGCGAGTTGGCGCGATTCTTGCTATATTGCGTGTCCTTCACCGGCTTTGGACAGAAAGTGGACAACGCAATGCAACCCGGTCGGGCGACAAGGCCGCCGCTTCGGCGAGGCGGTTCGCGGTTGGCCATCCTGCTTGGCATCGTGTTGCCGGCGCTTTCCTGCCATGACGACGCGCCGGAGCCGTTGAGCCCGTTCACGGAGACGGCTCCCTCGGCGCAAGCGAGTCTCACGGAGCCTGACCGAGCCACGCTTGTGGAGTTCTACCGTGCGACCGGCGGCGACGGTTGGCGGCGTCGCGACGGCTGGCTCTCGGACGACCCGATCAGCACATGGCATGGCGTGAGGGTGGAGGGCGGCCGGGTGGTGCGGCTTGACCTCAGGGACAACAACCTGAGGGGGCGCCTTCCGAAGATCGTTGCCGAACTGGCCGGTCTTCGCGTTCTGAGTCTGAGCAGCGGGTCGTCCGGAAGCCCGAACAGGAACAGGCTGTGGGGCCGGATTCCGCCCGAGTGGGGCGATCTCTCCGAATTGCGGGAGTTGCGGCTGGGACTGAACCTTCTTTCCGGCGCCATTCCCACCGAACTGAAGCGGCTGTCGCGCCTGGAAGTCCTTGGGTTGGGGTTCGCGGGCCTTGAGGGTCCGCTGCCCGCGTGGCTGGGTGAACTGACGGAGCTTTACGAACTGGGTTTGTCGGGCAACTACTTCGACAGCCCGATCCCGCCCGAACTCGGAAACCTGCGCAATCTGAGAACGCTGTATCTGTCCGGCGCCGAGGTCTGGGGGCAGATACCGCCGGAACTCGGCAACCTGTCAAAGCTTGGATACCTGTCTCTCAGCGACAATCATTTCTCCGGCTCGATTCCGCCCGAGTTGGGAAGGCTCGCCCGCCTCGGCAGGCTTTTCCTGTCGAGATCGAATCTGAGCGGCGCGATTCCCGCCGAGCTGGGGAACCTGACGGACCTGACGCATCTGTGGCTCGACGGCAACGACCTGACCGGGCCGATCCCTCCGGCGCTGGCCGATCTTGCGGGACTGGAGCATCTGCTTCTGTCGGGCAACCGGTTGAGCGGAAAGCTGCCACCCGAGATCGGCGGGCTGTCGAAGCTGGAGTGGCTCCATCTGTCGGGCAACGGGCTCGAAGGCGGCGTTCCACCCGAGTGGGGAGGGCTTTCGAGCCTCCGCGAGCTGTTGCTGGGACGGAACCCTGATCTGGGCGGAGCGCTGCCGCGCGAGTTGACGCGTCTGGACCTGAACTGGCTGGATACGGACGCCTCGGGACTGTGCGCCCCCAAGGACCCCGAGTTCGCGGACTGGTTGGACGGTATCGCGATTCAGGCGGCGGAGCCGTGCGGACAGGGCGACCTCGATGCCTATCTCATCCAGGCGACGCAGTCCCGGAGCGGTCTGGTTCCGCTTGTTGCCGGCCGGAAGGCGCTGTTGCGGGCGTTCGTGACGGCGGCGGACGCCGTCGAGCGCTTCCCGGACGTGCGGGCGCACTTCTATCTGAACGGCGCGCCGGCACACATCCTCGACATTCCCGGGAAGCCGGGTCCGGTTCCGGGCGACGTGGACGAGGGCGACGCCGCGATATCCGCCAACGCGATGGTTCCGGGGTGGGTGATTCAGCCGGGCTTGGAGATGGTGATCGAGGTCGATCCGAACGGGGAGGTGGCCGACAGCGTCGACATGGCGCGCCGGATTCCGGGCGAGGGCCGGATCGAGGTGAACGTAACCGGGCTGCCGGAGCTTGGGTTGACGGTGATTCCGTGGTTGTGGCCGAAGGATCCCGAGGAGGAGATCCTGGACCTCATGCGGGGCATCTCGGCTGAGTCGGAGGTGTTCCACGCCACGAGGACGCTCCTGCCCGTCGGCGAGGTCGGCCTGACGGTTCACGAACCGGTGTACACGACGACGAACTCCGGTTTTGAGATTCCCTACGAGGTGCAGGCGCTTCGGGCCATCGAGGGCGGGTCGGGGTACTACATGGCTCTCACGGCACAGGTGGACCGGGACCGGGGCGTTGCCGGCGTGGCCCTGCGCAGCGGGTGGTCCGCCTGGTCGGTGTTCAACGGCGGCGTCATCGCGCACGAACTCGGCCACAACCTGAGTCTGGGCCACGCGCCGTGCGGCACGTCGGGCGACCCGCGATATCCGCAGCCGGACGGGTCGGTCGGCACGTTCGGATTCGACTTCGATACCGGAATGGAATCGGTCGTCCATCCCAACACGAAGGACTTCATGAGCTACTGCGGCCCGACGTGGGTCGGGGCATGGCACTTCCGGGAGATGACCCGTCACCGCGTGAGGCGGGAAGTCTCGCCGACCGGGGGCGAGCGCGCGGCTCAATCGAAGTCGCTGCTCCTGTGGGGAGGGCGGGACGACAGGGACGGGCTCTTCCTGAAACCGGCGTTCTGGGTGGACGCGCCGTGGGCGCCGCCGCCCTCCGGCGACCGGTACGAGTTGAAGGGATGGTCGGCGACGGGGGAGCAACTGTTCTCCGTTCGCTTCGGCATGGTCGAGTCCGAGGACGGGGACGGGCGCGCGGGGTTCGCCTTCGCGCTCCCCGCGCGTGCGGAGTGGGTCGATCTGGCGGAAGTCGCCCTGAGCGGGCCGGGCGCGGCGGCGTTCTTGAACCGCGACACCGACCGGCCGTCGGTCATTCTGCGGGACGCCGCGACCGGCCGGGTGCGGGCGATGCTCATCGACGCCCCGGCCGCCGCCATGGCCGCGAGCGCCGATGGCGGGGCTTCTTCCTTTGGCGGCGCCCGCGTCGTGGCGGCGCGCAGTCGTGGACTCCCGCACCCCGCCGACTGGGAACCCATGGACGGGGGCGCGAGTTCGACTGCGGGCGACTCCGGCACCGTGGCCTCGATCACGGTAACGCCCCCGGTGGCGACGGTGGCGCTGGGGGATACCGTGCGCCTCGTGGCGACCGCGCTGGACGCCGACAGCTCGGAGGTGGATGGGGTCGAGTTCGAGTGGACTTCCGGCGACACGCTGGTGGTTGTGGTGGACCAAGCGGGGCTGGTCACGGCGCTCCGTGCGGGTTCAACCGTCGTCACTGCGACTGCGGGCGGGGTGTCCGGACGGGCCGAGGTTCGGGCGGAGCAGCGCGCCGTGTCCGTGGTGTTGACCCCCGGGGCCGCAACGGTCGCGGCGGGCGACACGGTGCGCTTCACGGCGACGGCGCTTGATGTCAACGGCTCGCCCATGGAGAACGTCGACTTCGAGTGGGCGGCGAGTGACACCTCGGTGGTCTGGGCCGGTCGCTCCGGGCTTGCCTTCGGCTGGAGCACCGGGAGCGCAACCGTATCGGTTCGCACCGACCGCGGCGTATCCGCTTCCGCCGACATGACGGTCGAGGGGGAGTTGGAGGTGGAACGGTTCGCATTGACGCGTCTGTACGCTCGCCTGCGGGGGTGGGACTGGCGCCAAAGCCGTAACTGGCTCACGGACGCCCCGCTCGCGGATTGGCACGGCGTCACCGTGAACAGGGGAACCGGCAAGGTCACCGGCCTCGATCTTGGAGCGAACAACCTGAGGGGGCAGTTGGGTCCCGAACTGGGAGCGCTTGGCGAACTGGAAAGACTCGGACTCGGATACAACACCATCCGGGGCAGGATACCGCCGGAGATCTGGCGGCTCGACCGGCTTTGGGTGTTGGATCTTGGTGGGCTGGGCCTCACCGGCCCGCTATCGCCCGAGATCGGGAACCTCTCCCGGCTCATCCAGCTGAACTTGGGCGGCAATGCGCTGTCGGGGACCATCCCGCCGACCGTCGGCGAACTCACGAACCTGATCGGCCTGAATCTCTCGGACAACGTGTTCGAGGGACCGATACCGGCGCAGATCCTGGACATCACGGATCTTGCGTCGCTCGACCTGGACGGCAACCGGTTGACCGGAGAAATCCCGGCGGGGCTGGGCGAACTCGCAAACCTCCAGTCACTCGATCTTCGGCGCAACCGGCTGACCGGAGAACTGCCGCCAAGCCTCGGCGGGCTCGAACTGCTTCACGAGCTTCGCGTCGCCGACAACGACCTGACGGGCGAACTGCCACCCGAATTCGGCGGGCTTCGGGCGATCGACCGGATCGACCTGGCGGGCAATGCCATGTTGCAGGGCGCCCTGCCCTCGGCCTGGGTCGAAAGGAACCAGAGGGTGGACGTGAAGGCCGCGGGCACGGAGTTGTGCGCTCCCCGGCACGCGGGTGTTCTGGACTGGCTGCGCATGAACGACCTGACGTTCATTCCGGTGTGCGCCGGGGGAGAAGCGGCGTTCGCGTATCTCGTGCAGGCCGTCCAGTCGCGGCAGTACCCGACGCCGCTCGTCGCGGGCGAGGACGCGCTGCTGAGGGTCTTCATGTCCACCGACGGCCACGCGGACATGCCGCCGGTCAGGGCCACCTTCCACGCGGGCGGCCGGATCGTGCACACGGCCGACATCCCGGCGGGCCAGGCGCGCATTCCGCCGGAGATCGACGAGGGGGATCTGTCGAGGTCGGCCAACGCGGTCGTTCCGGGAGAAGTCGTGCAACCCGGCCTCGAAATGGTGATCGAGATCGATCCGGACGGCACCTTGGACACAGGGCTGGGCATCCCCGGCCGTATTCCGGCCGAGGGCCGGGCACCGGTCGAAGTGCGCGCGATGCCGGTGCTCGATCTCACGGTGATCCCCTTTCTGCAGGCGGACAACCCGGACTCCACATTGCTTGAGCGCGCGCACGACTTGGAAGCCGACACCAGCGTATTTCGCGCGGCGGACCGGCTCCTGCCGGTCGGCGAACTCGCAGTGACGGTGCATGAGCCCGTGCTGACCAACTCCGGCGACTACGCCTGGGATCTGTTGCATGAGACGGAGTTGATTCGGGTCGTCGAGGGCGGCGACGGCTACTACATGGGCCTCTTCGGCCACATCCGCTCGGGCGTCATCGGACAGGCTTCCTACATCGGGGGCAGGAGCCTCGTGTCCCTCGCCCACGCCGGCACGGTCGCTCACGAACTCGGACACGCGATGAGCCTTCTGCATACGCCGTGCGGCGTCCGGGGGGACGACCCGGATTATCCTTGGCGGGACGGCTCGACGGGCTCGTGGGGATACGACTTCGCCACGGGCACCCTGGTGCCGCCGGAGGCCACCGACCTCATGGGGTACTGCGGCCGACCGTGGATCAGCGGGTATCATTTCTCGAATGCGCTCGACCACCGCCTTCGCACCGAGGCGGTGGCGCGACCGCCCGCGGTGGCGGAACAGGCGCTCATCGTCTGGGGAGGCGTCGATGCCGCCGGGCAGCCCTTCCTGAAGCCCGCGTTCGCCGTCGAGGCGCCGCCCAGGCTGCCCGCGCCGGGCGGCGACCACCGGTTGACCGTCCTCGCGGAAGGGGGCGAGACGCTGTTCTCGATCAGCTTCGACATGCCCGAGACCGCGCATCTGGACGGGGCGTCTTCGTTCGTCTTCGCCATCCCAGCGCCCGGGGGTTGGGCCGGAACCATCGAACGCATCACGCTCGACGGACCCGGCGGGACCGCAGCCTTGGACCCGGAGACCAGCGCGCCCGCCATCATCGTCCGGGATCCGGCCGACGGGCGCGTGCTCGGCCTCCTCACCGAGCCGCCGCCCAACCTGCTGCCCTCCGCGGACGGACGGGGTAACTCGCCGCTCTCGGGCTTCGACCTCGTCGTCAGCAGCGGGCTGCCGGGAGGTGTGGCGAGAGGGAGACGGTGAGTCGTGTCCGGCTGCTTTGCTCCCACCGTGCACACGCCCCGTCCGGCGTCCAAGTACTGCCTCTGGGCCCTGGCTTCATCGTTATTCCCGTTCCTGGCCGTCGGTGCCATCTCCGCCCAGCAACCGGGCGACACGGTCAGGGTATCGGGCGAACAGGTCGGCGTGGTCGTTGAAGCCGACAGCGCCGGGCTGCTCCTGTCGTCCGGGTATGCACCCTACGAAGGGATGCAGCGCCTCGAAGTGTGGGGCGGAGTCGGAAACCATACCGGGCGAGGGTTCAAGTACGGGTTCATGGCCGGGGCAATCCCCTCGGGCGCGTTCGTGACGTTCTACTGCCTGTCGGGCTGTAGTGCTTCCGATTACGCCATGGGCTTGGCAACGAGCGTCGGAATCGGGGTGTTGGCAGGCGTAGTCGGATCGCTGATAGGCTCCGCATTCGAGACCGGCATTTGGAGGCCTGTGTCCATTCCGGGTGGGCTCTCACTACGGTTTGCCGTGAGGGGGTCGCTCTAACCGACGACACCGCGCGGGCGACCCTCCCCGGCCTCGGACAGAAGAATGAGCACGAGTGCTGGACGATGCGCCCCCGCTGGTCTGCTGGCCGCGCTCGTGCTCGGGGGTTGCGAGCAGGCCCATCGACGGATTCCCCAACGGCACGTCGGACTAGCCGGCTCGTCGACCCGATCAACCTCGGCGGCGTCGAGGTGTCGCAGGGGACGGCCGACATCGCCTCGCGGTCGGTCGGGGCGCTGGGCGGAACGCTCAACTTCCTGACGGCCGACCCGTCGGAGGAGGCGAGCCAGACCGCCTCGGTCACGATCGGTGAGAACGAGGGCCAGCGGTTCGCCGCGCGGGTCGAGACCGGATCGCCGTTCGGCGGCACGACGCGGGCCTGGGTCGCCGCGATCCGGCAGGAGGCGACCGACTGGATGGAGGGCTCGGCACGGAACGAGCGGGAGCACTTCGCCGCGAAGATCGTGTCCTCGCACGGCAACTTGGACCTCACCGGCTACCTCTCCCACGACGACATCCACGAGGATGTCTACCAGCGGCTCTACAGCGACGCGGATTTCAGGGCCGACCCGCGCTGGGACCGCCTGTTCGGCCACTGGCCGGGCGTGGCCTACCTGAACCAGTTCTACCGGCGCGGCTGGCATGGTGTCAGGGGCCTGAATCAAGGTAAGAAGTCACGTAAGTTCAATAGGGACTGCACGATCTGCCCTTCTTGCCTGTGAGTTAGAATCTGAGTCTACCGAGCTGAAATGACCGGGACACCGCGCGAGAATGGCGGGAGTCCAAGCGGCAGGCGGATGGCATTCCGATGCGACTTGGGGGCAGCTTCCACGCAGAAGCGTGATCCGGTGGTTTCGATTGTCTCGGATCATCCGACCGGGAAGGACAAACCGGTCTGGACGGTCAGGTGCCGGGTCTTGCTATCGTCGTCGTCCACGGATGCGAGCCCGAGCGAGTAGAGCGCGTCGAGTCCCAGCCGGAGCCTGCCCGAGACGGGGAACTCGACGCCTCCGCCGAATGCCAGGCCGAAGTCCAGGGTCTTGATGTCGAAGTCCGACAAGGGAGGATCGTAGCAAGGCGTGACGATGCTGGTCCCTTCGAGGGTTACCCCCTCCAACTCGCATGAGCGCCGATAGGCGGCCCACGGGCCGGCCGCAAGGCCGACCGAAAGCCCGTCGCCGGACGTAGCGACCCGGGCCAACGCCGAGAAGTGGAAATAATCGATATTGAGCGTCACGGTGCCACCGCCGACAGAGCCCCCGCCGCCCTTTTGAGCGTACGAGCCGCCGAGCCTCAGGCTGAACACGCCGGAGACGGGAACACCGATTTCCACGCCCGCTACGATGCCGGAAACGTACTTCTCCTCGACCGCAGCCTCCTCGATGGCGATGGTGGCGAAGCCGACCCCGCCCTTCAGGCCCAAGGTGGTCTGCGCGGTTGCGGGTGCGGCGACCAGCATGAGTCCTGACAACAAAACGAATCTATGCATGGAAGGCATGTCCTTGTGTGATTGACGTGGTGTGAAGCCGGAGGACCGAACGCCCCGGCTCTCCCACCAAGATAGCTGTGTACCGGCCTGAACCGAATACTCTGTGGGGCGTGCGCCGCCGGTTGCAGGCCGGATCCTACATTTCGATCGCGGCGCGCCCGGCGGCGTCGGGTCTTCGAGTCGCTAGCCGCTGCACGGATCATCATGGGCGCGGACCGCTACCGGAAATCGGAGGTGCGCGACGTGGGGCGGGACCGGGTCCGGGGCGCCGACGGATGGCTCCTATGACATTCGGGCGTCCCAGAAAGCGGTCGCGGATCGGGCCATTCCGGAGCACGGGCGACCCCAGCGTTGGATTCCGCCGTGCTCTGGCCCGATCTTCCCGACAATCCGGAGCTGGAGAAGAGTAAGGGCAAAGCGGCGCATCGATGCGGCAAGCGCGGCCGTGATCGCGTGCGGCTTCCGGGCCATGGCGAATGCGAAGACGCATGGCTATCGCGGTCCGGGCTTTCGCGTGGTGTCGGCGCGGTGAGGGGAAAATCCCCGCAAGATTTCGCGGGTTTTCCCGTGTCGGTCCGTCCGCTCGGATCGCTATAATTCGAGGACCGTTCACCTTCTCCGAAAGGAAAGCAGAGAATGCGCGCTCTCATGCTCACCCTCATGCTGGCCGGTCTCGCGGCCTGCGGAACGGAACCGGAGGCGGAGGTCGATCCTGTCGCGATCATGGCGGATGTCCTCGCCTCGAATTACGAAGCCGGGAAGACTGAATCCCGGCTGTCGCTGGCGCTCCCAGCCATGCCGATTGAGGTTGTGACACTGGCCTCGTACTCATTGGGATCTTTTTCCCTGACCTACTCGGTGGATGACTCCGGCGAAATCGCAGCCTACGGCGGTCCGCGCTGTTCGATCAGGGAGCCTGCGATCCACGAGAAGATGCAAGCGTTTCTCGCCTGAGCCGTGGCTGCGGAAGCCGATCCGTCCTGCAATGCCCAATCGGAAATCGTCACCGAAGAGAGCGCGAACGGCGACCTCAATATCATCGGGGTCGATATCAACTGCGTCCAATAGGACCCGTCGTCGCCTCTACGGGACCGTCCGCTGGAAGACCCTCCGGCGGGCGGTCTTGGAGCGCGACGGCTGGCGTTGTTCGAGTTCGAGTCCCTCGCCCGTCGGGTGGGGCTTTTGGTGACTCGCCATAGCGACCTCGGCGCCGCCGAATGTCCGACCCCGGCTGGCGGCCGGAATCAGCCGGTAGGTCACCGCGAGACGCGGACCGGGATCGGGAAGATCACCCACGCGTCCATTGGGCTCGCCTATCCCGAGGACTACAGATGCGCGCTGGATTTCGGCGACTCGCCCGCGCGGTTCAAAGAGTTCATGGAGTGCCGAGCAAGATTCCCGGACGCCATCTTCTGCGTGATCGTCTGTCAGCGAATTGGTGTCCAGGCGGTTCAACGTTCCTTCGAGGCGGCAGAGTTACCCCGTTCGCCCACACTGGATCGTCAGAGGCGAGTAGCTGACGAATCGTAGAGGGGCAAGGTTAGTGGCCGAGCAACTTGGCCAAATCCTCTTCCGTTGGACTCCCGACGACACGCGCGTGTGGTGACACGAAAGTGGGCGTGCCATTTACCTTCCAGCGCGTTGCCAATCGAACATCTTGAGCCAATCGCTCCGTCGTAGCCGAAGAGTTGAAGCAGGAGAGGAATTGGGAAACCGATGGAACACCGGCCCTTCGAGCCGTCGTCTCCCAGTTCGGATCGGTCTCGGACCAGTCCTCTGCCGTCATCAGATGTTCATGCATTCGGGCGAACGCCCCCTGGTCCTCCGCACAGATGGCAGCCCGGGCAGCCTCACGGGCCCGAGGCGATCCTGGTACATGTATCACGACTACCGCTACATCCTCACCGGCAACCAGTCGGTTGACACGCGCATGTGACAATCGACAGTAGCGGCACAGGTAGTCGCTGAACGCGAAGGCTGCGATCGGCCTACCGTCGTCACTCCCCTGTACGCTTCCTCGTGTAGACGCTGCGTCCTCCCACCCGCCTCGATACAGTTCGACAACCTGTCTTTGCTGATTCCAGGCAAGGATACGGCTTCCCAAGGACCCCGAGGGCCGCAAACTGATCGCGGTCAATAGGAGCAGACACAGCGTCAATCCGGCCTCGGCACTCCCGAGCCGCTTCACCGGCTGCCGCCTCTGTCTTCTTCGGGGACGGGAGCAACCACGATGCGCTCGACATCCATCGTATCCTGGACGACGCCGACCGCCATGGCTTCGTCGGCCCATAAGAGCCGGAACCTCTCCGGAAAGTGGTAGCCTTGTCGTTTCCTTGCGAGTTCGGAGTAGGCGGCCCACCTGCGGGATCCCGGAAATGCTTGATCCGATCCGCTCTGCGGTGGCACATAATCCGCCACCCACAGCCGACCGTCCCGACCGACAACGATCGCACTTATCGCGGGAAGAGAATCTGGATATGGCAGAAGCTCCAGTTCGGCTAGCCTCGCGGCTCGAAGCGGCGTCGGGGGCCTTCGTTCCACCTCACTCCTGCGGATGGTGAGATCAGCCTCTCGTTGTGCAGGTAAGACGGCCCTCCTACTTGAATCGAAGCGTACGGATTCAAGTGGCAGCCCGGTGGAGCCAACGCGCAACGCCCGGGGCAACCGGGTCGAACCGAAATAGACAACGGAATCGTCAGCCGCCGCGAACGACCGTGGGGAAAACGGAGCCATGCCCCTCGCGAACCTCGAAGACCGATACCGGTACAACATGGCCCCAGTGGTCTCCCCGACCGATCGGAATCCACGGCCCTCGGGCGACGTGAGAAAGACCGTTGCGAGACGAGAATGCGAGACTCCGGGCTCATCGTACCGATCGTCCACCGCTTCCGCCGTCCATAGCAATCTGCCGTCTCGCAGGGAACCACGAAGGGTTGGGAAGCGCAGACCGGACGGCAGGTCTTCAGGTGACACCCACCGGACTCGGCCCCCTTCATACGGCCACAGCGAAGCCCTGTATCCCCGGCGGTCGAACGCCAGAACCGAATCACCCCGGTATTCGAACACGCCGCTCAGGCGCTGGAATTCGTCCGGTCCTTCGCCGATGCCACCCACGGTCTTACGCCAGTCTCCATTGATGCTGAAGAACCTGACCGTACCATCGCCCGAATTCCCGACGACCAGGACCCCGGCTTCCCGGTCTAGAAACGCACCGACGATGTCTTGGAAGTCCGTGCCGCCGTCGCCCGACCAGTCGCCCAGAACCAAGAGGGGCGATGGCGCCTTGAGGGCCACGCTGTCAGGTGCGTCCAGGGAAGCCGGTCGGGCTCCGGAGTCCCCGCAGCTGAACGAACACCACGCCATCAGGATCGATGCGGTGCGTCCGATGCGACTTGGAACCATATCCAATGTCCTGCTACTCCCTGGTCCGTGGTCTACCAAGAACAGTTCTCCTCGTAGCAATCGTCGTAATCGGGGTCGCACTCCTTCCGGGCTTCTTCGGTCGACATCCCTTCCGCGCAGCGATCCCACTCGTCAAGACACTCGCACTGACACGCTGGAGGAGTGTCACACACGGCCATTGCTCTGCCTGTCGGAAGCAGGACCACGGCAAGGAGCATCAAGTTGAGCCCACCAAGAACCGGTCGTCGTTTCATGACGATACCTTTCTCTTTACGGAGTCGGTCATATGGACGTTCCAGCCTGCACCTAACAATACCGG
>JAPPJO010000090.1 GCA_028820325.1 Gammaproteobacteria bacterium | reverse complement strand
TCGGCCTGGCGGACGGGTGGGGGTGTGGCGGGGATGAGCGGGCCACCGGACTGACTCTCCTCGGGCGAGCCTCCGGACGGGTTTGCCTCGGCCGGACCTCCAGACGGACTTCTCTCGGGTGGGCCGCCAGACAGGTGCGGCTCGCGGGGACGGCTTCCAGCGCCCGCGTCCCAACCGGTTAGCGAAGTCGGCCCGGATGGCGAGCAATCGGGTTCCCGTATTCGCATCCCGTCGCCCGCGACCGATCCGGCGGAGGCTGTTTCCGTAGCCGATCCCACCCGTCCCCGCACTCCCTCCGCAGTCACCACCAGCGTCCAGCTCAGCACCTCCACGTCCAGCCCCGGAATGACGCGGTCGTACACGGCGCGGTACGCCTCGTCGAACGCTCCCCGCAACGCTGCCACCGAACCGGTGCCCGCCACCACCTCCGCCGGTACCTCCACCCCGATCTCGTGGCCCTGGCCCACATACCGCATGTAGGCGCGCACCTGTTCGCTGGTCGGCGACCCTGGGGCACCGCTGGCCACCACGGCGGTCGCCTCGGCCCGCATTTCCGCGATGACCTCGCCAACCACCGCTGCATCGAACGCCGACAGGCGCATGTAGCGGCTGCGCACCACCTCGTAGGAAATCGGCGCCAGCAGGAACCCGACCGCCGACCCCACCCCCGCGTTGGCGGGGACCAGGAAGCGGTCCAGCGCGAGCTTGTCCGCCAGGCGGGCGGCGTGGATGGGGGCCGAGCCGCCGAACGCCACCAGGGTTCGGCCAGCCAGACCCTTTCCCCACTCGATCGCGTGCGTGCGCGCCGCGTTGGACATGTTCTCGTCCACCATCTCGCCGATCCCGAGCGCGGCGTCCGTCTCATCCAGCCCGAGTTTCGCCCCCGGCCCGTTGCGAACGGCCGCCGCCGCCCGGCCGCGGTCCAGCGGGATCTCTCCTCCCGCGAAGAAGCCCGGGTCGATGCGTCCCAGCACCACGTCGGCGTCGGTGACGGTGGGGTCGGTCCCGCCCCGGCAGTAGGCCACCGGGCCCGGTTCTGCCCCGGCGCTGGCCGGTCCCACCTGGATGCGGCCGAGGTCGTCCACCGTCGCGATAGACCCGCCCCCGGCCCCGATCTCGACCATCTCGATCACCGGAATGCGTACCGGCAGCCCGCTCCCCTTGCGGAAGCGGTAGCTGCGGGCCACTTCGAAGGCGCGCGACTGCAGGGGCCGTCCTCCGTCGATCACGCACAGCTTCGCGGTCGTGCCCCCCATGTCGAACGAGAGCACGTCGCCCAGCTCCAACCGCCGCGCGAGGTGGCTTGCCAGAATCGCACCCCCCGCGGGACCGGATTCCACCAGCCGCACGGGCGCCGCCATGGCGGTTTCGAGCGTCGTGAGCCCGCCTCCGGAGGTCATGAGCAGGAAGGGACAGTCGAGCCCCGAGGCCACGAGCGACTCCGCCAGCCCCTTCAGGTAGCTCGACATCAGCGGCTGGACATAGGCGTTGGCGCACGCGGTCGAAAGGCGTTCGTACTCGCGCACCTCCGGGCAGACATCCGAGGCCAGTGTCACCGCAAGCTCCGGGCGCTCATCCGCTAGAATCGCGCCGATGCGCCGTTCATGGTTCGGGTTGGCGTACCCGTGAATGAGCCCGACAGCGACTGACTCGACCCCGTGCTCATCGAGAATCGGCAGCAGCGCGCGCACCGAATCCTCGTCGAGCGGCACCAGCACGCGCCCGTGCCGGTCCACGCGCTCGGTGACGGGCAGACGCAGGCGGCGCTGCACCAGGGGCTCCGGCCGGTCGATGCCAATGTCGTACTGCTCGAAGCGGTTCTCGCGCGCCATCTCCAGGGCGTCGCGATGTCCCGATGTGACGATCAGGGCCGTACGCGCCCCTCTTCGCTCGATGATCGCGTTGGTGGCCAGCGTGGTCCCGTGGATGACCAGCCGCACCTCCGAGGGCGCCACGCCCGCGATCTCCAGCACCTTGTGGACTCCGGACAGGACCCCCTGTTCGGGGGCCGCGGGCGTGGTGAGCACCTTGGTGGTGACCGGGGGCCCGCCGGCCTCCAGGGCCACATCGGTAAAGGTGCCTCCGATGTCGATGGCGAGGCGCACGCCGGGCGAGCCAGGACGATCAGGCATCGCGCCGTCCCCCGCCTTCATCGATCCGCCCGCGGACGCGTTTCACCCGAACCCCGCGGCCCTGCGCTCCGCCGCGGCGCCACTCTGCCCCGCGGGAACCTTCAGCCATCGCCGCGCAGCGGAACCGTGTAGTTCAGCGCCAGCCGGCCACCGTCCGGGTAGATGGTCTCACCGGTGAGGTAGGACGCGTAGTCGCTGGCCAGGAAGACCGCCACGCTCGCCACCTCTTCGGGTTCCCCGACCCGCCCCATCGGCGTGCGCGACAGGATCGTGCGCCGGGCCTCCTCGTCCGCCATCACCTCGTCCAGCATCCTCGTGGCAATGGAGCCCGGCCCGATGGCGTTGACCCGTATGTCGTGCGGCGCGAGCGCCATCGCCATCACCTTGGTGAGCTGCGCCACGCCGCCCTTGGAGACCGCGTACGCGAGTTGGTTCGGGATGGTCACCACCGCGTTCGTGGAAGACATGTTGACGATCGCGCCCCTGATGCCCCGCTCGACCATGTGGCGGGCCGCGAGCCGCGACATCAGCCAGGTCCCCCGAAGGTTCACCGAGAGCACGCGATCGAAGTCCTCCACGGTGCCGTCCAGAATCGACCCCGGGACGATAATGCCGGCGTTGTTAAGGAGGATGTCGCAGTCCCCGAAACGCTCGGTGCAGGCGTCGAGCAATCCGGCGCAATCCTCCTCCAGGCTCACGTCCGCCCGAATCGCCACGGCAGACGCCCGCGTCTCGTCGCGAATGCGGCGCGCGGTTTCGGCACAGTCTGCCTCCAGCACGTCTCCGAGCACCACGCTCGCCCCGTGGCGCGCAAACGCCAGCGCGCACGCGGCCCCGATGCCCCTCGCCGCGCCCGTTACGATTGCATTCCTGCCCTCGAGTGAGATCACTTCGCCGGCTCCTCTGAAGGTGCGCGTCCGATCGGCGCCACCGGCGTTGCCGCGCCGTGGCCCGCCCCAAGCTCACATCTTTCGCGGCTTGAGGCGAGAGACGGCATTCTGGGAACCGCGGATGGAAAGCCGGAGCGCTCGGCGAACCGCTGATGAAGAGGCCGGGGCGCTCGCCAAACCGCTGATGGAAGCCCCGCGTACGGATCCATCGCCGGAAGGGAGGGTAGCAGGAGCCGATATGTTGATTTTTCAGCAGTCATGCCCTATGGTGTCCCGACCACGGGTCCACTCCGGGACCGATCCTTCCATCGGACCGCCCGCCCCACGCGGCCAACCCACGGAGCCGGTATCCGAGGAACCAGCTGTCCCGCATCAGAGGAAACCACCCAGCCGGAGCACGAGACAGGTGAGCGACCTTCCCCCGCTGAGCAGGCGAGAACGTCAGGTGGTGGACATCCTCTACGAGTCGGGCGGCGCGACCGCCGTCCAGATCCGGGAGCGCATGGCAGACCCGCCGACGGACTCGGCCGTGCGCTCGATCCTGCGCATCCTGATCAACAAGGGGCATCTGACCCGGGAGCTGGACGGTCCCCGCTACGTCTATGCTCCGACGACGCCGGTCCCGCGCGCGAGCCGCTCGGCCATGCGTCGCGTCCTGTCAACGTTCTTCGGCGGTTCCGTCGAGGGCGCGGTCGCCACGCTCCTGAAGCTCAGGGAAGGCGATCTGACCTCGGCCGAACGCGAGCGCATCAAGGCGATGATCGATGAAGCCGCGGAGGAGGGACGGTGAGCGGGTTGGACGCCGCCGCCGGTGTGGCGGGGCTGGTTGCAAAGGCCACGCTGATGCTATGCCTGGCGCTGGCTCTGGCATGGCTCGCACGGCGGGGATCGGCGAGAACCCTGCACCTGCTCTGGACGACTACATTCGTGCTTCTGCTGGCATTGCCGGTGCTGAGCCTGCTGGGCCCGTCGTGGTCGGTACCCATCCTGCCGGCCCGGGACGTTGCCGCCGAGGGTGCGTCCCTCGAGGGGTCGGGGGACGGAGCCACGGCCGCGGAAGCCCGGCGAGAGATGGCCGGGCCAGCCGTTTCGTCCGGGCCGTCGCGACGGGTCGCCGGCGCCAGGACTTCATCGGCGTTCCCGACGGTCGAATCGAGCCGGCCACGGCCGCGGGCAGGCTATGCACCCGCCCCGCTGACCCCCTCCGGCGTCGCATTCCTGATCTGGGCTCTGGGCTGTGGTGCGGCGCTGACTTCGCTGGCGGTCGGGAGCCTCCGCTTCCGGAAGCTGGTCCGCGAAGCGGCGCCCGTGCGAGACCTGGTGTGGAGGCAACAGGCCGACGCCATTCGGCGACGCCTGCGGGTGCGGAGCCAGGTTCAGATCCTGATGAGCCCGAAGGTGCCCACGCCGATGGCAGGTGGTCCATGGAGGCCGGTGATCCTGCTGCCGTCCGACGCGGAAGGCTGGTCGCCGGAGCGGCGTGCAGTGGTGCTGGCCCACGAACTGGTCCACGTCCGACGCCGGGACGCGCTCCGTCAGGTCGTCGGCCGCGCCGTCGTGGCTCTCTACTGGTTCCACCCCCTCAGCTGGCCGGCGTGGCGGGCTGCGACCATCGCAGCCGAGCGATCGTGCGACGAGGAGGTGCTGGAGCTCGGCACGCGTCCCTCGGAATACGCCCGACACCTGTTCTCGCTCGCGTCCGGGACGGCGGGCGGTCGCGCCTTGCTGGCCCTCCCCATGGTGCAGCGCTCGCAATTGGAGAACCGAATCATGTCCATCCTCAAGCGACATCGCCCCCGCTATTCGCTCGCCCGCACCATCGCCGCACTGACGGGAATCGGCGTGGCCGGCACGCTCATCGCCTGCGCCAATCCAGTCCCCAGGGATCCGGCCGCGCTGGCCGCTCCCCTGGATCAGGCGATAGTCGCAGGCGAGGGGCAGGCGCAGGGCCGCGTGATCTCTGATCCCTCACCAGAGCTGACGACGGCAGCGAGTCCTGTGCCGGAGGCAGCGTCTTCGGCAAACGCGGAAAGGCCGCCGATGGCCACTACGTCCGCGATCTCGGAACCGATGCCAGCCGCAACTGACGTCTCGGCGGCCCCGTCCGAGCCGCCTTCGGAGCCGGACGCAACGCCCGTCAGGCCCGAGGCTGCACAAGACGCCAGCCGGCAGGCGTCCGAGTGCAACCCCGGAAACGGGGTCGGCGTCATGCGGCGGGCCGGCGAATGGACCCTGCAACGCCGGGTGGACGGCATGCGCCTGTGCATGCGCCGCCACGGCAACGTCGAGATGGCGCCGGATGCCACCTCCATCCAGAGCATGGATGATGACGGTTGGCTGGTGCTCGAGTCGCAGGTGGAGCGATTGCACCGACTGGTGATCACTCCCGGGCCCGGCGGCCTGGAGTACGACTGGAGCATCGATGGTCGCCCCGAGGCCTTTGACGACGAGGCCGAGGCATGGCGCGACCTGATGCTGACGGTGATGGACGGTTACCTGGATGTGCAGGGAATCCGCGGCGAGGAAGCCAGCCTGCGCGGACAAATCGCCGTGCACAGAGGACATGTCTCCACCCTGCGCGGGAGAATCTCGATCCACCGGGGGCATGTCTCCACGCTTCGCGGACAAACCGCGACCCATCGGGGGCATGTCGCCGCCCTGCACGGACAAGCCGCCGCCCATCGAGGGCACATCGCCAGCTTGCGCGGGCGTATGTATATGCCAGGGGCTGAGGTAGCCAGGGTGATGAGCCGGGTGTCCGCGCAAGTGGAACTCATCGCCAATCAGCACGCGATGACGACGCTCGCCGGAGCCGACATGGCGGAGGCAGTGCGGGCGGCAGTGCAGGCGACGGCCGAGGCCCTGGAGAGGCCCGAGGTGCGGGAGGCGATGGCCGAAATGCAGGAAACGATGACCGACATGACGGAATTGTCGGAAACCCTCTCCGCGGCGGCCGATGACTGGACGACCCTGGCGGACGATCTGCAGCAGATCGAACGCAATCTGGCCGCCCGGCGAGCCGAAATCGAGCGGGAAGCGGCCGCCCTTGAGCGCGAGGCAATGCAGGAGATCGAAGAGGAGATCGAGGAGTACGATCTCGCGGGGAGGATAACCGCCATCGAGACACGGATCGCCGAATACGACCTCGATGACAAGATTGCGGTAATCCAGGCTCAGATCGAGGAATACGACCTCGACGGCAAGATTGCGGAGATCGAGGCGCAGATCGAGGAGTACGACCTCGACGGCAGGATCCGCGAAATCGAGGCGCAGATCGAGGAACTCGACGCCGACCGCCGCGCCGACGAAATCGAGCGCTCGATCCAGGACGAGATCGCCGCCCTGCGCTCCCTGATCGGATAGCTCGACACTACTCCACTACATCCAGCCGCCGAGTCCCGGCCGCCTCTCGCGTCATCCGGATTGTCGGCGCGGTCCCTGTTCCGAGCACCTGCGTGTTCGGATGTCGGCTTCCGCGCGCGGCAGATCATCCGGCCTTGATCACCGTCGTTTTGTCGCCATATTCGCCGTGATTGACGCAATTCTTGTGACGAAGCGGTCAGCACAGGCGTGGGCGGACGCTCCTTCGAGGGGATGTCCGCGGCTGAATCGCGGGAAGAGGACGGATGCCGAATACACGGGACCTGGCAGTGCTCTGGGTGATGCTCATGAGTACGGCGGGCTGCCGCGACGCCGTGGCTCCATCGGATGAACCCGGGCCGATCACAATCGCGGCGACCGTCTCCGAAACCGGGATTCGCACCCGTTCCGCCGGCGAGATGGGAAGGGGCTACCGGCTTGCGGTGGAGATGCTGAATGAGATGGGCGGCGTGGGCGGCCGACAGATCCGCCTGGTGACCCTGGACGACGCGAGCGATCCCGCGACCGCTGCCCGCCTGTACGAGGCGTTCACCGCCGCCGACAGCATCGACGCGCTGCTGGGTCCCTTCGGTTCCCCGATCACCGAGGCGGTGCTGGCCGTGACAGAGGCGGCGGGCTGGCCGCTCATCGCGCCGCTGGCGTCGGCCCCGGGAATCTGGAGCGAGCGCGACCGCCGATGGAGCGTGCAGATGCTCGATCCGGGGCCAATGCGATTCCGCGGCATGGTCGAGCTGGCTGCGCGCAGCGGCGCCCGCACCGTGGCACTCGTCTACGAAGAGAGCACCTTCCCCGTCTCCCTGGCCGAGGGCATTCGGGCGGCCGCGAGCTCACACGCCCTCACGATCGTGCTGGACCGGTCATACCCGGTCGGCGGGGCAGATCATGCGGGCCTCGCAGCGGCGGCCCGCGACGCAAGCGGCGATCTCTTCGTCGGCGGGGGCTACTACGACGATGCCGTCGGCTTCACGGAGGCGATGGCAGCGACCGGGTACACACCATTCACGGCCAGCCTCTCCCTGGGCCCTGCAGATCCCCGGTTCGTGGAGGACGTTGGCGCCCTCGCGCGCTGCATTGCCGGTCCCACGACGTGGACCCCCGCGGTCCGCACGTCCGGCTTCATCGCCGACAGCGAGACCTTCGTTCGGCGCTACCAGCAGGCGCACGAATCGTTGCCCGGCTATCACGCGGCCGGCGGTTTCGGAGCAGTGGAGCTTCTGGCCGAAGCCGTCGAGGCCACGCTGACCGCGGCGGGGGAGATCGATCACGCAGCCGTTCGGGACTACCTGTTCTCGGCGTCTACGGAAACGGTGCTGGGCCCATACGCGGTTTACTCGCCAGGAACCGAACAAGCCGGAGGACAGCGCGCCCTGGCGACCCTGCAGGTCCAGTGGCAGGACGATGGCTCCGGCAGTCTGGTCCAGCGCATCATCCATCCGGAGTCGGCAGCGGAAGCCGAACCGTGCTTCCTCAGGTAACCCTTGACCCCCTTTCCTCCGTACACGTCCTTATCGTGATGCCGGCATCCGGCAGTTGATGCTCGCCAACCAAACAAGGACGGCCCCTCCATGATGCGGATTCTCAGGTACGTCTTGCGCCTCGTCCTGGACTGGCTGCGCAACAAGATCTAGCTCGCGCGCGAGTCGGAGACCCAACCCATGCCCTTCCTCCCCGACAACTGGCTCAGCCTGGTCGCCGGTCTCGTGATCCTCGTCGCCGCGGCGTGGATCGTCGACTGGGTGACCACCCGAATCGTCCACGGCGCGATCCGGCGGGTCGCGGCCCGCACTCGTTCCTCGTGGGACGACCGCGTCATCGAGCGCAAGGTCTTCGCGCGCCTCTCCCACATCGTGCCCGCCGCCATCGTCTACTACGGCATCGGGCCGGTGCTGGGCGTGACCCCGATCGAGGCCGCCGCCGGGACCGAGTCCGCCGGGCTCATTCTGGCCTGGACGTTCGCGCGCCGTCTTTCGGCGGCCGTCATCGTGATGGCCGCGGCCGCGGCGTTCAGCGCCTTTCTCGACGCGGTCAACGACATCTACGTGGAGGCCTTCGAGCAGTCTCGCTCGCGTCCGATCAAGGGCTACCTCCAGGGCGTGAGCCTGCTGGCCTACCTGGGCGCGGGCGTCGTCGCCATCGCGATCCTGGCGAACCAGAGCCCCCTGGTCTTCCTCTCCGGAATCGGCGCGCTCACCGCCGTCCTCATGCTCATCTTCCGCGACACCATCCTGTCGCTGGTGGCGAGCATCCAGATCATGTCCAACGACATGATCCGCATCGGCGACTGGGTGTCGATGCCGCAGGCCAACACCGACGGGGACGTCATCGAGATCGCGCTGCACACGGTCAAGATCCAGAACTGGGACAAGACCATCTCCACCATCCCCACCCACAAGTTCATCAGCGAGTCCTTCAAGAACTGGCGCGGGATGACGGAATCCGGGGGACGGCGCATCAAGCGGTCGCTGCGCGTTGACATGAACTCGGTGCGCTTCCTGAGCGACGACGAAATCGAGCGGCTGTCGCGCTACGAGACGCTGCAGGACTACATGGCCGAGGCGCGGAGCAAGATCGAGAACTACAACGCCGCCAAGGCCCAGGGCGATCCCGGCATCATCCCGGAGATCCGGCGGCTGACCAACCTCGGAACGTTCCGCTTCTACGTCCTCAACTACCTGAAGGCCAACCCCCGCGTCAGTCAGGAGATGACGGTGCTGGCGCGGCAGCTCGAGCCCGGACCGAAGGGCGTGCCCATCGAGATCTACTGCTTCTCGAGCGACACCGCGTGGGCGAACTACGAGGGGCTCCAGGCCGACCTCTTCGATCATCTGATCGCGATTCTGCCGGAGTTCGGGCTGAGGGCGTTCCAGGAACCCAGCGGGTCGGACTTCGCGGAGGCAATCGCGGATCGCGCGTGACGTGCGCTCGATCGCGTTACCTTTCATCTTGGGGATGACGGGGATGGGGACGGCGGGGCAACCAGGAACCGGCGGGGCCCGAGGCGCCGCACCACGGAGAAGATCGACAACATGGTGAACACCGTTGAATTGCTCGGCGACCTGCAGCGCCTGAGAGAGCAGGGCTACCTGTCGGATGCCCTCCTGCGTCACGCGGTTCGGGGACTTTCCCGGACCGACAACTTCGACTGGGTCGGCGTCTATCTGCTGGGCGAGGACGAGGATGAACTCTGGCTCCACAACTACATCGGGGCCAGCACCGAACACGCGAAGATTCCCGTGGGCACGGGCGTGTGCGGCACCGCCGTGGCGACCGGCAAGAACCAGAACGTGCCCGACGTGGGCGCGGTCGACAACTACCTCTCGTGCAATCCCAGCGTGAAATCCGAGCTCGTGGTCCTGATCCGGGCGGGCAAGGAGATCTTCGGGCAGATCGACATCGACAGCCGTACGCCAGCGGCATTCAGCGACGACATCGAGCTGGCCGTGCAGATGATTGCCGACAAGCTCGCCGAGCAGTTCGTGCACGAGCGACGCTAGCGGACAGCGACCATCGAGCTGTCCCGGGCATGACCGTGGGCGGGACCGATCCGCGCGCGCCATGACCCGCCCTCGCGTCTTCACGGCAGCCAACCCGGGGCCGTTCACCCTCGACGGGACCCGGACGTACATCGTCGGGCGCGAAGAGGCGGCGGTCATCGATCCCGGCCCTGACGATCCCGGCCACCTGCGTGCGCTCCGGGCCGCCGTGGCGGGTGCGCGCCGAGTCGCCGTGCTGGTAACCCACGACCATGCCGACCACTCCGGCTGCGCCCGCGCCCTGGCGGACGCGCTGGGAGCCCCATTGCTCGGGCCGTGCCGGGGCGCGGATGGCCCGCTCGGCGACGGTGCCGCGGTCGAGACCGACCAGGGTGAGTTGCTCGCCGTGGACACGCCGGGGCACTGCGCCGAGCACCTGTGTTTCCATTGGCCGCGCGCGCGGGCGCTGTTCGCGGGCGACCTGATGCTCGGCGAGGGCAGCACAACCTGGGTGGGGGAGTATCCGGGGTGCGTGCGCGACTACCTGCGGTCGCTGGAGCGGATCGAGGCTCTGGCGCCCAGGGTGATCTACTCGGCGCACGGGCCTCCGATCGAGAATGTGCCGGGGGCGCTCGCGGCCTACCGCGAGCATCGCCTTGCCCGCATCGAACAGGCGGGGCAGGCGCAGCGCGATCACCCCGCCGCGACGCCGGCGCAACTGGTGACCACAATCTACGGAGACGACCTGCCGCCGCGGTTGCGCGACGCCGCCGAGGCGAGCATCGCGGCCATGCTCGACTATCTGGCCGGCGGGGGGTAGTATTTCCCTGACGCGGCGCGCGTTACCGGCGGCGGCCTGTTCCTGCCGGACGCGCGCTTCTCCTTCACCGGGAGCCGTGCCGTGATCGCCAAAGCACCGCGCCTGTCGACCGGGCTGGCCGAGGAACTCGTCCGCATCTTGGGCGACGACGCGGTCATCACCGATCCCGCCCGGCTGATGGTGTACGAGTCCGACGGGCTCACCGCCTACCGCTATCCGCCGCGGGCGGTCGTGCTTCCCGAGGACGGAGACGAAACGGCCCGGGTGGTGCGGGCGATCACGGCCGAGCGCGTGCCCTTCGTGGCGCGCGGATCGGGGACGGGCCTCTCCGGGGGCGCGCTCGCGGTCGACGGGGCGGTGGTGGTGTGCACGGCGCGCATGAACCGGATCCTGGAGCTCGACCTGCACAACCGGCGGGCGCGCATCCAGCCCGGCGTGGTGAACGCCCACCTGACGGCGGCGACTCAGCCGCACGGGCTCTACTACGCCCCGGATCCGTCGTCGCAGAGCGCCTGCTCGGTAGGCGGCAACGTCGCGGAGAACTCGGGCGGGCCCCACTGCCTCAAGTACGGGGTCACCTCCCGCTACATCCGAGGGCTGGACGTGGTGCTGCCGGACGGCAGCCGCGTGTACCTGGGAGACCGCGGGCTGGACACCGGGGAGCTGGACCTCGCGGGGCTGTTCGTGGGATCGGAGGGCTGCTTCGGCATCGCGGTGGAGATCGATGTCGAGCTGCTGCCGCTGCCGCAGGCGACGCACACGCTGCTCGGCATCTTCGAGCGGCTGGAGGACGCGGGGCGGGCGGTGACCGCCATCATCGCCGACGGCCTGCTCCCGGCGGCGCTCGAGATCATCGACCAGGCCACCATCCGGGCCGTGGAGGAGAGCATCTTCGCCGCCGGCTACCCGACCGACGCGGCTGCGGCGCTGGTGGTCGAGTTCGACGGCATCGAGGCGGGGCTCGAGGCCGAGGCCGCGCGGGCGGAGGCGGCGTGCTTGGAGTGCGGGGCGCGCGAGGTGCGCAGGGCCACGTCCGCGGATGCGCGCGCGGCGCTCTGGAAGGGAAGGAAGAAGGCCTTCGGCGCCATGGGGAGGATCGCCCCCGACCTGCTGGTGCAGGACGCAACCGTCCCGCGCACGCGGCTTCCCGATGTCCTGGCCGAGATCGCGCAGATCGGCGTGCGTTACGACCTCAAGGTGGCCAACGTCTTCCACGCCGGAGACGGCAACCTGCACCCCAACATCCTCTTCGACCGGCGCGACGCCGCCGAGATGGAGCGGGTGGAGCTGGCCTCCAAGGAGATCATGCGCATCTGTGTCGACGCCGGGGGCACGATCACCGGTGAACACGGCGTGGGGCTCGACAAGCGCGACTACATGTCGCTGATCCACTCCGACGACACGCTGCGGGCGATGGAGTCGGTGCGCCGCGTCTTCGATCCCGCGGGGCTGTGCAACCCGGGCAAGGTGCTTCCGGACCGGATCCGGGCCGTGGACCCGACGGGCGCGGGCGCGGGCGAGGCTGAGGGCGCGCGGGCGACCGTGCCCGCGGGTGCGACGGCATGAGCGTGGAAGCGCTGGAAGACGCGTCCGCGGTGCGCGATGACGAGGGCGGGAAGGAGCCCGAGGACGGCGAGGCCAACCGCGGCGATGCGCGCGCAATGAACGGCGGAGCTGCGCCGGTCGGCCGGGCGACGGAGGCTGGCGGCGCTCCCGTGGTGGCGCCGCAGACGGTCCGAGAACTGAGCAACCTGATGGCGCGCGCGTCCCGCGACGGACGGCAGGTGCGCTTCATCGGCAATGCCACCTCCCTCCGCCCCGGTTACCTGGACGGACCGGTGGACCTGGTGGTAAGCACGCGCGCGCTGGACACGGTCCACGCCTACGACCCCGCCGACCTGACCCTCACTGCGGACGCCGGGGTCTCCCTCGGCCAACTGGAACGGCTGACCGGCGACCAGGGCCAGTGGCTCCCCCTCGACCCGCCCGCGCGGGCCCGGCGGAGCCTTGGAGGCGTGCTGGCGAGCGGGGCTTACGGGCCGCTGCAGGGCAAGTTCGGCACCCCCCGCGACCACGTCCTCGGCCTGACGCTGGTGACCGGCGACGGGCGCGTGCTCGAGCTGGGCGGGCGGGTGGTCAAGAACGTCGCCGGCTACGACCTGGTGAAGCTCGCGGTGGGGAGCGGCGGGCGGCTCGGGATCGTTACCTCCGCGACCGTGCGCCTGCACCCGTTGCCGGTCCGGGATGTGACCCTCCTCTATCAGACCCCCCGCCTCGCGCTGACCGTGGTGCTGGCCCGCTCGCTCGCCACCGCCCCGGTGCGCATCCCGGCGCTGGAGCTGCTGGCCGGCCACGGCGAGGAGCCGACCGTCGCCGTGCGCCTGCTCGGCTCGCCCGAGGCGGTCGCGGAATCGGAGCGCATCCTCAACGCCCGCGTGGGACGGAACGCCAGCGGGCGCCTGGAGGGCGAGGCATCGGCTCGGTGGTTCGCGGCGCTGGAGCGCTTCGAGGACGACGCGGCCGCCGTGGCGCGCGTCAGCCACCTGCCCTCGCGCCTGGGCGACCTGGTGGAGCCGGCCGTGGAGTGCGGCACGGTGGCCGCGCACGTGTCGCTGGGGGTGCTGCGGGTGACGGTGGGCGGGCCCGGCGCCTCCGCGGCGGCCGCCTTCGACGCACTCAACCGCCTGCGTGACGGCGTCGCGGAGGCCGGCGCGACCTTCCGGGTCTCGCGCGCGAACATCCCCCGGTGGCCCGCCCCCGAACCCGCCACCGCTCCGGGCGTCCTCGCGGTCACGCGCGGCATCGTGGACAGCTTCGATCCCGCCGGGGTGCTGTCCCGGCCGGCCTCGTAGCCCGCGGCACCCGGGAGTCCGGCCATGTCAGCCATCTGGACCGCCGCCGCACAGATCGGAGGCATTTCCGAGAGCCTGAGCGCGAGCCCCCTGCTGGCCATGGGGCTGCTCTTCTGGGCCGGCGTCCTCACCAGCCTCACGCCGTGCGTCTACCCGATGATCCCCATCACCGCGTCGGTCATCGCCGGGGCTTCCAGGGACAAGGCGCCGCGGGCGCGCATCGTGGGGCTGACCCTCACCTATGTGACGGGGCTCGCGATGTTCTACGCCCTGCTCGGTCTGGTGGCAGGGCTGAGCGGTACCCTCTTCGGCACGGTGAGCGCGAACCCCTGGGTGCGCTTCGCCACCGCCAACCTGCTCATCATCTTCGCGCTGGCCATGCTGGACGTGATCCCGGTGAGCGCGCCCAAGCGCCTGCTGCACTGGGCAGGAGGGCTGGGCGGGGGGTCCTACCCGGCGGTCTTCCTGCTCGGCGCCACCTCCGGGATCGTGGCCGCGCCCTGCGGCGCCCCCGCCTTCGCCGTGGTTCTCACCTGGGTGGCGGCGACCCAGGCCGGCGCCATGGGGTTCGTCTACCTCTTCGTGTTCTCGCTGGGGATGACCTCGCTGCTGGTTGCAGTCGGGCTCTTCTCGGGCACCGCTGCCTGGCTGCCCAAGTCCGGAGCATGGATGGTATGGATCAAGAAGGCGGCGGGTATCATTATGCTGGGTGTGGCGGAGTACTACCTGATTCAAACGGGACTGGTGATGTGAATACGGTGAGACGGAATCTTCTGGCGGCGGTGACGGCGCTCGGCGCCGTCGTGATGCTCTTCAGCGCCGCGGGCGCGCAGGAACGGGGCGAGATCGGCATCGCCGTGGGCGAGACGCCGGCGACCCCCACCATCGAGAACCTCGACGGGGAACCCGTCGACCTGGCGGACTACGTCGGCGAGCGGCCCCTGCTGCTCGAGTTCTGGGCAAGTTGGTGCGAGCAGTGCGAGGCGCTGCAGCCCAGCATGGACGCCGCCTTCGAACGCTACGGCGACGAGGTCGGGTTCCTCGCTGTCGCGGTGGCCGTGGCCCAGACCCAGCGGGCGGTGCGCCGGCACCTCGAGCGGCACGCCATCCGCTTCCCGATGCTGTGGGACACCCGCGGCAACGCCACGCGCGCCTTCCTGGCGCCGGCGACCGCCTACGTGGTCATCCTGGACGCGGAGGGCACGGTCGCCTACACCGGCATCGGCCCTCAGCAGGACATCGTCCAGGCCGTGGGCGACGTGCTGGCGGCGGAGGCATCGACCGGCAGGTAGGCTTCACCCCAACGGACGCCGCAGCTGCCCGAACTCGTAGTTCGCGGGCGGCTCCGCTCCCATGAGATGGCGCACGAAGTAGTCCCAGCGCTTGCGCATCATGTAGGGCTCGTTGCCGAATCCGTGACCCCGGTTCGGGAACAGCACCAGGTCGAAGTCCTTGTTCGCGGCGATGAGCGCATCCACCACAAGCATGGTGTTCGAGTGCGGCACGTTGGTGTCCATCGTGCCGTGGGCGATGAGCAGCTTGCCTTGCAGATTCCCCGCCACCAACTGGTTCGCCTGGTTGTCGTAGTTGGTGGTGCCGTCGTCGTATTCCTCGAGCAGCCCCTGCCACTTCTCGCCCCAGTCGTCCTCGTAGTTGCGGTTGTCGTGGTTGCCGGCCTGTGACACCGCCACCTTGTAGAACTCCGGGTAGCGCAGGATGCCGGCCGTCGACGCGAAGCCGCCCCCGGAGTGCCCGAAGATTCCGACCCGGTCGATGTCCATCCACTCGTGCCGCTCGGCGAGCTGCTGGATTCCGGTGATCTGATCGGGGAGGCCGTTGTCGCCCATGTTGCCGTAGTACGCCTCGTGGAAACTCCGAGAGCGCATGGGCGTGCCCATGGCGTCGAGCTCCACCACCACGAATCCCAGCTCCGCGATCGCCTGCAGATCCCGGTGCGCGGCGCGGAAACTGCGGCTCCCGACGCTGCCGCTCTGCGGCCCGGGGTAGAGGTAGTTGACGATCGGGTATTCCATCGAAGGATCGAAGTTGGAGGGGCGGAACATGAGCCCGTAGAGATCGGTGACGCCGTCGCGCGCCTTCACTTCGAAGGGGATGGGGGGCTGCCAGCCGGCTGCCTGCAGGGCGGAAACGTCGGCCCGTTCGAGCTCCACCACGACCTCCCCGCTCATGTCGCGCACGACGCTCACAGGCGGGGTCACGGGCGTCGACCAGCTGTCGACGAAGTACTCGCCGTCGGGGGAGCGCGAGATGGTGTGGTCGGCGCTGTCCGGGGTGAGCAGCCGCACGTCGCCGCCGTCCAGCCCGATCTGGTAGAGGTAGCGGAAATAGGGATCCCCGTCCTCGCGCTCGTTGCCGATAAAGAGCACGGTGCGCGCGTCGGTATCGATCTCAAGCACTTCCAGGACGTTCCACTCCCCGGAGGTGATCTGCCGCTTCACGTCGCCCGATTCCAGGTCGTACAGGTAGAGATGGCTCCAGTTGTCGCGCCGGGAAAACCAGATGACCTCGCCGCTCTCCTCCAGGACGCGCCAGTTGTGCGACCCGTCTCCGGACTCGAAGAAGGTCTCCACCCGCTCCTCCAGGACATCCCGAACCTCGCCGGTGCCGGCGTCGGCGATGCGCAGCGTGGCCACCTTGTGGTCGCGGGAACTCGACACGAAGGCGACCTGGGTGGCGTCGTCGCTCCATTCTACGTCCGCGAAGGTGCCTCCACAGGCGACATGGTCGCACACCGTGGAGCGGTGCTGGTCCGGGGGCATGTCGAAGCGCACCAGGCGTGAGTCGGCGGGCGCGTCCAGGTCCAGCACCACCCGGTGGATGCGGAAGATGACCGAGTCCTCGGGCAGGGGATAGCGCCAGGCGTCCAGCTCGGGATGGCCCACTTGGGTGTTCACCATGTACATCATGCCCACGCCGCGCGCGTCGTGCTGGAAGGTGGCGATCTTGCGTCCGTCGGGAGACCAGCGCAGGACCGGCCGGGGGCTCCGCACCCAGCCCGCGTTGTTGGTCGCGTAGCCGAAGTCCTCCTCGCCGTCGAAGGTGAGTTGCGTCTCCTCCCCGGTATCGGTCCCGCGCACCCACAGGTTGTGGTCGCGGATGAACGCCTCGCGCCCCTGATCGGGCGAGACGACGCCGGCGGAGCGGCGGAAGGCCGCCTCGAAGCCCATGGAGATCGCCATGTAGTTGGCCCGGCGCTGTTCCGGAGAGCCCTCCAGTTCCTCGCAGCGGTAGCCGATCGTGCTGCAGCGGAAGGCGCGCCCCTCCTCGCTGAAATCGTCCCCTTCGGGCGCGAAGAGCACCACCGCCGCCCCGGGGATGAACTGCCCACCCGGCAGGCCCGCCGCCGTCGCGCCCGCGCCCGCCACTCCCGAGAGCGCGTTCGCCATCCGCGCGTGGTCGAAAGCGGGTTGGCGGGTGCCCGCACCGGGATCGACCATCACGTACTCGCTGCCCTGCGGGGTCTGGTTCCGGTACCAGAAGCGTCCGTCCGGCATCCACTCGGGATCGACCGCGCCGTTGAACACCAGCGGGTTCATGTTCGCTCCGAGGTGGCGCTCGGCCCGGGCATAGTCCTCGGCCGTCAGCGCGCGCGGCGCCTCCTGCGCAATACCGGAGATCGGAGCCAGAGCAAGAAGGAAAGGAGCCAGAATCAGGAACAGACTCGACATCCCGAGTTGTGTCGGATGCACTCTTGGCGGCCGCATGGCCTTCCTCCGATGCGGGGAAATGGTTTGCTTGAGGAAGATGGCCCGACGGCGTCCCGCCGGGCAACGACTTTGCGGTCCCGGATCCCTTGACCCGGAAGGGCGCTGATGGGACACTTCAGAGCCATCCTTCGACCTTGGGTTGAGAGCGATTCTTCGGCCTGAGGTTGCCGCCCTGCCCCTCCCTGCCGCCATCTGCGGGAGTTGACGCCATGTCCGCCGATACCGCCTCCATCGACGCCTCCCCCCGGCCCATCTCCAACTATGTCGCGGGCCGGTGGACGGCACCGTCGGGCACCGGGTCGCTGCCGGTAACCAATCCCACCACCGGTGAGCCGCTGGGACGGGTGCCGCTTTCCACGGGAGCGGACGTGGACACCGCCGTGGCCGCGGCCACGGCTGCGTTCCCGGCATGGCGCCGCACCCCTCCGGTCGAGCGGGCGCGAGTGTTCTTCCGCCTGAAGCATCTCCTCGAAGAGCACAAGGAGTCGCTGGCCCGCTCCCTGGTCATCGAACACGGGAAGAACCTGGACGAGTGCAGGGGCGAGCTGCAGCGGGGCATCGAGAACGTCGAACACGCCTGCGGCATCCCCACGCTGATGATGGGCGACGTGCTCGAGGACGTGGCCCCGGGCATCGACTGCGAGGCCATCCGGCAGCCGCTGGGCGTCTTCGCCGTGGTCTCCCCGTACAACTTCCCCGTGATGATCCCGCTCTGGTTCTGGCCGTACGCCGTGGCCGCGGGCAACACGGTGGTGCTCAAGCCCAGCGAGCAGGATCCGATCACACACCAGCGGGTGGTCGACCTGGCCGAGCAGGCCGGGCTGCCCCCCGGCGTCCTCAACGTCGTGCACGGGGACCGTGAGGCCGTGACCGCCCTGCTCGAGCATCCCGGCATCGCCGGGGTCTCCTTCGTGGGATCGAGCGAGGTGGCGCGCATCCTGTACCGGAAGGCCGGCGCGGCCGGCAAGCGCGTGCAGGCGCTCGGCGGGGCCAAGAACCACATGATCGTGCTCCCGGACGCGGACTACGACCTGGTGGCGGACGCGGTGGTGTCGTCGATCTTCGGCTCGGCGGGGCAGCGCTGCCTGGCGGGCAGCGTCGTGGTGGGGGTGGCCGACGCCTACGCGAACATCCGCGAGCGGATTCTCGACCGCTCGGCGTCGCTGCGCGTGGGCAACGGGCTCGAGGACGGGGTGGACATGGGGCCGGTGATCTCCGCCCGCCACCGCGACCGGGTGATGGGCTACATCGACAGCGGCGTGAAGGACGGCGCCTCGCTGGTGATGGACGGGCGCGGCGCGCGGGTGCCCGGTTACCCCGACGGCAACTGGGTCGGCCCGACCATCTTCGAGGACGTGCATCCCGACATGGCCATCGGCAAGGACGAGATATTCGGGCCGGTGATGGGGATGTCCAAGGCCGATTCCGTGGAGGACGCCATCGAGCTCATGCACCGGAGCGAGTACGGCAACGCCACCTCGATCTTCACGACGAGCGGGCGCGCGGCGCGCGAGTTCCGCTACCACGCCGGCATCAGCATGATCGGCGTCAACATCGGCGTGGCGGCGCCGATGGCCTTCTTCCCCTTCGGCGGGTCGCGCGGCTCCTTCTTCGGCGACCTCAAGGCCCAGGGCCGCGACTCCGTCGAGTTCTTCACCGACAAGCGCGTGGTGATCACGCGGTGGTAACGCGGGAACTGATCGAGCGCCAGCGCGCCTCCATCTTCCCCTGCGTAAAGCCGTTGTACGACGAGCCCCTAGTGCTCGTGGAGGCAGAGGGCGTGCGGGCCACGGGCGCCGATGGGCGTGAATACCTCGACCTGTTCGCCGGCATCCTCACCACCTCGATCGGGCACTGTCATCCGCGGGTCGTCGAGGCCGTGCAGGACCAGGTCGCGCGCCTGGGCCACACCTCGAACCTCTATGTGACGGAGCCCTACGTGGCCGCGGCCGAGCGGCTCACCGGTCTCGCCCCCGCCGGCCTCGACCAGGTCATGTTCACCAACAGCGGCACCGAGGCCATCGAGACCGCGGTCATGCTGGCCCAGATGCATACCCGGCGCAGCGAGATCATCGGCCTGCGGCTCGGCTATTCCGGGCGCAGCACGCTGGCGACGAGCCTGACCGGCCAGGCCCAGTGGAAGCCGCTTCCCGCGATGGCCCCGATCCGGCACGCCATCGCGCCGTATCCCTACCGGCATGCCGACGGCGACAACGTCGACCGCTACATCGACGAGCTGGTCGAGGTCATCGAGACGACGACCACCGGGCGGCCCGCCGCCCTCCTCGCCGAGACCATCCAGGGGGTGGGAGGCTACATCGTACCGCCGCCGGGATACCACAAGCGCGCGGCCGAGGTGATCCGCGCGTACGGAGGCGTGTTCATCTGCGACGAAGTCCAGGCCGGGCTGGGGCGCACCGGCAACCGCTGGTTCGGCATCGAGCACTGGGAGGTCGAGCCGGACATCATGGTGGTCGCAAAGGGGGTGGCGAACGGCTTCCCCGTGGGCGGCACGCTGGCCCGCGAGGAGATCGCTGCGGCCTGGACGGGCCTCACCTTCTCCACCTACGGGGGCAGCCCGGTGTCCATGGTGGCCGCGCGGGCGACCATGGACGTGATGGTCGAGGAAAACACCCCCGCCCGCTCCGCCGCGCGTGGACGCCAGATGCGCGAAGGGCTGGAAGCGCTCCAGCGCGACTACCCGTGGATCGGCGACGTGCGCGGAATGGGGCTCATGATCGCCCTGGAGCTGGTGGAAGATCCGGGCACCAAGAAGCGCAGCGCCAGGCTCGGCAAGGCGCTTCTGGAGGCCGCGCGCGAGGAGGGCGTGCTCATCGGCCTCGGGGGCATGGGGGGGCACGTAATCCGCATAGGCCCATCCATGCTGATCACCCGGCAGGAGGTGGCGGAAGGGATGGAGCGGCTGGGCCGGGCCTGCGCGCGGGTGGAGGCGGGGAGACAGGCCGACTGATCAGCCCGCTCCCGCGCCGCTCCCCGCATCGACGCGGACCACCCCCTCCTCCACCACGAGCTCCTGAACGCCCTCCGCCTCCTCGAACAGGAAGGGCCAGCGGCCCGAGGCTCCGTCCGCCAGCCGCACGCGGTGTATGCCGTCCAGCGAGAGTGGTCTGCCCGGCTGAGCGACGGCGGGACCCGTCGCCTCGTACATCCAGACCGCGCCGCCTCGCGCCGAGGACACCCGGTAGCTGTCGTCCTCGATCTCCAGCGCGGCCCCCTCGTCGATCCCGATCCCGACGAACGAACCCGAGCGGTGCTGAGCCAGCAGGCGCCCGAGGAACGCGAGCAGCCGCCCCTCGCGGGAGCGTTCCGTGAAGTGGGAGTCCACGATCATGTTGCGAAGCTCGGGCTGGGGCATGTTGGATGGCCCGACGCTGACCGCGACGTCCGCCGGGTCCGCCAGGGCCTCGGCCGATGTGACGGTACCGTGCCGGGCATCGAATGCGGCCTCGCCCATCGAAACCGCCCCCGCACTTGTTCCGCCCATGGCCGCGCCGCGACGCCACGCTTCCCTGATGGCGACGTGGACCGGATGCGGCCATCGCCCCAGATAGTCCCACTGGCTTCCGCCCGCGAGCCATATCGCTTCCGCTCTGTCGAGGCGGCAAAGGACGCTCGGGTGGTCCGCCAGCGGTGGCGTGTCGGTGCGGATCGTGACCACCGAGGCCGGGCGCGGGCTGGGACTCAACTCGGCCGAGAAGTAGTCCGGATAGCTGGTCAGCGATCCGGTCGCGCGCAACACGACGACATCGCCCCCGGCGGCCGCCTCGACGAAACGGCGCGCGGCGCCGTCCTCCTCCGGGCCGCCTCCCATGAGCACGAGCCGGCGGACGGGAGACGCGGTGGCATCGCTGCCGCCCGCGAAGCCCCCGATGGTTGTGCCTGCGCCGGAGTCGGGGCAGCCCTCCAGGGGACCCTCCACCGAGGTGGCCGGCGCGGGATCGGCGCATCCGGCGATGGCCAGCGCCGCGGCCAGACTGACGAGCACCGTCGCGATTCTCATGAAGGATGGATCTGCCAGAAGGGTCCATCCAGACCCGCCTCCCCCAGGAGGGCCTGCTTCGACGCCGCCGAAGAGGGACGCCAGTGGTCGCTGAGCCTGCCCGCATACCACCCGCGGCTCAACTCTCCCAGCGTCTCGACCGGTACCGTCGCGCCGAGGTCGACGCCCCGCCTCGCCGCCCACCGGGCCGCATCCGCTTCCGACCGGAAGGCAACGATGTTGCGTCAGGTGAAGCCGATGTCGTCCCAGAAACGCCGGGCCGGCACGGGGAAGCGAACCACGGCGCCATCGGCGGGTTCGACACGCCCGTCGGCAACCGACAGGTCGATGGGAGCACCGGACTGGGGGCAGGCGGTCGGTGTCCGTCCGTCGACATCGAGGAGCAGCGGGATCGCGAGTGCGTCCCAGGCGCAGTTGGCCCAATAGTCGGTCCCGGCGGCATGCACGCGGAAGGGCGTGTCGACGGCGGAAAAGGGATGGGCCATCCGCACGTCGCCCGCCTCGTCCAGAACCAGAACGTGAGATTCTGCGAGCAGAGCCAGCGCCCGGTCCACTTCGCCAGCTCCCGCTCCGAGTCCCTCGCCCAGTTCCGCACGGCTGGGGACGAGCCCCGAATCGCGAATGCGCCGATACAGATGGCCGCGCAAGCGCCACGGGAGTCCACTCTCCCGGCCTTTTTCCACGCCTTACCCCCTCAATGATGCCTGCCAGCACCTGCCTCCATCGCCACCCGGGCACCATGGCGAGCCGCCAATGGAACGTCCAGCCCCGCTCGAACCCGTTGCAGCCCATCCATGCCGTGGCTAGGCTCTTTCCGGGCAGGCGATCGGCTCAGAACAAGCTGGACGTGAGAGGAGGTCGGACACGATCATGACTCAGCCATGGCGACGATGCCTTGCGGCAGCCGTACTCATGCTGTCCGGCGCGGCATGCGGCGACGATGAGCCGACCGGACCCCTTCCCGATGTGGCGGGCACCTACACCGGATCGTTCATCGTCCAGTTCCTGCTGAACCAGCAGGGCATACAGGGATCGATGGAGGTCGTCGTCGCACAGGCCGGGGAGAGCGTGACGATTACCGGGGAGATCCGGGCTGCCGGCGGCACGGCCGAGATTCCCTCCGTCACAGGAACACTGGACGCCACCGGATTCCTCGAGTTGACCGGTGGAGGCTTCTCCGCCTCGGTCAACGAGGAGTTCTGCGGTCCCACCAGAACGCTCAGTTCGACCGTCAGGTTCTTCGCGAGAAGCGCGGAGGTTTCCGAGCATGCCGACACCGACTTCTGCGGGCGCGTAATCCTGTCGGGCTCGCTGACCCGTCTATAACCAGGGAGAACACACCATGAACCCGACGCGACGGGACTTCCTGCGCACAGCCGGCGTCGCCGGGGCCGGACTGGGACTCGGGCTGGGCATCCCCGGAATCGGCCTCGCCTCCAGCAGCGGTAGCCGCAGGCGTCGAGCCGGCACCGCATCCGGCCCGCGGCCCCAGCAGGCGCCCACGCCCAAGAGGCTCCTCATCCTGGGCGGCACCGGCTTCATCGGGCCGCACATGGTTCGCTACGCGGTGGAGCGCGGACACGAGGTGACCATCTTCACGCGAGGCCGGGCGCAGGCGGACCTGCCCGACGTGGAGCATCTCATCGGCGACCGCGCCGGGGACCTCGGGGCCCTCGAGGGGCGCAGCTGGGACGTCGTGCTCGACAACAACACCCAGAACTACCGCTGGGCGCAGTTGAGCACCGAACTGCTGCGGGACGCCGTCGAGCAGTACATCTTCGTCTCCTCGATTTCGGCCTATATCAGTCCCGGGCTCGCGTACGAGCACAAGGACCGCGTCCTCTACGAGCATATCATCAACGAGGACTCGGAGCGCTTCACGCCTCCCGACGGCTGGCAGGACGGGGACGACGCCCACTACGGGCTCATGAAGGCGCTGAGCGAGGACATCGCCCACGCCGCCTTCCCGGGGCGCGCCACCATCGTGCGTCCCGGCCTGATCGTGGGACCGGGCGACCGGACCGACCGCTTCACTTACTGGCCGCTGCGGATCTTCGAGGGCGGCGAGGTGCTCGCCCCCGGCAACCCCGAGCACGCCAACCAGATCATCGACCAGCGCGACATCACCGAATGGATCGTGCGCCTGGCCGAGAACGGGGTCGCCGGCGACTTCAACGCCACCGGCCCGGCCGCCCGCATGTCGATGGCCGAGATGCTCTACGGCATTCGCGCGGCCACCTCGACCCCGGTCGAGTTCACCTGGGTCCCCGAGGACTTCCTGGAGGCCCAGGGGGTGAGGCCCTTCGGCGATCTGCCGGCGTGGGCGCCCGGAGCCGACCTGATGTACGTGGACATCGACCGCGCACTCGCGGCCGGCCTCACCTTCCGTCCGCTGGCCGAGACCAGCCGCGACACCGTGGACTGGGATGGGACGCGGCCCGAGGACGAGCGCCTCAACCGGCGCGCCGGGATAAGCCGCGCGCGGGAGCGGGAGGTTCTGGATGCGTGGAGGGCGGCTGGCGCGTAACGGGGTCCTTAACAGAGCGCCCGCTCGTCGCTGGCCACCTGATCCAGCCGTTGGGCGCGCGCGCTGTCCCCGAGCGCCAGAGCCGCGATGATCCCCCGCCGGGCCAGGGCCGGCCCGAAGCACCTGGCCTCGAGCTGATCCACGAACGCGTCCACCTGCGCCCGGTATTCGCCGGGGCGCCAGGCCTCGGCCCAGATCCCGAGCGGCTCCATGAGTTCGGCTACCCTCGGCGCATAGAGGTCCGCGAGCTCCTGCGATTCGTGGGACAGCAACTCGATGGCCCAGGTGGCGTCGTAGTGATTCGACAGGAGAAGCGCCACGGAGTAGAACTCGGCGCTCGCACAGTCCTGCGGCACGCAGGTCGCAACCACCACCACCGACAGCGCATCCGGCTGCGCGGTGGCGAGGAGGTTGATCCCGATGCGGCGTCCGAGCGACTCCTGAAACGCCGCTTCCAGCACGCGATTGGCAGTTGGATCGTCGAAGGCGAGGACGACGTCGATGCCCGCCAGATGCTCGAAGCCCATCTCCGGCCCCTGGGCATGCGCGACGCGCGCCACACCCATGGCGAAGCCGCACAGGAGAAGGAACCCTGAAACGAGTGCGGACAACGACGAAGCGCACCTCGTCGACCTGGAATCGCAGTTCATCGATTGTTCCTGTTTGCGTGGACCCGGCTTCGTCCCGAAGCTAGTAGCCTGCGCGCGTTCCGGCACCGCGTCCAGCCGCAACACTTCCCCTGGAGAAACCCATGCGCCCCATCCGTATCTCCGGATTCACCCGGCGCCCCGGCGTCGCCATCGCCACATTCGGCTTCCTGGCCTTCATCAGCGCGTGCGCGGATGGGCCCGCCGCGAGCTTCGAGGAGCTGGCCCGGGGGCAGCTGCCCCAGATCGACGGGCGTATCGAAGTTCCGGGACTCGAAGCCGAAGTCGAGGTCCTGCGCGATCCCTGGGGGATCCCCCACATCTACGCCTCGGGCATCGACGACCTGTTCTTCGCGCAGGGCTTCGTCCAGGCGCAGGACCGCCTCTGGCAGATGGAGATGTACCGGAGGGCCGGCGAGGGGCGGCTGAGCGAGCTGCTGGGCGCGGAGGCGCTGCAGCACGACCGCGTCGCGCGCCTGCTCATGTTCCGGGGTCCGTTCGACGACGCCGAGTTCACCACCTACCACCCGGAGGGCCGGCGCATCCTGGAGGCTTTCGCCTCGGGGATCAACGCGTACATCGACCATGCGACGGCGGCCGGGGAGCTGCCCGTGGAGTTCCTGCTCACGGGTCTGGAGCCCGAATACTGGAGCGCCGAGACGCCTTTGCTGCGCATGCAGACGGCGATGCCGGTGGCGGATGTGCGGCGGGAGCTGCAGTTGGCGCTGCGCGTGGCCGATCTGGGCGCGGAGGAAGCCAACCGGCAGGCGAATCCGACCCCGTGGCGGGAGCTGGCCGTCCCCGACGGCGTCGACATGTCGCTGATCTCGGGCGAAGTGCTGGCGGGCGTCACCGGGTTCCGCAACGCGATGAGCAGCCCGCCGCTGGCGGCGCCCTACGACGGCTGGACCGGGTCGGAGATGGCGCTCAACCTGGGGGCGCGCGAAACCTCCCCCGGGAGCAACAACTGGGCGATTCACGGGAGCCACACGGCGAGCGGCCATGCGATCGTGGCCAACGACCCGCATCGCGGGGTGACGAACCCGTCGCTCCGCTACGTGGTGCATCTGGACGCGCCCGGGTGGACCACAATCGGCTCGACCGAGCCGGTGCTGCCCGGCGTGGCCATCGGGCACAACGGACGCATCGCCTGGGGCCTCACCATCGTCGGCACCGACCAGTCCGACGTGTACGTCGAGCAGGTGAACCCGGACAACCCGAAGCAGGTGCGCTGGGGCGACGGCTGGGAGGAAGTGCGGACCATCACCGAAACCGTCCAGGTGAGGGATGGCGAGCCCGTGACCATGGAACTCGAGTTCTCGCGGCACGGCCCGATCTTCCATCGGGATCCCGGGAACAACCTCGCCTACGCCATGCGATCGACCATGCACGAACCGGGAACCACGGGATACCTGGCAGGTCTGCGGCTCAACGTGGTCTCCGACTGCAGCGCGTTTCTGGAGGAGATGCGCTACTGGCTGGCACCGACGGAGAACATGATCTGCGGCGACGCGGACGGGAACATCGCCTGGCAGGCCGCCGCGCTCTCGCCGAGCCGCCCCAACTGGCACGGGCGGCTGCCGGTGCCCGGGACCGGGGAATACGAATGGGATGGCTTCCGCGATGATCTGCCCACCGAGTACAACCCGGAGCGCGGCTGGGTGGGGACGGCCAACCACGACATCCACCCGCCGGGCTACGACCCGCCGCTCTTTTTCAAGACCGCCGGCCCCTTCGCCCGCTTCGCGCGCGTGCAGGAGGTGTTGAACGCGGGCAGCGACTTCACGCTCGACGACTCGCGGGTGCTCCAGCAGGACGCGTACTCGGCGTCGGGCGCGGCCCACGCGGCCCTCTTCGGGGGATGGACGGCGAGCGACGCGGCAGTGGAGACATACCGGGCCGAACTCGCGGCCTGGAACGGCGTCTTCGACCGCGACAGCCGGGCGGCCGCGATCTACCGCCGCATCGACGGGGACGTGCTCGACCGGGCGGCGGGCGATGGGGGCGGGGATTCAGCAGCCGCGCTGGAGGCGGCCTTAGCCGCCGCCCTGGACCGCATCGCACTCGACCAGGGCGACGACCCCGCCCAGTGGCGCTGGGGTCGCGACCACACGAACGAGTTCCCGCACGCCCTGGTGACGGCCTACGACCTGCCGTCGGCGGAGCGCTCCGGGGGCGCGGGCACGGTGGCGGCGACGGGGGCCACCTACCGGCACATCGTCGACTTCGCCGACCTGGACGGGTCGCTGTTCACCAACGCGCCGGGACAGTCTGGCCGGCCGGGAAGCCCCTACTACGGCAACCTCACCGATGACTGGGCCAACCGGGAGTACTTCCCGATGCTCTTCTCGCGCGAAGCCGTGGAGGCGCAGGCGGAGAATCGGCTGGTGCTGGCTCCGGGAGGGTCGTAAACCAGATAGTTTCCAGCAGATGTCAGTGTAGTTGTCAGTAGATGTCAGGGCCGGGGCAAAGCGCGTCAGTCCCGTCCCATCCAGTCGATGTCGGACAGATGGGCCAGCGCGAGCTGGAGCGCGTGGGTTCCCCTGTGTCCCTTCCCCTGCGCGCGAAGGGCGTTATACAGCTGGTGCGCCAGCGCCAGTCCCGGAAGCGCCAGCTTCATGCGGCCTGCCTCGGCGAGCGCGATCTCCATGTCCTTGACGAAGTGCTCGACGAAGAATCCGGGGTCGAAATCGTTGGCGATCACGCGCGGGCCGTAGTTGGAGAGCGACCAGCTTCCGGCGGCCCCGGGAGCCACCGACTGCATCACCGTCTCAAGATCCAGCCCTGACCGGTAGGCGTAGAGCAGCCCCTCGCACATCCCGATCATCAGCGGGCCGATCAGCACCTGGTTCACCATCTTGGCGTGCTGGCCCGCCCCCGGTCCTCCCTGGCGCACGATGGCCTTCCCCATCGCCCGCCAGCACGGATCCAGCGCCTCCACCACGTCCTCGTCGCCGCCGATCATGATCGACAGGCGGCCCTCGCGGGCCCCGATGTCGCCTCCCGACACGGGGGCGTCCACGCTGGCCACCCCCTTCGCGCGCGCGGCCTCGTAGATCTCGACCGCGAGCGAGGGCTCGCTGGTGGTCATGTCCACGAGCACGTTTCCGGGCTCGCACCCCGCGAGGGCGCCGTCCTCGCCCAGGATCACCTCGCGCACGTCGCGCGGGAAGCCGACGATGCTGAAGATCACGTCGCTCCGCTCGGCTACCGCGCGCGGGCTGTCGGCCCATGACGCGCCCTTCTCAAGCACCGAAGCGGCCGTCGCCCGAGTCCTGGTGAAGACGGTCGCGTCGAACCCGTGGTCCATGACGTGCGCGCACATGCTGCGGCCCATGACGCCCAGCCCGATCCAGCCGATGCGGGTCCTGCCTGGTTGAATGTCGAGATCAGCCATGTCTTCGGTCTCTGCCAGGTTGTGGAGGATGCGTGATGGACACGATAGTGTTGGAGCCGGATGCCCGGGGCAATCGTCAGCGCCCTCGCGGAACCGGCAAGCTCCGCTTCCATCCCCCTTCTTCCGACGCGCGACCGAGTTCTGCCAACGCGCAACCACGCCGGAGAAACCCGATGAATCCCGGATCGCTTCCTGTGACATGGACGACTCGCTCCCGCTCTCGCACCTTGCGCCCGATCAGGCTCCTGCTGGCCGCAGGCCTGCTCCTGGCCGCGCCGGGCGTGACGTTCGCCCAGGACTTCGAAATCGAGGAGGCGACCATCGCCGAGGTGCACGCCGCCTTCCTCTCCGGTGACTTGACCTGCGTGCAACTGGTGCAGGGCTACCTGGACCGCATCGAGGCCTACGACCAGCGGGGACGGCGGCTCAACACGATCGCCAACCTGAACCCCGCCGCCCTCGACGAAGCAGCTCGCCTCGATCAGGCCCTCGCCGGCGGCGGACTCAGCGGGCCGCTGCACTGCATCCCCGTCCTCCTCAAGGACCAGGTCGAGACCCGCGACATGCCCACCACATACGGATCGGCGCTCTTCGCGGACTTCGTGTCCTCCCGGGACGCCACCATCGTCACCCGGATGAAGGATGCGGGCGCGCTCATCATCGCCAAGACCAACATGGGCGAGTTCGCATCGCGCTACGTGGGCTCGGGCTTCGGCTTCATCCGCAACCCGTACGACCCGCGGCGCAACCCGAGCGGCTCGTCCGGGGGGACGGGCGCGGGCGTGGCCGCGAACCTGGGCATGATCGGTATCGGTGAGGACACCGGCGGCTCCATCCGCGGCCCGTCGGCGGTGCATGCGCTGGTCGGGCTCAGGCCCACCCTCCAGCTGGTCAGCCGCTACGGGATGATGCCCGCCAACCCCACCACCGACACCATGGGGCCGATGACCCGCACGGTGATGGACGCGGCCATCCTGCTGGACGCCATCGCCGGGTACGACCCCAACGATCCGGTGACCGCGATGTCGGCGGGCCAGGTTCCCGATTCCTACAGCGACGGGCTCTCCGGGGATGGGCTCGACGGGGCCCGCATCGGCATCATCCGCGACCCCATGGACCAGGCGCTGGACACGGATTCGGAGGGATACCGGCAGGCTCGCGCGATCGTCGATGCGGCCGTCGAACAGCTGCGCGCGCTCGGCGCCGAGGTGGTGGACGGCGTGGCCCTCCCCGGAGTCGACGGGGTCAACGCCATCTACTCCATGAACTCCCACGAGACCGAGACCGCCACCGACGCCTACCTGGCGGAGCTCGACGACCCGCCCCACACCACCCTGCGCTCCATCCTGCTCAGCGGTCGCGTGACGCCCTGGCGGGCGACCGGGCTGGCGAACTCACTCGGAAAGACCACCCGCGACCCCGGCTATCTGGCCTACCTGCTGGCCCGCGGCCAGCTCCGCCAGGATATCTACCAGGTGATGGCCGACCACGACCTCGACGCGCTGGTGCACACCACCTTTGACCACCCGCCGTCCCTCATCGCCCCGGACGTCGAGACCAATCCCTCCCCGGCCGACGACTACGGCCTTGGCGACAACCGCCTGCTCAGCCCGCTGACCGGCTGGCCCGCGCTCACCGTTCCCGCCGGCTTCACCCCGGACGGCCTGCCTATCGGTATCGAGTTCCTGGGCCGCCCCTTTGCTGAAGGGATGCTGATTCGCTTCGGCTATGCTTTCGAGCAGGCCACGGGGCACCGGCGCCCGCCAGAAAGCGCCCCACCGCTGGGCTAGCGACTCGACGCGGACAGCGAGTCCGCCGGCGATTCTGTTTGAGCACACTCGCGTTCTTGGGGTCCACGTCCGCTGCAAGAGAGTCTGACATGTGGCGATCAAGATACGATGGCAGCCGTGCTCTTGGACTACTCAGAATTGGTACTGGTCTTCCTGATGCCGGATTCCGCCCTGGACAGGAAGAAGCAGTCCGCCATGTGGTTAGAGGCGACGGCCGACTCCTCGTTGTGCAGAAGACGGGTTGGGGCAAGAGCTTCGTCTACTTCATCGCGACCAAGCTGCTGCGGGAAATGGGGGCTGGACCGACCCTCTTGATCTCTCCCTTGCTCGCCTTGATGCGTAACCAGATTTCCGCCGCGAAGCGGATGGGAGTCCGTGCCGAGTGGATAACCTCGGCCAACATGAACGAATGGCCCGAGGTGGAAGAACTCCTGGTCCGTGACGAGGTGGACCTCCTGCTGGTTGCCCCGGAGCGATTGGCCAACGAGCACTTTCGTGACGATGTCCTCTCCCACATGGCCGAGCGCATTGCGTTGCTCGTCATTGACGAGGCGCACTGCATCTCCGACTGGGGGCACGATTTCCGGCCCGACTACCGACTGATCGAACGCATGGCCCGGACGCTCCCCCGAAACCTGAGACTCCTCGCAACGACAGCCACGGCGAATCACCGCGTAATGCAGGACCTCCGGGAGGTCCTCGGACCCGATTTGACGGTCCACCAAGGCAGCTTGTCGCGGCCGTCCCTCTTTCTGCAAACGATCCGGCTACGTCGTCAGGAGGAGCGGCTGGCTTGGCTCGCCGGGACGGTCCCGCAACTTGCAGGTCACGGAATCATCTACACGCTGACCGTCCGCGATGCGGAGCTGGTGGCGGAGTGGCTCCAATCACAGGGTCTGGACGTACACGCCTATACGGCGAAGAAGGAGACAGAGGAAAAGGAGGAGTTGGAACGTGCGTTGCTCAAGAACCAGGTCAAGGCCCTGGTTGCGACCGTCGCATTAGGCATGGGATTCGACAAGCCCGACCTCGGTTTCGTGATCCACTACCAGACGCCGGGGTCCGTCGTGTTCTACTACCAGCAGGTAGGCCGCGCCGGGCGGGCTCTGGAGACCGCCTACGGAGTGCTGCTGAGCGGAGACGAGGAGACGGACATCACGGACTACTTCATCGACACCGCATTCCCTACCCGCAATCAGGTACAACGAGTGATCGACACGCTCGAAGAGTCACCGCAGGGGGCAACGCCAACAGATCTGCGGCGTAGCCTTAACATCAGCGGTGGCCGTATCAAGCAGACGATGAAACTGCTGTCTCTTGAGTCGCCACCGCCAGTCGTCAAGCAGGGTTCGAAGTGGCAGCTTACGGCGGCAACCCTGGGACAGGCCTTCTGGGACCGCGCCGAGCGATTGACCGAGTTGCGACGAGAGGAGCAGCGTGAGATGCAGGAATACGTCGCACTCCGGTCTGGACACATGGAATTCCTGGTTCGAGCGCTCGACGGTGACCCTGAAGCGTTTGAACCGCCGGATCTGCCGTTACTGTCCACGAGCGTTGCCCCTGTTCTCGTGCGAGAGGCCGTGGCATTCCTCCGCCGCCGGGCTCTGGTGATCGAGCCGCGCAAGATGTGGCCAGCTGGCGGATTGCCCCAATACGAGATCAAGGGGAAGATTCCCGATGAGCTTCGTGCGAACGAAGGGAGGGCGCTCTCCGTGTGGCGCGATGGGGGATGGGGCGAGTTGGTCCGGCAGGGAAAACACGCAGGAAGATTCGACGATGAACTTGTTGACGCCTGCGTCCGGCTGCTGCAACGATGGAGGCCGCAATCTGCACCGGAGTGGATCACCTGCATACCCTCGCGCCGGCACCCGGATCTGGTTCCAGACTTTGCCCGACGGCTTGCACGTGCCCTGCGCTTGCCGTTTCGCGCAGTCCTCCAACAGACCGGTGAGCCCGAAGAGCAAAAGTCGATGGCCAACAGCCTGCAGCAGGCACTAAACCTCGATGGTGTGCTGGAAGTGCACGAGGAGCCACTGCCTGGGCCCGTTCTTCTGGTGGACGATGTCGTCGGTTCGCGCTGGACCTTCACCGTGGCCGCATGGCTCTTGCGCCGCCACGGAAGCGGCGAGGTGTGGCCGCTCGCCCTCTCATCACTGCGAGGGAGCTGATGAACGCCGATCTCAGCCCGAACGCGCAGGCGATTCTGCTGTTGACCGCGCCGTTGCTCGCGGGCCGGCGGAGACGCCCTCCGAGGCCGCGGACCCAGCGAGGGAGCGTGGGTGCGGCCAAGCTGCGTCCACTGAGCACCGCTGAGTATCGCGATTTCGCCAAGCGGCTTCGGGCCATCCGCCGCGAGCCAGCCGATTTGCTCGGTAGTGACGCTCGGGAAACGGTGCGGGAATCCCTCGCCAGCCTGGACGCCGAGCGAATTCACCGGCTTCTTGGCCGCGGATTCCTCCTGGCGCAGGCGGTCGAACGATGGCGTACCCGCGCCCTGTGGGTGGTTACCCGGGCTGATCCGGACTATCCGCGAAAGCTGAAGACCCGGATGCGAGGAAACGCCCCGCCGGTCCTCTACGGGTGCGGGGATCGCACGATTCTGGACGGTGGCGGGCTGGCGGTTGTGGGTTCCAGGAAGGTCAAGGAAGACCTCATCGAGTACACGGAAGACGTTGGCAAGCTCAGCGCTGAAGCCAACACGACGATCATCTCCGGCTGCGCGCGCGGAGTCGACCAGGCCGCGATGAGGGGTGCGTTGGAGGCAGGAGGTCGGTCGGTCGGCGTCCTGGCCAACGGGCTCGAACGGGCGGCCCTGAACCGAGGAAACCGCAGTGCCCTGATGGAGGGACAACTGGTGCTTGTTTGTCCCTACGATCCCGCAGCCCGCTTCGTGGTGGGCCATGCCATGCAGCGCAACAAGCTCATCTACGCGCTGTCGGACGCCGCCCTTGTGGTAAACTCGGACCATGGGCATGGGGGTACCTGGGCAGGGGCAACCGACCAACTGGACAAGCTGAGGTTCGTGTCGGTTTACGTGCGCGCCAGCGGCAGGCGCTCCAAAGGCCTCGAAGGCCTGCTTGACCGTGGTGCCACGTCATGGCCGAATCCCCGGACACCAGACGAATTGGAACGAGTTCTCCGAGGTGAACCCCTCGAAGATCAGTCCCCCGCATCTGCTCCAACCAAATCCGGGCAGTACGATCTTTCCCTTGCCGAGTCCTCGGAAGTACGGGAGGATCGGCCGGACCAGTCGACCAAGGCACAAGGCGAGGACGCGACCAGCGATGGACCGGAGGACGGTACGTTAACCGCTGCCGTCGAGCACCGACCCGAGTTGGCTGAGACTGCTTCCCTCGCCACACCTCGAGAGAAACTGCTGCTGTCCATCTCGGGCGACATGAGCCGCCAAGACATCTTGACCGCGTTGGGGCTCCGGAACCTCGGAAACCTGCGTAAGCGGTATCTCAAGCCCTGCCTTGAGCAGGGCTGGATCGAGATGACGATTCCCGAGAAGCCAAGCAGCGTCAACCAGCGGTTTCGGCTAACCCAAGTGGGCCGTGATCACCTCAAGGAACTCGGCCTGACGCCAACCGGCAACTAACCCCCGCCGATCCCCGTCGCGGTCGGCCGACAGTTGGTCATCGTGGCCAGCGTGGAATCGATGCTCAGGAAGAGGGCCTCGCCGGGATCCACGATCAGTTCCTCCGTCGTGCAGGTGCCGCCCGCGAGCAGCGAGATCTCGATCGAGAGCGTCTGCGAGATATCCCAGTCGAGAGTGTAGTTGGCCTCGGTCTTCCCCGTGAGCATGCCGATGTACTCGCGCCCGCGCTGGTGCACCGCGTACATCCGCGCATCGCTGAAGTTGTTGTTGATGATCCGGATCTCGATCTGATTCTCGAGGCCGGGCGTGATGGCCGGGTTCCCCTCGCCGGCGCGGGCGGCGCATGCGGTGGCGAGCGCGGTCACCGCAGTCACCAGCATCGCCCGCATGAGGAAAAGTGCCACTCCGCCGACTCTCCCGGGTGCGGCACTGTCCACCGCGGTGGACACTTCCGATCCCCCCATCGTCATCGCTGCCTCCATGCGCTTCAGGCGCGCGGCCGATTCGGGTCGCGCCCTCCGTTCAGTCGCTGTTATTCTTGCGTGCGCCCGGATTCCCCCGGCTTCATCACTCATCTTCGCCTCCCTCTCGGTCAGGATCGTCACTCAATCTGTACAGGAGTTCATCATGAAGGCTCTCGCAACGGCAGCCCTCGTCTTCGCGTTGTTCGCGTCGGCGCTCGCGCCCCCGGCCGCGCTCGCGCAGGAGCGGCGCAACATCACGGTCGACGATCTGTTCGAGCTGGAGAACGTCGGCTCGCCGGTGGTCAGTCCCGAGGGCGACTGGGTCGCGTACACGGTCTCTCGCACCTCCCTGGAGGATGAACGCTCCTATACCCGCGTCTACATGGCGCCGGTCGCGGGCGGCGACCCCGTCCCGCTCACGCGCGACAAGCAGTCTGCCGGCTCCCCCGCCTGGAGCCCGGACGGCCGATACCTCACCTTCACGGCGGCGCGCGACGGCGACCCGACCCAGGTGTGGGCGCTCGACCGGCGCGGCGGCGAAGCCTTCCCCCTGACCGACGTCGAGCAGGGCGTCGGCGGATACCGCTGGTCGCCCGACGGCACGCGCCTCCTCCTCACCATCCGCGATGCCGAGGAAGAGAATGAGGATGCGAAGCCCAACGCTCCCCAGGATCCGTGGGTCATCGACCGCATCCAGTTCAAGCGGGACGGAGCCGGATACCTGACCGGCTCACGCATGACGCACCTGTATGTCTACAAGATCGATGCCAAGGAGTTGCGGCAGCTCACCACCGGGCGCTGGAATGAGTCCCTGGGCGTCTGGAGCCCGGACGGCACGCAGATCGCGTTCGTCTCCAACCGGACGGAAGATCCCGACCTGAACGCCAACAACGACATCTGGGTGGTCTCGGCGGACCTGGAGGAGCCCACCGACGCTCCCCGGCAAATCACAACCAACCCCGGTTCCGACGGCTCACCGCAGTGGAGCCCGGACGGACGCTGGATCGCCTATTCCACCGGTATCCGCCCCGACCTGATCTGGTACGCCACCACGCACCTCGCCGTGGTCTCGGCGGACGGGGGCGAGCCCCGCCTGCTCACCACGGAGCTGGACCGCAACGTGCGTTCCCCGCGCTTCTCGCCGGACGGCGAATGGATCTGGTTCGGGCTCGAGGACTCCTCCGAAAACCACATCGCCCGCATTCGTCCCGACGGCTCGGATCTGGAGCGGCCGGTTTCCGGAGGACTGTCGGCTTCGGGTTTCGACGGGCGCGGCGGCACCTTCGCGGCCCTGGTCAACCACCTGGACCGCCCCGGCGAGATCTACGCCGTCGAGGACTTCGATGACGGACAAGCCTCGCTCCGCCGCATCACGGGCCACAACGACGACTTCCTCGAGACGGTCAACATCGCCGAGACCCGCAACATCCAGTTCCCCTCCGAGGGCGGGATCGAAGTCGAGGGGTTCGTCACCTTCCCGCCTGACTACGAGGAAGGACGGGCCTATCCCACCATCCTGCGCATCCACGGGGGCCCGGTCTCCCAGTACAGCCACTCCTTCCAGTTCGAGTCGCAGCTCTTCGCGGCCCACGGCTACGTGGTCGTGCGCACCAACCCGCGCGGCTCGTCCGGCTACGGACAGGACTTCTCGGCGGCACTGTGGGCGGACTGGGGCAACCCCGACTTCAAGGACGTGATGGCGGGCATCGACTACGCCATCCAGCAGGGCTGGACCGACCCCGACCGGCTCGGCGTGGGCGGCTGGTCGTACGGCGGTATCCTCACCAACTACGTCATCACCCAGACCGACCGCTTCGAGGGCGCCATCACCGGGGCCAGCGAAGTGCTCTACATCGCCAACTACGGGCACGACCACTACCAGCGGCAGTGGGAGGCCGAGCTCGGGCTCCCCTGGGAGGGCGACAACCGCGACAACTGGGAGCGCATCAGCCCCTTCAACAAGGTGCACGAGGTCACCACCCCGACCCTCATCATGGGCGGAGAGGTCGACTGGAACGTGCCCATCCTCAACTCCGAGCAGCTCTACCAGGCGCTGCGCCGGCGGGGCGTGCCCACCCAGCTCGTGGTCTATCCGGGCCAGAGCCACGGCATCCGCGTCCCCAGCTACCAGAAGGACCGCTACGAGCGCTACCTCGCCTGGTACGACCGCTGGGTCATGAACGCCAACCGTCCGGTGAGCTGAAGGATGAGAATCATCGTCAACGGCCAGCAGGCCTTCGGCGCGAGCGTCCTCAAGGCGCTGGTCGAGCGCGGCGAGGACATCGTGGGCGTCTACACCCGTCCCGAAAAGCCCGGTCAGCGCCCCGACCCCCTCGCGGAAGCGGCCCGCCAACACGGCCTGCCCCTCTTCCAGCCCTCCTCCTTCAAGAACGAGGACACCTGGGCTCAGATGAAGGCGCTTCGCCCCGATCTGGGGGTGATGGCCTACGTGACCCTCTTCGTGCCCGAGCAGGCCCTCGACATCCCGACCCACGGGACCATCCAGTATCACCCCTCGCTGCTCCCGCTCCATCGCGGCCCCAGCTCCATCAACTGGCCCATCATCTGGGGCAGGGAGAAGACGGGACTCTCGATCTTCTGGCCCGACGACGGGCTCGACGAGGGCCCGATTCTCCTTCAGAAGGAAGTCGATGTCGGGGATCACACCCTGGGCAGCCTCTACTTCAACCACCTCTTCCCCATGGGCGTCGACGCCATGCTCGAGGGCGTGGACCTGGTGCGCGCGGGCGAGGCGCCTAAGATCCCGCAGGATCATTCCGCGGCCACCTACGAGGGATGGTGCAAACACGAGCACGTGCGGGTGTCCTGGAATCTGCCGCTGCGCCGGACGTGGAACCTCGTGCGCGGCGCGGATCCCCAGCCGGGGGCGTGGAGTACGTTCAACGGCGCCTGGGTCAAGCTCTACGGCGCTTCGCGGATCGACGAGGCGCTTTCGATTCGCCCGGGGCAGGTCACCGGCATCGGCCCGAAGGGGATTCGCGTCGCGGCACCCGACGGCCAGTTGCTGATCGCCAAGGTGCGGCCCGAAGGGGGGAAGAAGATGGCCGCGGGCGAGTGGGCGGAGTCGGCCGGGTTGGCAAAAGGCATGTTCTTCATTTGATGGACGGAACGTATTCGAGAGACGGCTGCATGCACCTGGGACCAGGGGACACGGCGTGAAGAACGCGGCTTCGCAGGAAGACAGAAGGCGGGCGCTGGAGAGGATGATTTCGCAGGTCGGCCGTCGCTTTCCCGAGGTCAGGACCATCAGCGCGGCGGAGCTCCGCGAGCGCTTGCCCGCCAACGATACCGTGCTCGTCGACGTGCGCTCTCCGGCGGAACGGGCGGTGTCCACCCTGCCCGGAGCGATCATCCCCGAGGAGTTCGAGGGCCAGCTCGAGGAACTGGGAGACTGTACCGTGGTCGCCTACTGCACTGTGGGCGCGCGGAGCTCGAAGTACGCACGCCGCATGAGCAGGAAGGGCGTGCCGGTGCTGAACCTGGAGGGAAGCCTGCTCGCCTGGACGCACGCGGGCGGCGAACTCACCGACGGCTCGTCACAGACGACGAGGCTTCACGTGTACGGGCCCAGGTGGAATCTCGCCGCGGACGGATACGAGGGCGTTTGGTAACACGAGGTCGTTTGTCGACTGGGCGCCCGCCGGGGGTGGGCGGCTGCATGCCTTTCTCCCTGGTGCTCGCGCTTCTGCTTGGCACCGCCGCCGCCAGCGCTCAGATCCCTCAGATTCCTCTCCCCCCGGAGTGGTCCAACTCCAGCGAGTTCAGCTTCATCCAGACCCGGGGCAACACCGAGTCGACCACGTTCGGGCTCGCCAACGAACTGATTACGGAGTGGGAGCGGACCGAGACCAGGCTGGAGTTCGGAGCTCTGCGCACCAACACCAGCCGCTTCAAGCGCTCCGCCATCGGCACCGCCGACGATTACAGGGTCGAAGAGGAAAGCGAGACCCGGGTTTCCGCAGAGAACTACCACATCCGCTTCCGCGGCGACCGCGAGTTCTCGGAGCGGTCGTCGGTGTTCGGCCAGCTTGGATGGACCCGCAACACCTTCACCGGCATCGATGGCCGCTACGTGCTGGTCGCCGGCATGTCGACGCGCTGGCTGGAGGATGAAGTGCACCAGCTGCGCAGCTCCTACGGGCTCACCGTGACCAGGCAGGACGACGTGGTGCCCGATCCCGACGCAGCCAACACCTTCATCGGACTCCAGGTCTCCGGCGAATACGAGATCCAGCTGACCGACAACACGGAGTTGAAGAGCACCCTGGTGGTGGACGAGAACGGCTTCAATCCGGCGGACCTGCGCGCGGACTGGGTGACCTCGCTGGGCGTTTCGATGAGCGAGCACTTCGGGCTGCAGGCCAAGTTCCAGTACCAGTTCGACAACCGGCCGTCGCTGGTCGACGTCCCGCTCACCAGCATGCAGGGGGAGTCTGCGGGCAAGGTGCCCATCCCGCTGGACAAGTCGGACCGGGTGCTCACCATGGCTCTGGTGGTGAATTTCTAGGACGGGGTTGCATTTGCGCAAACCCGCGGGTCTTTCGACTTTTTCAGGCCCGACAGTCGATCCGTTGCATGGAGTAACCGAGATGAAGATCCGTCCTGCCAGCGTCCTCTGCTTCCTCGCCCTTCTCGCGCTCGGCGCGTCGTCCCTCACCGCCCAGGAACCTGCGCGCATCGTCGTGGAGGAAGGGGTGCTCACCCTCCAGCCCGGTGAGAGCGGACAGATCACGGCCAGCGTTGTCGATGCCGACGGGAACGCCGTCGATGCCCCGATCATGTACATGGCCCGGGGCGCGCGCGGGCGCTTGGACGTGAACAGAACCACCGGCACCGTCGAGGCGGTGTACGGGGGTGACTACCTGGTGACGCTGATGGTCGCCACCGACCGCAACATCCGCGCGGAGATGACCGTCTCGGTGCCGTACCCGGCCCTCGACCGGGTCGAGATCTCGCCGGGCGAGAACGGGCGCTTCTACGTGGGCACGGTGATGCGCCACCGGGCCGCCGTGTACGACGCGGTCGACGATGTCCGCGGCGACGTGGAGCTGGGCTGGAGCACCAGCGACGAGTCGGTGGCCAGCGTCGACCGCTTCGGCGTGTTCAGCGCGCACGCGCCCGGCCGGGTTACCCTGATGGCCGCCGCCGAGGGGATCGCCGGAGAGGTGGTCTACGACGTGGTCGCGAGCCCGGTCACCTCGATTTCCCTGTCGGGGAGCCAGGAGGTGGGCCGTACCGGCGACGTAATCCGCTTCGAGGCGGCGCCCATGGCGGGCAGCCAGACCAGCGACATCCCCGTGACCTATTCGGTCGTGCCCTACGCGGACATCGAGGCCACCGCGGACTTCGCGCCCGCCGAGATCGACCAGCAGGGCCGCTTCGTGGCGTACCGGCCGGGCGTGTACACGGTCATGGCCACCGTTCCGGGCCACTCTGCCAACCAGACCATCCGCATCGAACCGCGCAACGTGAGCGAGACGGTGGAGTTCATCGGCCAGGGCGCCGTGCGCGACGTGCCCACTTCCGACCTGTGGGTGTGGGAGGGGGTCGACGGCCGCGACTACGCCATCACCGGCACCTGGGGCGCCTACGGCGCGACCTACTGGTGGGACGTGACCGATCCGGCGGCTCCGGTCATGACCGACTCGCTGGTGGTGGACGCGCGCACCACCAACGACGTGAAGGTCTCAGAGGACGGCCGCGTCTGCGTGATCTCGCGCGAGGGCGCCTCCAACCGGCGCAACGGCATCGTCATCGTGGACTGCTCGGACCCGCGCAACGTGGAAATCCTCTCCACCTTCGACGACGAGCTGACCGGCGGCGTCCACAACGTCTTCGTCTACGACAACCACGTGTACGCGGTGAACAACGGCGTCCGCTTCGACGTGATCAACATCGAGGACCCGACCAGCCCGCACCGGGTGGGCCGCTTCGAGCTGGACACCCCCGGCCACGGCATTCACGACATCTGGATTGTGGACGGGATCGCGTATACGTCCAACTGGGCCGACGGGGTGGCGGTCATCGACGTGGGCGGGGGCGACCGGGGCGGCAGCCCCTCGAACCCGGTGCTGATGAGCCGTTTCGCCGACATCGGCGGGGCGACCCACGCGGCCTTCCCGTACTGGAGCCCGACCGGCCGCTTCTACATCTTCATGGGCGACGAGATCGGCCGCCCCGGCTTCAACGACCTGGACGCCGAGCGCACGCCCCCGCGCATGGCCGGCTACATCCACGTCGTCGACTTCACCGACCCCAACAACCCCGAAGAGGTCGCGCGCTACGAGATCCCGGAGGCCGGGTCGCACAACATGTGGATCGACGGAGACCGCCTCTACGCAGCGTATTACAACGGTGGCACCCGCGTCATCGACATCTCCGGCGAGCTCAAGGGCAACCTGGGGCTGCAGGGCCGCGAGATCGCGCACTACGCCGCCAACGATCCCGACGCCTTCGTGCCCAACGCGCCATTCAGCTGGGGCCCGCAGATTCACAAGGGACACCTGTTCATCGCCGAGCACCACTCCGGGCTCTGGTCGGTGAGGCTGCAGCCGAGGAGGACGCTGGTTCCGTGACGAAGGGCCTGTCGCGGCGCCATCGCCGCGTCGAGTCACTCCGGCTCGCGGCCGCCGCGCTGCTGGCGGTGCTTGTCGTCGCGCCCGAACCAGCCCAGGCGCAGTCGTACCGGGCATACGTGGCCGCGGAGTCGGAGGACGAGGTGGCGGTGCTCGAGTTCACGCCCGAAGCCGGGCTCTCGGTGGAGAAGGTCATCCGGGTGGGCCGCTGGCCCGCCGAGATCGAGGGGCCGCACGGGATGTTTTTCGACCCGTCCGGCGAATACTGGTACCTGACGCTCGGGCACGGCTTCCCGAACGGCTACCTGCTCAAGTACGAGACCGGCCCCGACACGGTGGTGGCCGCCACCGAGCTCGGGTTCTTCCCCGCGACCGTGTCGCTCACCCCCGACGGCGTGCTGGCCTTCGCGGTCAACTCGAACTTCTACGGCGACCACGTCCCGAGCACGGTGTCGGTGGTGGACACCGAGGACATGTACGAGATCGAGCAGGTGACCACCTGCACCATGCCGCACGGGTCGCGCATGTCGCCGGACGGCATGTACAACTACTCGGCGTGCATGATGGACGACCAGCTGGTGGAGATGTCCACCTTCTCGCTCGAGGTGACCCGGCGGCTCAACCTGGTGACGGGAGAGCCGGTCGACGAGCCGGTCGCCCACGGCGCGAGGATGGGCGGCAGGATGGGCGGCGGAGCCACCAGTGACATGGCCGGCGGGATGGGCGGCTCCGGCATGGCCGCCTGCTCCCCGACCTGGACCACGCTCTCCGGCGACGGGCGCTTCGTCTACGTGGCCTGCAACCGCGGCAACGAGATCGTCCAGGTGGACATCGAGTCCTGGAGCGTGGCCCGGCGCATCGCCGCCGAGGGCGCGCCCTACAACCTGGCCCTCACCCACGACGGCTCGCGTCTGCTCGCGACCCTCAAGGGCAGCGGCCACTTGGCGGTGTGGGATCTCGACACCGGCGAGCAGCTGGCGAAGATCGAGAGCACCCAGGAGGTTACCCACGGGGTCGTCGTGACGTCGGACAACCGCTTCGCCTTCGTCACCGTCGAAGGAATCGGGGGACAGCCGGGCATCGTCGAGGTCATCGACCTCGCGACCTACGAGCGAGTGGGAATGGCGGAGACAGGCAAGCAGGCGGGGGGCATCACGCTGGTTCCCGGAGCCAGCTAGTGGCCTCGGGCAACACACCTCCCTACCGCTGGGCGGCCGGGGTGGCGGGCGCCGTGTTCCTCCTCTACGCGGCGACCGTGGCTCCCACCACGGCGTTCTGGGACACGAGCGAATACATCGCCACCGGGCACATGCTCGGCATCCCGCACCCTCCGGGGAACCCGCTCTTCGTCGTGCTCGCCCGCGCCTGGGACATCCTGCTGGCTCCCCTGGGAATCTCGACCGCAGTCCGCATCAACCTCCTCTCGGCGGCGGTGAGCGCGGCCGCCCACGGCTTCTGGTTCCTCGTCGTCCATCACATCCTGCGCTTCTTTTCCTCCGACCGGCGCTTCCGGCTGGTGGGGGCGTGCGCGGCGGTCCTGATCAGCGCGACGGCGTTCACGGTCTGGAACCAGTCCAACGTGAACGAGAAGGTCTACACCGTCTCCCTCCTCACCATCGCCCTCCTGACCTGGCTCACCTTCCGCTGGCAGGAGAACCTCGGAAAGGGAAGGGAAGACAACCTGCTGGTATTGATGGCGTTCATCATGGCGCTCTCCGTGGGGAACCACCTCATGGCGCTGCTGGTGCTGCCCTCCCTCTTCCTCTTCATCCTCGCGGTGCGCGCACGCACGCTCCTCAGCCCGCGCCTCTACGCGAGTTCGCTGGTGGCGGTCCTCCTCGGGCTGAGCATCCACCTCTTCCTGCCCATCCGCTCCGACCTCGACCCGGTCATCAACGAGGCTCAGCCGACCTGCGAAGGGGTCTCCGACGCGCTGGTGAGCGTCGCCACCTACGGCAACGCGGGATGCGAGGAGCTGTCATCGGCGCTCAAGCGGGAGCAGTACGCCAAGCCGCCGCTCGTTCCCCGTCAGGCGCCGCTCCTCGCCCAGTACGGCAACTGGATGCAGTATTTCGACTGGCAGTGGGCCCGCGGCGTGGCCTTCGCGGACAACCGCTTTCCTCCCAGCCGGCTCCTCTTCACGCTGCTGTTCCTGGCGCTGGGCGCACTCGGCCTGCGCGAGCACTACCGGAAGGACCGTGCCAGCTGGCTCTATCTGGCCTCGCTCTTCGGCATCCTCTCCGTCGGGCTGGTCTACTATCTGAACTTCAGGCTCGGTTATTCCTTCCCCGACCAGGGAATCGAGAAGGAAGTGCGCGAGCGCGACTACTTCTTCGTCGTCGGTTTCTCGGTCTGGGGCCTCATCTCGGGGATCGGCCTCGCGGGCCTGTGGAAGTCGCTGTCGAGAAACCTGGGGTCGATGAAGATGGCCTCGCCGGTGCTCCTGCTGGCGCTGCTGCCGCTGGTCCTCAACTTCCAGCGCGCGAGCCGTTCGGACGACTATTCCGCGCGCGACTGGGCCTACAATCTGCTCATGAGCGTGGAACCCTACGCGCTCATCTTCACGAACGGCGACAACGACACCTTCCCCCTCTGGTATCTGCAGGAGGTGGAGGGCATCCGGCGCGATGTCGTCGTCGCGGTGACGTCGTACCTGAACACCGACTGGTACGTGAAGCAGTTGCGGGGCCTGAGCCGTCCCTGCGGCCCCGGCGAGGATCCGGACGCGGACCCGACCCGCATCCTCTGCCAGCGCCCCTACACCCCCGTGGGCACGGGCGCGCTGTACACCGACAACCCGGCCTCGGCGCAGGCCGCGGGACTGGTGCCGCTGGTGCTGCGCGAGCCGATTTCGCCCCCGACGCGAGCGGTGGTCAGCACCGAGCTGACCGACGACATGATCGAACGGGTCGTCATGACCGGCGTCGCGCCGCTCGCCGAGGAGCGCCGTTTTCGCCTGGGCCCGGTCACGGCCACGGTCGCGCAAGGGCGCCAGATGCAGCCGTGGATGCAGTTCGCGCTGTCCTTCATCGCCAACTCCATCGACGACCGGCCCATCTACTTCGCCTCCGCCGTCGGAGCCCCGGAGGACATGGGGCTGCGCAGGTACATCGTCCGGCAGGGTGTGGCCTATCGGCTCTGGCCCGGGGACCCGGCGCCGCTGCAGGCCCGGGGGATCGCCCAGGTGGGTGACCCGAACCGGGTGTCGGGGGTCGGAGTGTGGTTGGATACCGAGCGCACGCGCACGCTGGTGGACGAGGTGTACGTGCACCGGAGCGGCCTCCCCGAGGGGTGGGACTACTGGCGCGATCCAAGCAGCCTGGGAATCCCCACCTACTACGCCCTCGCCTATTTCGCTCTCTACCGGGAAGCCGGCCTGCGCGGAGACACCGCGACCGCCAACCGGATGCTGGAGCGGATGGAGGCCTGGAACGAGCTGGGGCTGTAGGACATCGGACTTAGTTCTGTGGACTAAGTCTATATTTTAGACCGTCCCCTCCCGCACACCCTTGTCGAGCAGCGCCACCAGCGCCTGGATGGCGTCGACGCTCGGCGTCGGCACCTCCACCAGTTGGCCGAGCTCGGAGACCACGCCTATGATGGCGTCGATCTCGAGCGAGCGGCCCGCCTCGACGTCCTGGAGCATCGAGGTCTTGTGCGCGCCGACGCGCTCCGCGCCCGCGATGCGCCGCTCGATCCCGACCCGGAAGGTGATCCCCAGCTTGCCCGCCACCTCCTGGGCCTCCTCCATCAGCGTGCGCGCCAGTTGACGCGTGAGCGGGTACTGGCAGATGTCCACCAGCGTGGCGCGGGTGAGGGCGCTGATCGGGTTGAACGAGAGGTTGCCCCAGAGCTTGAGCCACATCTCGGCGCGGATGTCCTCGATGACGAACGACTTGAAGCCGGCGCGCGTGAGCAAGTCCACGAGCTGCTGGGCGCGCTCCGTGCGCGAGCCGTCGAGCTCGCCGATGGGGAAGCGGTTGCCCTCGGTGTGGCGCACCACCCCGGGTGATGCGATCTCGCCCGCCGGGAAGGTCACGGTGCCCACGATGTTGTCGACGGGGATGCTGTCGGCCAGGACGCCGTCGGGATCCAGCGACTGCAGCCGGTGCCCTGCGAACGGCCCGCCGTGCTTCTCGAAGTACCACCAGGGCAGCCCGTTCTGAACCGGGACGACCATCGTCTCGGGACCGAGCATGCCGCGGACCCCCGGCGCCACCACCGGCAGCACCTGCGCCTTCACCGCCAGAATGACGAGGTCCTGCTCGCCCACACCGTCCATGTCGCCGCGGGCGTCGAGCACGGCATGGTGCTCGGAGCCGTCGGCCATGATCAGCTTGAGTCCGCCCTCCCGTATGGCATCCAGGTGCGGACCCTGGTCGATGACCGTCACGTCCTCCCCCGCATTCGCGAGCTTCACGGCGAGCAGTCCGCCGATGGCTCCCGCGCCCACCACGCAGATCTTCATTCTGTCGTTCCCATGTTGAGATGGTGCCGGCACGCATTCTGCCGGCGCGCGTTCCTGTCGCCGCTCTTCAGCGGCCCGGCCCGAGCAGGACGGCGTTCATGAACAGAAGCTGGGTCGCCTCCGCGTACGCACGGTAGTTGGGATCCTCCGCGAATGCCACGATCTGGCCGGACCCGACGGGCTGATGGACCAGGAAGGCCTTGTTGGCCAGTTGGGGCCGGGATTCCTCCCAGACGATCCCGCCCAGGAGGAGATCGTCCTCGTCCGCGTAGCGCCCGACGTTGGTTCCGTCATCCAGGGTCACAGGGCGGAACACCCGCGAGCCCTCGACCAGGACTCCGATCTCGCCGTCGGTGCCGGAGGCGAGCCAGTGCTCGTCGTCGAGCAGCACCCTGAGGATTGCGCCGGGCACGGATGCCGGAGCTTCGTCCGCGGGGACGATGGCATCCAGGTATTCGATGGGCTGGTCGGGCGTGCCCGGGTCCGGGGGATCGTCGGCCTCGGCACGGCCGCCGCGGCGCTCGGCGGTGCTGGCGAGCAGCCCCGCCCGCGTGGCCCAGCGGGTCGACTCGGCCATGGTGATCAGGGTGCCGCCCCCGCGCATCCACTCGCTCAGCCGGTCCTGCAGGCCGCCGCCGACCGCGCCCGAGTAGTTGCCGCTGGGGAAGACGATCACGTCGTAGCGGTTGAGGTCAGCGCGTCCCAGGCTGGAGGCGCGCACGACCGTGGTGGCCTGGGCGTAGCGGCGCTCCAGGACGTAGCGGGTCCAGCCCACCGAGTAGGTCTGGCCGGGCTCGTCGTAGACCAGCAGCACCCTCGGCTCGCGCAGCCCCCGCGTGGACCGGCTGCCCAGCGACGCTCCCTCGGTCACGTAGGCGTCGTCGATCGGGACCACTTCCGCCCCGTGGGCCCCGGCGATGCGCCCCAGCGTCGCGCGCAGGTCGGGTCCGTTCTCGGCCGTGCGCACGATCGCGGTGCCCATCGGGAATTCGCGCCCGTCCAGGGTGAAGCGGGCACCGGCGGCCCGCACACGCACGCCTTCGCGCAGGGCTTCCACGACCGCGCCGGCCGCGTTGGTGCCCCACGGCAGGAGGTAGCCGACGGTGGCGGCGGGAAGCACCAGCGCCTCCGGCTCGCGGTTGGCGGCGACGAGGTCGCCGGCTGCCCCGGTTGGACGGTCGACGGTGATCGCCTCCACATCCCAGAGCAGCGACTGGCTCCACGCGGTCAGGTCGTAGATCTGGTCGGGCTCGCGCCGGGCGCGGCGTTCGATCTGCTCCTGGACGAAGTCCTCCGCCATCGGCACGTGCGCGTCGAGCAGGTTGCGCGCGAAGCGGTGGGCCGGCTGGTCCATGGGGACGATGAAGGTCCCCTCGGTCGGAAGTTGCCTGCCCGCCACGTTGACCGACCCATCGGCCTCGCGCACCTCGATGCCGTTGCGCACCAGCATGCGAGCCAGCCGATCCGCCATCCCCGGGTCGTGCGCCGAGTGGAGCACGTACTCGGCCACGCCCTGGCCGCCCAGTTCGATGCCCTCGCGGCGGAAGGCCAGGTAGTCGCGGAGGATGCTCTCGCGGTTGACGGCGGACGTGTGCGCCGTGGCCATCGCGGCCGTGAAGTGGTGCAGGACGCCGTCCCCGTAGGTCAGCATGTCGCCATCGGACTGCTCGAGCACCAGCGCCCGCGCCGACGCCTGTTCGTAGGTCATGCCAAGCGCGCCGTGATTCATGGGCCACATGTCCACGTAGCCCGGATAAAAGGCGTCGTAGACGTCCCGGTTGAAATAGGCGAAGCCCCGCGCGTCGAAGGCGGCGGCGTTGGCGCGCCCGAACACGTCCATGAGCGCGATCTGGCGCTCTCCGTACCATGGGTTCTCCGGGGGCGCAGTGGGCGGGAAGAAGTAGGTGGCGTCGCCGCCCATCTCGTGCAGATCGGCGACGATCTGCGGCCAGTACTCCAGGAACACGCGCACCTTGCCCTGCGTTTCCGACTGGCTCTGGATGAACAGGTCGCGGTTCAGGTCGAACAGGTAGTGGTTGACGCGGCCTCCCGGCCAGCGCTCGTCGTGCTCCGCCGAGTACGCTTCGACGTTGGGTCGGACCGCCGCCGCCATGGTGTTTTCCTGGACGAAGCGGTTGCGCCCGTCCGGGTTCTCGTTCGGATCGATGAGCACCAGCGATTCGGCGAAGATGAGGTCGACGTCGGGGTCGTTCTGAGCGGCCAGCAGGTGGTAGGCCTCCATCATGGCCGCCCCGCTCGAGCTGATCTCGTTCCCATGGATGCCGTGCATGAGCGCGGTAACCACCGGCAGCCCGGCGATGAGCTCGTCGGCCTCGGCGTCCGACAGCCCTTCGGGGTAGGCCAGCCGCGCCAGTCCGGCCTTCACCTCCTCCAGCGACGCGATCCGCTCCGGCGACCCGATCACCATGATGACCAGCGGCCGCCCCTCCCAGCTGTCGGCGTAGTGGATCAGGTGGGTGCGGTCCGGAGCCGCCTCGGCCAGCACCTCGAAGTAGCGCACGACCTGGTCGGGCGGCGTGACCACCTCCCAGACCTCGTGCCCCACCACGGACTGTATCGTGGGGATGGCCGCGTCGTACGTCGTACCGGGAACGAACTCGCCCGGCGAGGCGGGCGCCTGGGGACCGGGGAGCTGCAGCAGGGCGGCGAGGGCGATGGTGGCAAGCATGATTCTCGCGGAGGATGGGGGTCAGGCGTGCGTGGTCCGCGCAACGCGAGCGGAGCCAGAGGACACGCGGACGGAACCGGATGATTCTAAGGAGGCGGCGGGGTTACCGGAACATGCGGGAGCCCGAACAGGGGATGAGGGGCACGGCGTTGGCGGCAGCTCGGGCATCCGACATGATGCCGCCCATCTGCGCCTGAGGCTCAGGCGTGTAGGTTGTTCGAGGGCCGTTCCCCAACGGCCTGTGAGGACGCGGGGGCTCTGACCCCCGCCCAATCCATGGACTCCCGCCATTCCGCACATCCCCCAGCATCTCCAATGACTCGGAACCGCCTCAACATCTTCATCGCCAGCCCGCTCGAGCCCGAACAGGTGGAGCGCATCCGCGCCGTCGACCCCGAGCGGCTCGAAGTCGTCCATGACCCGGATGTCCTTCCCCCCAAACGCTACGAAGCCGACCACACCGGTCCGGCCGACTTCCGCCGCACACCGGAACAGCAGGCTCGCTGGCGGGCGCATCTCGGGCGCGCCGACATCCTCTGGGACTTCCCGCCACGCAATCCGGACGGCAGCGGGGGGCTCGCATACGCGCCCAACGTGCGCTGGATCCAGGGGACCAGTTCAGGTGTGGGCCGCACGGTCGAAGCGTTGGGCCTCCTGGACTCGGATCTGCTCATCACGACCGCGCGCGGCGTGCACGGCGGCCCGCTGGCGGAGTTCGTCTTCCTGATCCTGCTCGCACACGTGCGCAAGTTCGCGCATCTCGCCGACCTCCAACGCCGGCACCTGTGGGAACGTTTCTGCGGAGAGGAGCTGGAGGGCAGGACGCTTGCCACCATCGGAGCGGGGGAAGTCGGCCGCCAGGTGGCGCGGGTCGGCCGAAGCTTCGGGATGAGGATCGTGGCGCTGGCCAGCCCGGGATCGCGCCGCTCAGCCGCAGAGCTTGGCGTGGACGCGCTCCATCCGAACGACGCCATGCACGAGATGCTGGCGGAAACCGACGCGCTGGTCCTCAGCGTCCCCCACACGCCGGAGACCGACAGGCTCATCGACGACGCCGCGTTGCGGGCGCTCAAGCCGGGTGCGGTGCTGGTCAACGTGGCGCGGGGCGGAGTCGTGGACGAGCCAGCCCTCCTCGAGGCTTTGGGCGACGGACGTATCGCCCTCGCCGGCCTCGACGTGTTCGCGGATGAGCCGCTCCCGCCCGACAGCCCCTTCTGGGACATGCCCAACGTGATCGTCAGCCCCCACTCCTCTGCGAACGCCGCAAGCGAGAACCGGAAGATCACCGACATCTTCCGCCACAACCTCCGCTGCTACCTGGACGGACGCCTGGGCGACATGCGCAACGTCTTCCGGAGCGAGCGGATGTACTAACAGGCCACGGCGCCTGCTTTCCGCAACCTCAGGCCCCCGGCAACCGGTACGACACGGACTGGCCTACCGCTTTGTCCACGGTCTCCGGGGTTAGCAGAACGGTCACGGACACCGTGAGCGCACCCGCGGCGGCGATGTTGAGCGAGAGCGCCGTCGCGGCCGCCTCGTCGGGAAGGTCGACGATCAGAATGAGGTCCGTGTCGCCGAAGGCGTAGTAGAACCCCTCCAGACTTCCGCCAACGCTCTCGACGGTCTGACGCAGGGCAGCCTCGCGGCCGCTGCCCCCCTCGGCGAGCAGCCCCTCCAGGCCGGATCGCGTATAGCTGGTTCGGAACATGTACTTGGCCATGCTGTTCTCCTTGCCCAAGTGATCGATGGCCATGGGGCAATCTACTCCCTCATAGAGGATGGCCGCCTCGACGAGACGAGAGCCCCGACCGCTTCCATCCCCAGGGCTACGTTCTCGTTCCGCTCACGCCTGCGCGCACATCTCCACGGCCTCCCTCAGCGAGCGCAGGGGGTCGCTGCTTTGGGGGATGAACTCGTGGGCCATGTAGCCGGTGAACCCCGTGTCGCGGATCGCGCGCACGATGGCCGGATAGTTGAGTTCCTGCGACTCGTCGATCTCCGCGCGCCCGGGGACGCCGCCGGTGTGGTAGTGGCCGATCCAGTCGCGGGCGTCGGTCAGGGTGCGGATGATGTCGCCTTCCATGATCTGCATGTGGTAGATGTCGTAGAGGATGCGCACCCGGGGGGAGTTGACGGCGCGGATGATCTCGAGGGCGTAGGACATGTGGTCGCCGATGTAGTCCACGTGGCCGCCCGGCTTGGAGTTGAGCGCCTCGACCAGGATCGTGACCCCTTCGGCTTCGGCGATGGGCGCGCATTCCCGCAGACAGCGGATCGAGTTTTCGATGGCCGGCGCATTCGGCATGCCGCGGCGGTTGCCGAAGAAGCAGATGACGTTGGGGACGCCCTCACGCGCGGCCCGGGGGATGTGCTCTTCGAAGGCGCGGATGATGCCCGCGTGATTGCGGGGCTCGTTGAGTCCGTCTTCGATCGTGCCCGCGCCGACATCACCGCACGAGACCGCCAGGCCGTGGTCGTGCGCGACCGCCCATTCCTCCACGAGCAGGAGGTCGATGGCGGGCAGCCCCATCTCCGCCACCGCTGCGCAGAAGGGCTGCAGGGGGATGTCCTCGAAGCACCAGCGGGCCACGGACTGGGTGATGCCGGTCTGGGCGACCGTTGCGCCGGCAAGCGCCCGGCCGGCCCCCGGTACCATCAGCCCCAGCGAGGCGGCGCCGGTTGCTTTCAGGACTTCGCGACGTGTAAGGTTGGGCATCGTTCCCAAGCCTCCAATTCGTTCGGAGAAACCTCGTCCCGACACGGCCGCGTCAGGCGGCGGAAACGGTAACCCATGAAGCGAAGGCGGGCCATCGGCGTGCTCGGCGGGATCGTGGGCGGTCCCCTGCTCGCGCCGGAAGGCGCCTTTGCGGAGCTGGTCGCCTGGGCCGACCGGGTGCGCGCCTCCGCCGGGTCGCCCGTGGGGACGAACGAGGCTGCGCCACAAGTGGCCGCGAGCCTCCTCACCCCACCCCGCGCGCGCTCCATGGCCGCCATCGCCGAGGCGATCATCCCCGCGACCGACACCCCGGGTGCATCGGAGGCCGGGGTGACGGAATTCGTGGCCGCCCTGGTGGATGGGTGGCTGGACGACGACGACCGCGACCGTTTCCTCGCCGGCCTTGACACCGTGAATCCGTCGGCCCGCGACCGCTTCGGACGCGACTTCGCGGACTGCACCGCGACCCAGCAGGCCGCCCTGGTGGGCGACCTCGACGCCGAGCTGACCCGCCTCCGCGACGACCCCGATTCGGACGAGACGCAGCACTTCTTCCACGACGTGAAGCGGTTCACCCTGACCGCGTACTTCACCTCGGAGGTCGGCCTGGAGGCCATCGGTTACCGCACCACCTTCCCGGCCTTCGAGGGGTGCGCCCCGCTGACCGCGGCGGAACGGGGCCCATGAACGTCCGCCGCAGGCGCCAGGAATACGACGCCATCGTCGTCGGCTCGGGGATGTCCGGGGGCTGGGCGGCCAAGGAGCTCACCGAGCTGGGCGCGACCGTCCTGGTCCTCGAAGCCGGGCCCGCGATCGTGCCCGAACGGGACTACGCCGAGCACACCCGCCCGTCGGAGATGCCCTACCGGGGCTGGAACGACCGCAAGGCCTTGGCCGCCGACCAGCCCATCCAGAGCCAGTGCTACGCCTGCGACGAAGTGGCGCGCAAGTTCTTCGTCAACGACAACGAGCACCCCTACACCAGCGACTCGGAGGAGCCCTTCCTCTGGATCCGCGGGCGCCAGGTGGGAGGCCGCTCGATCATGTGGGCGCGCCAGTGCTACCGGCTGAGCGACCTCGACTTCGAGGCCAACGCCCGCGATGGCCACGGCATCGACTGGCCCATCCGCTACGCCGACATCGCACCCTGGTACGACCACGTCGAGGCCTTTGTCGGCATCAGTGGACAGGCCGAGGGGCTGGCCCAGGTGCCGGACGGGGTCTTCCTGCCGCCCATGCCGATGTCGTGCGTCGAGGAGCACATGCGCGACTCGATCGAGAGCGCGTTCGGCGGCACCCGGCGCATGACCATCGGCCGTACCGCAGTGCTCACACGCGACCACAAGGGCCGCCGCGCCTGCCACTACTGCGGTCCCTGCCACCGCGGCTGCCGCACCCGCAGCTACTTCAGCTCCATCAACGCGACCCTGCCCGCGGCGGAGGCGACCGGCCGCCTGACCCTCCGCCCCAACAGCGTGGTGCCCAGCGTCATCTGGGACCCGCAGCGGGGACGGGTAACCGGCGTGCGCGTCATCGACCGCGAGAGCCACGAACAGCTTGAGTTCCACGCCCGCACCGTCTTCCTCGGAGCTTCGGCCCTGGAATCGACACGCATCCTGCTCAACTCGACGTCGTCCGACTTCCCCGAAGGCCTGGCCAACTCGAGCGGCGTGCTCGGCAAGTACCTCATGGACCACGCCATGTGCGACGACACGACGGCCGTCTTCGACGGCTGGGAGGATCGCACCACGCGCGGCCGGCGTCCCAACGGCATCTACATCGCGCGTTTCGCCAACGTCACCGAGCCATCCTCCGATTTCGTGCGCGGCTACGGGTTCCAGGGCGCGGCGGAGCGGGTGGGATGGGGACGCGGGGTCTCCATGCCGGGCTTCGGAGCCGACTTCAAGCGCGAGCTCATGCGCCCGGGACCCTGGCAGTTCCGGCTGCACGCCTTCGGCGAGTGCCTCCCGCGGGAGGAGAACCATGTGGCCCTCGACCCGGAGCAGGTCGACGCCTGGGGCATCCCCACGCTCCGCATCCGCTGCGAGTGGAGCGGGAACGAGCGCGCGATGATGCGCGAGGCCGTCGACCAGGCCGCCGAAATGCTGGAGGCGGCCGGCGGTCGGGACGTCAGGCCCCAGCCGGTCATCTCTCCTCCGGGGTTGGCCATCCACGAAATGGGAACCGCGCGCATGGGCCGCGACCCGGCCACCTCGGTGCTGAACGGCTTCAACCAGGCGTGGGACGTACCCAACCTCTTCGTCATCGACGGAGCGGCGATGACCTCGTCCGGATGCCAGAACCCGTCGCTGACCTACATGGCGCTCGCAGCCCGCACGAGTCACTACGCCGTGTGGGCCTCGCGCCGGGGCGAAATCTAGAGATTACACAAAATACGCAAATTACGTAATCAGTCGCTCCCGCCATGGAAGACACCACTCCTCACTTCTTTCCCACACCCGGGGACCTGCGCGCCTGGTTCGAGGCCAACCACGACATGGTTGACGTGATGTGGGTCGGGTACTACAAGAAGGCCACGAAGCTCCCCAGCGTCACCGTCGGCGAATCCGTGGATGCCGCCCTCTGCTTCGGATGGATCGACGGCCTGAAACGCTCCGTCGACGACAAGGCCTACAAGATCCGCTTCACCCCGCGCCGACGCCGCAGCCAGTGGAGCGCCCGCAACCTGGGGCGCATGAAGCAACTGCTCGCGCAGGGAGTCGTGGCCGAACCGGGGCTGGCCGCCTACGAAAGGCGCGACAAGAGCAAGGACAGGGCAGCGTACGAACCGGATGTCGCCGCGCTGCCACCCGAGTACGAGAGCCGGATCAGGGCCGAGCCGGCAGCCTGGAAGTACTTCCGCAACGCGCGCCCTTCCTACCGCAAGCAGGTGGCGCGCTGGGTGGTAAGCGCCAAGAAGGAGGAGACCCGCCTGCGCCGCCTGGGCATCCTCATCGAGTCCAGCGCCAGCGGGAAGGTGATCCCCCTGATGCGCTGGGTGGAGAAGCGCAAGGGATAGGCACGCGCAATCCACGCCCCGGCCCCCCGCCGGCAGGCAAAACTCCCTCTCCTGACGGGCCGTGAACGGGCGAGAAACTGCGACGGGGACCGGAGAAATCGCAGCCCGAAATCATCGCCAAACCTTGCTCATACTTGCGGGGACACGTTTTCGTTCCCACGTTGCACCCGTTGCCGCCACCCTCCGTCCACTCCAACAGGGAGAGATACTGTGGACATGAAGAAACTGGTGACAGCCTCCGTCGTCGCGGCCATCGCGTTCGTTGTGGCCGACTTCATCCTCGACATGGTGCCGTTCATCGGCGGCCACCATCCGCACGGGCATCACGAACACGCCGATATGTCGGTCTTCGGCCTTCTCGGCGCCCTATTCCATGGCCTGGTGCTCGCGGTGGTGCTCGGGTGGAGGGGCGTGAGCGATGCCAAGGACGGCGCGAAGGGCGGGGCCGTCTACGGCGCGTTGCTGAGCGTGACGCACAGCGTCGAGGCGGGAATGATCGACGCCGAACTCGTCGGGGCGGCCATCGGCAGCGCCATCCTCTTGGCAGCCTCGGGCGCGGCGATCGCCATGGTCAGTGGAGGATCCGACGGCTAGCGCAGGACGCTCCTGAACCCGGCACGGGGTCCGTAGGCGACAACACGGACCCTGACGGCCGCTCCCGGGATCCTACCGTCGCGGGGTGCCAGGCACCTCCTAGGGTGGCGGAAGCGGAGGCCCAAGACCTCCGCGACACGGTCCCGGGGGGCGGCCGTGCGTTTTGAGGTTCCAGCCGTTCATCGACCCGCCAATCCCTACCGCCCCACCCCCGGCACCCCGTTCGGCTCGTCGTCCCACCACCATTGCGGCGCCAGCGGCCTCTGCCGCGGGTAGAGTTCGTCGAGCGTGTCGCCGTCGTAGAGCCGGCCGTTCAGCATCACCCGGTCGATGGCGTTGGTGTTGCGCAGATCGTCGAGCGGATTGGCCTCGAGGATCACCAGGTCCGCCAGCTTGCCCGCCTCGATGGTGCCCAGGTCCTGGTCCAGCCCGATCGCCTCGGCCCCGAAGATGGTGGCCATGCGCAGCGCGTCGTGCTCGTCCATGTCCGCGGCGGCCATCGCCCACAGCTCCCAGTGGTACCCGAGCCCCTGCAGCTGTCCGTGGCTGCCGACCCCCGCCTTGCCCCCGCCCGCGACCAGCTCCTTCACGAACTCACCGTGGCGCGAGAAGGTGTGCTGGTCGCTGCGGAACCACTGCGGGCGGCGCAGGGTGCGGCTGTCGATCTCGTCGTGGGGGGTGAAGCGGCGCAGCTTGGCGTCGTCGTGCGGGTTCTCGCGGCTGTAGAAGTAGTTCTCCGCCCAGGGACCGCCGTACGTCACCAGCAGCGTCGGCGTGTACACGCGGCCGGTCTCGGCGAACAGCCGCACGTAGTCGTCATATACCGGGAAGATCGGAATGGAATGCTCCAGCCCCGGATATCCATCGAGGGTCTCGGTCAGGTTTTGCCGGATGTTGAGCGAGCCCTCGGTGGTGGGCATGAGCCCGAGCTCGCGCGCCGCCATGATGATGTGCTGGCGGCCCTTCCGCGCGGCCGCCACATACATCTTGATGGTCTTGGTGTCGAAATAGTCGGAGTAGCGCTTCAGGACGTCGTGCGCCTCTTCGGCGGTGTCGATCTGGTCCTGCCAGAAAACGCCCGGTCCGGTCGAGTAGACGCGCGGGCCGAGTATCGAGCCGGTGCGCACCATGTCCGCGTATGAGAGGACTTCCGTGTTGCCGGTCTGGGGATCGCGGGTGGTGGTCACTCCGTAGGCCAGGTTGGCCAGGTAGGGCCACACGTCGGTCCGGTGCAGCTCGTCGCGCGCGCGCAGGTGAGAATGGGTGTCGACGTAGCCGGGCACGACGGTGCGCCCGGACACGTCAATCATCATGGCGCCGTCCGGAACCACCACCGACCCGGTCGCGCCCACCGCTTCGATCCGGTTGTTGCGCACCACGATGTCGGCGTTCTCGATGACCTCGTCGCCGTTCATGGTGATCGCGCGCCCGCCCCGGAGCACGGCCACGCCTTCGGGAATATCACGGGTCGCGTCGATGAGCACCCGGAGCTCCGCGGCGCGGTACTCGTCGTCCGCTTCGTCCTGCGCCTCCGCTTCCGCCTCCTCCCCGGCTTCCTCCTCTTCGGCCTCTTCTTCCTCCTCCTCCGCAGCCGCCACGCTGTCCTCGAAGGCCTCGCCGGCATCCAGGTCGTAAACGAAGTGCGCGTTGCCGAGCGACCAGTGGACCGAGCGGCCATCGGCGCCCCAGGCCGGGAACTCCCCGCCGATGTCGGTCAGTTGGCGGGCCGGGAAGGCGGCGTTGTCCGGGTTGGACACGTTGATGGTGGGCGTGATGCCGATGCTCGGGACGGTCACGCTGTAGATCTGGCGCTGCAACTCCACCAGCGCCTGATCCCCGCGCGGCGCCATCTGCACGGTCGTGGGCGCGAGTCCCTGGGTTGCGCCGGTGAGGGTGGCGCCCCGCACGCGCACGTGTTCCTTCTCGTCGCTCCCGTCCCAGCGAATCGACACCAGCAGATCGGGCGGGCGGAACATGTGGATGCGGTCCTCCTCGCCTTCCACGAAGTGGAGGTCGCGCCTGCCGTCGCTGGGCGCGATCACGGTCACAGGACCCCCGTCATCATCGTCGGGCTCCGTCGACACCTGCACGATCTCGTTGCCCGGGGTACCGGCCTCGCCCTGGCTCTCGTACGCGCGAATGAAGCCCCGGAGCGCAACCAGCCGGTCTCCGGGCCCCCACGCCGGCGAGAAATAGGCGGCCGGCTCGCGGGTCAGCCGCTCGGGGTCTCCCCCGCCGTCGGCGCGGGACTTGTACAGGTGTCCGACCTCGCCGTCCCACGTCGAGTACGCGATCCATTCCCCGTCCGGTGACCACGCCGGGAAGTGCTCGGAGCGGCCGGCGTCGGTGACCCGCCTCGGGTTCGAGCCGTCGGCGTCGGAGACCCACAGCCGGTCGAGCGCGGTGAACGCGAGCATTTCGCCGCCGGGCGACGGCGCCGCGTCGCGAATCTGGCGCACCGTGAAGGTGGGGGTGTCCTCGATCGGGTAGTCGAAGTCGACCCGCGGGCCGAGCGTCAGCTCCATCTGCACCCGGAACGGGATCTCCTCTGCGTCCCCTCCCTCGACCGGCAGCTTCCACATCCTGCCGCCGTAGGACACCACCAGGTACCGCGAGTCCGGCGTGAACGACATGCCCGGAAGCACGTCCAGCGTCGCACGCGACTCCTGGTCGTCGTGCTGCACCGGATACGCCAGCCAGCGCTCCTCGCTCGTCTCCAGGTCGCGGATCAGGAGGCCGGTGTGGTCGTCGTGGCGGGTTCCGAATACCACCCAGCGCCCGTCGGGCGAGAGCGTGGGGCGCACGGCGGACCCGTAGCGCGACGACTTCGGATAGCGCTCGCCGTCCTCGCGGTCGTAGGCCTCGAGCTGGTACTGCGGGAACTGCGCGTTGTACTGCCAGTCGCCGGTGCGGCGCGCGTACCAGATGTGGCGTCCGTCGGGCGAGACCGCGGGCCCCGTCACCTTCATGTTGTCGGGCTCCGAGACGAGCTCGATCCCGCCGCCCCCGTCCACGTGGAACATCTTCAGCTTCGGCAGATTCCCGCCCCGGAAGTTACCGATGGCCGCGACGACGTAGTCCCCGTCGGGCATCCACTCGGGCGATTCGGTGCGATTCGACGCGCCGCGCGACACCTGCACCGTGTCGGAGCCGTCCAGCGACATGATCCAGACGTTCTGGCCCCCGTCGTAGTCCGAGGTGTACACGATGCGCGTGCCGTCGGGCGAGAAACGGGGCTGGGCGTCGAACGCCATCCCGGACGTGAGCTGGGTGGCGGTTCCCCCCTCGAAGGGGATGGTGAAGAGGTCGCCCAGGAAGTCGAAGACGATGGTCTGCCCGTCGGGGCTCACGTCCAGCGAGATCCAGCTGCCTTCGGTCATGTCGATGGACACGGTGCGGTCGACGGGGAGGGGAAGGTCCTCGTTCTCCGGGGCGTCGTCCTCCGCGTCGGCGGACGTTGGATTCTGCGCCAGCGCACGCTGAGGGGCGAGGGCCGAGGCGCCGGCAAAAGCGAGCGCCAGGAGAATTGCCTGGGCGAGCGGGAAAAGGCGACAACTGTGCATCGGATGCTTCCTGAAGGGGTCGCGGGACAATACGGACGGCCGGAGAGCGTGGGGCGAGCGCGTGAGGGCGCGCGATGCGCAAACTCGCGCCGATCCTGCGTGCCGGCATCATGGAGGCAAGTTACCGGACGCAGGGGCTTCCGACACCCCCGCCGGGGTCGCGCCCGGCGGTGGGCAGGGCGAACGTTAAGCGGTCGTCCCCTGTCCCTGCTTACGCGGGGACCTCGCACCGAAACCACCCATGAAGTACGATGTGCTTCTGCCCGTGCACGTGTGGCTCGTTCCGCCCGTGCGCCTATCGGAACCAGGAGGAGAGGATCATGAAGACCGCCCTGTTCATCGGAGCCCTGCTCGTCACCTCGACCGCCGCCACGGCGCAGCAGCGCCCCGAGCGCGACCCGAACAGCATGGGGGGCGGCGACTGCGCCGCCAACGTCTACAACTGCCGGGACACGCCCAACCCGCTGCCCGAGGCGAACACGGTCTGGATCGAGGAGATGACGTGGATGGATGTCCGCGACGCCCTCGCCGACGGCAAGACCACGGCCATCATCCCCACCGGCGGCGTCGAGCCCAACGGCCCCTGGCTGGCCACCGGCAAGCACAACTTCGTGCTGCGCGCCAACTGCGACGCCATCGCGCGCGAGCTGGGCGATGCCCTGTGCGCTCCGGTCATCAAGCTGGTCCCCGAGGGCAGCATCGATCCGCCCAGCGGGCACATGACCAGCCCCGGCACCCTGAGCCTCCGGCAGGAGACCTTCGAGGCGCTGCTCACGGATGTCGCCCACAGCCTGAAGATGCACGGCTTCCGAAACATCATCTTCATCGGCGACAGCGGCGGGAATCAGGGTGGCCAGCGCGCCGTCGCCGAGCGGCTGAACGAGCAGTTCGCGGGCGCCGCCGTCGTGGCGCACGTGCAGGAGTACTACGACTACAACTCCGTCACCCGCTACATGGCCTTCCGGGGACTCGAAGACGGCGAGAGCGACAGCCTCCACGACGACCCGATCATCACCCTCAACATGTTCTACGACGATCCGTTCTCGGTGCGCTTCGACGAGCGGGTTGCCGCGGGCAAGGCGACCATCAACGGTGTCTCCATCGAGGACCGCGTGCAGTCGCTCGAGTGGGCCCGTGAGATCGTGGAGTTCCGCGCCGAGCATACCGCGGGCGCCATCCGCAACGCGATCGCCAACCGGGGCACGCTGCCGGCGCCCGACAGGTCCGCGATGCGCGCCCGCTTCGAGGCCATGCGGGCCGCGGGCGGTGGTGGTCCGCCGCAGCGCCCCGAACCCGATCCCCGCTCCATGGGCGGAGGCAACTGCAGCGCCAACGCCTACAACTGCGTGGACACCCCCAACCCGCTGCCCGAGGTGAGCACGCCCTGGATCGAGGAGATGACGTGGATGGACGTCCGCGACGCCCTCGCCAACGGCAAGACCACGGCAATCATCTCCACCGGCGGCGTCGAGCCCAACGGCCCCTGGCTGGTCACCGGCAAGCACAACTACGTGTTGCGCGCCAACTGCCCCGCCATCGCGAAGAAGCTCGGGAACGCGCTCTGCGCCCCCGTCATCGAGACCGTGCCGGAAGGCAACATCGATCCGCCCAGCGGCCACATGACCAGCCCGGGCACCATCAGCCTGCGCCAGGAGACCTTCGAGGCGGTGCTGACCGACGTCGCGCACAGCCTGAAGATGCACGGCTTCGAGAACATCGTCCTGATCGGCGACAGCGGCGGGAACCAGCGCGGCATGGACAACGTGGCCAACGCCCTGAACGATGCCTGGGGCGACGAGGCCGCCGTGCACTTCATCCCCGAGTACTACCGCACCCCGCCGGGCACCCCGAATGTGCTGCGCGACCTGGGCATCGTCACCGACGACATGCCGCGTGACGGCCTGCACGACAGCCCCGGCATCACCTTCAACATGATGCTCGACGACCCGGCCTCGGTGCGATGGGCGGAGCGGGTGAGGACGGGCCAGGCGGTCATCAACGGCGTTTCCATCGCCGACCTGGGTGCGGCGCTCGAAGTTGCGCGGCAGATCGCCGACGCCCGCACCGAGCGCACCGCTCGCCTCGTCGAGGAGAGCATCAGGAACAGGTAGGACCATCGCGGGGCGACAGGGAAGGAGAGCGAGCATGGATCGAAGGACCTTCATAGGCACGACCGCGGCAGGCGGTGCGGGACTGGCGCTGACCTCCGCGTGTGCCCCGCCCGCCTCCGACTCGCCCGTCGACTCCAGCGGGCAGGCAGCGGGGGAAATCCCGCCCTTCGAGTTCGACGAAGTCACGGTCGACGATCTGCAGCGCATGATGGAGTCGGGCGAGCATACCGCCCGCTCCATCACGCAGGCGTACATCGACCGCATCGAGGCGATGGACCGGCAGGGCCCGGAGCTTCGCTCGATGATCGAGATCAACCCGGACGCGCTCGAGATCGCCGACGAGCTGGACGCCGAGCGCCGCGCCGGCGGGCCGCGGGGGCCGCTGCACGGAATCCCGGTCGCGCTCAAGGACAACCTCGACACCCACGACCGCATGACCACCACGGCGGGGTCGCTCGCGCTCGAGGGCTCCATCCCGCCGCGCGATTCCTTCGTGGCAGAGCGCCTGCGCGCCGCCGGGGCCATCCTGCTGGGCAAGGCCAACATGAGCGAGTGGGCCTACTTCCGGGGGGAGCGGGCCACCAGCGGGTGGAGCGCGCGGGGCGGCCAGTGCGTGAACCCCTACGCCCTCAACCGCAACCCCTGCGGCTCAAGCTCCGGCTCCGGGGTGGCGGCCTCGGCCAACCTGTGCGCCCTCACCGTCGGCACCGAGACCGGGGGCTCCATCATGTGCCCCTCCTCCAGCAACGGCATCGTGGGCATCAAGCCCACCGTGGGGCTGTGGAGCCGGTCGGGCATCATCCCCATCTCCCACTCCCAGGACACGGCGGGGCCAATGACCCGCACCGTGCGCGACGCTGCCATCCTGCTGGGCGGAGCCGTGGGCGTCGACCCGCGCGACGAAGCCACCTCGCGCAGCGAGGGGAACTTCCACACCGACTATACCCAGTTCCTCGACTCCGCCGGCCTCGAAGGGGCGCGCATCGGCGTGGCACGCTCCTTCACCGGCTTCGATCCGCGCGTCATGGCGCTCTTCGAGGATGCCATCCAGGCGATGCGCGACGCGGGCGCCGTGATCGTGGACCCCGCCAACCTTCCGGTGGCCAACTGGAGGGACGAACTCCCGCTCATCGTACTCGAATACGAGTTCAAGACAGACCTGAACGCGTACCTGGCGACGCTGGGACCGGATGCGCCGGTGCGCACCCTGGCGGAGATCATCGAGTTCAACGAGCAGAACGCCGAACTGGAGATGCCCTACTTCGGCCAGCAGCGCATGATCGCGTCACAGGCGCGAGGCCCGCTGACCGACGAGGTCTACCTGAACGCGGTGCGCACCATCCAGCGAGGCAACCGGGAAGAGGGCATCGACGCCCTGATGAACGAGCACCAACTGGACGCCATCGTCGCCCCCACCCGCGACCTCCCCTGGACCACCGACCACATCAAGGGAGACCGGCTCGACGGCGGGAGCAGCGCCGGCCCCGCCGCCATCGCGGGCTACCCGGACATCAGCGTGCCCATGGGCTTCGTGTCGGGGCTGCCGGCGGGGGTCTCGTTCTTCGGACGCGCCTGGAGCGAGCCCGTGCTCATCCGAATCGCCTACGCCTTCGAGCAGGCCACGCAGCACCGCCGGGCGCCGACCTTCGCGCCCACACTGGGATAGGAGCCCCCGGACGAACTCCTCCCGACCCTCGAGCGGATAAACCCCCGGCCCCACTGGGGGGGCTACCGCCCCATGCTCTCCCGGATCGCGCGCACCGTGATTTCGGTGCGGTACGCGATCAACGCCTCGCCGATCTCGATGGTCCTCTCCACCGGCCCCAGCTCCACCTCGTTGATCGAGTAGAGCCCCGCCTCCATCCGCTGCCGGGCGCGGATGCGCTCCGGATCCGTGGTGGCCACGATCGACGAATAGTGCACGTCGTCGTGATAGATGTCGCGCGTGGCGGAGCAGATGTCCGGCTTCTGGAAGATCCCGAGTTCCTCCTCCAGGAACTCACAGCTCCAGATGTCCTCGCGGTAATACTCCTCGATGTAGTGGGCCCGCGCGGTGCCGCCCCAGTACTCGTTGAGTTTTTCCGCCGTGTCCGACATGCCGTTCTGATTCCCGCCACTGTCACCGATGAAGACGACATCCGTGAACCCCTGGCTCTTCAGGCTGTTGGCCACATCCTCGAGCACCATGCGGAAGGTTTCCTGGCGCACGCTCAGGGTGCCCGGATAGCGGATGTTCTCCGGATCCCCCTCGGGCACGTACTTCATCACCGGCGCGCACAGCGCGTTGCCGAACTCGCGCGCGATCGCGTCGCACATCGCCTCGAGCACGTAGTTGTGCTTGCCGCCCGCCATGTAGGGGCCGTTCTGCTCGACGCCCCCGGTCGCGATGATGCCGATGGTCTTCCCGGACGCGATTTCGTCGCGCGCTTCCATCCAGGTCAGCTCGTCGATCCAGATGGAATTGATGCCCTCGATGGGCCGTGCGGCTGTCCTCATTTCCTGCATGCGGCGCTGCCGGTCGGCCTGCTGCTCGGGAGTCAGGTTGCGGCCGGCCTGCGCTTCGGCCGGGGAGGCCGGGAGCAGCGTGAGCACCAATACTCCGAGGATCCATTTCGCCGATTTCATGTCGTCCGCTCCTCTCAGGCAGATCCGTCGTCACCGCCCCCTCAAGTCCGGGCGTTCCGATATTGTGAACCGCGCGGGGGCAGTGGTCAAACGCCTGGTGGACGGCGCGCGCCCTCCTCGCGGCGCAGGCGTCATCCGTCGTCAAGCCGACCGGGTTGCTCCACGTTCGCCGTCAGCGCACGTCACAAGGCAGTCTCCGGGCCTGTTGACGCTCGCCGGAAGGTGGTCGCATACTGCTTCCTGACCCGACGGCCATCCGAAAAGGTCGCATTCCGCCGAAGAAATGTCGCTTGCTCTTTGCAGCGTTGGGAGTCATGAATAGACGCATGTCGCGCATGCCGAATCGATGGTGGCAGGTGACCCGGCAGCCACGCTTCCCGTCTTCCCGGACCGGGCAGGTCAGATGACATTGACGACGTCAGGTGGTCCCGATGCCGGTTCCCAGGTGGGAAACCCGGCCCTTCACGATCACTCCGCACAGGGTCACCACGATCTCCTGCAGGGCGGTCCGGACCGACCGGACGCCTCGGCGGCCGAAGGCAGGAAGAGCCTGACGATCGCGCTGGTGCTGATCGTCGGATACATGATCGCGGAAGTGACCGCCGGGTACCTGTCGGGGAGCCTCGTCCTGCTCGCCCACGCCGGACACATGCTCGCGGACGCCGTCTCCATCGGGCTGGCGCTGGTGGCCATGCGTTTCTCCGCTCAGTCCGCCACCGCGGAGCGCACGTACGGGTTCCATCGGACGGAAGTTCTCGCAGGTCTCATCAACGCGCTGACGCTTTGGGGGATTTCCGTCGCTGTCCTCCTTGAAGCGTATCGTCGCCTTTCCGATGCCCCGGAAGTTCAGGGCGGGCTCATGCTGATCGTGGGATCGATCGGGCTCGTCGTGAACATATCGGCGCTCTGGATCATGCACGGGTCGGCTCAGAAGAGCGTCAACGTCGAAGGCGTGCATCAGCACATGATCACCGACCTGCTGGGGTCCGTCGCGGTCGTCGTGGCCGGCGTGCTGGTCTGGGCGTTCGGGTGGCATGGCGCCGACCCGGCCCTGAGCCTTCTGATCGGCGTCCTGATCCTGTCCAGCACCTGGCGCCTGCTGTCCAAGGTGGTTCAGGTGCTCCTGGAGGGCACCCCGGAACACATCGACGTCTATTCGCTCTGCCACCGGATCGAACAGCTGGACGGGGTTACGGTCATCCACGATGTCCACTGCTGGACCCTGGCTCCGGGGTACGATGCCCTCACCGCCCATATTCTTGTCGAGCCCGGCTACGAGTCGGATGTCGGGCACGAATCGCTGCTGGACCAGATCCGGGATATCGCGTACCAGGAATTCAACATACACCACATCACCGTGCAGCTTGAAACCAGGGCGGGCCGCTGTCTCGAGGCGCACCACGTCGACCACCTGCTGGCGACCGCACGCATGTGAACGAGAGTGCGGCCGTGGGATTCGTCATGGCCGGTCCGGGGAGGAGAGGAATGCTGGAGTCGGCTCCGCGAACGCTTCTCGCGGTTCTGGGGCTCGTCGGCCTTCTCTGCCTGCCCCGCTCGGCGGCCCCTCAGGACGCCGTCCGTCGCGTCACCCTGACCGAAGCTCTCCGGGAGTTCGCCGAGAACAGCCTGGCGTTGAAGATCGCGCGTTCCGAGGCCGCCCGGACCGCGGGAGCCGCGCGCCAGTCGCGGGCGTACGCGAACCCGTCGTTCACCATCGGCCGCGACGACCTGGGGCATGGGTCGGAGAAGTTCTGGGAAGAGACCATGCAGTTCGTTCAGCAGGTTGAATGGCCGGGCCGGACTTCGGCGCGCGGCCGTGCCGCCACCCACACCATCAATGCCGGTGCGGCCCGCCTCCGGGCGGACTCGATTCAGCTCGCCTTCGAAGTTCGGGAGTCGTATGCCATGGCGTGGCTCTCCGAAGAGTCGGAACTAACCATACGCCAGGCTGCCGATGTGATACGGGGTGTGGCGGAGGACGCCGAGGTCCGTCTGGAAGCGGGAGACATCTCCGCGTACGAAGCCCGGAGGTTGCGGCTGGAGCGGGTGCGGGCGGAACAGGATGTGACGGAGGCGGGGATCCGGACCCGGGCTGCGCGCAGGCAGCTGGCCGCGCTCATCGCACCCGGGAGGGAGGCGGAAGAGGTGGGGCCGTCGGCGGCGCTGCGGGGCGTGCCGCCGCCGATCGCGCGCGAGGACGCACTGCGCCTTCTGCCTGCAAGGCCGGACCTGGAAGCGGCGGCACGGGAACTCGACGCCGCGCAGGCTGAAGTCGACATTGCCGGTTCCTACTGGGTACCGGCCCCTGTCTTCGGCGTCGGATACAGGCATCATCTCGACGGCTTCGCCGGGGCCAGCCTGGGTCTGGATCTTCCGCTTCCGCTGTTCGATCGGGGAGCGGGGGCTCGCGAAGAGGCGGCGGCCCAGAGTTCCGCGGCGGCGTATCGGCTCGACCTGAGGCGGCGGCTGGCGGAGAACGACCTCCTCAACGCTGCGGATCGCTATGCGGCCAGCCGCGCCCGCGTCGAGGTGGCGGCGGATGTACTCCTGGCGGATGGCGAGGCCCTGCTTTCGTCCGCGACAGCCGCCTACGGCGAGAACGAAATGACGCTCCTGGAGTTGCTCGACGCCGCCAGCGCGTTCCAGGACGCACGCTTGAGCGCGCTGTCTCTGCGATCGGAAGCATGGATCGCCTACTACGACCTGCTTCGCGCCATGGGGACGGCCCCGGAGGAGGAACGATGATACGCAAGGTAGTGGATGCCCGGATATTGGTTTCGTTGCTGGCCCTGGGATTCCTGGGCTGCGGCGGAGGTGCGGACGAAAGCGCGGCCGACCCGGCCCACGATCCGCACGTGGGCGGGGGGTTCTTTACGCGGCTCGCGGACGGGATCGAGCTCTTCGTCGAGTACCCGCACCTGATCGAGGGCGCGGAGAGCGAGGAGCCCTGGGAAGTCCATTTCACCTGGGTGGAAGGCTGGCGGCCCGTCGACGGCGCGACCGTGACGATGTCCATGTCCGGACCCGGCGGCATGCGCGAGGAGATCCCGGCGGAGCCCGAGATTCCCGGCGTGTACATCGTTTCTCCCATGGTGCCGGCAGCCGGAGACTGGAGCGTCGACTTCGCGTTGTCGGTCGACGGCCGCGATTACGCGATACACGCAGGCGAGATCGAGGTGTTCGGGGACGAGGACGAGGTCGATTCGCACGAAGGACACGACCACGCGGAAGACGAGGTGCACGCGGAACAGGTCACGGGGTCGATCACGCTGGCCAAGGAAGAGCAGTGGTCGTTTCCGTTCGCGATCGCGGTCGCGGAAGAGCGCGAGATTCCCGCCTCCTTTGCCGCGGCGGGCGAACTCGTGGCCCCTCCCGGCGGCCTGGTGCACGTTTCCTCTCCGGTTGCCGGGCTCGTGCAAGTGGACGGACCGTCGCTCGGGCCGGGCGACTTCGTCCGAAACGGACAGGTCCTGGCCCTCATCGCGCCCACCAGCCTGAACGAGTCGTATGCGCGGACACGCGCCGACGTGGTCGCGGCGGAACGCGAGGCCGAGAGGGCCGAGCGCCTCCTTTCGGCCGGCGCCATCCCCGCGCGCCGGCTGGAGGAGGCGAGGCGGGATCTCAACGTCGCGGTTTCGGCGTTCGAGGCGATCGGAGGCGCTCCGGGCAGCGTCGACGGCGATGATCCCGATTCCGATCTCTATCGCCTTCGCAGTCCCATCGACGGCGTGGTCGCAGCCCGGGACATGGCGCTCGGCCAGCAGGTCGCGGTCGGGGAGCACGCGTTCACGATCGTGAACGCGGCGACGCTCTGGTTCGTGGCCAGGGTCCCCGCCCGCTACGCGTCGGAGACGAGCCGGATCCGGGGTGCCTGGTTCACCGTGGAAGGGGGCTCGAGCACCTACACCGCAACCCGTGTCCTTTCCGTTGGAGACGTGATCGACCCGGCCAGCCGCACCCTTCCGGTACGGTTCGCGGTCGCGAACGCCGAACGGGCCCTGAAGGTGGGGATGCTGGCGGAGGGGCAGATCCTCGTCGGCGATCCGGTGCGGGGTCCGGCGGTGCCGGCATCGGCGATTCAGGATGAGAACGGCCTCTCCGTCGTCTATGTCAAAGTGACCGGCGACACATTCGACCGCCGGGTGATCGACGAGGGTGCCTCGGACGGATCGTGGACCCTCGTCGCCTCCGGCCTCGAGATCGGGGAGCAGGTGGTGACCACGGGAGCCTATCAGGTCAATCTCGCCGCGCTGGGCACCATCGAGCCGTCCGATGGCCACGCTCACTAGCAGGGAGCCGGGATGAGTCCGTCCGAGCAGCGCGGCTTCCTCGACCTCTTTGTCGGCGCCTCCCTCAAGAATCCCTTCCTCGCGCTGATTTTCGCGATGGGCCTCTTCGTGGGGGGCAGCTGGATCGCGGCCACGTTTCCGGTCGATGTCTTTCCCGACCTGACGGCTCCAACCGTCACGGTGGTGACGGATGCCCAGGGGCTGGCCCCGGAAGACGTCGAGATCTCGATCACCTTCCCTATCGAAACCGCCCTGAACGGTGCGCTGGGGGTGCGGCGGGTGCGGTCGCGGTCGGCCCACGGCATCAGCATCGTCTGGGCCGATTTCGAGTGGGGCACGGACATCTTCCTCGCCCGGCAGATCGTGAGCGCGAGGCTGCAGGCCCAGGCGCTCGACCTTCCGGAAGGCGTCAATCCCCCGGTGCTCGCGCCCATAAGCTCGATCATGGGCGAGATCATGCTCGTCGGCCTGAGCGGGCCTGCATCGCAGCTCATGGAGGTGCGCACCCTGGCGGACTGGGTGGTGCGCCGCCGACTGCTTGCGGTGCCTGGCGTTTCCCAGGTCATCACTCAGGGCGGCGACGTGAGAGAGTACCAGGTTCTGGTCGACCCGCAGCGGTTGCTGGCCTACCAGGTGGGCCTCGAGGACGTGCTGGCCGCCACCTCCGGATCCAGCGAGAACGTGTCCGGGGGAATCTACTGGTCGAGCGGCCGCGAGGTGCTGATTCGCGGGATCGTGCGCCCCGCCGACGTCGACGACATCGCCGCCACCGTGGTGGCGACCAGAGGCGGAATCCCGGTTCTCATCGAAGATGTCGCCGAAGTACGGATCGGCCCCAGGATCACGTACGGGACCGGGTCGGTGAACGCGGAACCCGCGGTCATCCTGTCGATCCAGAAGCAGGCGGGCGCCAACACCCTGGAACTCACGAGCAGGATCGACGCCGAGCTGGATCAGATCCAGGCCGATCTTCCGGAGGGCATCGCCCTGGACCGACAGATATTCCGGCAGGCGGACTTCATTTCGCTCGCGGTGGACAACGTGATCCTCGCGCTGCGGGACGGCGCCCTGTTCGTGATCGCCATCCTGGTGTTCTTCCTGTGGAACGTCCGCACCACGCTCATCTCCGTGGTCGCCATCCCCCTTTCGCTGGCTGTGGCGATCATCGTGATGCGTGCGCTCGGCGGCACCGTGAACACCATGACGCTGGGCGGGATGGCCATCGCGATCGGGGCCCTCGTCGACGACGCGATCATCTTTGTGGAGAACGTGCACCGGCGCCTGCGCGACAACCGCCGGCGTCCGCACGGCCAGCGCAGTCCTCCCCTGTCCATCATTCGCAGCGCCGCCAGCGAGATCCGGGATCCCATCCTGAATGCGACGCTCATCATCACCATCGTCTTCGTGCCGCTGTTCTTCCTCACCGGCGTGGAAGGCCGGATGCTCAGGCCGCTCGGCGAAGCATACATCATCAGCATTCTGTCGTCGCTGTTCATCGCGGTGACCGTGACCCCGGCGCTCTGTTACCTGCTGCTGCCGACCGACCGCTCGATCAGGCGGAGACACGAGCCCTGGCTGGTCCGGGGACTCGAATTCCTCTACCGGGGGGTCCTGGACTGGGCACTGCGGCGCTCGGGAAGGGTCCTCATTGGCTCGGCGATTCTGCTGGCCGGAACCCTGGCGGTCGTTCCCACCCTGGGCCGGGAGTTTCTGCCGGAGTTCCAGGAGGGCTCGCTCACGATCGCGATCATCAGCGTGCCGGGGACGTCGCTGCAGGAATCCGACGAGATCGGCCGGCGCGTGGAGCGGCGGCTGCTCGAGGTGCCCGGCGTGGTTTCCACTGCAAGGCGGACGGGCCGCGCCGAACTCGACGAGGAAGCACAGGGCGTCAACACCTCGCACGTCGAAGCCCAGTTGGACCTCGAGGAGCGTGAACTCGCCGAAGTGCTGGCCGAGGTGCGCGAAAGTCTCGCCGGCATACCGGGCACGAGCATCACCGTGGGACAACCCATCGGCCATCGCATCGATCACATGCTTTCCGGCACGCGCGCCGCGATCGCAATCAGCGTTTTCGGACCCGACCTCCGTGAATTGCGCGACATCGCCGGCCTGATCGAGACCATCGCCCATGAGGTCGAGGGTCTCGTGGACATCTCCATGGAACAGCAGGCGGAGGTGCCGCAGCTGCAGGTCCGCGCGAACCGCCGCACCATGGCCCGCTACGGGGTCACCCCGGGGACTCTGGCGGACGCCGTCAATATCGCGATGCAGGGTCAGGCGGTATCCATCGTGCGCGAGGGAGAGCGAACCTTCGACCTGCTGGTTCGCTACGCCGACGAGTACCGGACCGATCCGGAGGCCATCGGCAGCGCCCTCATGGCCACCCCCGCCGGGCCGATCGTCCCCCTGTCGCAACTCGGCTCCATCGTACAGGCGCACGGCCCGAACATGATCACCCGGGAGAACGTGCAGCGGAAAATCGTGGTCAGCGCAAACGTCGCGGAACGCGATGTCATCGGGGCCGTGACCGAACTCCAGGAGCATATCGCCGCCGACCTGGACCTCGAGCCCGAGTACTACCTCCAATACGGAGGCCAGTTCGAGAGCGGCCAGTCCGCCACCCGCCGCATTACGGTCCTGTCGCTGTTCTCCGTCGGCGCGATCTTTCTCATCATGTTTCGCGCCTTCGGAAGCTTCAGGACTGCAATGTTCCTGATGGTGAATCTGCCGCTGGCCCTGACGGGGGGCGTGATCGCCGTATTGCTGATCGGTGGAACGGTGAACGTCGCCACGCTGGTCGGCTTCATCACGCTCTTCGGAATCGCGGTGCGCAACGGGATGCTCCTTGTGAGCCGGTACCAGGATCTGTGCGCGAGCGGGGTTCCACTCGCCGACAGCATCCGGCGGGGCTCGGTGGAGCGTCTCAGTCCCATTCTGATGACGGCCCTGACAGCGGGGCTCGCGCTTATCCCGCTTGCGCTGGGGATCGGAGAGCCGGGCAAGGAAATCCAGGCGCCGCTGGCCGTGGTCGTGCTCGGCGGCCTGACCACCTCCACCGTCCTGAACATGATCGTGGTCCCCGCTCTGTTCATGCGCTACGGCAGGATCTCCGTGGGTACTTCCCCGGGTACCCCGGGTACATCCCCGGAGACCTCACGTGCCCCATGACGGAAGGTGTCCGGCTGTGCCCACCAGTTCCGGGCTTCCGGGCGCTTGACAACGATTGTTCGCCCCAGACAGGTCGCCCCTTGATTGGCGGCCCAGCCATACGGCCAGTTCCTTGAAGCACATCTCTCCTCATTCGCGGGATTCCCGCCGCTTCGGCGTCCTGGCCCTCGCGCTGCTTCAGTGCGCCGTTTTCGCCGCCCTGCCCGCGGCCGATGCGGTGCTGGAAGCCCGGGGGTCAAGCACCGTCGTGCACGTCGAGGGGGAGGGCAGCGAGCACTGCGACACGGGACACAGCCATCTGCTGTGTCAGTTGACGCGCACGCTCTCTTCAGGCATTGGAACCGCGATTCCGATCGACTTCAGGCTGGTATCCGAAGCCAGCCTCGGCACCCCGACCGCGACTGCCTGGGCCAACCGCCCGATTCCACCGGGCGGGAGCGGTCCGAGGGCCCCCCCGCGAGTCTGACCGCTTCCGGGCGGCTGGCCCTCCCGGAAGTCTCCACCCGGTTCGTTACGCGGGAGTGGGTGCATCCCGCGATTCACGCTACCCGCTTAAGCGTTTTCGGCGATATCCGCCACGGCCCGTTGCACGATGAGCAGGCACGTCGGTGGGGCTCAAGAAAGGCTGCGCATGTCGATGAGGAGTCTGGCCGGTTCGATTCCGGCAGTGCTGGCAATGGCTTTCGGGCCCGTGAGCTCGTCCGCTCAGGTCGAGCACGAGGGCGAGATCGAGGGCGTCGTGCGCGATGCGGACTCGAGCGAGCCTCTCGCCGGCGCCCTGGTGTCCGTCGACGGCACGGCGCGCATGGCCATCACCCATGGTGACGGAACTTTCCACGTGCCCGTGCCCGGGCTGGGCATCTTCACGGTGCGCGTCGAACGCCTGGGCTATCGAACGGTTTCGCTCGAAGTGGATGCCTCCAGGGCGGAAGTGCTGCAGGTGGCGTTGGAAGCCAATCCCATCGCCCTGCCGGCCGTGGTGGCGACCGGGTCGCTCGTGGCGCGAGCGGCCAACGAGACGTTGCGCCCGACCACCGTATTCGCGGGAGAGGATCTGCAGCGCCGGCTTGCCGGAAGCCTGGCGGAAACCCTGGCGTCCGAGCCCGGACTGGCGGTGACCAGCATGGGACCGGGTTCCGCGCAGCCGGTGATCCGGGGGCTCAGCGGAGACCGCATCCTGATGCTCGAGGACGGGGAACGGGTCGGCGACCAGTTTGCGAGCGGGCCCGACCACGCCACCGCGCTCGATCCATCGTCCGCGCGCCGAATCGAGGTAATCCGCGGACCGGGCGCGATTCTTTACGGAAGCAATGCTCTCGGCGGCGTCATCAACGTCGTGCGCGATGACGTGCCCTCGTCCGTGCCGCACCACTTTACGGGCGCGTTCACACTGCAGGGCCAAAGCGCCAGCAACGCGGCGAGCGGGAGTCTGAACGCCACCTATGGCCTGACCGACCACATCCCCGTACGGCTGGAATTCACGCGTCGCACCGGCGGCGACCTGAAGACTCCGGTCGGAACGCTGAAGAACACGAGCACGGACCTGCTGGAGCTCTCCGGCGGGACATCCTGGGTGGATGACTGGGGCCATGTCGGCGCCACCTTCCGTTACTACGACAATGACTATGGCATTCCCGGAGGGTTCGTCGGAGGTCACGAAGCCGGGGTTCGCGTCGAGATGGAGCGAACGGCGACCCGGTTCCGCAGTCTCTTTCGGCCCGAGCGCGCCTTCGAGACCATCGAGATCGACGCGGGACACACCTGGTATGAGCACAGGGAGATCGAACCCCCCAACATTCTGGGAACGCTCTTCGATCGCCAGACCGTAAGCGGCGAGATCCTGGCCCGCCACGCGAGTTGGGGTCCGTTTTCGTCGGGAGGGGTGGGGTCGCGGGCATCCTGGGAGAGCTTCGGTTTCGGGGGCGGACTCTACACCCCCAATTCCACGCATACCTCCTTTGCCGTATTCGGGCTGGAAGAGGTCGATCTGGAGCCGGTGCGCCTGGAAGCCGGCCTGCGCTACGACTGGGCGCGCGCGCGACCGCACCGGGAGGATACCTCATCCGACATCGGCCACATCCGCACCAGATCCTTCGCCGCGGCATCGGGATCGGTGGGCGCTCTGGCACGGGTGACGAGCAGTCTCACGGTGGGCGCCTCTCTCGCCCGGGCCTTCCGCACCCCCAGCATCAACGAACTCTACTCCGAGGGTCCCCATCTGGCCGCATATGCCTTCGAAGTCGGCAACCCGTCGCTCGATACCGAGCTCGGAACCGGCATCGACCTCTTCGCTCGCGTCACCGGAAACCGGCTCAACGCGGAGATGACGTTGTTCCGCAACGCCATCTCGGGATACGTCTTCCCTCTCGAAACCGGAGAGCTGAGCCGGGTGCGGCTGCCCATCTTCCAGTTCCATGGGGAAGACGCCGTCCTGGCCGGCTTCGAGAGCGCGCTCGAATGGGCGGTGGTCGGCGATCTGACCGTGGAGGCGGTGGCATCCTACGTGCGCGGCAGGATAGCAGCCACGGAGGAGCATCAGCATGACGTGCGCGAGCGGAGTACGCTCGGAGCGCTTCCGCTGATTCCGCCACTGCAGGGGCGGTTCGCCGTCGGCTACGCGCCGCGCGACTGGTTCGTCGAGGCCGAGACCCGGGTTGCGGCCCGCCAGGACCGGACCGGTCCCTTCGAGAGCGCAACCGACGGATACGCTGTTTTCGATCTCTCCGCGGGAATCCGCATCACGGTCGGAGGGCGGCTGAACGTGATCACCGTGCGGGGGGAAAACCTTGGCAATACCGAGTACAGAAACCACCTGTCCCGCGTGAAGGAGATCATGCCCGAAGCGGGAAGATCCATCAGCGTGGCATATCGCGTCGTCTTCTAGACGGATCACCCGGATCGCCATGGAGACGCTGCGCGCCATCATCTACACACATTTGACTCCATGAGGAAAAGTACAATGGCACATACGAGACACAGCCTGTCGTTCGCCCTGCTGACCGCGGGAATCCTCGCTCTCTCGGCATGCGAGAGCGCCACCGAACCGGAGGAGGAACATGGTGAGGAGGTCGAGGGCGTCATCCTGGTGATGAGTGGTCGCACCATCGCGTCGTACGACGGCGAAGAGGGCGCCTGGAGCGGAGAACTGGAAGGCCAGGTCGGGGAGGAATCGGCTCACATCAACGTGAACTTCGTGGACCACGAAGGAAACGAGGTCGAGCTGGATGAGGACTTCCATCTGCAGGTCGAAGTGGCGGACGAGTCCATTGCCGAGTTCGAACAGGACACCCCGGGTGAGTTCGGCGGACATCTGCACGGTGAAGCGGCAGGCGAGACGACGGTCGTCTTCAGCCTCATGCACGGCCCCGTGGGCGCGGGGCATGCCGACTTCGTGACCGAGCCGCTTGACGTGCACGTGCGCTGACCCGGCGCGGGCAGCTGCGCCACGCGGGCACCCCTCTCCGGAGCCGGCTTCCGGGGAGGGGGTTGCTTTCGCCCACCACCAGCCCCAACTGACCGGGAGATCGGTTTCGGGACGACGGAGTGCGCGCGCGGATTTCGGGCGATGATGGCGATCGGTGCCTAAGTTGGTCGGGTGTCTCCTGCCAGCCACTCACAACCGGAACGACAGATGCGCGCATCCAGCTTCGACCGCTCCCCCGGGCACCCGGATTCCCTCTTCCCGCATCACCGGGCCGGCCTGTTTCCCGCGTTCCTGGCGGGCGTGCTGCTGCTCGGCGCGGCCGCGTGCGAGCAGGGCGCGTCCACGGGCGCCGTCACCCCCGACCGCATCCTGCACAACGGCCAGGTCGTCACCGTCGACGACGACTTCTCGATTGCGGAGGCCATCGCCTGGCGCCAGGGCCCGAACG
>JAPPJO010000024.1 GCA_028820325.1 Gammaproteobacteria bacterium | reverse complement strand
GCCTTCATGCCCCATCCTAGCGACCCCTCGCCCGTGCGGCAAGTGTACAATCACCTGTTTTGTTTACCAATATTCCAGAATGGTGGATTGCCCTTGTCTTGCGGCGGCAGGCCGCCCAACTTGGGAAACCGCAGTTCTCAGTGCGTCGCGTACGCTCGTCTACCAGAGGAGGCATTTGATGGCGGTCTACAAAATCATTCGCATCAGGGTTCACGACGCTGACGGGTACGCGGCATTCGCCGAGGCGGCGTCGGCGGCCACGGCGAGACACGGAGGGGAACTCCTCTTCCAGAACGACCGCGATGCAACCACCCGAATCCTGCTCGTGCGCTTTCCCGACGCGGCTTCGTCCTGGGCACACTACGGCGATCCCGAGATTCAGCAGGCTGTGGCGGCAGCCAAGGGATCCTTCACCCGCGATGTCGTCGCCCTCGAAGGTGGGTCCTAGGGCTGGAGCGAGCCGGCGGCGTCTCTTGATCCTGGGAGGCACGCTGGTCACCGTTTGCGCCGCGGCGCCTGGGGCGTCGGGGCAGGAACCCCCACCACCCGACCCCGACTCGGTTGTCAGGCTGCAGCCGCTGGTCGTGACCGCCCGGAACCGGGAGGAACTCCTTCAGAGCGTCCCGCTGGCGGTGTCGGCCTTCTCCGGCCGTGATCTGGAGGTTGGCCAGGTCGGGACCACAGATCGGCTCGGCCAGATGATGCCGAACGTCAGCTTCAACCACTCCGGCGCTCTGTCTGGCACGAAGTCCGCGGCGCAGTTCTACATCCGTGGCGTGGGGCAGCGTGACTTCCTGCCGGTGACGGATCCCGGAGTTGCGGTCTACGTCGACGGGATATACATGCCGCGCTCGGTGGGAGCGGTGATGGACCTCATCGACGTGGAACGCGTCGAGGTGCTGCGCGGACCGCAGGGCACGCTCTTCGGGCGCAACGCGGTTGGCGGTGCCGTGTCGGTGCACTCCCGGAGGCCGGACGCAGCAGCGCGCAGGAGCGTCCGGGCACAGTTCGGCGACGACCGCATGACCAACCTGACCGCGTCGGCAAACGGTGCCCTGGGGGACGGGTTGTTCGGGAGCGTGTCGCTGGCGCTGCGCAAGCGGGACGGGTACGTGACACGCATCCACGACGGACTCGACAAGGGCAACGACAACGGGCAGGCGGCCCGCGGCGCAATCGTGTGGCGTCCCTCGGCGACCTTCGAGGTCTTTGCGACGGGCGACTATTCCCGCAGGCGGGAGAACGGTGCGCCCACCGTAAACGGGGGCTTGAACGACCGGCAGGCCTTCGGGACGTTCGGCAATGCTGCGCTGCCCGGCTGCACCGCGATCACCGTCAACCCCAACTTCCCCGGTACGGGGCCGCCGACGTTCCCCCCGCCCGGACAGGGCGCGGGAGGCGCCAAGGGTTGCTACGGGCCCGACAGTTTCGCCGGGGAATACATCTCGGAAGGCACCTTTCCGGCATTTTCCGACCTGGATTCGTGGGGCGCCGGCGCGAAGGCCACGTGGTCGCCCGGCGGGGGTGTTACGCTCCGGTCTCTCACGGGCTACCGGGGACTGGACATGTGGAACTCCCGGGACGCGGACAACACGCCAGCCAACATTCTGCAGATCCAGATCGCGGTCGAATCCGAGCAGCTCAGCCAGGAATTTCAATTGAGTGGCTTCGGCCTCGACGACCGCATACACTGGCAGACCGGCCTCTACCTCGTCCGCGAAACGGGGTACTATCTGGGCGCTGTGACGCTCCCGACCGGGGCATTCGACAGCCACTGGGACCTGGTCAACTCGTCAATGGCCGGGTTCGCTCAAGCCACGGCCGACGTGTCGGCGGCGGTTTCGCTGACGGTCGGCGCGCGCTACACGAGGGATTGGAAGTCCGTGACGCCGGATGTCCACGCGGTGGGCGACGCATCGCAGGGCAGGGGCAGCATCCACGGACCCACATGGCCCTTGGCCAGGGGGATTTTCCGAGCCGCCACCGGGCCGATGAAGCCCGGGGATCGCATCCTCGCCAACAAGGAGTTCACCAGGGATTTCGATGCGCTGACCGTGATGGCCAACCTCGCCCATCGATTGAACGACAACACGATCGCCTATGTCGGATTCGCCGAGGGATTCAAGAGCGGCGGCTTCGACGCGCGGGTTCCGTCTCCCCCGCCCGGCTACGAACCGAATTCGCCCGACGCCCCCCCGACCGACTACGAGCCCGAAACGGTCGCCAGCTACGAAATCGGCCTGAAGTCGAGTACCGGCGATGGTCGTCTCAGGCTGAATCTGGCGCTCTTCCGGGCCGACTACGAGGACTTGCAGGTCGTCATCCGCGAGTCGATCAATCCCATCACCGTCAACGGCGGGTCGGCCGATCTCCAGGGTGCTGAACTGGAAGCGGCGTGGATACCGGCTGCCGGATGGGACATCGCGGCCAGCGTGGGCGTATTGAGTGCGGAGTACGACAGCCTGAGCGCCGCGGTGCTCGAGAACAGGAACCCGTTGCAGCCGGACTACAAGCTGACCAAGACACCGCGGTTCAACCATTCGCTCGGAATCGGCAGGACATTCCACGCCCGCGGTCTGCCCGTCACCCCCCGGATCCACTGGACGTACACGGCGTCGCAGTATCACGACCCCGTCAACACGCCCCAGCTGTTTCAGGAGGGGTATCACCTGCTCCACGCCACGGTCGGCCTGGCGAGCGCGGACGGCGGGTGGGAGGTGTTGTCCGCGTTCCGCAACCTGACGGACGAACGCTATCTCCTGACCGGGACATCCGCCTGGGGCACCGCAGCGGCCTACATCGAGCAGGTGTACGGCAGACCGTTCGAGTGGTCTGTCGCGGTGAAACGGACCTGGTAGCGCGCAACGTTTTTTGATGCGCGCCCTGTTCAGCCCCCGAACAGCGCCACGTCGAAGAGCCTGCCCAGTATGAGGATAAGGCTCATTCCCGTGAACACCACGATGCTGATCCAGGTGAAGGTGCGCGCAAATCGCGATGGGTAGAAGTGCGGGTCGTCCTTCGGGATCACCTTCAGGCAGTAGTAGAAGTTCAGGCAGAAGATGACCGGCGCGACGAAGTACGCGAGCGCCGACGCCACGAGCACGAGGTAGACCGGCCTGGGCATGCCGGCGATGATTGCCACCGCGGAAACCAGCGAGAACAGCATGGTCGCGCGGTAGATGTTGTACTCCGAGTACCACGCGCGGCGGTGGTCCCGGGTGACCTCGTCGGCCGCGGTCCCTGCCAGGGCCGCCGTGGGGCGGAACAGGTTGCGGCAGCACGCACCCACGATCCGCGGCCAGCCGTCAAAGTAGTTGAACGCGGTCGAGAAGGTCGCCGCGAATGCGCCCAGCACGAAGATCGTCATCATCCACGGACCCACGCTCTCGGTGAAGATCGTTGCGATCTCACCCATCACCGCCTGTCCCTCGACCGGGTTGGGATACAGCCAGACCGCCGCGAGCAGCAGGAAGATGGTCGCGATGATGAACGACATCACATGGCCGAGCCGGAAGTCCCATATGCTGATCCTGAAGCACCGCCGGCTGTACTCCACGGCCCGCTCGGGCAGCCGACGGACATCGACGGTTAGGTCGGTCACCCTCGGCGCGAACGGATCGAAGGCGGGCGCCAGCCCAGCAGCCTCGAGCCTGTCGCGGATCTTCGCCATCCCGGTGCGCTTGGCCTTACCCCACTCGGACGCCTGCAGCGAGACGTCGATCCCCGTGGGAAGCAGGCCGAGGAACCCGGCAATCACCAGCCACGACCCCTCCGGCGCGTCGAAGATCAGGAAGTGTTCAAGTTCCCCAATCGGTGCGGGCCGCACGAAGTAGACGATCACCGCCGAGACGAAGAGCAGGCCGCCCGCGATCTTGGCCCCCGCCTCGAGCGCGGCGTACCTGCCCCACAGCAGAATGACGACCGACAGGGTCCCGAGCAACGCCCCCCATCCCCAGAGCGACACCGGCAATCCGAGCTGCGCCGAGAACAGGTAGTACAGCACCGCCGCCGCCGCGATCAGCCGCCCCGCCTGCCCCACCGCGCACTGGATGACGGTCGTCACCAGCACGTACCACACCGGCAACTTGCCCGGCGCGGTCGCATACGCCGCCATAAGGCTCTTTCCCGTCGCGTTGGTAAACCGGAAGGCCAGCTCGAAGCCGTAGTACTTGAAGGCGTACGCGAGCAGGACGCACCAGAGCAGCGCGAACTCGAAGCGTCCCCCCGCGGTCGGGGCCGTAACCAGGTGGCTGGTCCCGATCCCCGTCATCATGAGGATCATCCCGGGCCCGAACTGGCGCAGCAGGCTGCGCGGGCTCATGTCCGGGATCTTCAGATCGTCGAAGGAGGCGGAGGAATCGTTGGATGGTTCGGTCACGGGGGCTCCGGTCTACGGTGGGCGAAGGGAGGGGAACGACGTCAGGGTACGTGACCGGGGGTGGCGCGGCAATTGCCAGGGGTGGATCCCTCACACCCTCGGGTCGGGATCCCGGGTGTTATCGCCACCTTCCTGCAAGAGCAGGTAGTTCATGGTCGAGGAAGCGTGGCGAAACTTCATGGCCTCCTGGTATTCCGGGTCATCGAACCAGGCCTCCACATCCGCCCTGGACGGGAATTCGAGAATGACCAGGCGGCCATCGTACTCCCGGCCCTCGACACAGGTGAACGGTTCGCCACGGGTCAGGAACCTGCCACCGTGCCTGCGGACAATCGGCGGGGTGCGGTCGGTGTATCGACGGTACGTCTCGGTGTCGTGAATCGACATCATGGAAACGACGTAGGCTGGCATTGAAGCTCCTCTGTAGTGTGGGTCGGTTGGGCCGCCGCCAACCCGTCTGTAACAGGCGGACGCACCCTTCCAGGGTCCCTGGACCGTCGAACCCATCCAGGATCTTCGCAAGCAATCCCGTCACATTCGCCACCGCGCGACCCGGCGCCGACAGCCAGCCTGCGAACTTCCCCTACCGTCCCCAATCCCCCCTGCGTACATTGGTGCGGGTTGCGGGCGGGGCGGGAAGCGACTCCCGCGTTTCGCCCTGTCGCTCGGGCTGAAGGAGTGATAGGATGGCCACCGACTCGACGCCGGATCGCCGTTCCCCAACGGGCGGTTGCAGTCCGGCATGGATCCCGTAGCCGCGCTGCCGCCCTTGCTGAAGCCGACCGACACACGGAATCCCGACCACTACCACCGGGTGGTGGACTGCCAGTGGGGATGCCCGGCGCACACCAACGTGCCCGAGTACATCCGGCTCATCGCGAACGGGCAGTACACCGAGTCGTACCTGCTGAACCGGAAGTCGAACATCTTCCCCGGGATTCTGGGACGCACATGCGACCGTCCCTGCGAGCCCGTATGCCGCCGCGTCCGGCTGGACGGAGAACCGGTCGCGATCTGCCGCCTGAAGCGGGTCGCCTCCGACCTCCGCGACGACATCACCGGCTTCCTGCCGACGATTCCGGAGGAGAAGAACGGGAAGCGCATCGCCTGTATCGGCGCGGGCTGCGCATCGCTGACCGTCGCCAACGATCTGCTGCCGCTCGGGTACGAGGTCACCATCTTCGAGAAGCTCGCGAAGCCCGGCGGCCTGATGTGGACCAACATCCCCGAGTTCCGCCTCCCCGCCAAGGTTCTGTGGGAGGAGATCGACTACATCCTCGACATGGGCGTCGACCTGCGCCTGAACAGCCCCATCGACAGCCTGGCGGCGCTCCTGGAGGAGGACTACGACGCTTTCTTCATCGGTTCGGGAGCGCCCAAGGGCAAGGAACTGAACCTGCCCGGCCGCTGGGACTCCAAGCAGATCCACATCGGCATCGAGTGGCTGGAGTCGGTCCGCTTCGGGCACATCGACAAGTGCGGGGACCGCGTGCTCGTGATCGGGGTCGGCAACACGGCCATGGACTGCTGCCGCACCGCCCAGCGCCTGGGCGCCAGCGACGTCAAGGTCATGGCGCGCAAGACCAAGCCGCACTTCAAGGCGTCGCCGTGGGAGCTGGAGGACGCGATCGAGGAACAGGTCGAGATCCTGGAGAACCACTCCCCGTCGCGCTTCATCATCGAGGACGGCAAGGTGGTCGCGATGGAGTTCGACCTCGTCACCTGGCACCCGGGCGAGAACGGTCGTCTGCGGGCCGAGAAGCTGGGCAGCAAGATCATCGAGTGCGACGAAGTGATCCTCGCGATCGGGCAGGACACCGCGTTCCCCTGGATCGAGCGCGACATCGGCATCGACTTCAACAAGTGGGACATGCCGATCGTCGACAAGACAACCTTCATGACCTCGCGCCCCGGCGTCTTCATGGGCGGCGACGCGGCGTGGGGCCCCGAGAACATCATCTGGGGCGTCGAGCACGGTCATCAGGCCGCGATCTCGATTCACGCCTGGTGCGAGGGCCGGCCGCTGACGGACCGTCCGCCCGAGGGGATGAACCTGATCAGCCAGAAGATGGGGCTGCACGAGTGGTCGTACTCCAACGACTACGACGAAGCAGAGCGCGTGAAGATGCGCCACGTCGACCTGCAGGAGCGCTTCAAGCGGCTGGACATCGAGGTCGAGGAGGGATTCGACATCGAGCAGACCCTGACCGAGGTGGAGCGCTGTCTCAACTGCGACATGCAGACGCACTTCGAAGCGAATCTGTGTATCGAGTGCGACGCGTGCATCGACATCTGCCCTCTCGATTGCCTTACGATCACTCATAACGGGACGGAGGAAGAGGTCACCCGGCGCCTCACGGCCCCGCTGCTGAACTACCCCGACCAGCCCCTGTTCGTGTCGGAAGCGCTGCCGCAGACCGGGCGGATCATGTTCAAGGACGAGGACCTCTGCATTCACTGCGGGCTGTGCGCCGAGCGGTGTCCCACGGCGGCCTGGGACATGCGCAAGTCGGACCTGCTGGTCCCCTACGCGGGGCTCGCGGCCGGTGAACTGCATCCCGGCATGTCGATCATGGACCTCGCGCAGAACGGGGGGACGGCCGGAGGCGAACTGGCGGGAACCGGAGCCGCGTCGACGGGAGCCGAGACGGGCTGATGGCGGTGGACAACCGACTATCCGCGATTGGCGGCGACGCGCCCCCCGCGAGCACCAACGGCGAGCGGCCCGCGGCTCGCGTCAACGACCTCGCCTTCAAGATCGGCACGGTCAACGGCACGGGGTCGGCGAGCGCCAACGGATTGCTCCGCAGCGCGATCTTCCGCATGGGCATTCCCGTGTCGGGCAAGAATCTCTTCCCGTCGAACATCCAGGGGCTGCCCACCTGGTACGAGATCCGCGCCAACGCCGACGGACACACCGCGCGGACCGCGCGCTTCGACCTGGTCGTGGCGATGAACCCGGCCACGTACCGGCGGGATGTCGAAGAGGTCACGCCCGGCGGATGGGTCATGTACGACTCGACCTGGCCCCTGCCCCGCGAACTGGACCGCGACGACGTCACCTTCCTGGGGATCCCTCTGGCGAAGATGACGGTCGACAACTTCAAGGGATCGCGCGTCCGGATCCTCATGAAGAACATCTGCTACGTCGGCGCGCTGGCGGCGCTGCTGAAGATGGACCTCGAGATCGTGCGGGGGCTGCTCAACGAGACCTTCGCGGCCAAGGCCAAGCTGCTCGACGCGAACCAGCTCGCGATCAGCCTGGGGTACGAGTACGCGCTCGAGCACTTCGAGTGCCCCCTGCCCGTCCACCTCGAGACCATGGACGGCAACCGGGACTCGATCGTCATCGACGGCAACACCGCAGCGGCGCTGGGATGCGTCTACGCGGGGGCCACCGTGGCCGCATGGTACCCGATCACGCCGTCGACGTCGCTCGTGGACGCCTTCACCGGCTTCTGCCACCAGTTCCGCAAGGACCCCGAGACGGGCAGGAACCGCTTCGCGATCATCCAGGCCGAGGACGAACTGGCCGCCGCGGGCATGGTGATCGGGGCGGCGTGGGCGGGCGCGCGCGCGTTCACCTCGACCAGCGGGGCCGGACTGTCGCTGATGAGCGAGTTCATCGGGCTGGCGTACTACGCCGAGGTGCCGTCGGTGTTCTTCGATGTGCAGCGGGTGGGTCCGTCGACGGGAATGCCCACGCGCACGCAGCAGGGAGACATCCAGTTTGCGGCGTACGCGTCGCACGGCGACACCCGGCACATCGTCATCTTCCCCGCCAACCCCCACGAGTGTTTCGACTTCGCGGTCGAGGCGTTCGACCTGGCCGAGCGCTTCCAGACGCCGATCTTCGTGCTGACGGACCTGGACATTGGGATGAACGACTGGGTCATCCCCAAGCTCGAATGGGACGACGCGTATCGGCCCGACCGCGGCAAGGTGCTGACCGCCGACGAGCTGGAGGCGGCCACGGGACCCTTCCACCGCTACCTGGACGTCGACGGCGACGGGATCCCGTGGCGCACGCTGCCGGGCGTGCACCCCAACGGCGCCTACCTCACCCGTGGCTCGGGTCACGACCGGTTCGGCAACTACACCGAGGACTCGGAGCCGTACGCGGACGTGCTGGCGCGGGTCGGGCGCAAGATCGACGGCGCGGCGCCACACCTGCCGGCGCCCGAGATCCGGCTGAGCGACGGTGCAAAGATCGGCCTGGTGACGATCGGGGGGTGCCGGGGCGCGGTGCTCGAGGCGGTGGAAGCGCTGGCCGAGCGCGGCGTCGAGGCGGACTACATGCGGGTGCGGGCGTTCCCCTTCCATCCCGAAGTCGAACCCTTCCTGGCAGCCCACGACGTCAACTTCGTGATCGAACAGAACCGCGACGGTCAGCTGCGCAAGCTCCTGATCTCCGAGACGGACGCCGAGAAGGACGCGCTGGTGTCGATCCTCTACTACGGGGGCTATCCCATGAGCTGCCACCACGTGATGGACGGGCTGGCGCCCCATATCGACATCGGAGCGCCCGCCGGTTCACGCGAATCCGCGGCGCTCGGCGCGGCCCCCCACGGAGCCGCCCCATGAGCTACATCAAGAAGCCCCGTGTACACCACCCGGGCCTGACCCGCAACCGGCTCGGCCTGACCCGCCGCGACTACGAAGGCACCATGTCCACGCTGTGCGCCGGGTGCGGGCACGACTCCATCACCGCGGCGATCATCGAGGCATTCTGGGAGCTGGAGATCGCGCCGCACGAGGTGGCGAAGACCTCGGGGATCGGGTGCAGCGGCAAGACCCCGACCTATTTCCTCAAGGAGGCCCACGGCTTCAACGGGGTGCACGGCCGCATGCCGTCGATCACGACCGGGGCGCACGCGGCCAACCGCGAACTCGTGTGCATCGGCGTGTCTGGCGACGGCGACAGCCTGTCGATCGGCATGGGCCAGTTCGCGCACGTCGTGCGGCGCAACGTCGACATGCTCTACATCATCGAAAACAACGGCGTCTACGGGCTCACCAAGGGGCAGTTCTCGGCGTCGGCCGACGTCGGTTCCACGGCCAAGCGCGGCCAGGTCAACCGGGAGCACCCCATCGACTCCGTCCTTCTCAGCCTGAACCTGGGCGCGGGATTCGTGGCGAGGAGCTTCTCGGGCGACAAGGAGCAGCTCGTCCCCATCATCAAGGCGGGCCTGCGCCATCGCGGCTTCGCGCTGATCGACGTGATCTCGCCGTGCGTCACCTTCAACGACCACCGCGGCTCGACGAAGAGCTACCAGTACACGCGCGACAACTACAACCAGCTCGTGTACGCGGACTTCGTGCCGCCCGCGGAAGAGATCGCGGCGTCATTCGAGGCCGGCGACATGCGCTCGGTCCAGATGCACGACGGGAGCCGGATCGCGTTCCGCAAGGTGCCCGAGGACTACGACCCCACCGACCGCGACCAGGTGTACAGCTACATCAGGGGGCGCCAGCGGGCCGGCGAGGTGGCGACGGGGCTGCTCTACGTGGAGCCCGCCCCCCGGGACGCGACGGACGCGGTCGACTTCCACGGCATTCAGGGCACGGTGGACGAGCCGCTGTCGCACTATCCGTTCGAGGATCTGTGTCCGGGCGCGGAGGCGCTGGAGAAGCTGCAGAAGCGATTTCAATAGGGGGGCGAGGCCGGTCCGACCGATTCACGGCCCTCCGCCCACCCGGATCCGGTACCTCACCACCCGCTCCACCCCTTGCTCGTCCCGAGTCACGGCCCACACACGGTCGCCGCTGAAGACCGGGGCCGAGCCGTAAAACCCCTCCGGCGCCGCAACGACGCCCAGGTAGGTCCCGTCGGGTTCGAAGACGTCATAGCGGATATCCTCCTCCCAGGTCACCGGGAATGAGCCGGGGTCGTCGGGATCGTGATACGCGTTTTCGACCGGGCGTCCCTCGGTGGAGAGCAGTACCCAAATGCGTCCGTCCCGGCCGGCCGCCAGTCCCCGGAAGAACGGCTTATGCTCCGGGATCGCCGGGCCATCCCACTCCCAGTCGGGAAGCGACCAACGTATGCGCCCGACGGTGACGTCGCGCTGGTAGGCCCGCTCCGCGTCCAATGCCGGGACGGGATCCACGCTGCGTTCAATCCGGAGGATGCCGTCCTCCCGCGCGAGCTCGATCCGGTACTCGGAGGAAAGGCCGGTCAGGAAGTGGCCGCTCGGGTGAACGGTCCAGTGAAACCGGGGTGCGAAGGGGACGCCATAGGTCATCCGCAAGCCGGGCGCCTCGGCCCTCACAACAGGCACTTCGTAGTCGCTCGAAGGTGTCGGCATGGTGTCGAGAGGCGCGCCGTCGGGGCCTAGCAGGATGATCTCCATGACAAGCGCGTCCACGCGGTCCAGATCGCCGGCGAGCAGCCAGGTCCGGCCGCGCGTGTCGGTGTAGAGAGGCGACAGCGTCTGGATGCTCCCGGTGTACCTCCACTCCGCGACCTCGCCCTGCCTGGGGCCGAACACCGTCACCCGCTGGTTTTGGGGATCGCGCACGGCAAGCCGCCCGTCCGGCGGACGTGAATGAACCCGCATCGTCCTATGGGTGTTGAGCTTACGAGATTCGAAGGTCGAGTTCCAGCCGTTTGACTCCCGCCGATCGCGGATCTAGCCGCGAGACCTTCTTCGGGCTTCCAGTGCCTTCCGAAGCTGTCCTTCATCCGCGTGCTGATAACACTGGAGCACCGTCTTGGCCGTCTTCCAACCTCCCAGCTCGCAGAGCACCTTGAGCGGCTGGTCCATCAGGTCGCTGGCGAACTTCCGCCGAAGCGAGTGCCAGCCCCTTCCCGGCTTGCGCTCCAGCCCCGCCAGCCTCTCGGCTCTGACCCACCACCCTTGCGCCAGCGCGGATCCCATGCACTTCGACGGACTCTTGGGCGCGGGCATCACCGGAGCTTCCCCGGGTCCGGGGTTCCTCCTCCACGCCTCTTCGAGAACTTCGAGCGCCTCGGCGGTAACGGGCGTGACGTGCTCGTGCCCCGACTTGTCGTGCTCGGCACGCCAGAGAACGGCCCGGCCCTCGAAGTCGATGTCGCTCCACCGAAGTTGGCAGATTGCGCCGATCCGGTGGCCGGTTTCGTGCGCGAGCACGAGCGCAACGCGGAACCGCCAGTCCATCCGCCCGGAGACTTCCAGCAGCGCCCGGTACTCCTCGTCCGTGAGCACCACCCGGTTCGGGTTCTTCTCCGTGGGCTTCTTGAGCCCCTTGAGCGGGTTCCCGTCGAGAAGCAAGCGGCCCCGGTCGTCCCTCGACCGGGCGGCCCAATTGAGCACCGCGATCAGGAACTTCAGGTCGTATTCGACCATCCGGTCGCTCACCGGCTTGCCGCTCGGACCGATCCTGCCCGCCCGCCGCTCCCTGATGAAGCGGTCCCAGTCCCTCTGTGACAGGGTAGCCGGGTCGCGGTTCCGTCCGAAGAAACGGAGGAACATGCGCGTGGCGGTCCGGTCGTACCGCCGAGACTTCCAGCCCTTGGTGGGCGTCACCTCCTCGCCGTAGATGTCAAAAAGCTCGCCCAGCTTGAGCGGCTCGGGCTCGGCTTCCTGCTTGCCGTTCAGGTCCGGGCCGACGAAGCCCGCGGCGAATTCGTCCGCCTGCTTCTTCGCCCTCGGCCAATCGCGGTGTCCGAGCGACCGGCTCCGCCTTCGTCCGTTCTCGCGCCACTCAATCTGGAAGTTGCCGGTCTTCGGGTCCGGGAAGATCCTGACCCGGTTCCGGCCCCATTCGCCGGCGCCGTACGAGCGCCGACTTCGTTTCGTGCGTGCCATCATTCGATTCCTCTCGGTGATGGACCGCACGATCTGCGCGAACGAAAGCTCGCGTGGCCGGGGGTTTTCCGCTAGTCTTCGGCTGACCGTCTTTGGCACGGTCGGCCGTCCGGGGGAGGGCGAGGGATC
>JAPPJO010000154.1 GCA_028820325.1 Gammaproteobacteria bacterium | reverse complement strand
GCCTGCGTTCGCGGGTCACTCATCCACGTCTCGTGCCGAAGCGCGGATTCCGGGCGAGTCAATGGCCGGATGCGCCGGTGTCGATGAATCGGGCCGGTGTCGATGACTCACGCCGGCGTCGGGGCTCGGGCCGGAATCGACGCATCACACCGGTGTCCAGCCAGTAGAGAGGCGTTACCTTGACCCGGCCGGGCCCGGAAACTTCAGCGAGAGCCGGACGTACGGCGGCGGACACAAACCCGACGAACGGAGAGGGAAATGAAGACGTTTGCTCAGCTGTCCGCGGTGGGAATCGCCGCGGTCCTGCTTCTGAAGCTGCTGGGGGTGATCGTCGTGCCGCTGCTGGGGTTCCTCGCGGCGGCCTTCGCCTTTGGCTTCAAGCTGCTGCTAATCGCGGCAGCCGTCTGGCTCGTCTTGAAACTGCTCCGGAAAAGCGGGTGCTGCGGAACCAGCGACGACGAATAGCCCCTACGTCCAGCGCCCCAGTTGCTGCAGCTGCCGGGGCGTTCCCATGACCACCAGCTCGTCCCCCACCTTGAGCGTGGTGCTCCCCTTCGGATTGAACGTGATCTGCTTCTGATCCGCTCCGCGCAGGAGGGCAACCACGACCATCGACTCGCGAATGTGCGTGGCGTCGAGCGTCTTCCCAGCCGCCGCCGCCCGCGCGCTCAGGGCGACCTGGTCCGTGCGCAGATTCAGTTCCTGCAGGCGGTTGCCGATCTCGAGCAGCGTCGTCGCCGACGGGCGAACCAGCATCGCGGCCATCGTGACGCCGCCGCTGACGTTGGGGCTGACGACGTGACTCGCGCCCGCCCTGTACATCTTGGCGGTGGTCTCGGGGTCGTCGGCCCGCGCGACCACGGTCAGTTCGGCGTTGAGGACGCGCGCGGACAAACACACGAACAGGTTGTCGGCGTCCTCGCTCAGACACGTGATGAGACCCCGCGCGTGGCGGATGCCGGCGCTCTCGAGGGCCTCGTCCTTCGCGGCGTCGCCCTCGACCACCAGCGCGTTGGGGAATCTGCTGCGGACTGAGCGAATTCTCTCCGGGTCGACTTCGACGACCACGAAGTCCAGCTCCGACTGTTCCAGTTCGATGAGGACTTGCATTCCGGTGCGGCCGCATCCGCACACAATCACGTGGTTTCTCAGCTTGGCGATGGTTTTCATGGTGCGCCGTCGTTGAAGCGTGCCCGTCAGATCCATTTCGACGAAGAAAGCCGTGATCGCGGCGAACCATAGGCCGAGTCCGGTCAGCCCCAGGGCGAGCAGGCCCATGGTGAAGTTGCGCCCGGCGGCAGAGAGCGGAGCGACCTCGTGGTACCCCACCGCGGTCAGGGTGATGACGGTCATGTAGAGGGCGTCGTGGAACGACCATCCCTCGAAGAACATGTACCCCCAGATCCCGATCACATTCACGATCACGAAGTAGAGGGCCATCCAGGCCATGTGCCTCGAGAAGGAACCGCTCACTGAGGCGCCCACGTCACGCGGCGCCGATGGTGCGGGGTGCCGTATCCCGGATCACGGCGCGGGTTTGACGCGCCGGCGGCCGGAGCCACCTCTCGACCGGGAGGGGCCGCGCGCGGGCTCGCGGTGGTAGTCCACACGCACGGCGCGTCCACCCAGAGTGATCCCGTTGAGGGCCCGCACCACCTTCTCCGCCACCTGCTGCCGGATTTCGACCCGGGTGAAGGTTTCCTGGATCTCGATCCTGCCCACCTGAGCGCGCTCGATTCCGGCCTGGTCCACGGCGGCCCCCAACAGGTCACCCGGTCCGATTCCGTCGCGCGAGCCCACGCTCACGAACAGGCGCACCCACGCCTGGGCGCGAACCGGAAGCTGGACGGCGGCCGGTGAATCCGCGGAATGGGTGGCGCCCCGGCGCGCTTCTCCATCGGCTCGCCTGCGGTAGGCCGAGGGGTTTTTCGCCGCCCGCCCCGCCAGACGGCTTGCAGCCGCGGCCACCTCCACCGGGTCATGGCGCTCGAACAGCGGGTCCAGAAGCAGCATTTCCGACGCCAGGTCTTCTTCCTCGAGGACGCGCAGCAACTCGGAACGCAGGCGTTCGAGCTCGGAATGAGGGTCGGCTTCAGGGGGTGTCGGAAGGGGTCGCAGGCGATAGCCCGTCTCTGCCGCGATCGCCTTCAGGTGCGCCACCTCGCGGTGAAGCACAAGCACCGCGGCCGCGGCTCCCAGGCCGTGCCGGTGACGCAGTTCGTCCGCGCCGGCCGGCACGTCGACGCTCAACGTCGCCACGCTGGTGGCGTCGGCGATCCCCTCGAGGGCAGGGGGGGGTTCGGTGTCGTCGACCCGGCTCGAGAGCCAGACCGGAGCGGAAGCATCCCCCGGAGCGCCCGCCCGGAAGCCGTGCAGCGAAGCCAGGTCGCCCACATCCGCGGCGTGATCGTCGGAGGCGCAGAAGACCAGCACGTGGCGTGCGCCCTGCTCCAATACTTCGGACACCGTGCGCACGAGATCCGCGTCACTTCTGCGGCAGATGCGGTAGTGCAGGATTCCGTGCACCGGGCCGGCCTTGGCGCCGGGCGGCAGTCCGGAGCCCGCCACGTACCCCGCCTTTCTCGCGTGGGCACGCGCGAAGGCTTCCACCTCCGGGGTGACCGGCAGGGAAATCACGACACGCTGCGCCGTCGCGGGCACGAAGCCAATCAGGGTTTCGAGGTCTTCGAGCCCGTCCGACCGCTGGATGGTCGTGGCTCCGTCCACCACCAGCGCGCGGAGGTCTTCCAGCCGCAGCCGCGAATTCCGCACCGCCGCAAGGAGGTCGGGAGCGGTGGCGAAGAGGATGTCGGAATGCTCCGGAGCGGCCCACGGCGAGCCCAACGCCGCCACCGCGTGTCCGGTTGCCGTCGCCAACCGGGCGAGCGAGGTGGCAAGAGCCCCGGCCGCCGTCGCCGAAGCGGTGAGCACAAGCGCCCTGGGCACCGTCGCCTCCGCCTGGATACGCTCCAGCAGGGGAGCACCGTAGGCCACCAGGGTTCCGCTGCCCGGACCGGCGCGCACGAGCGCGTTGTTGCCGCGGCGCAGAAGCGGAATTGCATCCCGCTGGAGCGGCGTGGGGCGCTCGATGCCCTCGGCGGCAAGGGCGTCGACCAGCTCCGGCGGGAGCCCGAGTTCCCCGAAGGAGTCCACGGTCAGGAGGGATCCCCGGATCCCGGCCCGCCCCTGTCACCCGGCTCGTAGGGCAGGTTGTTGAGAAACTTCTGGATCTCGTAGTCGATGCGTGATGTCCGCAGCCGATCCGTCGAGGCGGTCACCGATGTGTACATTCCGTGGCGGTGCACCGAGAGCGTAAGGGTCCCTTCCTTGCCGGTGTAGGTCGCCTCGTGCGACGAACCCCGGGCGCGGGCCAGCCCGACGAGGTCCGGGAGGATCTCCTCGGCCCGCGCCATCACTCCGGCCGGCGAAAGCGCCGTCTTCCTCTGATATCCGGCCATCTGCCTCTCTCGCTTGTAGGTTGATGTTGGATCGGGAGGTCCCGCGCACCCCGGATGGAGTCCTGTCAGCAGGCGGCCGCCCCGAGAAAGCGAAGCAGCTCCTGCCGGCCAGGCAGCCCTTCCAGCTTCCGCCCGCCCGCCTCGACCGTGGGCGGTCCCCGTACTCCGCTGCGCAGCGCCGCCTCGCGCATTTCCTCGACTTCCGCCGCGTAGCGATCCACATCGAGTACGGCTCTCGCCTCGGTGGGGTCCAGCCCCGCCTCTTCCGCGAGCGAGATCAGCACGTCGATGCGGCCGATGTCCGCCTTCCTTTCAAAGAACGCCCGGAACAGTGCGGAATGCATGGCTTCGCAGCAACCCTTCGCGCGCGCGTGCAGAGACAACTCGTGCGCCTTGCGGCTCCAGGGCATCCGCCCCGGAATCGATAGCTCCAGCCCGTAGTCCGCGGCGCCCCTCTGAACGGCATGGCAGCGGCTTCTCCAGGCTTCGGACCCGGGATCGATCGGCGACAGGGGCGGGCGGTGCAGCTCGAACGGGCGGCGGGCCACCGTCACCCCGTCGGGCAACAGGACGCGCAGTGCCTGGTCCAGCAGGTAGCACGCGGGATCGACGTAGTCGAAATAGAAGATGACCTCCGCTTCCTCCATGGGGCGGAATCTCGCCCCGCGCGCGACGTGCAGCAATGCGGCAAATGCCCGGCGGACCGGTCGTGGCGTGCCCCCTCGGCGCTTGATCGCCGGCGCTCTCCGGCGCAACTTGGTGGCGCGTCCGGGCGGGAACATCCCCGGGCAACCCCCTGCCGACCGTCCCTCCCCATCGATCCGCCGCCCATGACATTCAGCGAGAACGTCGCCCGACTCCAGCCGTCCGCCACCATGGCCGTCAGCTCGCTGGCCAAGCGCCTGCGCGCGGAGGGGCGCGACATCATCGACCTGAGCGCCGGCGAGCCCGACTTCGACACTCCGTCCTGGCTTGTGGACGCGGCGGTGGAGGGAGTGCGCGCGGGCGCCACCCGCTACACCCCCGCCGCCGGAATGCCGGAACTGCGCGCCGCCATCGCCAGGTCTCTCGTGGCCCGGGGCGCCGATGCGGCATGGAGCGACGTCGTGGTCACCGCCGGGGCCAAGCAGGCGCTCTTCAACGCATGCTTCGCCTTCTTCGGCCCAGGCGACGAGGTCATGATCGCCTCGCCCTACTGGACCAGCTATCCGGAGATGGTGACCCTTTCGCGCGCCGAGCCGGTCTTCGTCCAGGGGCCGCCCGAGAAGAACTTCCTGCTTCGTCCCGAGGACCTCGAGGCCTCCCGCACCGAGCGCACCCGCGGCCTGATCATGTGCTCGCCCAGCAATCCCACCGGCGCCGTCTACACGCGCGACGAACTCGCCGCGGTGGCGCGCTGGGCCCGAGACAACGACGTTCGCCTGATCAACGACGAGATCTACCGCCACATCCACTTCGCCGGCGCGGGGACGGCGCCCGGGCTACTGGAACTGGATCCCGGGGACCTGGGTCCCTTCGTGCTCATCGACGGCGTCTCGAAGGCCTTCGCCATGACCGGGTGGCGCATCGGCTTCTCCTACTGCGAGGGAGCCGGGGCGAAGAAAATGGCCGCCTTCCAGAGCCACACCACCTCCAATCCAGCCACCCCGTCCCAGCTCGCGGCGCTCGCAGCCTACGGCAACGTGGAACGCTCGCTCGGGGACATCGCCGAGATGGCGAAAGCCTACAAGCGGCGTCAGCGCCTGGTCGTCTCCCTCATGGGCGAGCTGCTGCCCGAGCTCTCCTTCGTGGAGCCCGGCGGCGCCTTCTACCTCTTTTTCCGGGTGGATTCGGCCTGCGGCCCCGGTCAGGGCTCAAGCGACTTCTGCACCCGCATGCTGGAAGAGGCCGGCGTCGCCCTGGTCCCCGGCTCGGCGTTCGGCGACGACCGCTACGCGCGCATGAGCTTCGCCACCTCCGACGACCTGCTCAGCGAGGCGATTCGGCGGATGGCGCGTGTGCTGGGGGGTGGTTGAGACTCTCCAGCAGCCCGCGGCACGACCGCTCCACGATCCGGAAGCACTCCTCGAACCCGCGTCTGGCCCCGTAGTAGGGGTCGGGCACATCCTTGTTGCGGCCGGCTTCCGGGTCGAACTCGCGAAGCAGATGCAGTCGCGCGGAGCCGCGCGAGGACCGCCGCAGCGCCGCCAGATGTGCGAGATTGCTGCGGTCCATGGCGATCACGTAGTCGAAGTCGTTCATGTCGCTCTCGCTCACGCGGCGCGCATGTCCCGGCAACTCGACGCCATGTGCGCGGGCGACCGCCAGGGCGCGCGAATCGGGACGCTCGCCCACGTGCCAGGATCCGGTTCCGGCGGAATCGACACGCACGTCGACGTCGGCCTGGTTGGCCATATGGATGAAGACGCCTTCCGCCAGGGGAGATCGGCAGATGTTGCCCAGACACACGAAAAGTATTGAGGTTACGGCGGAATCCGTCATGCTTTGGGAGAGCGCGTGGGGCTGATATCGGGGATGAATGCGGAAGACGGCGGGATGCCGGAAGTTACATCGTTCGGGGACATGAGCCTATCCCCCGAGACGCTTGCCGCCGTGGAGGCGCTGGGGTGGCGCGCACCGACGCCGGTGCAGCGCCGGGCGATTCCGCCGGGGCTGGAAGGCCGCGACATCGTAGGCATCGCCCAGACCGGGACGGGCAAGACGGGGGCCTTCCTCCTGCCCGTGCTGGAAGGCGCTGTGCCGGGGGAGGGTCTTCAGGCGCTCGTGCTCTGCCCCACCCGCGAACTGGCACAGCAGGTGCTAGGAGACGCGGTTGCCCTCTCTCGCGGGAGGACCCTGCGGTGCGCCGCCATCGTGGGCGGGGTGGGCTACGGGCCGCAGCGCGCCGCGCTCGACACCGGCACGGAGCTGATCGCCGCCACCCCGGGGCGCTTCATCGACCACATGCGCCGCGGCCAGGCCGACCTTGCCCGGGTCCGCTTTCTGGTGCTCGACGAGGCCGACCGCATGCTCGACATGGGGTTCCGCCCGCAGATCGAAAGCGTGCTCCGCAAGGTGCCGAGGAAGCGACAGACGATGCTCTTCTCGGCCACCATGCCGCACGGCGTTCACGCCCTCTCGCTGCAGGTCACCCGCGACCCGGTGCGCATCGAGGTGGCGCCTTCCGGAACCACCGCGGAGGGAATCGACGAGCGGGTGTACTCCGTAAAGCCGGGGAAGAAGGAGGATCTGCTGGTCCGGCTCCTGGCCGACCCGGACTGGAACCACGTGCTCGTCTTCACCCGAACCAAGCGGGGCGCCGACATGCTGCTCACCCGGCTCCAGCGCGAGGGCATTTCCGTGGATGTCATGCACTCCGACCGGCAGATGCGGCATCGGGTGCGGGCGCTCGACCGCTTCGCGACCGGAGGCGTGCGCGTCCTGGTGGCCACCGACATCGCGCAGCGCGGTCTGGACGTGGAAGGCATCTCGCACGTGGTCAACTACGACATCCCGCTCGACCCCGGCGACTACGTCCACCGCATCGGCCGAACGGCGCGGGCGGGCGCGGCGGGCACGGCGGTCAGCTTCCTGACCGCGCCGGACCTGGCGTACCTCAAGTCCATCGAACTCCTGCTGGGACGCACCCTGGAGCGCATCCATCTGCCCGAGTTCGACTACGCGGGAACGCCGGTCGAGCAGCGCGAAGAAGGTGCCCGGCGGCGGCATCCCCGATCCGCGCGCGGCTTCGGGTCGAAGTCCGCGGAAACGCTCTCGCCCGAGGAACTGGAACGTCTCCTGGGGCGAAGCTCCCAGTAGCCAGACATCCAACCGGAAAACGGACCACTCATGATCCTGAAGCGTTACGGCACCCGACTGCACAGCGTCCAGCCCGACTTCGATTCCCGTGCCCTCACAGAGATCGGGTTCCGACGCGACCGGCGGCTCTCGCTGGGCGCCGAAGGTTTTGCGGAGGAGTACGAAGCCGTGGAGACGCTGGAGTTGTCCGCCAAGGCGGATGGCCCGGTCCACGATCGGGCCGAGCAGGAGCTGCTGCGCAATCTCGAGCGCGAGCTGCGCCGGGTCGAAGCCGACGCGGGCGAGGGGCTGGTGGTCATTGAGAGCGCCCAGGGAGTCGACTATCCCAAGACCCGCGACCGGAAGCAGAACCAGGTCCGGGACGGCCGCAACCGGCTTTACTTCCACTGGACGGTCGACCCTCCGCTGCGGGTCGGCGTATTCCGTCGGCGCGGTTGAATCCAATCGCGCTTCACCGCGTACTACTGGTCATGCGGGCCGCGTCGGGGTGACGCGGGTCGCCGCAGTCATAGATGCAAGGAGGTTGATGATGTTGATCCGCAGATCCAGCACCCGTTTCAAGGGACGGAGGGACTACACCCTTTCCAGCAGGCGCGAGACCCGCCCGACGGCGAGCGAACGGCTGCTCGGCAAGGAAACCCGCCCGCTGGCCACCGGGTCCCGCCGGGAACGGACGGCCGCCGCGGGGTGATCCCCGCGATCCCGCGAGGGATCCGGGCTGACACACCAACACGAACACGGAGCCCCGAGGATCAACTCGGGGCTCCGTTGCTTTTCTGATGTTGATCCGCGTTCAGCGCGCGCCGTCCTCCGTCACCGGCATCGGCGTCATCCACCTCTCGAACCAGCTGCGCAGGTAGAGCTGGGTGCGAAGGAAGTTGGAGGGGATGCTCGAGGTGCCGTGCCATTCGTCCTTGAAGCGCACCATGGCCGCCGGGACCTTCAGGACCCGCAGCGCCTGGTAGAACTCCTCGGTCTGCGCCATCGGCGTGCGGAGGTCCATCTCGCCGGTCATGAGCATGGTGGGCGTGGTCACGTTGCCCACGTACATCAGCGGCGAGCGGCGCAGGTGCTCCGAGGGGTCGTCCCAGGGGAAGTGCTCGAAGTTCTTGTACCAGGTGGCTCCGTCGGTCGTGCCGACGAACGACAGCCAGTTGGTGACCGGACAGTTGGCGGACGCCGCGCGGAAGCGGTCGGTGTGGCCGACGACCCATGAGGTCAGCACGCCGCCCCCGGAGCAGCCATAGACGAACATGTTGTCGGTGTCGACGTAGCCCCGGGCGATCACCTCGTCGACGCCGTTCATCAGGTCGTCGTAGTCCTTGCCCGGATAGGCGTTCTTGATGGCATTGCCGAACGGGCTGCCGTAGCCCGAGCTGCCGCGCGGGTTGGTGTAGAGCACCACGTAGCCGTTGGCGGCGTGGTTCTGCCAGCCGAAGTTGAACCCCACGTTGTACATCCCGTGGGGTCCGCCGTGGATCGCGAGGATGAGGGGATAGCGCTCGGAGGGATCGAAGTCGGGCGGCTTGATGACCCAGCCCTGAATGTCGAAGTCGTCGACCGACTTGTACCAGATCTCCTCGACATCGCCGAGCCTGACGTCGGCCAGGATGTCGTCGTTCACGCGCGTGAGCTGCCGGATGTCGCCGGGGCTGTCGAGCGCGAAGGAGATGACGTCTCCCGCCTCGTGATAGCTCGTGAGCGTGCCCACCGCGCGGCCGCGCTCGTCGACCGTGGTGACCGCGAGCATGTGGTTCCCGCTGGTCACCGCGCGCGGCTCGCCATTCACCGGGGCGAACCAGAGGTTCGAGTTGCCCGTCATGGCGGCGGTGAAGTACACCCCGCTGCCGTCGCGGGCCCAGGTCACGCCCGAAAGCCGGCGCCCCAGCTCGCTCGCGATGAGCCGTGAGCCCGAGCCGTCCGCGTTCATCACGTAGAGGCCGGTCTCGACGTAGGTGTCGTCGGACCAGTCGTTGGCCTGGTAGGCGATCAGGCTGCCGTCGGGAGAGGGGACCGGGCTGCCGTCGGGGCCGCGATGGTCGGTGATCTGCCGAATCGCGCGCGAGCGCACGTTGACGGCGTAGATCTCGGACTCGCGCCAGGTCTGGTCGATGTCCTCGGAGTCCTCGATGCGCAGCGACTGGAAGACGATCTCCGAACCGTCGGGCATCCACTGCGGGGCGGAGTGGTTCCAGTCGCCGTCGGTGAGTTGGCGGGGCGTGCCGCCTTCCGCGGGCACCAGGAAGAGGTGCTGGAAGCCGTCGTCGATGTAGCCCCGGCGGTCACGGCGATAGGTCAGCCGTGTGACGATCTTGGGGGCTTCGGTCCAGCTCGCCCCCTCGGGCGGCGAGGGCATGTCGATGGCCCAGCGCTCGTCCGACGGAACCGTCATGACGAATGAGATGTGGGTGCCGTCGGGCGACCAGGCGATGTCGGACGGGCTCTCCTCCAGGCGCGTGATCTGGGTGGTGGCGCCCTCGGCGTCCATCCAGCGCACGAAGATCTGCGAGTCGTTGAGGAAGGCGATGCGGGTGCCGTCGGGCGACCAGCGCGGGCTCGATCCCTCGAGCAGGAAGCGGGCCCGCGAGCCGTCGGCGTTCATCACCCACACCGACGAGGCCCTGCGGTCGTCCTGCTGGTCCACCCAGGACCGCGTGTACACGATCCGGCTGCCGTCGGGAGAGATGCGGGGATCGGCCACCCACTCCCAGTCCAGGTACTTGTCGAGCGACAGCACCTCCCCCTCCTGGGCGGAGACCTGGGGCGCGAAGGCGAGCAGGAGAAACAGCGGGATCATTCGGGCTCCGCGGACCATCTTCATCCTCCGGAAAAGCAAGCGCACTCTTGAGCCTTTGAGAAACTCGGGAACAGAAGCGAAAGCTACCGGAGTCGAAACTCGCGGGCCAGAGAGTCCGGGCATTTGCTCCCGCGCCTCGGATGCCCCCACATTCCGGGTCTGTACGGTTCGAACGCCAGCACGTCTGGCGTGCCACGTGATTCCGGAGAGACCATCATGGCCCCGACCACCACACCCTCCCGCCCCATGTCCACGGCCCGGCGATCCCACGGCAGAGCACGGAGACTGCTGCCGGCCACGCTCGTGGCGGCCTGCGCCGCCGGGTTCCTGGCCTCGGCCGCGCACGAAGTCTCCGCCCAGGAGGGATATCGCATGCCTCCCCAGGAGATCGTTCGCATCCTCGACGCGCCTCCGCCCCCGTTCGTGAACGTCAGCCCGGACGGGGAGTGGATCGTGCTCACCGGCCGCCGCAGCATGCCCTCGATCGAGGACATGGCGCAGCCCATGCTTCGTCTGGGTGGCCGGCGCATCAATCCGGCGACCACCGGCGTCTTCGGACCCTCGACGGGACGCGATCCGGGACTGACCACCACCCTCTCGGTGATGAATGTCGCCGATGGTTCCCAGCGATCCGTCGACGCGCCGGAGGGCGGTTGGGGCGTGCCGCGCTTCGCTCCCGCAGGTGACCGGTTCGCGATCACGCGCACCGTGAGCGACGGGATCGAACTCTGGACCGGAAGCGTCTCGGAGGCCAGTGCCCGGAGGCTCACCGGGGAGCAGCTGAACGGGGTGCGCGGAGAGCCCTGCCAGTGGATGCCGGGCGGGGACGAGCTGCTATGCACCCTGGTGCCCTCGGGACGCGGGCCCTCGCCCATGGCGCCCCCGGTCCCCGGCGGCCCGGTCATCCAGGAAGCCGAAGGCAGGACCGCCCCGGTACGCACCTACCAGGACCTCATCGAAGACTCCCACGGCGCAGCGCTGTACGAGTACTTCGCCACCTCCCAGCCCGCCATCGTGGATGCGGACGACGGGACGGTGCGCACGCTGGGGGAACCCGGCATCTGGAATCTCAGCCGTTCGCCCAGCGGCGCGTACATCCTCGCGGAGAGGACGGTGCGCCCCTTCTCCTACCTGGTGCCGGATTCGCGCTTCCCGAAGGAGCTGGAGATCTGGAGCCGGGACGGCGGCGTGGTGGCCGAAGTCGCGGCGCTCCCGCTCGCGGACCGAGCGCCCATCGGAGGCGTGGAGGAGGGTCCGCGCGGACACCGCTGGATGCCCGGGGAGGACCACACCCTGATGTGGGTCGAGGCGCTGGACGGGGGCGATCCCTGGACGGAGGCCGAGCACCGCGACCAGGTGATGCGGCTGGCTGCACCGTTCGACGGCGATGCCGCGGAGGTGGCGCGCACGGCCCTCCGCTACGCGGGACTCTCGCGGGGGGAGGATGGTCTGGCGCTGCTGACCGAGTCCTGGCGCCGGTCCAACATGATCCGCACCTGGCGGATCGACGTGGACGGCGGCGCCGAGCCCAGGCTGATCTGGGAGCGCAACTCGCAGGACCGCTACGGCGACCCCGGGACCCCGGTGACGCGGCGCGCGGAGAACGGCGAGTCGCTCATCGTGCAGGACGGCGACTGGATCTTCCTGACGGGCGCGGGCGCCTCGGATGCCGGCGACCATCCCTTCCTCGACCGCATGAATCTCGCCACCGGCGAGAGCGAACGCCTCTTCCAGGCCTCCCCGGGCAGCTACGAGTCCGTGGTCGCCATGCTCGACGACGACGGCCGCCGCGTCCTCACCCAGTATGAGACGCCTCTAGAGCCGCCCAACTATTTCGTGCGCGACACCCGTTCCGAGGACCGCAGGCAGCTGACCCGGTTCGAGAATCCCCATCCCGAACTCTCCGACGTGACGCGCCAGTTCGTCACCTACGAGCGCGAGGACGGGGTGCAGCTCTCAGGGACGCTCTACCTGCCCGCCGACTACGAGGAGGGAACGCGGCTGCCCACTATCGTGTGGGCCTATCCGCGCGAATACTCCAACCCCGACGTGGCCGGCCAGGTGCGCGGCTCGCCCAGCCGCTTCACGCGCGTGGGCGGCGCCTCACACCTCTTCTTCCTCACGCAGGGGTACGCCGTCTTCGACGGACCCACCATGCCGATCATCGGCGAGGAGACGCCCAACGACACGTATGTGGATCAGCTCGTAAGCTCCGCGGCGGCGGCTGTGGACAAGGTGGTGGAAATGGGCGTCACCGACCGCGGCCGGGTCGGCGTCGGCGGCCACAGCTACGGCGCCTTCATGACCGCCAACCTGCTCGCCCACTCC
>JAPPJO010000092.1 GCA_028820325.1 Gammaproteobacteria bacterium | reverse complement strand
GCGCTTCGGCCTTTTTCCACCAGTCGCGCGCCGCCGCGTGGCTCACGCTCCCCGCAGAGTCCCTGCGGGCGGGCAACACGGGCGCGTCGCCGTTCCCGGGGTTCGCCTTCCGCGCCTCTTCCAGCACTCCGAGCGCCTCGTCGGTCACGGGTGTCCGATGCTCGAACCCTGTCTTCTCGTGCTCCGCGCGCCACCAGATGACCCCGGCTCCCGTGTCGATGTCGCACCACCTCAGGTGGCGGATCGCGCCGATTCGGTGGCCCGTTTCGTGCGCGAGCACGAGCGCCACGCGAAAGCGCCAATCGATCTGGGCGGACACCCGGAGCAGCGCCTCGTACTCCGCTTGAGAGAGAATCACCCGGGTTGGGTTCTTCTCCCTGGGCACCCTCAAGCCCTTCAGGGGGTTGGAGTCGAGGAGAAGCCTTCCCGCCTCGTTCCGCGACCGTGCGGCCCAGTTGAGGATCGCGAGCAGGAAGCGCAGGTCTCGTTCGACCGTCCTGTCGGAAACGGGCCTCCCGCTCGGTCCGACCCTGCCCGCCCGCCTCGCCCGGATGAACCGGTCCCAGTCTCGCTGCGAAAGCGTTGCGGGCTTCCGGTCCTTCCCGAAGAACCGGAGGAACATCGCCAATGCACCCCGGTCGTATTGCCGGGAGCACTCGCCCTTGGTGGGCGTGACCTCCTCACCGTAGATGTCAAAGAGCTTCTCCAGCGTGAGCGGCTCGGGCTCGGCTTCCGCCTTGCCCCCGATCTCGGGTCCGGCGAACCCGGCGGCGAATTCGTCCGCCTGCCGTTTCGCCCTCGCCCAGTCGCGGTGTCCGAGCGACCGGGTGAGCCTTCGCCCGTTCTCGCGCCACTCAATCTGGAAGTTGCCGGTCTTCGGGTCCGGGAAGATCCGGACCCTGTTCCGGCCCCACTCGCCGGCGCCGTAGCTCCGGCGGCATTTTCTCGTGCGTGCCATCGTTCGATTCCTCTCGTTCGATGGACTGCACGATCTGCGCGATTGAAACCTCGCGACGACGGGGCGCGTCGTCCAGAGTTGGGCGTCCCGGCCGGCGTTCGGGCGGGCGCGCCACGGGGGCGCTGGTTTCTACGGTTCGTTGAGGAGCCAGATGTTATTTTGCTTCACAAAAACTCTGGCTGGGGGATGCCCCCAGACCCCGGGAACGACACTTCCGCGCGCCACCAAAGGAGGCCGCCCGACATGGCCCGTCCCCGGAAGCCCGAGGCCGAACGCAGGAGCCGCACGATCGGCGTGCGCGTCACCACCGCCGAGGCCGCGGAGATCGCCGAGCGGGCCGGAGCGGCCCGCATGACGACGGGCGGCTACATGCGCCGCAGGGCGCTGGGGCAGCCGGTCCGCGAGGCGGCCGTTCACCGGCTCGGCGCGGCCGAGCGGGTCGAGCTTCACCGGATCGGCGTGAATCTAAACCAGATCGCCCGCGCCCTGAACTCCGGGGCTTCCGCTCCTTCCGGTACGCTGGAGGCGGTCGAGCGGGTGGGCGAGCTCGCGGCCGGTCTCCTGAGCGGCGAGGCGCTGGACCGGTGATCCCGAAGATCAACGGATTGGGCCGCTCGTTCGCCGGGGCCGCGGCGTACTGCCTCCACGACGCGCCGGAGCCGGACGACCGCCGCCCGAGGACATCGGAGCGGGTCGGGTGGGCCGACACCCGGAACCTTGCGACGTTCCGGCCGGAGCGGGCCGCGCGGCTGATGGCCGCGACCGCGAAGGCGGCCCCCGACCTCAAGCGGCTGGCGGGCGTTGCACGGACGGGGCGCAAGCTGGCGAAGCCGGTCCTGCACTACTCGCTCAGCTGGGCACAGGACGAGACGCCCAGCAAGGGGGACATGAGCCGGGCGGTGGACGAGAGTCTGGAGGCGCTGGGCCTGGAGGGCCACGAGGCGCTGATCATCGCCCATGGGGACACCGAGCATCCCCATGTCCACGTGATCGCCAACAGGGTCGATCCGGAGACCGGGAAGGCGGCGACGCTGGACAACAGCAAGCTCCGGCTGTCGCGCTGGGCCGAGGGCTACGAGCGGGAACAGGGCCAAATCCGGTGCGAGCGGCGGGTCGAGAACAACGAGCGGCGGCGGGCGGGCCGGGAGGTGGTTCGCAACCCGTCGGACCGGCCGCGCCACTGGGCGCGCGTCCGGAGAGAGGGGATGCAGCCCGAGCGGGCGCGGCGGGCGAGGAAGCCGCGCCGCGAGGATCAAGTCGACATGGAGGCATGGCGGCATGGCGAGGCGGGGGCCTGGGAGACGGTCGCGGACGGGCGCGAGTACAGCCTCCGGCACCTTGAGACCCGGGCGCGGAAGGAATGGGCCGAACTGCAAAGGCGGCAGGAGGAGATGCGGCAGAGGCTCGACCGGGAGAGCCGCACCGTGCTCGGGCGGCTCCGGATCTGGCGGCTCGACCGCCCGCTCAGGGAGCTGGCCGGGGCGATCCGGGGGCGGCAGGATCTGGTCGAAGGCTGGCGCGAGGATCTCGACCGGTATCACAGGGACGAGCGGGCCGAGTTGGGCAAGGCGCACGGCGAGCGAGCCCGGGAGATCGAGCGCGGTTGGGGCAAGTTCTATCGAAACAGGCTGGTGGAGGCGGAGCGGCGCGCATGGTCGGTGCGCGCCACCATGAGGGAGCGGGAGCGCGAACAGGCACGGGAGCGGGAGCGCGGCCGGACCATCACCCGCATTGTTGTGCCACGACCGCCCCGGCCCCGAGGCCCCGAGCGCGGCGGGGGAGGGTTCGAGCGATGAGCCCTGCCTCCAAGGTCATCGCCAAGCGGATCGTCCGAGACGCCCAATCTGGATCCATTTCGGCAAGTCTACGGGCTCTAGGATCGCCCAGGATTGTCGATCGCCGGTCTCCGAGGGGTACGGTAGGGGTGAACGGTGCGCGGCAGGGAGCGCCGCCGTCACCGAAGCGTGATCGGCGGCCCGCCGCTCCTTGCCGATCGTGTGGCTGGCGACCACGAGGCCGTAGAGCTTGGCTGCGACGGCCCGGGCGAGGGGGGGGGCTGTTCCAGGCGGGGTCAGCCGGACCCCGGACGGCGCACCGGGCCGATGGCGGCCCCGCCTCCGGACAGGAACAACCGCGCGTACTCCTGCACGCTATCCGTATCCTCGTCGTGACTTCCGGCGACAAGGGGAAACGCGTCCAACACGAGCGCCTCGGCGAACACGCGGTCGGTCGCGATCCGTTCGACGGTCCGACGAAGCTCCGGGTCGCCGAGCGCGAGCGCCAGCCGCACGGCGGAACGTAAAATGAAAGGATCTTGCGTTCCGGACAGGCGTTCCCGCGCGGCATCGCGGACCTGTTCCAGTTGCCGGCCGTTGAACGAACCGTCCTCGACCATGAACCGCAGGACGGTCACCCCACCCGACACCCGGTATGGATGGCCGTCGAGATCGTTGACTGCGGCCAAGACCGCGGGAAAAGCGGCCGTGCCCAAGTCTGCCAGCGCATCGAAGACACCGCCTCCGTACTTCAGCGCCTCGATCATGAGCGGGATCGCACGGGGATCCCGGAATCCCTCGGCGGCTTCAAAAAGCAGGAACATCCGGTCGGGATCGTCCCCGGCTAGACCAAACCCGGCACGGGCGGCCGCTTCACGGCGCACCTCGGTCCATGCCGCCTCGATGACGGCGGCCCGAAGCTCCTGCCCGGCTCGCGGTCCGAGCTCGACCGCGAGCGCGAGCGCGCGCCGAATATCTTGAGAGTCGCGGTCGTCCAAGAGCACGGCGGCGGCTGCGCTCTCGGTCATCCGTTGTTCGACCTTGCCCGCTTGTCCCTCAGCGGCCGCCGGAACCGCGAGCACGAGTGCGAGCAGGCCGTTCATTGTTCTGTACCGCATTATTCCCCCTACCAGAAGATGTGGATGTGATCCTTGTGGGTTCCGTTGTGTCCGAATGACGTAAACCGGCCCCCTGCGGCGATTGCGGCCGCCGCGAATTTCGCGTGGAGTTTGCTCGCCGCCGCCACCTCCTCGGGCGTTGCGCCCGCCCCGGAAGCGTGCTCCAAAAATCCGGGAGCCCAGAAGTCGCCCGCCCGGCCCTGGACATGCGTTTGCCCCGTCCCCCCCACGAGCGCGTTGCCTTCTGGACACCGCCAGTCGGACGTGATGGTTGCGCCGCTTACGCCCCTCGTCGCCACTCTGGCAAGCACGACGCCGCTCCCGGATATGTAGCTGTCCGTGAGATAGCCCGTCGCGTGGCCGTGCGTTCCCTTCCCGAACACCGGCGTGTCGTCGAACTTGTCGCATGGCCACTCCCCGTCGTTATCGTACTCGGCCGCGATCGCCTTCTGATCGTCCGTGCACTCCGGCTCGTCCTCGCTTCCGCTTCCGCCTCCGCAGGATAGTAGCGTGACATGGAAGATCTCGCCGTTGTCCAACCAATAGTACACGAGATACCAGCAACCTTCGCCGTCGCCATCCCGGGCCGTCCCAGCGGGAGGGCCCGGCGTTGGCATGGCTCTGGGGAGGCTCGGTGACGACGGCGGCACGGCGCTGGCGGACATCGGAATCCGGCGGCCCGGATGGCCGAAGGAGCCCAGCACCTCGCCGCCCCGGACGATCTCGGTGTTCCGAACCCGAGCGCCGATCAGCCGCAAAGCGTGCTGCCGCCCGACGCGGGCGGTACCGGCCACTGCCCCCGGCGGCAAAGGCGCGCCCGCGACGGCGGGGATCCGGCGACCGACATCCGCGGCAGGGATGGAAAAAGACTCCTCGGGAGCCACTCCCACCGAACCGACATCCGCGCAAGCCGCTACGGCGAACTGAGCCACTGCCACGAGACACAGTGCGATTCCCCGCCCGGCTGTTCCTCCGCAGCCTTTCTCCATCTTTGGTTCTCCTTCCCCTTCTCGAAGATTGATACTGTCTTCCCGATTCGGATTGGAAGGCATAGAAGATAACAGGGACAGCCGATAGTTGCCAGCAAAGTCCGCTGACAATGCCAGAGCTTCCCAGCATAGCCGTGGGGACGCTTCCCCTCGCGGATCGAAGAGATCCTCTCTCTATGGCGGACTCGGATTATGACGGACTCGGACTTGTGGAATCGATCGGTACTGTGTAAAGTTATGGCCTTCATAGTCATATTCCGCCCACTGCCCCTGGCCCTGGTGCTTTCGTCGATATATCCGATTCCACAAGGAGGGACACCATGAAGGCTTGGACACTCACCGCCGCCGCGCTCGCCGCTACTCTCACCCTGGCCGGATGCGCCGAAGACGCCCCCGGCGTGGCCGCCGTCCCCGAGCCCGAGCCCGGAGACCCGGCCATCTACGCCCCTGACGGCTGGCCGCTCCAAATCGGCGACCGCATCTCGGGGGCGGAACAGACTCGCCTGTACTACGAGGGGTTCGATGTGTGGAAGTGGGCTCTCGCCCTGAATCTTGTCGGCGATAGGGTGTACGCGGCCCTGATCGAAAACGACCCGACCAAGCTGGGCGACTACCCGTACGTGTACAGGGGCCATTTCCCGATCCGGTTCCCCGATTGGATACGGGACGAGGAGCCGTACTTGGCGTCCAAGTATCACGGCAAGATCGAGTACTACCCGACGCCCCCGCCCCCGCCGGTGGACTACGCCAAGCGCAACGTAGTCGTGCTCGACCCCGGCATGTTTGGCCCGGACGGCAGGATCCAGAAGCTCGATCCAAACCACGTTCCAGATTCCCCGGACCCGCTCATGTGGCCCGACTACCCGGAGCGGCGCAAATGACCGGGGCAATGCGCAGGCTCGCCCTTGTGGCGCTTGCCTGCACGATTCTCCCCTCCGCGCTTGACGCCCAAGTCTACTGGCTCTTCCAGCAGGCGATGGAAGACGAAGGCTGGAGCGATCCTTTCCGGTCGGCCAGGGACATCCCGTCGGACTCGGCGTTCGGGATCGACCACATCAACGATCTCGTTTTCGGCGACGAAACCACCTGGAGGGCGGGGACCTTGGGGCAAGCCGACTGCACCGCGCTGAACACGGGGATGATCAAGTTTATCCGGGAGGCCCCCCTCTACTACGCGGAACGCTTGGCAACGGACATCGACGGGCAAACGATCAAGGTCGCGTTGGGGGACGATTATCGGTTCATCTCCGTGCTCCGGCGGGACACGATGCGCTCCGGGAAGGATCTTCTGAAACTGGTCCTTCACGAGGGCTGGCACTGGGTCAACGAGGAGGAGGTGGAGACCCTCGCCGCCGAACACGCCGAGCGGTGCGCCGAATGGAACCCGCTGGAGGAGGAGGAGGAGACCTGCGACGGTTGCGGGGGCGGGGACCCGGAGGTGCCGGAGACGACGCAGACGTGCACGGATCAACAGGTGTGGGTGACGTGGACGGAGTGGGAGCGGGTGGAGGAGAAGACGGGGGTGTGGGAGGCCGTGCGCGCCCCCCCGTGGAACGGGGAGGAGGGCGACCCGGACAATTCCGAGCCCGTTGTGTATTACGTGGAGAAGACGCGCGTCTACTACCGCCCGGTGACGAGGGGCGAATGGCAGACCGTGCGGGTGTGCACCTAGCGAAAGGAGCGGAGACCATGAGGACGAAGACGACGTTTGCCGCCCTGGCGCTGGCGGTGCTGGCGCTTCCGGCGGCCGGGCAGGAGACGCCGCCGGACACAACGACGCCGCCCGACACGACGACCTACCAAGGCGCGGCAATGCCGGTGTGGATCGCGCTGGAGGACGTGGAGCACGAGGCCGGGGCGCACCGGGTGCTCGCGGCCGTCGTGTGGGACGACTACCGGAGCGGGCTGCGGTTCGCCGGGGAAGTGCTGCCCGGTGATCTGGTGGTGACGATCCCGAAGAGCGAGGATCCGGCGAGCGTGGAGACTTGCGCCTACACGAGCGCGCTGGTGGCGCACGGCTCGGAGGGCTACCAACCGTTCGAGCGGGTGGACGCGGCCTGTCTCGCGCCCCCGGTCGAGTACTTGGCCTACATCGAGGTCGAGCACCTGGGCGCGCCGCTGGCCTGCGTCCGGGCGCTCCGGAAGGACGGGAGGGAAGACCCGCCGACGCGCCGCCTCTACGGCTGCTATTGGGCGGAGCCCCCGGACAAAGGTTAGAACTACCCCGAACAGGACCCGCCCCCGGCGCGCCGCTTTTCCGCCAAGCCTTCATGGGGTCGAACGTGAACGGAAGGCGAGCGCTGGGGGCGTCTTGCGTTCGATGGCCCGAACCCGCCGGAGTTCCAGAAGGCCGTGGCGATTCTCGTCCCCCCTCGGTCGGACTTCGCCCCCTGTGCCTGCCTCCCGGATCGCGACCCACGCCCACATGAGGCACCAAGAAGGTCTCAACCTCCCCCCGGTGGACAGCGCCGATTCTGCCGATCCTGCCGATCCTTGGCGCATGCCGCGAGGTACTTGCGAACCGGAGCTGTCGTGTTCAAGACTAATGCCTCGAACGATGCGCCAAGTCGCCTGACGAGACTCGGTTCGCTGCTGTCCCCCGTACCGTCCCACTCCCGCTATTTTGGTGCGATTTCCCCGCCGTTCGCAAACCGTGGGGTCAGACATTGCCTGAGGGCAGGAAACGCAGATCGCGCAGCCCTGATTGAACTTACGTGATTCCCTGCCGTGATTCAGGCCACCGGTAGTCTGCCATTTTGGCAGACTCACTCTTTTCTCCGCGGCGACTTGTCTGCCATTTTGGCAGAGTCGCCGTGGCGTCGATCAGGGCAAGGAATCGTCTAAGTATAACCAGGACTGCACGATCTGCGTTCCTTGCCGTTGGACGGCATCTGACTCCGTCGTTTCGCGAAGGCGGGAAACACGCTCAGTTTGGCGGGAATCCTAAGCCTTGTCATCCGCAACTGACGGTGCCGCGTCCTCTGGAACGACCGCAATGATCGGCGCCAGCCTCCACCGTGCCACATCCATATGGTCGGAGCCCGCCGCCACATGCAGCGGGGTGCCGCCCATCGACAACTCTCGGGCGGTTGGGGTCGGCGCTGGCCGGTAGCAGGCGCCGAACGACGTTCACCGAGCCGTTGCAACGCCGTGTCGACAGGTGCAGCCCGGCCATGCCTGCGTGGCTGGCGCACTAATGGCGAATCTCGTGAGCGCGCATTGCCTACGGGTTGAAACTTGCCGCGGCCGCCTCGCTTCCCGCTCCGCCGTCGTCCGGCGCCGGAGTTGGCTCGCAATGATCCGTCGTATGGATCGACATCCCAACTTGACTTCCGTCCCCACCGATCCGTATGGTTTGCCCAAACGGGTGGTGTGGCTTCCCACCCTCGTGCAGTTTCCTTTGGGGTTGAGCGACACGATTTGATCTTACGGCGAGTTGGCTTGGGAAAGGGACGAGGTCTCCACAGAAGGCTGAGTACGGCAGAAACGATTCTCTGGGTTGCCTGCTTTGCCGTCATCGCTGGCGCGGCGGTGTTAGGTGCCCGCGCGCGCAGCCAGATGCTGGAGAGCTTGCCGTTCCATTGGGGTGGGAGCATACAGCCCGCCTTGGAGGAGCCTCATGTGGTTGTGGTCGTCCAACCGAACGATTGTTCTGGAATGGCCCCGGTGCTAGAGCAGTTGTCGTCCGTCCTGGAACGCGCTGGCATGGAAGTACACGGGTTGCTTGCCGTCAGCCGAAGCGACACCGACTTGGCAGATAGCGTGCTCGCGAGCGGGCTGGTTCCGTTTCGGCTTGAGAGGGTCAAGGCCACCGACCTCGCTACGGCGTTGCGACCGCTCGGGTTCACTGCAACGCCCGTAGTAGTGCTGGCGGACGGCCAGGGGCGGGTTCGGTATCTCGCCCCACTTGATCCTAGCGTTATCGGGGAGGAAGCCAGCCGTATCATTGCTTTGTCGCAAGAGTTGACAACCGAAGCTCCCCTGAACTGAGATGTGCTAATGAAGCACCATCCCATTGTGCTGTCCGTCGCGCTGCTTTCGTGCGTGCCCGACGTGCAGGAAGCGCACCCTCGTTGGCGCGAGGGGGACGTAGTCTCCGAACGCACGTTCCTGCAGGAAGAGTCCGTCGTGATAGAGTGGCGAATCGGTGGACCGGCCGACGCGACATTGCTGGACCCGCGTCTCGTGTCCGCTGGCCCTGGCGGCGTTACGGTCTGGGATAGGGGCCGTAACGCGCTTGTGCGGATCTCGCGCGAAGGCGAGCAGCTTTGGAGTTTCGGTGGGGAGGGCGGAGGCCCCGGAGAGTTTCGGTCCGTCCCGGCCATCGTCCATCTGCCGGACGGCGGTGCTGCTGTAGTGGACAACGTGAATCAGAGACTCACGGTTATCGGAACGAACGGCGCTATGGCACGCGAGACCCGTTTGGGCCACGACTACCCGTTTTCCCTAGCGGCGTTGTCCGACGACCGCTTGATTGTGCTTACTTCTGCGACGGAGCATCCGTTTTTGCTGTTTGACGGAAACGGATCCCTTGTCGATTCCTTGAGCTTCCCGTGGGGACCATACCGGGATATGTCGGTCATCGCACGGCAAGGCAGCGTGTTGGGTGTAGGGGACGAGTGGATCTTCGGATTCACCGCTGGTAACGGCTGGTGGCGTTTCAGCGGAGAGGACGTTCCAGAGGCGTTCCCCTACGCCGAGCATGCCGAATTCCCCGCAATTCGGATGTTGACGAGCAGGTCCGTTGTGGACGGACGCGAGGAGGTGACGACCCGGGCCCGGCCGGCGGAACCTTACGACCTGTCGGCGGTGAGTTTTGGCGCTCGCGGGGACACACTCTTCGTTCACTACGCGGGCCGCACGGACGATCAGCGGTGGATCATAGATCTGTTTAGCTTGAGCAGCGGGGCATACCTCGCGACCGTGCGTCTTCCCTTTTGGGCGCGACGGATAGCGGTCGGGCCTGATGTGATCTACGCGCTCTATGGCACCACGTATCCGATGCTCGCCGCGGTACGGCGGCGACCCCTCAATCCCAATGCGACAGGCAATTGAAGGAGGAGTTATGGCAACGACGGGAAGCGCGCGGCGGTGGACTCTAGTCGCTTTCACACTGGCCTGCGTCGGCATTACGATGACGCACTACTCTCCCCAGCCGTTGGAGGCGTCGGGATGTTATCAGCTGCCAGATGAGGTGTTCTGTGGTTGGGCACCTACCGCCTGCAGGAGTTGTCCGGATGTTGCGGTATGGAAGCCGGCCCCTCCGCCAAATGGTGAGCCTACGGTTAACTGCCCGCCCTGTTCAGAGGACGGCGTTAGCCCCGGTAAGTGCTGCACAGAGGTTCCCGAGGATCCTACCGGCTAAGAACGCCGTTGGACTGGTCGCGAACTCAGGCCCAAGTTCCTGCGCTTGAGCCAGGGCCGAGTTCCGTCGAGCGGGGCAACAACGCCTTGGCCGGAGGGGTCGGGCTCCGCCCCTCCCGGCGACCGAGGAAACCGGCGGCGAGGCGGCGCGGGGCCGACGATCGCGCGGCATTCCGCCGGTTCGGATGCGGCCGCCGTATCAAGGCGTTTGGCGACGAGCCGGAACAGGGCCTTGGTGGGCGCGCGGCACGTCCTTGGTGGGATCGCGCCTGGACACGCCCGGTGCGCTCGGCGGTCGAGTTCCTGGAAGGTGACGCGGGGGGGTGAGGAAGTCCTCGGCATAGGGTAGCGACTTGAGCTTGTCGTAGGGGGATGGAGACCTGGTCCCGGGGGGGTAGTTTCCTAAGTTCTGCGCTCGTTGGGTCTCGCTCGGGCCGGGAACCCGGTAGCCATCGCGGTTCGCTTCGGGATCCCACGGTCCCTCGCCGAGGCTGTGCCGAAGGCGATTCTCACCCGACCCGTAACTCCTCGGCGACCCGAGACCGTCGATCCCGGGCGATCCTAGAGCCCGTAGATACGCCGAAACCGCTCCGGATCGACCGTGTCCGGAAGATCCGCGTGGTGCTGGCCGTCGAAGTCGAGGCTCACCGCTCGAACCCTTCCCCTCCACGCTCGGGGCCTCCGGGCCGGGGCGGCCGGATGGGTATGGGGGTTACGGTCCGGTTGCGCTCCCGCTCCCATGCCGGCTTGCGCCCTCTCATCTCCCGCGCCCAGCGCTCCGCCTCCCGCAGCTCCCTCCGGTAGGTCTCCCGTACCTTCCGCTCGATCTCCCCGGCGCTTTCGCCGTGCGCCTTGCCGAGCGCGGCCCGCTCGCCCTTGTGGTACCGGTCCAGGTCCTCGCGCCAGCCCTGAATCAGGTCCTCCCTGCCCCGGACCGCCCCGACCAGTTCCCGCAACGAGCGCTCGGCCCGCCAGATCCGGAGACGGCCGCGCAGGGTACGGCTCTCCCGGTCTAGCCTCTGCCGGTTGCCCTCCTGCCGCAAGTGCAACTCGGCCCACTCCTTCCGCGCCCGGGTCTCCAGCCGCCAGAAGTCCAGCCAGCGCCTGTCCTCGACCTTCGCCCAAGCCTGCGCCTCGGCACGCCGCCAAGCCTCCATGTCGACCCGCTCCTCGTCGGCCGGCCCCCTCGACCGCCTCGCCCTTACGGGCAGCATTCCCTCCCTCCGAAAGCGCGCCCAGTGAAGCGGCCGGTCCCATATGGGGCGAAGCACCTCTTGGCCCGCCCGCCGCCGCTCGTTGTTCTTGACCCGCCTCTCGACCCGGATTCGGCCCTGTTCCCGCTCGTAGCCTTCGGCCCAGCGCGACAGTCGGAGCTTGCTGTTGCCCAGCTTCGCCGCCTTCCCGGTCTCAGGATCGACGCGGTTGGCGATCACGTGGACATGCGGGTGCCGCGTGTCCTCGTGCGCGACGATCAGCGCCTCGTGGCCCTCCAGCCCCAGCGCCTCCAGACTCTCGTCCACCGCCCGGCTCATCTCCCCCTTGCCGGGCGTCTCGTCCCGAGCCCAGCTGAGCGAGTAGTGCAGGACCGGCTTCGCCAGCTTCCGGCCTCCCGGCGATCCGCCCGCCAGCCGCTTGAGGTCGGGGGCCGCCCTGGCGGTCGCGGCCATCAGCCGCGCGGCCCGCTCCGGCCGGAACGTCGCGAGGTTCCGGGTGTCGGCCCACCCGACCCGCTCCGATGTCCTCGGGCGGCGGTCGTCCGGCTCCGGCGCGTCGTGGAGGCAGTACGCCGCGACCCCGGCGAACGAGCGTCCCAATCCGTTGATCTTCGGGATCACCGGTCCAGCGCCTCCCCGCTCAGGAGACCCGCCGCGAGCTCGCCCACCCGCTCGACCGCCTCCAGCGTACCGGAAGGAGCGGAAGCCCCGGAGTTCAGGGCGCGGGCGATCTGGTTTAGATTCACGCCGATCCGGTGGAGTTCGACCCGCTCCCTGGCGCCGAGACGGAGAACGGCCGCCTCGCGGACCGGCTGCCCCAGCGCCCTGCGGCGCATGTAGCCGCCCTTCGTCATGCGGGCCGCTCCGGCCCGCTCGGCGATCTCCGCGGCCTCCGCGGTCGTGACGCGCACGCCGATCGTGCGATTCCTGCGTTCGGCCTCGGGCTTCCGGGGACGGGCCATGTCGGGCGACCTCCTTTGGTGGCGCGCGGTAAATGTCGTTGCGGGGGTCCGGGGGCATCCCCCGGCCAGAGGTTTTCGTGAAGCGAAAACATCTATGGACGCCCCCGTGACGCAAGCGTTCTGGAGAACCGGTCGAGCGGGC
>JAPPJO010000010.1 GCA_028820325.1 Gammaproteobacteria bacterium | reverse complement strand
TCCCAGCTCGCGCCGCCGTCGCTGCTGCGGTAGACGCCCCGCTCGTCATTCGGCGTGAAGGGGTTGCCGATTGCCGCGACGTACACGAGGTCGGAGTCGTCGGGGTGGATGAGGATCGCCCCGGAATTCCCGGTGGCGTCCAGACCGATGTGCTCCCATGTGGCCCCGGCGTCGTTGGATTTGTAGACCCCGTCGCCGATGATGACGTTGCTGCGGAGGCCGTCCGAGCCGGTCGACACGTAGACGATGTTCGGGTCCGAGTCGGCGACGCGGATCGCGCCGATCGAGCCGGTGCCGAAGTAGCCGTCCGAGATGTTGTGCCAACTGTGGCCGTAGTCGGTGGTCTTCCACACGCCGCCGCCCGTGGCGCCCATGTAGAAGGTGGAGGCCTGGTCGACGTGGCCGGCGACGGCGGTGACGCGGCCGCCGCGGGAGGGGCCGACGTAACGGTAGCGCAAGCTTCCGAAGAGGTCGTCGCTGAAGGCCGTGGCGCCGTTCGATGCGGTGGCGCCGCCGTCCTGGCCGGCGACGGAAGCGGGTCGGAGGAGGGCCGCGCCGGTGGCTGCGGCGGCGATCAGGGTCGTGATGGTCAGGAGCCTTCTCATCAGGGTCTCTCTCTCGGGTTGGGGCGAGGGTCGCAATCTGCCGGTTGTGGAACGGCCGGGCGTGCGGCCCGGACATGCATCAGAATGCGTAACTAACGCGTGCGGGGCGAGCCCTGCCGGTTCGCCGCGTGCTAGCGCGCGTCGCGCAGCTTGAAGACGTAGAGGGCGTTTCCGGATGTGGGATGGCGGATCTCCGGAGCCAGCAGGCGCGGGACGATGCGGGGGCTGCCGCCGCCGAGGCCGGTGCTCACGGCCAGGTACTGTTCGCCCCTGACGGAGAAGGTCACGGGGAAGCCCTGGACCGATGTTCCCAGCCGGGTCTCCCACAGCACGTCGCCGGTCGCGACGTCGTAGGCGCGGAAGTAGCGGTCGACGTCGCCCGCGAAGGCGAGGCCGCCACCGGTGGTGAGGGCCGCGGTGAGGAAGGAGGCGCGCTGTTCGACGCTCCAGACCTCCTCGAGGGTGCGCACGTCGTAGGCCGCCAGCTTGCCCAGCCGGCCGTCGGTGCCGGGCATCTCGGCCCAGTCGCGGTCGGCGCCGGTACCGCCCGAACCCTCCTCCATGACGATCTCGCGGCCGGATATTTCGAGACAGCTCTGCGAGAGCGGGGTAACGAGGAGGTTCGTCTCCGGGCTGAACGCCATCGCGTGCCAGTTGTGGCCGCCCGCCGTGCTGGGGCAGACCGAGATCCACTCGCCCACTTCGGCCTTCATGATGTCGGCGCGGTAGGTGACCTCGCCGGTCTCGGGGTCGATGTGATCGAAGACGTTCTGGTACACGGTCTCGCGGTGCGCGAGGAACTCGCCCGTCTCGCGATCCAGTTTCCAGAAGATGCCGTGCTTGCCGATGGCGAAGAGGAGCCTGCGGCCGTCGACGTCCACGAGCATCTGCTCAAAGGACTCGTCCAGGTCGAGCGCCTCGGCGGGTACGTGCTGGCGATACCAGGCCAGTGAGCCGTCGGCCGCGTTCATGGCCAGCGTGGAACTGGTGTAGAGCGCCGGGTCGAGGGTGGTGAGGCCGCGGCTGGCAGGCACCCAGGGCTTGGCCTGCGCCGTGCCCCAGTAGATGAGCCCGAGCGCCGGGTCGTAGCTGCCGGTGGTCCACGCGTCCCCGCCGCCCCGCAGGTGGAGGGGAAGATCGCCCCAGGTGTCGCCCCCGGGCTCCCCCGGGCGCGCGATGGTGTAGGTGCGCCACACCTCCTCTCCGGTGTCGGCGTCGTGCGCGGTGATGAAGCAGCTGTCGTCGTAGAAGCGCCCGCACCCGTTGATGCCGTTCACCACCAGCCCCTCCACCACGAGAGGGCCCGCGACGTTGGTGTAGCCCTTGCGCGGGTCGGCGACCTGGGTGTCCCACACGGTCTTGCCGGTGCGCGCGTCGAGGGCGACAACGCTGGCATCCCTCGTGGCCAGGAACACCTTGTCCTGGTACAGGGCCAGGTTGCGCATCTGGTTGAATCCGCCCGGACGGATGTGGTCGGGGAACTGGCGGCGGTACTCCCAGAGGAGGTCGCCGGTGGCGGCGTCGAGCGCCTGGATGATGTTGCCCGGATTGGCGAGGAACATGATCCCGTCGAGCACCAGCGGGGTCGGCTGGCTGGTCCCGTCGGCCATGGCCCACACCCAGGCCAGCTCCAGGTCGGCGACGTTTTCGCCCCGGATCTGGTCGAGCGGGCTGTACCCCCAGGCGTCGTAGGTGCGCCGGTACATGAGCCAGTCGGCGGGGTCGGGGTCGCGCAGCATGGCGTCGGTCACGGGGGTGAGTGGGCCGATGCCGCCCTCCACGGTGGTGAGACCGGTGGCGCGTACCAGTTCCCCGGTGGGGATTGCGGGCCGGTTGGGGGCGGCGGGGTCAGCGGTGGGGGTCGGCTCAGCCGCGGGAGCGGGCTCAGCGGCGGCAGACATCTGCCCCGCCAGCACATCCTCGATCGCCTGCCCGGACGCCAGCACGCCCTGGTCGGCCGCGGCCCCGTTGGCCGAGAGCAGGAAGGCGGTCACCGCCAGGTACTGCGCCTCGGTGAGGGTGCCGGGCTCCTCCGGGGGCATGTCGCGCACCACCGCCAGCAGCTCGTCGAGCGGTGCCGTCCGCCAGGCGGCGAGGAAGTTGCGGCCCGCCAGCTCGGGCGCCTCGAAGTCGCCGCTCAGGTCGGCGCGGTGGCATTCCGCGCATGAGCGATCGTATACGCCGCGCCCGGCCTCCACCTGCTGCGGGACAAGGCGCACCGTCTCCTGCCCGGCGAGTGGGGCAGCCAAGGCGAGCGGAGTGGCCAGGGCGAGCGCCGCGAGCGGTGAGCTGACCGGGGCCAAAGTCGCCGCGCGACACGTCCCGCCCCGTCTAATACGCCCGAAACGCTCCATCATATCATCAGTAGATATCAGTAATAATCACCAGTAATCATCAGTACACCGCCAGGTCGGTCAGTGCGTCAGCGCGTACAGCACGATGTTGATGCCGAGCGCATACGACTCCGGCGAGAACCGGAAGAAGAACGCCTCGTCCTCTCCCTCGCGCTCCCAGCCGTCGGCGATGTCGGTGTTGTGGGTCATCACCACCATCGCCCGCCCTTCCTCGTCGAAGATGGCGCGGAAGTGTACTTCGGCGCTCTCGAAGCCTCGCTCGGAGGTCGCCTGCCGCCCGGTCCGGTACCAGTACTGGATCGAGGGCACCTGTGGTACGTCGCGTACCTGGTACAGCCCGTTCAGCAGCAGGTGGTCGCTCGGCACGTCCTGGATGAAGTGATCGGGGAGCACCTCGCGCATGGTCTGTTCCCAGTGCTGCCAGGCGCGGTCGCCCCAGAAATCGTCCACGTAGAGAAAGCCGCCCTTGAGGAGATAGGTGCGCAGGCGCTCGATCTCCTCGGGATCGAAGCCGACCGTCCCCACATCCGACATGAAGACGAAGGGACACTTGAAGATCTCGTCGTCCTCCAGCGTCACCACCGCGTAGAAGGGCTCGCCGTTCTCGGAGCGGCTGACCGCGCTGGTGGTGAGCTGGGAGAAGCGCAGGGAGAAGTTGGCGTCGGAGTTGGGATAGTCCGTGCGCCATCCCTGGCCAAGCGCCTCGTTGCGCACGCTGCGGTAGGCGATGCGGCAGAAGGTGAAGCCGAACTCGGCCGCCTCCCCGGGGTTGGCCATGGGCGCGCGCCGGGACCAGCCGCGCCCCCAGCGTTGCGCGCTCGCCGGGCTGGGAAGGACCGCCAGGGCAACCGTCCATGCCGCGGCCAGGACGAGCGCCCACATTCCCGCCCTGGTCGACGGAACGGCCGCCCTGGCGGCCCGAAGCGCGTCCCGGCCGCGCATCAGAAGGGAGCCCGCATCAGAAGCGTGCCGACATCAGCCAGACATCCGCGTTGGCCCAGTATTCCATGCGCTCGGCCAGCGTCTCGTCAGCTTCCGCGTCCCGGCCCTGGGCCCGGAGCGCCCGCTCCAGCCCGAAGAGCGACCAGCCGTTGTGCGGATGGTCCTCGAGCGCGGCGCGGAACACCTCTTCGGCGTCCGCATGGCGCCCGGCGTCGTTGAGGATGGCGCCCAGCCAGTGGCGAGCCGCGAAGTTGAGGGGCTCGGGCTCGTCGTAGCGGAGCCCGTCCTCGACCTCGATGCCCTCCTCGAGCACGCGCGCGGCCCCGTCGACATCGCCTTCGGCGGCGAGCATCTCGCCCTCGAGGATCGCGCCCACGATGGTGATCAGGTCAACCGCCGAGTGCCCGCGGAAGGGCGCCTCGTCCTCGAGCTCGGCGCGCGCCTCCTTCAGCCGCTCCATGTAGAACGCGGCGCTGTCGGGCCGTTCCATGCGCAGATGGGCGAATCCGCGCCCGAAGTCCCAGAAGCCGGCGAAGAGCGGCTGCTCGGGACGTTCATCGATCGCCAGCACGTCTTCCCAGAAGCCGAAGCGGACGCCGGTAAGCGACTCGTAGAAGTTGCCGCCCGACACCAGTTTCCCGTAGTTGCGCGAGGCCTGCATGGCGACCGCGCCCTCGCCGGCCATGGAGGCCGCGAAGAGCAGCATGTGCAGGTTGTGCGACGGGTAGATGGCGTAGCCCAGGTCGTGGTTGGCCTTCTGGTCGGAGTGCCAGGCATGCGTGTTGGCGATCACCGCGTCATGCCAGCGCCCGATCCGGTTGTAGGTGTGCGAGGGCATGTGCTGGATGTGGCTCGCGCCGGGGATCGACTGGCCGAGGTGGTCCGCGCACGCTTCCGCCTTGCCGGGGCTGGCGGTGGGTTCGGTGGCGTGAACGTAGAGGTGGCAGGCGCCCGGGTGGGCGATGTTCAGCGCGAGGGTCTGCTCAAGCACCCGGTGGATCTTCTGCACCTCGGGGTTCTCGATGTCCCAGTAGCCGCGCCGGGGCTGGAGCAGCATGAGCGACTCGCCGAAGAAGGTGCCGACCTCGATGTCGCCGGGATGCGCCTCCCACACCTTCTCCAGGGCGGCCGCGTAGGCCTTGTCCAGCTCCAGGCGCTGGTCGTCTCCCTCGTGCTCGGGCGCGTAGCGGACGATCATCGCGTCGATGAGGGCCCGCTCGACGTCGGTCCCGGACTCCGCCGCCAGTTCCTTCGCCTTGTGGATGGCGGCGTAGGCGGTGGGGGCGTCTTCGGGGAGCATCGCGCCGTTCAGATAGCGGCCCAGCGACCACGCTTCGCCGAAGTAGCACATGGCGCACTCGGGATCGTGGCGCTGCGCCTCCTTGAAGGAGCGGTTCGCGTCCGAAGGCGTGAAGGCGTACATGAGCTGCATGCCCTGCGTGAAGTACGCCTGCGCAGCTTCGGAGTCGGTGGTGATGGTGCGCGTGTAGGGCCCGAGGGCCGAGGAAATGAGCAGAACCTCTTCGCCGTCCGGAGCCGGACCAGGCCCGTGCTCGTCGTGCTGGGCGGAAAGGGGCGCCGGTGCCAGAGCGAGCAGGACCGGCGCGGTGCTACAGATGCAGGCGAGAACGAAGCGAAGGTGTTTCCGGGTCATGGCGCAGCCTCCTGAGGATGAGTCCGATTCTCCTCGCAAACTGCCCCGATGGAGGGACGTGCGCCAGAGATGTCGACATGGGACCCGTGCTGGTGCCGTGCCTTGTCGTCTCAGCGCCCGCGCGATCTGAGGTCGCGGTCGAAGTCCTCAAGATCGCGGTCGTAGTCCGTCGTCTCCCGGCCCGGGGCCTCGCGCATGCGCCCTCCGGCCCGGCGCTGGCGCTCGATCATATCGTCGAGCCAGCGCTCCGCGGACTTGCTCTCGCGCCGCGCAAGGTCCTCGACCCGCTCGATGAGGGTGTCGGCGTCGGATCCCAGCATGCGCCGCTCGCCGATTCCGGCGCCGGTCCCTGGCTGGTCCGGCCAGAGCAGCTCCCCCGTCTCGGCGAACCCCTTCGTGCTGTGCAGCCTGAGCCACCGGTCGAAGCGCGAGCACAGCCGGATGACGGCGTAGAAGCGGCGGGGACGCCTGCCTCCCCCGGCGATCATGTCGATCACGATCGCGATGACCGACAGGCTCATCAGGACCGCATCCTTGACCCCGTCCAGCGCGAGCTTGACCTGAAAGACCACGAAGTCGCGGAACGCGACCGAGCGGGTGACGACGGGGAGGGAAGGGTTGCCGGGGTGGTTCATGGGGCATTCATGTTGGAGTCAGAAGGAGGCGTGCCGAGGACGACCCCTGCCAATGTCGTTGGGCCGCGGTCTCTACGCGAGCGATGCCGGCAGGTGTCGCCGGAACCCCAGGGGAGGCACGACATGAGTCCGTTGCTGAAGACGGCCCTGTTCACGCTGGTGGTGCCCGGCAGCGTTGCGGTGCTCGTTCCGCTGCTCATCGCGGGGGACCGGGCGACCGCAGACGGCGCCGCTCGTGCTCTCGCCCTGCTTCTCCTGGCGGTCGGTGCGGTCCTCTACCTGCGATCCGCGTGGGACTTCGCGTCCTTCGGCCGAGGCACGCCCGCGATCACGGATGCGCCGAAGCGGCTGGTGACCCGCGGGTTCTACCGGTACACGCGCAACCCCATGTACGTGGCGGTGCTGAGCGCGGTCACGGGGTGGGCCGTTCTCTACGGGATGCCGGTCCTTTGGGCCTACGGCGCAGCGATCTTCGTCTTCTTCTCGCTGTTCATCCGGCTCTACGAGGAGCCACGGCTCACGCGGGAGTTCGGGGACGAGTATGTGGCGTACATGAAGCGGGTCGGGCGATGGCTGCCGCGTCCCGGTCGCGGGGACTCTCGCTGAAGGACCCGTTTGCGGGATAATGTCGTATACTCATCCGTGATTTGTCGGTATATTAGCTTCCCATATGGGGGGTATTTCAGCAACTTCCACTTGCCGGAACGCAGTCCCCCGATTTGGGAGGCGCGACAAAATCGGGATCATGCCATACTGGTATTGTCGAGATCACATTAGAGCAACGAGTTGACCGCGACGGTTGGTTGAGCGTGTTGCCGCGGGACGGTATGGCACGGACGCAATCGGGACCACTGGTCTACCTGCTGTATTGCGAGAACGGCGAGCTGGGCGACCGACTGGAGCGAACGCTCGCCGGCCTGCCGATCGGGCGGTTGACTTCACGAGAGGCGCTCTTGGAGCCGTCCGTGGGCGCCTGCGCAGTCGTCTTCGGGACCACGACCTGCTCTGGCGAGGATTTCGAGTGGCTGCGATCGGCCTTCGGGCCTGTGAGCCCGCCGTGCGTCGTGGTGGCGCCCCTTTCGGTGGACTGCCTGCGACGACTGTATCCGCTCCGTTCCGGCAGGCTGCAGGTGGTGTGGACGGACGAGGCCACGAGCCGCCTGGCCGAAGTGCTCGAGGACTTCAGGAGGGTCAGCCGGGGTCCGATGTGGCAACTCGGCTTGAAGCTGCTCTCGGACTATTCCTTCAGACCCCCCCCTCAGGGAGACGATCAGCCGGGTCTGCGGTCTGCACAATGATGACGGCGGCGTCCCGTTCATTCCCGTGCACTCCGTCAGTCACCTGGCGCGTCATGTCGGCCTGGCTGCTTCTACCCTGAGTCGCTACTGGCGCAGGGAGGTACCTCTTCGGTGCAGCCTGAAGGAATTCCTGAGCTGGGCTGTTCTTCTCTGGGCCGTGCGCGCCCGCTCGCGGGACGCCTGGAACGCCATCGCCGATCAGGTGGGCCTCCAACGCCGCACCCTGGAGAGGAACTTCATGCGGATGGCCGAATGTACGCTCGCGGCGGCGGCGGACGATCCAGAGCGGATCGCTCGGCGATTCGGTGAGTGGGTCGGTTCGGTGTGGGAGCCCCATCTCGCCGAGGAGGCTTGGAGGCACGATACCGTTGCCCCGTGCGCGTTGCCTCGGCTTGGTCGAAGATGACTGTCTATCCGCCGGGCCGTGGCGGACAGCCCACATCGTAGTCGGGCGGCAGACATGTCGTGCGATGCTTCGCTCCATGACGTCTCAGCAGATCCGCTACTTCCTGCGTTCCCCGCTCAACCGCCAGATCGAGGGGTGTGTAGTTGACTTCGCCGCCAACCGCATTCAGGTCTGCTCCGGCCAGAATCAACGTCTCGGTGATATCCGGGTTGGCATTGGTCGCCGCCGATATGTGCAGTGGGCTGATGGGCGGCACCCACTTGGCCAGAAACCAGGGCAGCGGGCACCAGTCGTGGACGCTCGCACCGCCATCGAGCAATGCGCTGATCACGGGTGGATGATCGCCATGCTGCGCGCCCAGGCAGATGGGCGCCGGATGTCGTTTCTGGCGCTCATGTCCGCGTTCGCGTCGACCAGCACCCGCACGACTCCGGGATCGCTGCCCACCCAGGCCACGAAATGGAGCGGCGTCTGACCGTCCGATGTCGTGGCATTCGGGTTGGAGCCGCTTCCGATGCAGGCCGTGATCTCTGCGGCGCTCGCGGTCGTGAAGAAGTTGGTCGTGTTCCAGTCCTCGCACAGCGGCGACTCCGGCTCGGTCGCTGCCGATTCCCCACAGGACAGCGGCGCGAAGCAAGCCAGCAACGCCAGCCTCCAGGATCCTGAGCATCGTAGTCCAGTGCAATCCATCGTCCCGAGACCTCTCCGGCTGCTGGCACGGGCCCGACGGTGGACACCGGCTCCGTTTCGCAATGGGGAACTATCAGTTGTCGCCAATGCGACGAATTCGCGCAAAACAGGTCAGACGGCGACCCATGTCCCGGCATACCCAGGGATATGCCGCCGCTCCATGATCATGGTGAGCATGTGACGACGGGCCAGCGTTTGTCCAGCATGCTTCCGCGGGTCTAGTGCACGATGAGGATTATCCCCCTGTTTGGGGGGCGCGTCCGGACGAAAGATCCCCCATTATTGAGGATCCTACTTACTAGACGGGTTTGGGGGACGGTTTTCCGCCTCGGCCTCTCTCTTGGAGTGGGTCCCATGAGCCGCGACCAAAGGCGCGAGAACCCTAGCCGAAGAAAGAGAGGTCATGAGGGGAAGCTGCTTCCTGCCGCTGATCTTCGTGATGGCCTGTGCCACCACCACCGATCCAGAGCCTACGGCACCCGATCCTTGTGACTCCTGGAACACGGAAGGCTTCTTCAAGCGGGCGAGCGCGGCTGAGATCGCGACTTGCCTCGGAGCGGGCGCAAGCACGACGGACCGCAACGACGGCCGGGACTCCCCGATATGCATGGCCGCGCGGTTCACCAGCGACCCTGAGGTCATCAACGTGCTGATCCGGCACGGCGCCTCGGCGAACGACTGGTGCGCCTTTAACAATTGGGAACTGAGTGAATGCTATGCGAACGCGAGCGTGCTGCACGTCGCGGCTCGCGACAACCCGAACCCGGCCGTGCTTCAGGCGCTGATCGACGCGGGCGCGCAAGTGAACGCGGTGGCGGGGCCGGTCTGGACGCCCCTGAGCGTCGCTTGGCTGTGGCACAACACCGAGGAAGTGGTCGAACTACTCATGCGGAACGGCGCGACTGGCTCGATCGAGATCGGGCCGAGCCTGTGTGATTGAGAACCCCAACAAAGGGGAGCAGATCGGCACAGTGGCTGGAGATGTTCACACGGGGTGCAGATGCACGGACAGGGACGACCTTTGCACATGCAGGGGACACAGCCACAGCCGACGGCGGACACCGGCTCCGTTTCGCAATGGGGAACTATCAGCTGTCGCCAATGCGACGAATTTGCGTAAAATGGCGACAATACAGGTCAGACGGCGACCCATGTCCCGGCATACCCAGGGATATGCCGCCGCCTCACGATTCATGGTGAGCATGTGACGACGGCCAGCGTTTGTCCAGCGTGCTTCCGCGGGTCTGTTGCACGATGACGTATTTCCCCCTATTTGGGGGGCGCGTCCGGGCGAAAGATCCCCCATTATTGAGGGGGTATCGTCGGCACGGCGAGGGCCGGGCCCGCCATCACAAGGGGAGCGCCATGAGCCACCAGGAGCGTTTCGAGGGCATCCCGCCCATGATACGCAAGGCCCCGCTCGGCGATGTGCCGTGGACGACGTCGGCCTCCATGATGCCATGACAAGTCAGGACCAGTTGGAACGCATCGTGGGAATGCTGCACGACGCCGCGCTCGGCGATGTTCCATGGACCGTGCCGGCCTGCACGATCAATGAGATCGTAAGGACGAGGGGCAACTCGCTGGTGATCGGCCGGGGGAGTTCGGCGGCCGACGCGCAGATCTTCTTCTCGGAGAGCTGTTACGGCAACGAGCGCCGCACGGACCACGACAAGCAGTACTTCTCGGAGTTCTACCACCGCGACGAGAGGGTCCCGCGCGCCCTGAGGCTGCCCGACGCTCAATTGATTCCGTCCGGCCGCCTGTACACTGAGCAGGAGAAGAAGACCTCGCCCGCATGCAACCGCACATGGTGGAGGACGAAGAAGAGCGGCCTCCATGTGCGCCTGGACGGATCAAGCGGCTCGCATGTCCTCTGGATCCTCGCTGACTCGTCGGAACCTGACCGGGGCTGGAATACGGCCCAGGTGGAGACGATCGAGCACCTTCTGCCGCACATCCGCCAGTTCGCTCGAGTGCGGGGGGTGCTGGATGACGCGAGGGCGCTGGGCAGTTCGCTCGCGGAGTTGCTCGACAACGACCGCTTCGGCGTCATCCAGCTCGATTCGCGCGCGCGCATTGTGGCCGCGAACGACCGGGCGCGCCGCCTCCTGAGTCAAGGTAGAGCACTCTCCGACAGGGGTCGTGTCCTGAGCGCGGCCGGCTTTGTGGAGAACGACGCGCTGCAGCGGCTGCTGGCCCGTGCGTTGCCTCCGCACGGCCTCCCGGCGTCGGCCGGTTCGATGACGATCGCACCGCCCAACGCCCGCACGCGGTTGACCGTTCACGTCACTCCTGTGACCAGGCGCGAATGGGACCTTCGCGCACAGCGAGTAGCCGCGCTTGTGCTGATCGCCGATCCGGCAAGCCGGCCCCGGATCGATCCCGGCCTCGTGGCGGAGGCACTGGACCTGAGTCCGGCTGAGAGCCGGCTCGCGACCATGTTGGCAGCCGGCCGAACCGTGCGAGAGATCGCCGCGGCCACGGGGCGCACGGAGGGTACCGTCCGCTGGCACCTGAAGCGGATCTTCCGCAAGCAAGGCATCTCGCGGCAGGCGGATCTGGTGCGGCGGGTGCTGTCGCTGGAGGGCTTTCCCCGGTCTCGCGGCCCCTAGCAGCTAGACCTCAGCGGCCTCGGCGCCGGGCTTCCCGCCGTATTCCCGCAAGAGTGCCGCCAGTGCCGTCCGCCCCCCTGTCTCCGCCCAGTCCAGCGGAGTTCGTCCGGTACTGTCCCGGAGATTCGGATCGGCTCCGGCCATGAGCAACAACTCAACGGCCTCCAAGTTGATTCCAGTGGTCCTGGCTGCGAGGTGCAAGGGCGTGGATCCCTCCGTCGTCCCTTCTCTCAACTCCAGCGTTATCGGCTCGTTCAGATCGGCTCCCGCTCCGATCACGATCTCCGTCACCAGCGTTGTTCGATTGAAGATGGAGACGTGCAGGACCCGAGAGAGGCTGGCGCCCGCCTCGATCATGATCCGAATCGCTGCGGGGTCTTCGTTGCTGGCCGCGCATTGGGCGGACCAACCCACTCCCGCGCCGTGCCGCAAGAGAAGGCGAATCATCTCCGTGTTCACGCTCTGCCTGGCCGCCAGGCAGAGCGGCGTGCCGCGCCGAAGCGGATTGGCGTCGATGTCCGCGCCCGCCAGGATGAGCACCTCCGCCACGTCGGGATTCGGGTTGTCCCGCACTGCCAGGTGGAGCGGCGTGATGCCATGCTGGGCGTCCGAAACATGTCCGCACAGGTCGGTCACCTGCGCCCCCCCGTCGATCAGAGCCTGAATCACCGCCGGGTTCTCGTTCTCGGCCGCCGCCACGCACAGCACGGTTTGGTCCTCGTCGTTGCGAGTGCTGGGGCGCGCGCCGGCGTCGATCAACGCCCGGATCACCGCCGGGTCATCCGTATTCGACGCCGCGAAGTGGAGGGGGGTCCTTCCATCCGGAGCCCGAGAGTTCACATTCTCGCCCGCGCTGACGCACGCACGGATGGTCTCTGCGGTTGCGGACTGGAAGAACGCGCTCGTATTCCAACCGAGGGGGCAGGTATCGGTGGCAGCGGGAGTCACGGGATCGGCGTCGCCGCCTCCGCAGGCCGCGAGACCGATCGCGAGCAGGCTCCGCGTAATGGTCCTCGTGTTCATCTGCGGTGCCTCATTCTGAATCCTGCGTCGTTGCCCACGATGGTGCATCGCTGGACAGTCTGAGAATGAATCTACGGGGGATGCCGACCGTAGCGTACCTCCCATATTGGGGGATATAGCGCCTGAAAGCTCACAATGCCTGGGAGTTCAAGCGTCACTGATACGCGTGAGGGGACTATCGAAGGTTGTCGGGGTGAGGATCGGCCCGCGGCGACCCGCCTATTCCTTGAACAGGTCGGAGTGGGTACCGGTACGGACCAAGTGCAACTCGCTACCCTTGATATGGTAGATCACGAGCCAATCCGGTTCGATATGCGCCTCCCGGTATCCCTTCCAGATTCCTCGCAGCGGATGATCGCGATGACGCGCGGTCAAGGGCTCCCGCTGGACCAGCGATGCCAGCAGCGCCCGCAGCTTGTCCATATCCTTACCCCGCGCTCTTGCTTTCCTGACGTCACGCCTGAACCGCGAGGAGCGGACGGGGATCAGCATGTCAGATGTCGAGATCGCGGAACAACTCCTCAACGCTGTCGAACCGTCGGCCTTTGCCGGCGGCCAGTTCCT
>JAPPJO010000144.1 GCA_028820325.1 Gammaproteobacteria bacterium | reverse complement strand
GTTACGGTGGAGCAGCCAGCCGACGCAGTGTTGAACACTGCGGCTGGCGAGGGGGTACCGCGTCCCCCCTTCAGATCCCCCCAAGCGTTGCGCGCCGGTGTCGGCGCGGTGGAAGACGGCGGGCAGCCTCCAGAACCCCTCACCCCGCACCTTACCTTCGCGGACCGCTCCGAAGCCTTACCGGTCCCCGTCTTGCACAATGGGCGGCCCTTGTTTGGCTCCGGCGCGGAGTCCAGCTTATCTTCGGTCCAGGTGTGGTGGACCAACTCCCCACACAGCTTTCCCCAAGGGGTTGACACGATGCGGGTACGCCATTAGGGCGTCATCGTTGAGCCGAGCCGAGCCGAGCCGAGCCGAGCCGAGCCGAGCCGAGCCGAGCCGAGCCCCGAGCCGAGCCGAGCCGAGCCGAGCCCCGAGCCGAGCCCCGAGCCGAGGGTCTAAGCTCCGGCCGAAGGCGCGATTGCGCGCCATGTCGGATTTCACCGACACCGACGACCGGCGCGCCGGGTTCTCGTTCGCGGCGCCGGTCAGCTGGACGCGGGAGTTGGCCGGTATCACGCTGCAAGGCCCGGACGGCTCCGCCGTCCTCGACCGCTACACCGACCTGCCTACGACCATCCTGCGCGACCCGCCGACCGGTCGGATCCGGGGGATCTTGGATGTTGTTCCTGCGCGGGCAACACCGGGTGCTGCGGCGTTTACTCAAGCCGGGCAGGACCTCGAAGTTCGCTTCAGCCGAGGGATCCCGAACCGGGAGAGCGAACAGTGATGAACTCCCGCGCCGAGCCCGGCATCCATCGCGTGCCGCATCGCCCGCAACCAGATCGACGGGAGTTGCCGATGTTGTCCAAGCCCCCATTCCAACCGGTGCGCCCACTAGAGAGTTCCTGTAGGAAGAAGGGGCTGAGCCGAAGCGGTGGCGGGAGACAGCGATATCGACTCACGGCGAAGTGTTCGATGCTCGTGCTTACCGTGGGGACCGCTCTCTCCTGCTCAGGAGACGGGGCCACGCCTCCGGCGCCGCCGCCGGCCCCTCCGCCTCCACCGCCGGTGGCCCCGGTGCAGGTGGGTACGATTCCGAACCAGACCGTGCAGACGGGGCAGACGGCGACCTTGGACGTGGTTTCGTACTTCCGCGATCCCGATGGCGGTGCGCTGACGTACACGGCCGCGTCATCCGCCGCCGGGGTCGTCTCGCTGGCGCTTTCGGGCAGCACCCTGACGATGGTGGGCGTGGCGGACGGCACGGCGACCGTTACGGTGACGGCGCGCGATCCGGGCGGCCTGACGGCGACGCAGAGCTTCCAAGTCACGGTGGAAACGCCGAACCGGGCTCCGGAGGCGGTGGGGACGATTCCGAACCAGACCGTGCAGACGGGGCAGACGGCGACCTTGGACGTGGCCTCGCACTTCCGGGATCCGGACGGTGACGCCCTGACCTATACGGCCGCGTCGTCCGCTGCCGCAGTCATCTCGGTGTCTCTGTCCGGGAGCACCTTGACGATGGTGGGCGTGGCGGACGGGACCGGGACGGTCACGGTGACCGCCAGGGACCCGGACGGCCTGACGGCTGCGCAGAACTTCCAGGTGATGGTGGAGACGGCGAACCGGGCGCCCGAGGCGGTGGGGACAATCCCCAACCAGACCGTGGCTACGGGAGGGCGGGCCACGGTGGACGTATCGTCGTACTTCCGGGACCCGGACGGGGACCGTTTGACGTACACGGCCGCATCGAGCAACGCGACCGTGGCGACCGCGACAGTGTCCGGCAGCAGTGTGATGATCTCGGCGGTGGCGGCGGGTACTGCGACCGTGACAGTGACGGCTAGGGATCCGAGCGGTCTTGCGGCCGTGCAGGGTATCCAAGTGACGGTGGAGAGTTCGAACCGTGCGCCGGAAGCGGTGGGTACGATCCCGAACCAGTCGGTCGACGCGGGGTCGTCACGGTCGGTGGACGTGTCATCGTACTTCCGGGACCCGAACGGTGACGCCCTGACCTACACGGCCGCGTCGAGCAACGCCGCGGTGGCCACGGTGGTGGCGTCCGGCGCGCGGGTCACCATCTCCGGCGTGGCCGCCGGGACCGCGAACGTGACGGTGACGGCTCGCGATCCGGGCGGCCTGACGGCGACGCAGCGATTCGGAGTGACCGTGCGCGGGGGCGGCGGTGGAGCCGGATTCCGGGACGATTTTGGTTCGGCCGCCAGCTTGGGCGACTGGGAGATCGCAAACGCCGCTGCTGTCGTGTCAAATGGCATCCTGCGTCTCACCAATACCACGGACGATAGGCTGGGGATCGCGTCGCGCGAGGTCGACCCCGCGCTGACGGAGTGGACGATCCGGGCCAGGCTGGGCCGGGCCACGAGCGATGGAACGGTGCGGCTTTACTGGTTCACGGAGGACGACCGCTACCATGCCTTTGGCGTGTCGCTTGGTCCGGTGGGTGAGCACAATTACAGGTTCCTGTTCTGGGACAACGATGAGCGGGCGTGGTTTTACGCCGGGGATCTTAGCGGCACCTCGGCTGCCGTTCGCGACGCGCCGGGCGAGTTCACGGACCTTACGGTCGGACTTGACGGCCAAGAGATTTATCTGACGCTGGGAAGCACGGAAATCTGGAAGACCCGCCTGAGGGCGGACCTTCATAATGCGCTTGCCAGCGTGACGGATATCTGGTTGGCGAATAGCGGAGACAGCGGCGCCACGCACCTTTTCGATTGGGTCGAAGTGACCGGCGGCGGTGGCGGAGGTGGCGGCGGCGATGCCTGCACCGTGGGACTGGTGTTGAGTCCGGGCGAGTCCTGCACCTTCAGCGGCGGCACTTTCGAGGTGTTGAACAACGGATGCGTCAGCGTCGGCAGTGTCAGCGGAATCTGCGCCCAAAACATCTTCATCAACGGGCTCAGGGCGACCCGTTTGAGCGGCAACCGATGGGAGATCCTCGAGTTGCCGAGCGGAGATGCGGACGAAGGCGGCGATCCGACTGCGACGCCGGCGTTCGACCTTGCAAAAATGTCCAAAATGAAGAACGGAGCGGTCGGTCTGACCGCCGACACGCTCGAAATCAGGCGGCGGCGCTAGTAGTAAGTGTCTTTGTTTCGGTCGCGGCGTGACGCGAAAGGCTTTGCGAAACGCCGAACCTCGCCGATGGCGGGGGTGGCCATGCTATGGGGCGCGGCCTGCGGCGATGCGGGGTCCGAGGTTGTGTCCCCGCCGCCGGTCGTGAACCGGCCGCCTGCCGCCGTCGGAACCATACCCACGCAGACCGTTTCCGCCGGCGAGATGGCGGCGGTGGACGTGTCGTCGTACTTCAGCGACCCCGACGGGGACGCCCTTTCCTACACGGCGGTGTCATCCAACGCCGGCGTCGCGGGTGTCGCGGTGACGGGCAGTTCCGTCGCAGTCACCGCGCTGGCCAAGGGGGGTGCCACTGTCACGGTGGAGGCGCGCGACCCGCAGGGGCTGATCGCCCAGCAGCGCTTCGTTGTGACGGTGCCGAACCGGGCCCCGGAAGCGGTGGGCGCGATCCCCGCGCAGACCGTTACCGCCGGCGAGACGGCGGCGGTGGACGTGTCGTCGCACTTCGGCGACCCCGACGGCGACTCCCTCACCTACGCGTCGGCCTCGTCGGACACGGAGGTCGCCACCGTCTCCGTTTCGGGCGACTCGGTGGCGGTCACGGCGCTCGCGAAGGGCCCGACGACGATCACGGTGACGGCCCGCGACGGCGAGGGTCTGACCGCCGAGCAGCGATTCGGGGTCACGGTACCGAACCGCGCGCCCGAGACCGGACACCAGATCCCGGATCTGACGCTGTTCGAGGGCGACGCGGAATCCGTGGACGCCGTCGCCCACTTCCGGGATCTGGACGGGGATGCCCTTTCATACACGGCCGCGTCATCGAACGCGAGTGTGGCGACCGTCGCGGTATCGGGCAGTGCGGTCGTGGTCTCGGCACTCGCCACGGGTATGGCTAGGGTGACGGTATCGGCGACGGATCCCGAGGGATCGAGCGCTACCTCATCGTTTGGCGTGACGGTTGAGACCCCGTCCTCGGGTGCCTTTCAGATCGAACTGGTGTTCGCAACTTCCTTGAATCGATCCCAGGAGGCGGTGTTCCGCGCCGCAGCGGAGCGCTGGATGAAGATCTTGGCTCCCACGGAACTCGCGGACTGGCGGGCCGATAGGATACTGACCTGCGGCGACGATCCGAGATTCCAGCGGTACGTCGAGACGATTGACGACCTGATGATCGTCGTCGCCGTCGGCAAGATCGATGGTCGAGGCGGAACTCTGGGGACGGCCGGGCCCTGTTGGGTACGGACAGACCCGACGGCTCACTACTATCTGCCCTTCTACGGCAGGATGGAGTTCGACGAGGTCGATCTTGAGCGGATGGAGCGATCCGGCGACTTGGAGGACGTGATCCTTCACGAAATGGGGCATGTGCTCGGGATCGGAACCATTTGGGATCACTTGGGATTGCTCCGCAACCCCGCCTCCGAGACGGAGGCGCCGGATACCCACTTCACGGGCCGGCTGGCCATCGCGGCTTTCGACGAGGCGGGCGGGACTGCCTACAAGGGAGCCAAGGTGCCGGTGGAGAACACCGGCGGCGCGGGAACCTGGAACGGCCACTGGCGAAGAGACAACTTCGGGATGGAACTCATGATCGGATGGGCGGACGGGACAGCAACGCCGAGCCCCGTGAGCGCGATAACCGTGCAGTCGCTGGCCGACCTCGGCTACGCGGTTGATGGGACCGCCGCCGATCCCTACAGGCTCCCCAGCGCTGACGCGGCGCGGCTGATCGACGACGTCCGGCGGATTCCCTATGGCGACGACATTTGGAGAGGGCCGATCGTAGTGGTCGACCCGGACGGCCGCATCGTGCGCGTTATTCCGGGCTGAGCCCCAAGTCGGCTCGACACGGAATGCCCACTGCTCTAGCTGTAGATGCCAACAACCGACGCAATGTCGCTTGATCGCTACGACGAGGCTGTCGCCCGAACGTTCCTCCACGGCTTCGCCGAACCAGTTACCGTTCTGGAACTTGGGGCGAGGCGCGCCACCTGTTCTGGTTCAATCGGGGGGGCTAGCATAAGTTGCGCCGGCGGCGCTTGGTTGGCTACGAACTGCCCGCCAGCCACGAGCCGCGCGATCGCGGGGAGGCGGCGTGATCCTCAACGGTCGGAGTCCACTCCGCCAAGCCTTCGGGGCCGAGCAGGTGGCCCGGGAGAGAAGTCCGGCACTTTCAACCGTCCAGAAAGGTCAGGGAATTTTTGCGGTCACTCAACAGGAACGACCGAATCGTCCGACTCATGGCTGCGTCCTTAGCATGGGCGATCGTGGTCAGTACGGCGTGCGGGCAGGACGATGGCATCACTGATCTTCCCCAAGATAGCCGAGTCCAGCCTCTACGGGTAACGGGTGCGATCACTTCCTTCACCACCACGGGCCGGGGAAACCGTCCACCCTCTGCGGTCAGGGACGTGCAGAGCAGGACGGTGTCCGTCGGCGGGAAGGCCTCGGCGGCCTTGGACAACAAGTTCAAGGACCCCGACGGCGACGCGTTGACCTATTCCGCGACGACGTCTGACAGCGCGGTCGCGACCGCCTCCACCTCTCGCCGCAAGGTCACCGTCAAGGGGGTCGCCGTGGGGGAGGCGACGATCACCGTCACCGCCACCGATCCCGGCGGTCTAACGGCCCAATTGACCTTCGGCGTCACCGTCCGGAACCGGGCCCCCGAGCAGGTCAGAGACGTGCAGAACAGGACGGTGTCCGTCGGCGGGAAGGCCTCGGCGGCCTTGGACAACAAGTTCAAGGACCCCGACGGCGACGCGTTGACCTATTCCGCGACGACGTCTGACAGCGCGGTCGCGACCGCCTCCACCTCTCGCCGCAAGGTCACCGTCAAGGGGGTCGCCGTGGGGGAGGCGACGATCACCGTCACCGCCACCGATCCCGGCGGTCTAACGGCCCAGTTGACCTTCGGCGTGACGGTGAGCCAAGTCTCCGCTTCCGTTGTCGTGTCGCCCGCGACTGCGGAAATGGAGCTCGGCGATACGCTGCGCCTCGCGGCAGAGGCGTTGGACGCGAACGGGAGCGCGATACCGGGGGCACAGTTCGCGTGGTCGTCGGGCGAAGTCTCGGTGGCGACCGTGAACGCATCGGGGCTTGTGGAGGCCGTGGGCGTGGGCGCGGCGGTGGTCACGGTCACCTCCGGCCGAGCGAAGGGCAGTTCACAGATCAGGGTGAATTCCGCGAACCCGGACCGGGCGGTGCTACGGACGTTCTACGAGGCGACGGGGGGGGTGAATTGGTCACGGCGCGACAACTGGCTCACTGATGCGCCGCTCGCGGATTGGTGGGGCGTTTCCGTCGATGCGGGGGGACGGGTGTCGTCGCTGATCCTCGACAATAACAATCTCACCGGGACCATCCCGGCGGAACTGGGAGTTCTCCCCAACCTCAAGCGGCTGCGCCTCGCCAACAACAAACTCACGGGTGCGATTCCGGCGGATCTCGGCAAGCTCGATTCGCTGAACTCACTGGCGCTCGCCGCCAATCAGTTCACGGGCACGATCCCGTCGGACCTCGGCAAGCTCACGCAATTGAGATACTTGGAACTCCAGTTCAACCGGCTGACGGGAGCGATCCCGGCAGACCTCGGCAAACTGGCGCAGCTTCAGCAACTTCACCTACGAAACAACCAACTTACGGGATCCATCCCTTCGGAACTCGGCAACCTTGCATACCTCAAACGTTTGGAACTCCAGTTCAACCGACTCACAGGGATGATCCCAACGGAATTCGGTGACCTTGCCAACCTCGAGATTCTCTGGGTGCTGAATAACGAACTGACAGGCCCTCTCCCCCGAGATCTCTTGAGATTGACCGAGTTGCGGTGGATCCGTTGGGATGGGAACCGGAGTCTTTGTGCTCCAGGCACGCCGGGTTTCGTGAAATGGCTCGAGACTAAAGTCAGTCGAGGATCGTTCTGCAACGAGTCCGACCAAGCCACGCTGAACTCGCTGTACGAGGCGGTGGGCGGGGAAGATTGGACGCAGTCGGCTGGCTGGCAGGGCGATGCCGCGCTGAGCGAATGGTACGGCGTAGACGCTGACTCTTTGGGCCATGTGGTTACGCTGGATCTGAGTTCGAACGGGCTCGCCGGAGAGCTTCCGAGCAGCTTGGGCAACTTGGCGAATCTCACCAAGCTCCGCATTGGCGGAAACGAACTTTCGGGCCCCCTGCCCGTCTCCCTGACCCGTCTCTCCCTCCGGGAATTGCGTTACGCCGACACCGATCTGTGCGTTCCGGCGGAGGAAGCCGTGCAGACATGGGTAAACTCCATTTCAACGCATGAGGGGACCGGCAAAGCGTGTGGGTCCACCTCTGACCGGGAAATCCTGGAGGCCCTGTACGACGCAACCGGCGGGCCGCAATGGACCCGTCAGGACAACTGGAAGACGGACGCGGCTCTCGGCGAATGGCACGGCGTAACGGTCGACGCCAATGACCGGGTTACCAAGCTCTTACTGGTTCAAAACGGCTTGGCCGGCCCAATTCCACCGGAACTGGGGCGCTTGTCGGAGCTCCGAGAGCTGATCCTACACTCGCATGACCTGCACTCGAATGGCCTGACGGGTCCCATCCCGCCGGAACTCGGCGGTTTAGCTCAGTTGAAGGAGCTCGATCTATCGCGTAACAGACTTTCTGGGAATATCCCGGCGGCATTGGGCGCGCTGGCCAACCTCACGCATCTCAAGCTGCATCATAACGAACTCCACGGGGTCATCCCTTCGGAGCTCGGCAACCTCGACAACCTGAGAATACTTTACCTGAGGGGCAACGCGCTTGCGGGCGCCATCCCATCGGAACTCGGGCAACTAGGCAAGTTGAACGACCTGCGTCTCGGGTACAATCGACTCAGCTCGATCCCGTCGGAACTCGGCGATCTCGACAGCTTGGCCATCTTGCTTGTGGCCAACAATCAGGTCACCCGCATCCCGCGGGAACTCGGCGACCTTACCGAGTTGTTGAGTCTGAACCTGTCCGACAACCAGATCGGGGGCTCGATCCCGTCGGAACTCGGCCGTCTCGCCAAGCTGGTTTCGCTGAACTTGGGCAACAACCGCATCGGAGGCTCGATCCCATCGGACCTCGGCAAGCTTGATTCGCTGAAATCACTGAAGCTCGCCGACAATCAGTTGACGGGGGCGATCCCCGCGAAGCTCGGCGAACTTGCGCGCCTCGAGCGCTTGGGCCTCTCGAACAATGACCTCACGGGCTCGCTCCCGCCGGAACTCGGCGGACTGCACTCCCTGCAGGAAATGACCCTCTTGAACAACGCCGGCCTTTCCGGACCGGTCCCGTCGAGCTTCACGGGGCTCAGCGCGCTCACAACGTTCGCGGCCAGCGGCACCGGCCTTTGCGCACCATCCGATGCCGACTTTCAGGCGTGGCTGAAAGGCCTGAAAACGTGGCGGGTGGCGATCTGCAGTGACGACGGAGATGCGGCCTTTGCGTATCTCACGCAGGCCGTCCAGTCCCCGCAGTTCCCCGTCCCGCTGGTCGCGGCGGAACCGGCGCTTTTGCGGGTGTTCATGACGGCGACTCGCTCGACTTCAAAGGGGATCCCGGCCGTGCGGGCAACGTTCTATGTGGACGGAGCGGAGGCGCATGTCGCGGAGATACCGGCCACCACGAGGGTCATTCCCACCGAAGTGGACGAGGGCGACTTGACGGCGTCAGCCAACGCGGAGATCCCTGCTTCGGTCATCCAGCCGGGGCTGGAGATGGTGATCGAGATTGACCCCGAGGGGACGCTGGCGGGGGATCTGGGAGTCGCGGATCGGATTCCCGAGACGGGTCGGCTTCCAGTGGCCGTGAACGAGATGCCGACCCTCGATCTGACGCTGATCCCGTTCCTTTGGAGGACTACGCCGGACTCCGCGATCATCGAGACCATCCGGGAGATGGCGGAGGACCCCGCTGGTCACGACCTGTTCTGGGATACGCGTACGCTATTGCCCGTGCGCGATCTGGGCGTGACAGCACATGAACCGGTGTTCAGCGACAGCAACGACGTCTTCACCCTCCTTGCTGAGACCAAGGCGCTGCGGACGATCGAGGGGGGTACCGGCCACTACATGGGCATGCTTTCGGGTCGTCGGTCCGGGGACTACAACGGGGCGGCCGGCGATCGGGTGAGTGTCTCGGTGGCGGAGAGTTACGTGATCGCCCACGAACTCGGCCACAACTTTTCCCTCTCTCACGCCCCGTGCGGCAGAGTCGCGTCCTTCGACCCTCTCTATCCCCACGCAGATGGATCGATCGGCAACTGGGGGTACGATTTTCGCGACGGCGGCGCGCTCGTTCCCCCGACGCATCGCGATCTGATGTCCTACTGCAATTCCCGCTGGATCAGTGGATACCATTTTTCGAAGGCGGCTCGTTACCGCGTCGCCGACGTGGCGGCGGCCTCCTTCGCGGCGGACGGCGGCGCTTCGAACTCGCTCCTCCTTTGGGGTGGCGTCGACGCGTCAGGCCAGCCCTTCCTCGAACCGGCGTTCGTCGTTGACGCGCCGGCGGCGCTGCCGCAGCCCGGCGGCGGCGAGTACGAATTATCCGGGAGGACCAGCGATGGTGAGGTGCTGTTCTCACTGAACTTCGACATGCCGGAGATCGCCGACGGAGATGGGTCTTCCGCCTTCGCCTTCGCCCTGCCCGCACAGGCGGACTGGGAGCGCCGACTTGTGTCCGTCACCCTCTCCGGGCCGGGAGGCGCCACCACGCTTGACGGTGATACCGATCGGCCCATGGTCATCCTGCGCAACCCCAGAAGCGGGCAAGTGCGGGGCTTCGTTCGAAAGCTGCCATCTTCTGCCTTGGCTGGGGGCCGGGTGCTGGCAGACGCAGTGTCGCACGAGCGAGGCCTCGAGGCTCTCTTCAGCCGCGGCCTTCCAGACCCCGGAAGCTGGCGACGTTGAGAGCGGCGTGGGCAACGTGCTCCCCCGCGAAGGCGAGGCCCCCCCACGTCGCAACGGGACCCGCTGCGAGCGAAACGAACGTGGCCCCAGTACGGATCGGAGACGCACGAAATCATGTTTCGTGTACCTTTCGGACGCCGAATTGGCAACGGCCACCGGACGCGTTCGGCCCCGGTGGACTCCTGCTTCACATAGAAGGCGACGATTTTTGGACGCGCCGGTGATCCGCGCGGTCACGGCGATCGCGTTGGAGCGGCCATCAGGCGCGCGAACACTCCATCGCATACCGTCCGGTCGCCACCAAGAGGGGCCAGTGGAATCCAGTTCTTCCCGGCGGAAATAATGGTGGGAAAAATGCCGTACATTTGCATGTAAATCGTTTATCGCAAACGGATTACAAAAATATTGCAAGCAGTCCGCGGGAACGTCTCCCAGTCCTTGACCCTGCCTGCGGTGCACGTGTACCATATCGAAAGTACTGTATACGTATACTGAAGGCTCAGGAATGAAGACAAAACTCACGATCACGGTGGATTCTGCGGTCGTCCCTCTCGCCAAGCGATACGCGCGCGGTCGGGGCGTTTCTCTTTCGTCGCTGATCGAAGGGTCGTTGAAGGAGATGGTGCGGGACGAGGAGCCCTCGTTCACGGAGCAGTGGAGAGGGCAGTTTCGCGCCGCCGGCCGTGACGATTCCCGCTACGAGGCGCTGGCCCGGAAGTACCTGTGATTCTCCTGGATACGGACATCCTGATCGACGTCGCGCTCGACCGCCGCCCTCACTCGCACGACGCAACGGAACTCATCGACCGGGTGCAGAACGGGCCGAAGAAAGCGTTTGTGGCGTGGCACACGCTTTCGAACTTCTACTACCTCGTGGCCCCCCGGCGCAGCGGCCTCGGCGCCCGCGATTTCATCGAACGGTTGACCCGGTTCGTGGCGGTGACGCCTTCAAGCACCGACGCCATCCAGTACGCGGCCGAACTCCCGATGACGGACTTCGAGGACGCGATGCAGGTGGCTGCGGCGCACGCCTGCGGCGCGCGGCACATCATCACGAGGAATGTGAAGGATTTCAGGCGCTCGCCGATTCCCGCCCTGACACCCGGTGACGCCCTCGACATGCTGTTCTGAGAGGAGGCTGTTCGAAATGAGCGTGCGCGTACCCGTGTGGGTGGTGGTTGCGGGGGCGGTCGCGGCGTGCGGAGGTCCCGCGCCGGCGGGGGAGGCGTTTCTCACCCGCGCGGAGCGGACGGCGTACCGGGAGACCAGTTCGTACGCCGATGTCGTCGAATTCCTCGAGCGCGCCGCGGCGAGCGATGTGTCGGTCCACTACGCGACGTACGGCTATACGAACGAGGGACGGGCGCTTCCCATGGCCGTGGTGGGCGACGTCGAAGATCCGAGTCCGGCGGCCGTCAGGGCTGCGGGGAAGACGGTCGTCTACCTGCAGGGCAACATCCACGGCGGCGAGGTGTGCGGGAAGGAGGCGCTCCAGATGCTGCTGCGCGACCTCCTCGCCGGCCGCCACCGCGAGTGGCGGGAGTCGATGGTTCTGCTCATCGCGCCGATCTACAACGCGGACGGCAACGAACGGGTGAGCCTCACGAACCGCGGCCGTCAGCACGGGCCGGTCGGAGGGATGGGCCAGCGGCCGAACGCCCAGGGGTACGATCTGAACCGCGATCACATGAAGCTCGACTCGCCCGAGGCGCGGTCGGTGGCGCGGCTGTTCAGCGAGTACGACCCGCACGTGGCCGTCGACCTGCACACGACCAACGGGACACGGCACGCCTATCACCTCACGTACTCGCCGCCGCTCCACCCCAACACGCCGGCGGAGATCGACGGTTTCCTGCGGGAAGGGCTCCTCCCCCAGGTGACCGCGGAGATCCGGGAGAAGTACGGCTGGGAGTACTACTACTACGGGAACGCGTTCGCGCGAGGCGGGGACGCGCCCGGCTGGTACACCTTCGACCACCGCCCGCGCTTCAACAACAACTACATTGGCCTCCGCAACCGGATCGCGATCCTGAGCGAGGCCTATTCCTACGCAAGCTTCGAGGAGCGGGTGCTCGCGACGCTGTACTTCGTGGAGGAGATCCTCGATTACGTCCATGAACACTCGGATGAGGTCAGGCGTATCGTCGCGGCCGCCGATGCCGCCGAGGTGACGGGCGAGGCGCTCGCGCTGCGTGCCGTCCCCGAACGCTCGGCCTCGCCGGTCGACATCCTCATGGGCGCCACCGTCGAAGAAGTGCACCCCCTCACCGGGCGCCCGCTGCTCCTGCGCGCGGACACGCAGTACGTCGAGACCATGTACGAGTACGGGACGTTCGCGCCGACGCTGCGCGAGCGTGTGCCGGAGGCCTACCTGATTCCCGCGGACCTGGCAGGCATCCTGACCCGGCTCGCGGCGCATGGCATCGCGCTGGAGCCGGCGGGGGCGGCGCCCCTGGAAGTCGAGGCGTTCCGCATCGACTCCGTCCGGACGGCCGAGCGGCCGTTCCAGGGACGCAACGAGCAGACGCTCTTCGGCCGCTACGAGGCGGATCGCGTCACCCCGACCCCCGGAGACATGCTGGCGCGGACCGACCAGCCGCTCGGACGCCTGTTGTTCAGCCTGGTCGAGCCGCAGTCGGACGACGGCTTCGCGAACTGGGGGTTCTTCGCGGATCGCCTGCGCCCCGGCGAGGCGTTCCCCATCCGCCGCGTCCCGGGCGGCTGAAACCACCCATCATCGAAAGGACGTAGCGTGCAAAACGTTCAGGGGTTCGGCGGGTTCTTCTTTCGGGCAAAGGATCCGGGAGGACTCGCGAAATGGTACCAGGATCACCTTGGCATCAATCCCGCTCCGACGAATATGGAGATGGCGCCCTGGGTGACCGAAGCCGGGGTCACGGTTTTCGCACCCTTCGACGCCGACACGGACTATTTCGCGGCGGACAAGACGTTCATGCTGAATTTCCGGGTGGCCGACCTGGACGCGATGATCGCACAACTGAAGTCCGCTGATATCGAAGTGAGCCACGAAAGCGAGATGGAGGGCATCGGCCGCTTCGCCCGCATCCACGACCCCGAAGGAAACGCG
>JAPPJO010000006.1:5243-76583 GCA_028820325.1 Gammaproteobacteria bacterium | reverse complement strand
GGATTTTCCCGGACCCGAAGACCGGCAACTTCCAGATTGAGTGGCGCGAGAACGGGCGGAGGCTCACCCGGTCGCTTGGACACCGCGATTGGGCGAGGGCGAAACGGCAGGCGGACGAAGCCGCTGCGGGCTTCGCGGTCCACGAGCCCAACGGCAAGGCTGAGGCCGAGCCGTTCACTCTGGAGAGGCTCTTTGACATCTACGGTGAGGAGGTGACGCCCACCAAGACGAGGCGGGTCCAGCACCGGGACAGGATCGCGACGGGGATGTTCCTCGACCTACTCGGTCGGGACCGGCGACCCGAGACCCTGTCTCAAAGGGACTGGGACCGCTTCATCCGGGAGCGCCGGGCGGGAAGGATCGGACCGAGCGGGAAGCCGGTGTCCAACCGGACCATCGAGTTGGACCTGAAGTTCCTGCTCGCGGTGCTCAACTGGGCGACCAAGTCCAGAGACGAGGAGGGGAGGCTCCTTCTCGACTCGAACCCGCTGAGGGGTCTGAGGACGCCCAAGGAGAAGAACCCCGCCAGGGTCGTTCTCTCCGAGGAGGAGTACCGGGCGATGCTCGGGGTGTCCCGGCAGGTGGACTGGCGGTTCCACGTCGCGTTCGTGCTCGCCCACGAGACCGGTCACCGGATCGGGGCCATCCGCAACCTGAGGTGGTCTGACATCGACTTCGAGGGCCGGGAGGTGCGGTGGCGGGCGGAACACGAGAAGACGGGCTACGAGCACGTCACGCCGATGACGGACGAGGCGGTGGCGGTGTTGGAGGAGGCGCGGGAGGCGAACCCCGGTAGCGGGGAGAAGCTGATCCTGCCCGCCTCGAAGGATCCCTCGGCGAGCATCGGCAGGGGACGGACCGGCGTTTGGTGGCGCAAGGCCGAGCGGCTTGCGGGACTGGAGCCGAAGGCGCGGCGGGGCTGGCACTCGCTGAGGCGCAAGTTTGCCAGCGACCTGATGGACCTGCCGCTCAAGGTGCTGTGCGAGTTGGGCGGCTGGAAGGAGGCCCAGACGGTTTTGCGCTGCTACCAGCAGGCCGACTCGGTACAACTCAGGAAGGCTCTGGACAGCCGCCCGAGGGTCCGCGCCTGACCCCAGACGAATCGGCGGGAATCATTCAGCGGGAACTCGACCGCCGAATCTCGTAAGCTGAACGATCACAACGACATGTGAATCCTAATGCTCATGTCGCGTAGGCGTTCACCTCGATCCCCTTCACGTTGGCGGGACCGACCGAAGGGAAGGCGCGTTCCAGTCCCATCCCTTCGGCCTCCAACTGGACCCGGTGCTCCAAGTCGTGGAGGGCGTGCAGCGCCAGATACAGGAAGTTCCCCGAGCCGCATGCGGGGTCGAGCACGGTGAAGCCCCGCAAACGTTCCAGAAACGCCCCGAGCGCGTTCCTCGCCCGTCCGCGGCGGCGTGTCGCCGCACCCTGAGACTTGGCCGACCGAGCGCGTTCCAAGCTGTCGGCGATCCGTGCCTTCACGGTTTTCCATTCAGCGAGCAGCGGGTGAACGATCACCGGATCGACGATCCGCATGATCTTGTCCCGGTCCGTGTAGTGCGCCCCAAGTTGCGAGCGCTTGTCGGGGTCCAGCCCCCGCTCGAACAGCGTGCCCAGGATCGAGGGATCGATGCTCGACCAGTCGAGGGCGGATGCTTTCAGGGTCGTCTCGATCTGGGCCTTGTCCATGGGGAGGGTGGCGTCGTCCTCGAACAGCCCGCCGTTGAACCACTCGACATTCTCGAATCCCACCTGACCGCCCGTCGCCATCGCACCGAACAGCTTCCGCGCCCCGTCCTCGAAGTTCTCCGGCTGGCGATGCCCCTGCGTCAGCATGCGGGTGAACATGTCATCGGGAAGCAGTCCCACGTCCTCGGCGAACATGCAGAACACGAGACGGTTCACGAAGTGGGCCACCTCCTCCGGCGCATGGCCACGGTCCCGGAGCGATTGCGCAAGCTCCGCAAACGTCTTGGCGGCCCGTTCCGTCAGCGTCTGCCGGGTCTCGCCGGGCCGCAGTCGCTCGGGGTCCGACATCGCCCACTTGAGCTTGTCGCGGACGACCGCGTCCACCAGATCGTCGAGCCCGAACTCGTGCGTCTTGCTGACCGAGTTCGTCCAGTTCGTACGGATCCGGAACCGGCGCATGTCGGAGACGATCAGGAGCGGCGGGTTCTCCAGCGCCAGCGCGTATTGCCGAAGCTGGTCGAAGGCGGCGTCGAGGTTGGCGTGCTTGCCCTTGTACTCCCACGCGAAACAGTGGCGCTTCCACACGTCGGCCCAGCCCCCGCCGCCCGAGTCCTTCGCCGCTCCCCGCTCGAAGCAGTAATGGTCGCCGGTGGGATCGGCCTCCGCCGGGGTCGGCTCCCCAAGCAGGCGGCACAGGTCGATGAAGTGCTCCTGCGCGGCAGAGCGCTCCTTGAGCTCCGAGGCGTGCCACTTCGCTATGAACTCGCCGGGGATCACGCTGCGGGAGCCTCCGCGTCTTGAAGGGTCTTGGCGGCCATGCTCCCAACTTCGCCGGTCGGGGATGGTCGTGTCCAATTCCGGTAGTCCGAAAAACGTGACTCGGATTGTCCGGCTCTCTTGCGGTCAGTACGGGACGCCCGGTGCCGATCCAAGGGTGTGCATTTGGGTTGAGGGTCCATGTGCACGGAATCTGCTCGCGTGATGCGCACCTCGCCGGTGCCGCATGTCGCTGGCCGCCCTGAAGTTGCGCCACGGCCGCCGAAACGCTGGTGCCGATCCGGGCCGTCGGGCCGTGGATGGGAGCGACCCGTCGGTTTCGATGCCCGGTGCGGGCATCGCGGCGGGTGGGGATGCGCACACCCCCACCCGCCGCCTCCGGGTCGCTCCCACTCCAGCAATCCCTCGCGGGAAGGCCATGAGCGCCGCCGTGAGGGCGGGGGATGACGGCACCGGCCACGCCCGATGCGGAATTGGGCGCTGCAAGTGGACGCGGACACGCTCCATGAGGCGGCCATGGCAGACATTTCGCCCCGGCAAGGGTAAAATGCTGCAACCCGCGAATCTTCGGGAGCGCGGACCTATACGGGGTCGAGGGGGCGGAGCCCCTCGTCAGCCGCCGTGTTCAACACGGCGTCGGCTGGCTGACGCACCTTAAAGGCGTGAGCCAGCCCTCGGCGGAGCCGCCGAAACACCGCTCCGGGCATCGCCAGGAACAGCCTCGACCGGGCCGTCGCGGGCAACCTGCCGACCTCGTGGTCACCAGTTTCACGGAGGACCAGGGCGAGTCCGTCGGTCGTGACGATGGCGGGGCTCACACGGGGACCGCCGCTTTCGGCCTACCCTTACCCCTCGGGGACCCGAGATCGTCGATCTGAGGCGCTCCTGTGGCCCGTAGATTACCCGAAACACCCCCGGACCGACCGGAAACGGATCCTGAAGCTGTCGCGGAGGCGTCAGGCTTCGGTGCCTGAGGCTTCGGTGCCTGCGCTCAGGCCCGCGAGATACCCGGCCCAGTCCTCCATCACCTCTCGCCTCCGGTCCAGCAAGTCCGAGCGGGCGTAAGCGGCTTCCACCTTGTTCTTGACCGCGTGGGCCAGCGCCGCCTCGGCCACTTCGCGCGCCACTCCCACCTCGGAGCACCAGTCGCGGAACGAAGACCGCATCCCGTGCGGCGTGCAGTCGAGGCCGAGACTGCGGAGCAGGGTGCCAAACACCGAAGAGGCGATCATTCCTCCCCTCGTGGCCCGGAACACGAACCCGGCGTCGTCGTGGAGCTTCCGGGCTTCCCCGAGGATCTCCAACGCCCGCCCCGACAGGGGAACCCGGTGCTCGCGCTTCCCCTTCATGCGGCTCGCGGGAATGGTCCAGACATCGTCCTCTATTTCGTCCCATGTCGCGCCTCGAGCCTCATTCGAGCGCACCGCCGTCAGGACCATGAATTCGAGCGCCAGCTTGCCGCCGACGTAGGCCCCCGAGTTGCGAACCTTGACCAAAGCGGAGGACAACTCGCCGTGTGGGAGGGCCTTGTAATGCCGGGTCGTGTTGCCGTTGCGCGGCAGCGCTGCGGCGATGGCGTCCCCGGCCGGGTTGTCCGGTCGGTAGCCCTTCGCGACGGCCCACTTCATCACCGCGCCGATCCTTTGACGCACCACCCTCGCGGTCGCGTGCTTCTGCGACCAGATGGGCTTCAGGATGGCGAGCACGTCGGCCGTCGTAACCTCGCCCACCCTCTTCCGACCGATGCGCGGATGGGCATAATCCCTCATCGTCTGCCGCCACTGCCCCGAGATGCGGGAAGGGTTCTTCCATGTCGGCGCATGAATGTCTATAACCTTCTCGACAGCCGCCTCGAAGGTGGGAACGCCGCCATCTCTCGGGTCGTGGCCCCAATGGACCGCCCGCCGGTTTTCAAGCGCCTTCTCCCTCGCCTCCTTCAGCGTCACGACCGGGTATGATCCGAGTCCGAGGTTCGTGGGCCTGCCCCCGACCCGAATCCGCTGGCCCCAAGACTTGGAGACGCGCCCGGACTTCATCCGGTGGACACGGAGGTACAGCCCGAGGCCGCCTCGCCCACCGTCACCGTAGCGTCCCGGCGTCTTCACCCGCGCCACAAAGGTGGCTGTAAGAGGTCGTTTGCGCATGGTGTGTGACCTACTCGTGTATCACTAAATGACTCGGAAACAATGATACATGACCGGACGAATCAGCACAAGAGGGAAGCTGAGAGAAGAGTTCAGACCTGCCTTATATGGCTATTATACATGGCTTTACAGGATACTATGGAACGATACGGGACAACATCGGCGTGCATGACGACGTACTTCCGCTCGAAGTCCATTAGCAGGGCCCGGGGACCGGAACTGAGCCCCTCCTCCAGCAGGGCCTGGAAGCGATCGCTGCTCAAGCTGTCGATGCGACCGAGGATGGACGCGATCGCGATGTCACCTTCCTGACGCCATTTGACATCGATCCTCATGATGGTCTCCTTTGGTAGTGAGTCGCCAACAAACTAATGGTCATCAGCCGCGCGTCCACTCCACGCTGCGTTCCCACAATTCGCACGCCAGCGCTTCGTCGCGCGCCTGCGCGCTCGGGCTCTCCTCCCGCTGGACGTGGAAGTACCGGCCTGTCACGTTGTCCCGGGAGGGGTCCTCGACGAGATTCATCACGGCCTTCCCGCCCACATCCGGACTCGCCATGAACCAGGTGAAGGGAAGGATCAGCAGGCGCGCGGCCAGCGACGTTTTCTTCCAGATCTCCGTCGCCAGCACGCCGGGATGCACTGCGTTGGCCGTGACTCCCCGGGTGCCCCAGCGCCGAGCGGTCTCGGAGGTGAAGAGGACGTTGGCCAGCTTCGAGTCGGCGTAGGCCTGTAGCGCCCCCTCCCAGGCACGTCCGCGCGCGATGTCCTCGAGCCCCGCCCGCCGCAGATCCCCGCTCTGGTGCCCCCGCGAGCTCACGTTCACGATTCGTCCGCGCCCGGACTCAAGTCGCTCGCGCAGAAGGCGGGTGAGCAGGAAGTGTCCGAGGTGGTTGGTGGCGAAGGTGAGCTCGAATCCCTCAGGTGAATGCACGCAATGCGGCCGTGTGACGCCGGCGTTGTTGACCAGGATGTCGATCGCCGGGAGCCGGGCAGCGAGCCGCTCAGCCAGGTCGCGTACATCCTCCTGCCGGGAGAGGTCCGCGAGCTCGAGTTCGATCCGGGGCCCGGCCGCCGCGCTCCCCCCCAACTCCGTCAGCGCCCGTTCCCCGCGTTCGCGGCTGCGGCACACCATCGTGACGTGGGCGCCCGCCTGAAGGAGCATTTCGGTCGCTGACCGGCCTACTCCCGAGTTGGCCCCGGTCACGATCGCGACCTGCCCCTTCAGGGAACGGGACATACGGCGTCCCCCTATCTCTGACACGACAGGTTTCGGCGGACGCGCAGGCGCTTCAGCTGCCGTCCTGCGCCGCGCTCCGCTCACGCTCCTCCCCGAAGTGCTCGGCGAACCAGTCGAACATGCGCTGCCAGTGGTCCACGAAGTCGGTCTCGGTGCTCGCGCGCCCGGCGCCGTGCCCGCCAGCGGTGTAGTGCACCCACACCACCTCCTTCCCCAGCCGCCGCAGCGCGTAATACATTTCCCGCTGGTTGGTGGCCGGCACGTTCCAGTCGCCCTCGCCCGAGAGCATCAGCAGCGGCGTCTCGATCCGGTCGGCGAACATGACCGCCGAGTGCGCGATGTACTTGTGCGGCTGCTCCCAGAGCGTCGCCCCGATGCGGTCCTGCCCCACCTCGGCAGCCGCATAGTTGCGCGTGGTGATCTTCGGCGAGTCCCCCAGGAAGGAGATGATGTTCACCTTGCCGGACACGTTGGCGGCCGCTGCAAACCGGTCGGTCTGGGTGATGAGCAGGTTGGTCGCGTAGCCCCCGTAGCTCTGCCCGTACACGCCCACCTTCTCCGGGTCGACCAGCCCGCGCTCGATGATCTTGTTGATCGCGTTGGGCACCGCCTTCAGCCAGGCCTCGCCGGGGAAGCCCTCCTCGAAGCGGACCGAGGGCCGGAACCCGAACCATCCCTGGGCGGTGATCAGGTTCATGTTCTCGTTGAACCCGTTGTCGAAGTACTCCTCGTAGATCTCCGCCACCATGGGATAGGCGCGCCCCGGCTCGTAGTTGGCCGGATAGTACAGGATGCCGTAGAGCGTGTTGCCGTCGACATCCAGGTACTCGACGAGCTCGCTCCGCGTCAGCGCCACGCCCTCGAGCCCGGGATTCGCGTCGGTCAGCTGCCGGGGTGACGACCCGTCCCCGCGCGCGACCCAGATCTCGTTGGGGTGGTCGCCGTCCGACATGGCGTAGACGAGCGTCGCGCCATCCTCCGAGACGTTCCAGGACCGGTAGAGGCCGGCATCCACCATCAGCGTTTCGATGTCGCCGGACGCTGTGTCGAGGCGCTTGAGGCCGCGCTGCCAGCGGTCCGGGGCCGAGTAGCTGAAGTAGAGATACCGGCCATCCTCTCTCCACCCCTGGAGCTGGCGGCGCGGGCGCTGGTCTTCATCCACTTCAAGCTCGAGAAGCGTACGCATGTTGCCGCTGCCGAGATCGAGGAGGTGCCAGGCGTCCTGCGAGCTGAGGAGGAGCTGGTCGCCGGACGGATTCCAGCGCTCGACGGCGAAGCGGAGTCCGTCGGAATCCGACTCGTCATCGTCGGAATCGGGACTGTCGAGGCCTGTGCCGGCACCGGCTGCGTCGCCAGCGCCGGAGTCGTCTGCAAGATCTCGATGACGCTGCGTCACATCCACCGCCTCGTCCTCGTCCAGCCGCCGCACGAAGACGGAGCCCTCATCGGCATACGCGAAGGCGTCGCGGGCGTCGTTCCAGGCTACGTTCAGGCGCTCCTCGCCCGTGTCCCTGAGCGAGACCGGATCTCCACCGGCCGCGAGATCGAGCCGGAAGAGTTCGTACTCGGTGCCGTCCCGGCGAGTGTACGACGTCTTCGTCCGCGCGGCTGTCGAAAACGTGATGTAGGATCCGTCCTCCGAGAAACCCGGATCGACCGGGGTCACCTCGGAGAGAACCTCGCGCACCGTGCCGTCGACGACCGACACGAGCACGGTCTCCTGCTGGTTGGCGAGGTTCCTCACCCGGTCCCAGGCCAGGAAGTCGTTGCGCGAGTCCTGCACGATCACGGCCGCATCCGTGAGGGAGTGGAAGGCCGCGCGCGCCTCCTCCGCCCATCCAGCGGGGCGAAGCCCGAGCAGAACGCGGGCGCCATCCGGCGACCACACCAGCGGCGAGGAGGACGCGATCTCCTTGTCGGTGCGCAGCGTGACGGTCCTGCTCGCGCTGGTGACCGCGTCGAAGATGCGGAGCCGGTACTCACCGTCTTCGACCATGAAATAGGCCAGCCGCCCTCCGTCCGGCGACCAGGCATAGCCGCGCAGCTGCCCGAGTTCGGCCTGAACCCAGGTGGGATCTCCGGTCCGCGTGTCGATCACCATCAGCCGGGTCGACACGGGCGAGATGTAGGTGGGATCGCCGAAGCGCTGGTGGTCGACGTCGGTCCGGTCCCGGCGGGACGTGAGCGTCACGGCCACCCGGGCGCCGTCCGCCGTCACCGCCGCGATGCCTGGGGTGCGCACGTCGAGGGCGATCTCCGGGGTGAAGGCCTGCTGGGCGGCGGCGATCGCAGGGACCGCCAGGGTCGCCAGCGCCACCAGTACCGCACCGCAGGCGGCGGCGAGGCCGGTGGGTGCGCGTTCGGCGTCGCGGGATGCGCGGACGATTGAAGAGGGAAGGGCCAAGAGCCTGCGAAAAGCAGTGAGGCGTCGAGCAATACTCATGGTCGGGATCGCTTCCGAGGGGTGAGACGAGTTCCGGAGCTTGAACGTACGTGCTGGCTGCTCAGGCGCGAAAGCGGATGCGCTCAGGCGTGCCAGACCATGCTCACAACGGAGTTCCGGAGGTGCCCGGGCGGAGTCCACGAGCGGCTGCCACTACACCGCGATCAACTCGCGGCCGCTGAACTCACCTGTTGGCTGGTGTGTCCTCCCTCACTCCCATCCCCCCAAAGGCACAACATCGCATAGCCCCAGTCGATGCGTTCGCCCGTCCACAGCGAGTCCCCGGTCCAGGCGTCGATGCCGTCCTGGCCGTGCCAGCGACCCAGACCGAAGTCCGGGGTGGAAGACACCGGGAACGCGCGCGAAGACATCGGACGTGCCCTCGCGGCGTCGCGGGGCACCAGGCCGCCGATGTCCGGGGAGGCGGGCACCACTGGCACTGGAGTGCGCAACGGGTTGAGGAAGCGCGGGACTCCCCACTCGCCCATCTCCACCCGCCAGCCCCCTTCGTGGGCCGCGCGGTGGTGGAAGGGACACACGAGCACCAGGTTGTTCATCGCCGTCTCTCCGCCCTCGGCCCACGGCGTGATGTGATGGGCGTGGGTGCGCGCGCGTGAGTCGCATCCCGGGAAGCGGCACCCGCCGTCGCGGGCCTCCAGGGCCTTGCGCAGGCGCCAGCCCACGGTCCTCCGGCGGCGCCCGACATCCAGCACGGAGCCGTCGTCCGCACGCGCGATGGGCACGACCTCGGCGTCGCACGCGAGCCGCGAAGACGTTTCAGCTGAAACGCCACAGCCCTCTTCAGTGACCAGCAGGGCCGACACTTCCTGCTCCTGCTCCTCGCGCTTCTGGTGCTCCTGATGCTCCTTCCGCTCCTGATGCTGCTCCCCTTTGAACGAGTGCACCACGAGCTGCACCTGAGGCTGCACGCGCTCCTCGAGCCACAGCCCCAGGGTGTCGGCCCGGCGTTGTACCGGCGTGGTCAGGTGCTCGGTCTCGGCGCTGCGCTCGGCGCGGTAGAGCCGGCCTTCCGCTACCTCGAGCGCCTTGACGAGCAGCGCGCCCACCTCCGGGTTGAGCCGGCCCCGCACTTCGTAGCTGCCCTCGTCGGTGAGCCACACCGAGAGGCCGCGGCGCTCCGCACGGGCGACCTCCGACGAGTCGCCCCGGTCCAGGCGGCGCCAATGGCGCACCATGCGCTCCACGTGCGCGGTGGTGCCGTGGCGCGCGAAGTCGAGGAGTTTCTCTTCGTTTTCCGGGTTGGCGATGCGGGTCAGGGCCCGCACCTTCGAGTACGAGAGTTCTCCCTTGGCGAAGGCTTCGGGAATCAAGGACAGGGACGGGAGGCAACGGGCGACGCGCATCTTCTCGCGGGCGGGACCGAGCGAAATGCCGGTGCGCCAGGAGAGCCAGTGGGCGCAGGAGCGGAATCCCTGCCAGCGTTCCTCTTCCTCGTAGACCCTCAGCAGGCAGAGGAGCCGGTACGTGGCCGCGGTGATGTGGGCGCAGAGAAGAGCGATCTCGTCGCCGAGCGGATCGAGGTCGGGCCTGAGCCCTCTGGAGATGGGCGTGACCGAAGCAGGCGCGGGTGGAACGAGCGCGCTCGCGGCGGGCTGGCCTGAGGGGGAACGGGTGGGCGAAGAAGGAACCGGGGCAAGTGCGGCTGGAGCGGGGGCGGCAGTGGACATGGTCGTCTGATTCCGGGGGCTCTGGGATGATCGGTTACTGGCTCACCTCCTTATACACCAATATTCGGTATTTGTTCGGGTTGCTGTCGAAATCCTCTTCCCACCTCGGGCCTAGGCCTCGGGTCTTTCCGCTGTCGTCGGCACCCAGTCACGCGCTCGCAGCCAAAGACCGACTGCGGCGCAGACGAACGAGGCCGCCCAGACGAAATACCCGCCTTGGAGCGAGGCCGAAAAACCCGCGCTGCTGCGCGGCAACGAGAGGTCCGTTTCAAGGAGGTACAACCCCATCAGGCCGATGCCCCCGGCCAGCCATCGTCCACCACGGACTCGTCCCCGCCAAAGCGCCGGCAACGTCAGCAGCATCGCCAGGTTGCAGAGCGCGTGGCGAAACCCACCTTCGGTGACAGCTGCCCAGAAGACCTCGTATCCCGTCAGTGACAACACCTGAACGGACTCGCGGGTGAATTCGAATCGGAGCGCCGGAAGCAGGAACGACAGTGCGAACAGCGCCCATCCGAACACCAGGGCGCGGCGCCACCTGAGCGCGCCGGCCCTCGCGAACTCCCTCGACAGGACAGAAGTCTCTCCCAATTCGTCGCGCGCGATCGCGAAGGCCCGCGCCGGGGTCAGCCGCTGGTCCAGCTCCAGCTCCAGATCGACGCGAATCCGCAGGTGGTCTTCCAACTCATCCAGTTCGCGCAGGGATAGGGACGACCTCCGGATCTGGTGCTCCCGCCAGCGCTGAACCTCCTGGTCCAGGTCGAACATGATCTGCTCCCGTCGCTAGGCGGATGCCCGGCGCGGCTCCGCCGACGCCCACTCGCGGTCGCGGATCCACAGGCCAGCAGTCGCGCAGGCGAACGAGAGCGCCCACGCCCAGTATCCGATGCCCAGATCGGCGAGGTAGTGGACGGTGCTCGTTACCGGGTTTGGCGCTGGCCAATGGAACGGCGGACCACCATTCAACGAGACGGAAGCAGGCCAGAGGAGATTCGTGACCCCGATCAGCAGTAACGCAAGACCCGCCAGTCCGACGATTCCCCGCAGCCAGCGACCCTGAGATCGGTCCGAGCCGAGACCCCCGACCAGAGCCACGACCATCAACAAATTGGGACCCAGCGCCAGGAGTGTTGACGAAAGTTCGCCGTCGGCGAGCAGGCGCAAGACCGCCTCGTACCCGTAGCGGGGCACCATCCCATCCGCGGTCTGGAGCTCGGCTACGATGACCGGCAAAAAAAAGGAGGCCCCGAACAACACCCCGGCGACCGCCATCAGGCCTCGCCACCTCGGCCTTCCCGCCCTCGCAAACTCGCAGGACAGCGCTCGCCCGCCGCCGAGTTCATCCCAAGCGAGCGCGAAGGCCTGTTGCGGCGAGCGTGCGGTATCGAGTTCCAATTCCAGTTCCACTCGCGCCCTCAGATGATCCTCGAGCTCGTCGAGTTCGCGCGGGGACAGCGACGACCTCCGGATCTCCTGCCGCCGCCAACGTCGGATTTCCCTGTCCAGTTCACACATGACCGCCTCCCCAGGACATCTCGAGGGCTCCGTGCACCGCCCGCCAACTCACCCGGTCGCGCGCCAACTGGCTCTTGCCGCGGACGGTCAGCCGGTAGTACTTGCGCCGCCGTCCCTCGTCGGTGAGTTCCCAGCGGCCCGCGATCAAGCCATCGCGTTCAAGCCGATGGAGCAGCGGGTAGAGCATCCCGTCCGACCACTCGAGTTCTCCGCCGGAGAGCACCTTCACCTGCTTGAGGATCTCGTAGCCGTAGCTCTCGTCGCCCGCCAGGATCGAGAGCACCATGGGGCGCGACGAAGCAGCCACGAGCTCCTTGTACACCGGCTTCTTCATCCGATCGCTCCAATACCATGAAGTGCTATATACCCTATATTACAAGGTATCGGCGACCCCTGCAAACGGCAGGCATGACTGGGCCTGTTTCGCGGCGCATCAGGCGGCGGAAAAGGCGGTCAAGGCGCTCCACATGGCCTAGGGTCACGAGGCCATGGCCCATCATTCGGAGGTGGGAATAGTCCCCTTCTGCGCGCGCAGCCTGAATGCGACGGTCGCGCACGCGAAGGACGCCACCCACACGTAGTAGCCGATCTCAAGCGTGGACCCCCCGTCGTCGGCGACCCACCACAGCCAGTACCCCAGGTTGAACACCGCAGCGGCGGCCAGGACGATCACGGGCCACCTCTCGCGCGCGGACCACTTTCCATGAAAGGCAGTGGCCACCATGAGCAGGTTGGTGAGCGCGCTGGTTATCCCGAGGATGCCGCCCCAGCCAAAAAGCGCATACAGGAAGGCTTCCCAGCCGGGCGTGAGGTTGGTGCGCTGCGCCATGAGCGAACCGGCCGAACCGGAGACCGCACCCGCCTCGGGCATGATCGACGAGGCGGCAGACGGGAGAGGAGGAGGGGGAGGCGGGACCGTTATGCGGTGGCGATCCGGTATCCCGGACAGTGCCGGCAGCAGGAACGAAACCGCGAACAGCAGCCAGCCGGCAACCAGCACCCGCCGCCAACGGGATGAATTCACGAACCCGGCGGCCCGTCCGGGTGCAGTTCGCACTCCGGAGGCTGAAGCCGGGTCCACGAGAGCGAAGTGATCTGCCAGTCGCCGCCGTCGCGCATGAGGATGAAGGCGTCGGCGCCGCAGTGGCTCAGGTCCTCTCCGACGTAGAAGTCGTACGGCGTCCAGACCGTCGCCAGGTCGCCGCTGATGCGCACTTCGGGATCCCACATGCGCTCGGTCATGCGCGGGCCGTCGGCTTCGAGGCGCGCGACCATACCATCAAGCGTGGATGTCGACGCGGACCGTTCCCCCGCAGCCGATCGCTCCACCGAGTGCATCAGGATGTCGGGATGCAGGATGGCGGTCAGCAACTCCGTGTCCCGTTCGCCGAGCGCGTCGAAGAGCGACTGGACGGTCGCCAGAATCGCCGCCCGGTCGGCATCCGAAGGCATGTGGTCCGTGGATGGCATGGCTTGGGCGACGGGCGCGCCCCCGTCGGCGGCCGACATCATGGTCCCGGCCTCGGGGCCCTCGCCCATTTCGTTGCCGGAAGTGCCGCAAGCGGCAAGCGCGATGACTGCGAGGACGGAAACAGCGGTGTTGCGGATCACGATATGGTTCCTCCCGGAAGATGGCGGGGAATCGGCCTCTCGCAGGGTCGATGCATGGTCCTGCAACGTATTGCCGGCGTGCCCGGCTCGCAGCCCGTGAGGCCGGGGCAAACGACTGGCGTCGGCGGCGCGCCTACCAGAAGACGATGTACAGAGCAGCCGCCCCGGCAATGACGCCTCCGGCCCACAGGCGCCCGCCGGACGCCGGCGTCAGATCCACCGCCGCTGCGGATCGCGGCAGCGTGCGCTCCTCCGTGAGCGGACGGGCCCGCGTCACCGCCAGCATGAACGCGCAGATCACGAGGAAGGTGATCGCCATGTGATGCAGGAACGCGACTTCCGGAAGCAGCCAGAGCAGCAGGCCGTAGACCGGCACCCCCAGCACCATTCCTCCGAAGGCCGCCCGCGGCGGCGTCCGGGGCACGAACAGACCGAACAGGAAGGCGGCCACGATCCCCGGCGAGATGAATCCCCAGAACATCTGGATGTACTCGAACACGCTCCCCGCCCGTGCAACCAGCGGCGCCCACAGGCACCCGATCAGCGCCAGGACCGCCGTCGCCACCCGACCGACAGTCATGAGCCTCCGCGACGAAGCCCGCGGGCGCAGGTGCCGCTTGTAGATGTCGACGCTGAAGATGGTCGCGGCCGAATTGAGCATCGAGTCGAGGGAGCTCATCACCGCCCCGAAGAGCGCCGCGAACATGAGCCCGGTCAGCCCCGCGGGCAGTAGCTCGCGCATCATCACCGGATACGCCTGATCCGGATTCGTCACCTGGTCGGCGAACAGCTCCGCGGCCATGATCCCCGGAAAGACGATGATGAAGGGGATGAGCAGCTTGATGAAGCCGGCCAGGAAGATGCCGCGCTGCGCGTCCGCCAGGCTGCGCGCGGCCAGCGTCCGCTGGGTGATGAACTGGTTCAGCCCCCAGTAGAAGATGTTGGGGATCCAGAGTCCGCCGATGAAGACCGCCAGCCACGGCATCTCGGGGTGGTTCCACGGGAGAACGGTGTGCAGCTTGCCCTCGGCCGCCGCGAGAAAGGGCTCCACGCCCCCGATCGCGCGAAAGCCGAGCACCGTCACGAGAACGCCGCCCAGAAGCAGCGCCACGCTCTGGATGAGGTCCGACCACACGACGGCCTTCAGGCCCCCGTAGATGGTGTAGCCGCCGGCCAGAATCCCGATCAGCCAGATGCCCGCCCCGATGTCCAGCCCGAAGATGGATTCCAGGGCCAGCGCCCCCGAGTAAAGCACCGTGGCCAGGGCCACCAGGACATAGGCCGCCATGATGTAGGCCGCCATGAGCGTGCGCGTGCGCGCGTCGTAACGGTATTCCAGGAACTCCGGAATGGTGTAGATGCCGGCCTGGAGAAAGCGCGGCAGGAAGAACAGGCCCACCAGCACGAGCGTGACCGCGGCCATCCACTCGTAGCTGGCGATGGCCAGCCCGAGATCGTACCCGCGGCCCGCCATGCCCACGAAGTGCTCCGTGGAGATGTTGGACGCGATCAGCGAGAAACCGATCAGCCACCACGGCAGATTGCGGCCCGCGAGAAAGTATCCCGCCGCGTCGTGCCTGCCGCGCGAGGCATACAGCGACACCCCGACCACGAGGGCAAGAAAGCCCGCAAAGGCGGCGAGGTCGAGGGGTTGGAAGGTCATGCCCGGGGCTCCGGTTGCGGCATGGGATCGCTATGGTTCGAGGTTAGGTGTCTGCGGCGCTTATGCAAGTGGATCGGCGCCAATTCAGCCATCGTTGACCAATTATCTCGCTGTGGCTAAGACTGGCTATGACCGGCTTGGAAAGTCCGCTAATCTCTCTTTGAACAAGGAGCCTCCAGAGCGGTGACCGGATATCTGTTCGTGGCGCTCGCGGTGCTCGTGGCCGTGGCAGGCTGGCGGGTCCGGCACCGGCTTCGTCACCAGACGCGGAGCAGGGTGACGGATGAGATCGTCCGTCAAATCGAGACGGTCGGCCGCGTAGACGCGGAGGATGTCGAGCCGGTCGACCTGGAGCAAGCGCGGGCCGAAGAGGACGAGTTCTGGGCCCAGACCTGGGACGAGCCTGAAGAGGACTGGTAGGCCCTTGACCCTGACGTAACGGCGGCGTTGTTCAAGATCGGATCTCCTGTTTTCCCTTGAACTTGCGGGACTGGTAGGCCCAATTCCCGCTCTTTGACTCCCGCCGATTCGTGAGCCTCAGCTTCGAGGTCTCCGGCGGGCGTCCAGTGCCTTCCGAAGCTGTCCCTCGTCGGCTCTCTGGTAACACTGAAGCACCGTCTTGGCGGTCTTCCAGCCGCCCAGCTCGCAGAGCACCTTGAGCGGCTGATCCATCAGGTCGGAGGCGAACTTCCGCCTCAACGAGTGCCAGCCCCTCCCGCGCCTCGGTACGAGCTCCGCCAGCGTCTGGGCTCTGTACCACCAAGCTCGCACCAACGACCGGCCCGCGCACTTGGAGCCATCCCTCGGCGCGGGCAGAACCGGAGCGTCCTCATGTCCCGAACTCCTCTCCCGCGCCTCATGCAGGACGGCCAACGCTTCGGTCGTCACCGGCGTCCGGTGCTCGTATCCGGTCTTCTCGTATTCCGCCCGCCACCGCACCACACCGCCCTCGAAGTCGATGTCCGAGAACCGGAGTTGACGGATGGCCCCGATTCGGTGTCCGGTCTCGTGGGCGAGCACGAGCGCGACGCGGAAGCGCCAATCCACCTTTCGGGACACCCCGAGAAGCGCCTGGTACTCCTCCTCGGACAACACCACCCGCGTGGGGTTCTTCTCCGTGGGCGTCCTGAGACCCCTCAGCGGATTCGACGCGAGCAGGAGCTTGCCCCGCTCGTCTCTGGACTTGGACGCCCAGTTGAGCACGGCGATCAGGAACTTCAGGTCGTGCTCGATGGTCCGGTCGGACACCGGCCTTCCGCTCGGGCCTACCCTGCCCGACCGACGCGCCCGGATGAACCGGTCCCAATCTCGCTGGGAGAGCGTCTCGGGACTCCGGCTCCGCCCGAAGAACCGGAGGAACATCCTCGTCGCCGCCCGGTCGGACCGCTGGGATGTCTCCGCCTTCGTGGGCGTCACCTCTTCACCGTAGATTTCAAACAGCTTGTCCAGCGTGAGCGGCTCCGGGTCGGCTTCCGCGTTGCCGTTCAGGTCCGGGTCAACGAACCCGGCGGCGAACTCGTCGGCCTGCCGCTTGGCCAGCCGCCAGTCCCGGTGCTTCAGGGACCGGCTCAGCCTTCGGCCGTTCTCGCGCCACTCCAGCTGGAACAGGCCGGTCTTCGGATCTGGGAACACCCTCACCCGGTTCCGGCCCCATTCGCCGGCGCCGTAGGAGCGCCGACTTCTTCTCGTGCGTGCCATCATTCGATTCCTCTCGACTGACGGACTGCACGATCTGCGCGAACGAAGGTCGCGGAGGGAAGGCGTCTACGCCAGCCCCCATCCCAGTCTTGTCCGACGACAAGAGCGCTTAAGCTCGGAGGGGGATCGTGGCTGGGCTGCGCATCTTGGCCACCGAGGACGCCACTGGGTCCGGCGCCTGCGGTGCGCCGCGAACTCCCAGATGCTTCCGGAGGAGGCTACATTCGGGCCGTTGCTTGCCGGCGACGCCACGGTCGGGAGGCGCGGGAGACCGTTTACGATTCCCGGAGCCTACGCGGACCCGTGGATCACCCAGTGAGTAGAGGAGGAACCGTGTTTTCCGACACCATGAGCTACGAGATACCCCGAATCTCTCGTTCGCAGCTGCGCGAGCCCCAAGACATCTCCCACAGCGAAGCCGACGAACTCATGAACGGCGCTTCGGTTGGCGACGTTCTTGAAGAGGGCACCAGCCACGCGATCACGCCTGAGGGCGGTGTCCTCGCCTTGGCTGACGACGAACCACCCAGGTGGATTGGAAATCTTGTGTAGTTGGGCGTTTGCGGTCGCGATATGAAGGGATGCGCGGCCCCGGCACCGACCGAAGCATCCGCCACCGTCCGCCGACCCACCACGCAGCCTATCCGACCCCCGATGCGGAGGAGCCGCGGGAGATGATCAAGCGAGGAGCACGAGCCGGACCAAGCCGTGGAACGAACCCGGCGACAGATCCTGGCTCTCTCACAGGCCTTTCGGGCGCTGGCAGACGCGGCGGCGAACGTTGCGGACGCGCTCGCTAACCCCGAGTCTTGACGGTGTGTCACATCACACCATATAGCATAGCTTCCTCTCAGGGATTTGTGCTCGATCCATGACGCCGGGCTGGAGTTGAGATCATTGGATCCACAGAACAGAGAAGGATGGAAGACGGTTAGCGCAATCTTCGTCGTGCTCAAGCTAGTCATCTTGGCCGTCGTTGCAGTGTTCGCCTTCTTTGCCCGACGGCCTCCGGGGGCAAGGTCGCGCATTCAGGGACGGCGAGCAGACTCTCGAGACAACGGTGACGACGCCCTACGTTGGTACAAACACCACAGCGGGCGAGCTGAAGGCATCCGGCTCGAAGCCGACCATGCTGCCGACATCCTTCGCCAGCCAAGGGACGGCACCGAGCGCACTGCCATAGGGGCGAAGGACCATGGTCCTTACCCAGCGCCGCCCGTTCGAGGTGGTGGTGGCAACCCTCTCGATGCGGAACGCAGCGTTCGGCGTGGGCTGATCCGGACTGCTCTCCGGGCTTCCGGCGTGCCGTCCGGCGAGGTCGCTGACGCCACCGATGTGCAACGGGCGACTGCCGTCCGCTGGCTGCGGACCCAAGCCGATGTCGTGCCGACCGCAACGGTTACCCCGGACAGCCTCGCCTACAGGACTCGGCGCCTCGATTGCGCGGACGCCGTTGAGGCGGACGTTACACCGGAGGCGTTGTCGGCTTCCCAGCACTCCGAGACCGAGACTGCCGGCTCCGTCGGCGTCAGTTCGACCGCTCCGGTCGGTGGCGGGTGGCTAGCTTGGCTTTGGAGGGCGGGCTATGCTTGGCTTTGGGGGGCGGGCTATGAGGAGGGTGAACTCCATGCTCGGGAAGCTGGTCGCGCAGCGAACGCAGCCTCGGCCACCGCCCCGCCCGAAGCTGTCCCGGTCTCTGATGACCGCAAACTCCAAGGCGGTCGGAGGTTGAGGGTGGCGTCCTGCTGGTGCGGTCGGCCCCATCACGCGCGAGGTCTTTGCTCCATGCACTATGCGCGGTTTCGCCGGAGCTCGGCTTTCTACCGGATCCGGTGAAGTGTTGAGGGTCACGACCTCGCTCCCGGCCCACCGATGCCCTCGACGGCACCGTGCTTCGCCACAGGCCTCGCCGCTCGCGGGCCAGCCTGACCGGGTGTCCGAGGCGCTTGAGTTCGAGTGAACCGCCGTCCGATCCGGTTGTAGGCTGGCCCAGTGCGACACCCCGAGTACTTCGTCGAGCTCTCCGAGAACCGATGGAGAAGCGGCTGCCGGAGGCGGAATTTTGACCGCCCGTGGACATGGCCCGTTGCCGATCCGAAGGTGCACAGTGACATCGGGGTCGTTGTGCACGGGAAACGCGCTCAGACGTGACACGATGACGATGTTGCAAGTGGCTGGCGTCGTTGCGTTTGTGCCGCAATCCGCCGGGGCGGCGGTGACGCGCGGGCGCTTGCGCCCGTTGCCGGGAGCGACCCCGGTGTTCCGTATACCTCACACGCCACGGCGGCGGTTGGGATGTGCACGCCCATCCCACCCCCGCCCGGGGTCGCTCCCGGTCCAGCAGTCCCATGCGGGAAGGCCATCATCGAACGCCGCTGCCAGCGCGGCGGATCAACCGCCGGAGGCGTCTCGGCGGCCGAGGCGGACGTTGAAGTCGGCGCGCGACCGGCCGACATTCAGTGGTCGCCCGTCACCGTCTCCGACACCCTTGCCTTGAAGAAATGGCCGCCGTCAAGCGAAGACCCCTGGAGATCGAGTCGCGCCGCATCGTGCAGGATGCCCGGCTGGCCATCCGGGACGTATACGACGCGATCGTCGAGTTGGTCACGAACGCCGACGACCGTTATCAGATTTTGGGGATCGAGGGCAGGGTGGAGATCGAACTTGGCCGACAGGGCAAGGGCCGTCCCTCGATCCTGCGGGTCCGCGATTTCGCCGACGGAATGACCACCGATCAGATGAACCGGAAGCTCGGACGCATCGGCGGCCGCGTCAGCGGCCTCGAAGCGGGGCACGCGGTGCGGGGCACCAACTCGCGCGGAGCCAAGGACATCGCGGCGCTCGGCACGGTCACCTTCGAGTCCATCGCCGGCGACGGGCGGATGCACACCTGCCGGATCTATCCGAATCTGGAGTACGAGGCGGACGATGCGCGGGAGGTGACGCCGCGGCTTCGGAAGCGGCTGGCCATCACGAAGGGGACCGGGACCCTCGTGACGATCGAGATCGAGCCGACCCACCGGATCCCGAAAGTCGACACGCTCGTTCCCAAGGTCGCCGCGCTCGTGCGGTTGCGCGACATCGTCCGGCAGGAGAAGACCACGCTTCTGGTAAAGGGGCTCAGCAACTCGAAACACCGGCCAGTCGGTCTTGCCCGGCCCGCCGGCCGCAAGCGCGTTTCCAGGACCTTCGCGGTTCCGGGCTATCCGGGCGCGAAGGCCAAGCTGATCGTCTTCCGGGCGCGAAGGCAGTTCAAGTCGGGCCGGGACCGGTTCAGGCTGGGCGGCATCCTCGTCAAGTCCCGGCATGCCATCCACGAGGCCACGCTCTTCGACCGGAGCCTCGAATGGGACTCGAACGCGCTCTGGTTCCACGGCCGTCTCACCTGCGAGGCGATCGACGACCTGTGGAACGAATACGATGAACGGCAGGCGCGGGGCGAGCAGCATCCGGCCGAGAATCCGGTTCCCATCCTCGACCCCTCGCGCAAGTCGGGACTCACGCCCGGCCACCCGTTCGTCGATGCGCTGTACGGCAGGGCGCTCGCGCTGCTTCGGCCGCTGGTCGAGGAGGAGCGCAAGCGGGCGCAGCGGGAGCGCGCGCGCAGCGTCGAGAGCCATCAGACCCGGAAGCGGCTCAACGCGCTCGAAAAGGCCGCCAACCAGTTCATGGAGGACTTCTCGGACGAGGACGTTTCGCGCGACTCGAAGGGCAGGCAGACCGGGAGCCGCTTCCAGATCCAAGGCTATGTGCTCAGTCCCCAGTACGCGCAGATCGTGCGCGGTCACTCCCTCGGCTGCTGGCTGACCGTTCGGGCCGAAGCGTTTCCTGAAATCGCCGAAGGGATGCCGGTGCGGGTGGAGTGTCTGACGGATGAGATTCGCACGGACCGGGCCGAAATCCCGCTCGAACCGCTCGCGGCACAGGACGGAGTTCTCCGCGCCGCGTGGTCGGTCAAGGCGTTGGAAGCCACCCCGGCAACAGGACTGGAGGTCCGCGTGGGTCCGATCAAGGCCGAATCGACAATCGCCGTGCTGGCCTCGGAGGCGGAGAGGTTCTCGGACCTCGCGGGGCTCAAGTTCGAGCGTCCGCGCTACCGCATCCGCGCCGGTTCGCGGAGGCAGATCCGGCTGCTGGCGCCGACCGCGCTCGTACGTTCGGCGGGACGCGACTTCGAGCTCGCACTGGCATCGGATGAATTCCGGGTCACCGGGTCCCGAAGGATGCTCCTCAAGGCAGCCTTGGGAATCGCCGTGGCCAAGCTCACGGTGACCGTGCTGGACGACGAAGCCGCGCCCGCCAAGCTCGTCGCCCGACTCGGGGACGAGGAGGCCGAGACCGAGATCCGCGCCCTGCCGCCGGTCGGCGCGGGCATCGTGATCAAGCTGGAGGACGTGGACCACGGCGCGCTCCGCTACCGCTGGAACAAGAACGTACTGGAGATCGGGGCACGCCATACGTCGCTGAATCGGTATCTCGGCCCGAAGGCGGAGCGCTACCCCGGTCAGGACGAACTCCATTTCCGCGTGTTGCTGGCCGAGGTCGTGGCCGAGGCGCTGTGCGCGCGCAGGCTGGAAGGGAACATCCAGGCGAACCCGGGCGACTTCGAGGCGATGTCCTGGGACGACCACTACCGGCACTTCTCGGAGTTGATGACCCGGTTTCTGCCCAAGGCGCATGCCTTGATGGCACCGCAGATCTGACGATGCGCCGTGATACCCGCCGCGATCCTCGGACGTAAGAGAGCAGATCCGACCCGTGCGGTTGGATTTCCGACCGCTTGGCGGCGAGTTGGTGGCCTTCCCGCAAGGGATTGTTGGTTCGGTGGCGACCCAGAGGGTCGGGGGCAGGGGTGCGCAAGCCCACCTGCTCCCGAACCCGCAGCAGGCCCTCGGACTGCCGGGTCGCTACCGACCACGCCCTCGCGCCCAAGCCGCCCCGGGCGACCGGACGACGTTGCCGCAAGACGTTGCCGCGCCACCGGATGAATGGGAGGTCCGGTGCGCATCGCCGGAGGCCCGAAGTGTGCATCGGACCCCAACGTCGTTTGCGCGTTCAGGTACGGCTCCAAGTCGGGGCGCGGGCGGCCTTCCGACCCGACTCCAGCGAACTGTACACCTTGTACGGTGCTGCTGCCGTGGGAGTGACCCAGAAGCGGGGCGGTCCTGCGTCTAAGGTGGGGCCACAGAGTGGATTACCGGCTTCCGCACCTCGCCGTCAACTCATCGTATGTTGCGGCGAATCCCCGAAGGCTGAACGTCTCGCTTGTGTTCGTGTTCCAATTGGTCTCAACCTCCAATGTCTCGGAACGTCGAAGCTCTTGGATCGATCCGATCTGCGGAATCCGACGAAGCCGTATACCCCGTCCGAGAGCCGCCGCAGATCGACACCGATTCTCTCGATACCGGTCGTCCCTATGTAGTGCTTGGCGAGAAGGCCGTCTAGCTTGATTCTGACAAGCTCGTTGTTGTTCTCCGTTCGACCATGTTCACTCACCAGCGTCTCCACCGAGCCGAAGTTCAGGTTGACTGCGACGAGTGCGACCTCCGTGACCTCCATTCCCGGTCGACAGGCCAAGACTAGCGAACCTCCGTGCGAGTTCGCTGGCGAGTCGGCCGTGTACATCCTGACCCCGCCGGCGAACTTGTCCTCGACTGTCGTGATCTCCCACTGCTGAGCGGTGGCTGGGGTAACGAACATCGCGAGCGCTAGCTGGGCAATGAGAGCGGTACGCGTCATCGGCGGGCCTTCCTGTCGGTCGTGGACTCGGGCCGACTCATCCGGCTCCAAGCATCCACGATAGGTCTGCGGGCCACTCTGATGCAACCGCGATACCGGCAACATGCGCTGGCCGTTCTCGCGCTAGAAGCCATTCCTGCGGTCTCGCCCGTGGTCACCCAAGATGCTGCCGTGCGTGCCTCTTACGCGAGGCCGGAGATCCCCCTTCGCAAGCGACACAGCCAGCTAATCCAACCCGCGGGCTCTGGCGGCACGCTCAAACCGCGTCAGCGCCCGTGCCAACCGCTTCTTGAATGCTGGTTTATTCTTCCGTTCACACAGGTAGCCGACCCTGGCTTCAACATCGACGCCCGCAGTGAGTACCGACCCTATCAAGTTCCCGGTCTGAGCCGATTTGGCGAGTTCAACCAGCAGCAAGAACTCGCGTGCGGATCCGGCGATGGACCGTATTTCGGGTATCACGGCTCGGACATGGCCAGGGAGGTTGGGGAAGCCAGCCTCCGCAGGGGACTCACGGATTGTGGCCCCAAGGAGTAGCCGACGGGCGGCCCGACCCGCCGCCGCCGCATCGGCCCCTTCGATGTGCTCACCTGCCCAAGGGACACGGGCGGAGCTTCCCTCGCTGCCGAGCGCCCGAGACGTTGCTTGCAACGCAATCATGGGTCTAGATTTTGTTGCCGCACAAGGAGGCACAGCCATGGCAAGCATCACGATCCGCAACCTCGACGACGACATTCGGACCCGCCTGCGGGTGCGGGCGGCCGGCAACGGCCGTTCGATGGAGGAGGAAGTCAGGCAGATCCTTCGCAAGGCCGTCGGCCGCGCGAAGAGGTCCCGGGACTTGGCGAGCATCATCCGCTCCCATTTCGGGCCGGAAAACGGAGTGGACTTGGAGTTGCCCGAGCGTGATTCAGTGCGCGAGCCGCCGTCCTTCGACTAGGTTCGGGAGCCATGTCCACGCTGCTTGACACCAACGTCGTCTCCGAACTGATGCGCGAGTCGCCCGAGCCTGCCGTAGCGCGCTGGGTCTCGAGCCATCCCGTGGAGGATCTGTTCCTGTCGGCCGTGAGCGAAGCGGAGTTGCGTTACGGTGCCGCCATCCTCCCGTTGGGCCGGCGCCGCGAGACGCTTTTCTTCAAGATCGAGGCGATGCTGAGAGATGCGTTCGAGGACCGGGTGCTCGCCTTCGACAGCGATGCCGCTCGTGCCTACGGCCACATCGCCGCCGCGCGCCGCTCCGCCGGCCGTCCCGTGGCTTCGGCGGATTGCCAGATCGCGGCAGTCGCGACGGCTCGCCGCATGAGACTGGCGACGCGCAACGTTCGCGATTTCGAAGACATGGGGATCGAGATCGTGGACCCTTGGGCGGGGGCATGAGGACCAAGACCGAAGTTGTCTCCCGCGTCAAGATCGACGCTCTGCCGAGGGACGCGGGCGGAGTACGCCGCTCGGCGGGAGATCTCCGTCAGCGTCAGAACCTTCGTCGGGGTAGTGTCACACGAGCAGGGGTCGCGGGTCTCTTCAATTCTTGGGAACCCCGCTCAAGAGGCCTGCCTGTCGTCTCCTTCTCCAGTTGGCTAAGGACCCGACTTCCTCGGTGGAGCGTCGCTTGCGCCTCGTTGACTGCCAGCTTCAAGATGACTGCCAGCTTCAAGATGACTGCCAGCTTCAAGATGATGAGTGGTCTGTGGTGCCCTCTGGGGATAGCTCGTCCGCCGCCGCCGTGTCCAACACTTGAAGCCAAGCTTTCTTCTCGATGACCCTCGCCATCTTGGCCATCGTTGCAATCTTAGCCGTGTTAGGTGCGTTGCAACATGCCGCGAGGGTGGAATCCCTTGTTGGGATAGGCCGGGTGGAAGACGACGTAGCAATCGGCGAATTGCTCAATGAAGCTCCGGGTGTTCGCGAAACCCGACTCCGCAAAGGGTTTCCCTTGAAGCACAACCACCTCGGGGTGGAGGATGCGGACCTCCTCATGGACCAGATCGATTTCAGCGCGGGGGTTGAAGTGGATACGGTCTTGGTCGCCTCTCCCACTCGTCCGTCCTCTGGTGACCCACTTGTAGAAGTTTGTGAAGGCGATGTACTGGAGCGGGTTTTTCGGCAGATCAAGGCCGTCCTTGATCAGCCGCATACAGCTCTTTCGTTGGGATTCGTAGCGCTTCCAACCCCAGGCCACGGGAAACGCGTAACGAAGTGCCGCGAAACACACGCCGGCCATATGCGGGTTGATGTCAGGGTCCGTGATGGCTCTCGCGAACTGGCCGGCATCCCACATCGGCCCGCCTCCGGGATTCTTATCGCGGCTAGCGTCCAAGCCGACCACTAACAGCCTCTTGACCCGATCATCGCTATCATACCTCGAACCCGCATAGGGATACCCGGCGAACTTGCGGTGTTCCGATCCGGCCAGCCTGCGGTCTGCCGATATCAATCCCGTGTCCGGGTCGATTCCCATCAGGTGGAAGAAGCGCCAATGGGCGTCTCTTAGGCGGGCGGTGTAGTTCAACGGTCTGATCTCCCGTCTCGGTGGCTTGGTTCTACCCGGTCGCGGGATGGCCGGTACGTCGGCAAAACCAGATCGCGATCCGCGCCCTTGCCAGTAAGGTATTTCTCGAACGCCGGGCGGCGATAGGCCGACTCCAACGTCTCGAATGCGAATCGGCGCCGGAGCACGTTGTCGACCAGAGCGAGAGACCGGTCGGCAGTGTTCATCATGCCGAGGATGTGGATGTTCTCGGGGATGTGGAACCACTCGTCGGAATAGGTCAGAGCTGTACCGGTCCCGGTTTCTTGCACAAGCGGCCGGGATCGACGAAGAGGTCTTGTTGGACTTGCGTGCCCGTGTACGTCGCCTCTGGATCCGCTCGTTTGCCTACTTTGGACGCGTTGAGAGCCGCGCATCGCGCGCGTAGATTCGAGGCACCTGAGACAAGGCGTTCATCCCCAAGAGGAGTCAGGACCGATGACGATCTCTCGCAGTATCCGCACGATGGCCACCGTTCTTTTGTCGATGGCGATCGGGTTCGCAGCGCGAGGAGCCGCACTTGATGCCGCCCAGGTGATTCCCGCGCCGTCTTCCGCGAGTCCCGCTTGTATCCAGTCGCTTCTAAGGCATGAAGCGGTGGCTCAGCGGGGCGCGACGGCCCTCCTTTTCGCCATGTGGGCTGTTGCGGACAACCAACCTCAGGTGGTTGTCGATGGCTACACCCAGATCGGCGATGATGCCCGGGACGAACTGCGGCAAACGCCGGAGCGGATCGAACGGACGTGCGGCGTCCGGGTTAGTCCGGAATAGCGGAAGTAGATGTTGTCGATCGAAGGCGAGGGGTACAGCTTAGGGACCTTGAAAAAGAGGCGGCAGCGTGTACGGGAGTCCCGCCAATGAAGTACGTTTTCTCCGCCTTCGGAGCACGATCCAGCAGGGTCCAGTCCAGCGGCAGGAAACGCAGATCGTGCAGTCCTGGTTGACTTTAGACGATTTCCTACCGGGATTCAGGCCGTAGGCGATCCGCCGTAACGTCAGGGTTTAGCTTCCCCTCCATGAACACCGAAACGCTGCCGCCCACAGACCATCGCTCCGGCGATGAACTCCACACCGTGGGCGAGGTCACCGCCTTGGCCAAGGTCACCGTACGCACCCTGCACCACTACGACCGGATCGGGCTGCTGGTCCCGTCCCGGCGGTCCGAGAACGGCTACCGGCTCTACGGCTACGAGGACCTGGAGCGGCTGCGGCAGATCCTGCTGCTGCGTGAACTGGGGTTCGGGCTGGACGCGATCGGGCAGATGCTGGACGCGGGGGCGTACGACCAGCGGCGCGCGCTCATCGCCCAGCGCGAACTGCTGCGCGAGCGACAACACCGTCCAGAGAGAATCATCGCGGGCGTAGACCGCGCGCTCGAGGCGATGTGGGAGGAGAGACCGATGGCGAAGGAACAGATGTTCGAGGGGTTGGAGGACTTCGACCACGAGCAGTACGAGGACGAGGCCCGCGAGCGTTGGGGCGGGACGGACGCCTACAAGGAGTCGATGCGGCGCACGCGGCGCTATTCGAAGGACGACTGGACCCGCATCAAGGCCGAGGGCGAGGACGTGATGGCCCGCATCGCCGGGCTGCTGGAAGCGGGAGCCCACGCCGCAAGCAGGGCGGCGAGAGGGCTGGCCGAGGAGCACCGCTGCCACATCGACCGCTGGTTCTACCCGTGCAGCCACGCAATGCACGCGGGCCTGGCGGACATGTACGTCGCCGATCCGCGATTCACGGAGTACTTCGAGAAGCGCGGAGAAGGGCTGGCATCGTTCTTCCGGGAGGCGATCCTCGCGAATGCGGCGCGACGGAGAAACGTTCCGTAGTCTGAAGCCGTCTTCGAGACCACCTCCGCCTGGTGGATTCGAGACGATGCCCCGGCGGGACGATCTGCTGGCGCTGCTGGACGATGGGTAGTTGGCCGCGGGCGGGGAGCCGCGGATAACCGCCGACTGCGCTACACGTCCAGGTTCTTGACGTACCTGGCGTTCCTTTCGATGAACTCGCGGCGGGGCTGCACGTTTTCGCCCATGAGGCGGTCGAAGAGATCCGCGGCCATGCTGGCGTTGTCGATGTCCACGCGCAGGATGGTGCGCGCCTCGGGATCCATGGTGGTGCGCCACAACTGATCCGGGTTCATCTCGCCGAGCCCCTTGTAGCGCTGGATGCCGACGCCCTTGGCCGCTTCCTTGCCGTTGGAGAATCGCTGGATGTACTCCTCGCGCTGCTCCTCGGAGTAGGCGTAGAACTCGCGCTTGCCCTTGGCGACACGGTAGAGGGGCGGCTGGGCGATGTAGACGTAACCCTGGTCGATCAACCCCTTCATCTGGCGGAAGAAGAAGGTCAGCAGGAGGGTGCGGATGTGCGCTCCGTCCACGTCCGCGTCGGTCATGATGATGATCTTGTGATAGCGCGCCTTGTCGATATTGAAATCCTCGTGGATTCCGGCGCCGATGGCGGTGATGATGGCGCGGATCTCGTCGTTGGAGAGGATCTTGTCGATGCGCGCCCGCTCCACGTTGAGGATCTTGCCCTTCAGCGGCAGGATGGCCTGGTACTGACGGTCTCTGCCCTGCTTCGCCGACCCGCCCGCGGAGTCGCCCTCCACGAGGTAAAGTTCGGTCATCGCGGGATCCGAGAGCGAGCAGTCGGCGAGCTTGCCGGGGAGGATGCCCCCCTCGAGCGCGTTCTTCTTGCGCGCCAGGTCGCGGGCCTTGCGTGCGGCCTCGCGGGCGCGCGCCGCCTGCAGCGACTTCTGGATGATGGCCTTGGCGGCCCTGGGATGCTCCTCCAGAAAGATCTGCAGGTGCTCGTTGACGGTCATCTCGACGGCGCCGCGCACCTCGGAGTTGCCGAGCTTGGTCTTGGTCTGGCCCTCGAACTGGGGCTCGCGCACCTTGACGCTGAGGACGCAGGTGAGCCCTTCTCGCACATCGTCGCCGGAGAGGCTCTCGTCGGCCTTCTTGAAGAGTTTGTTGCGGCGCGCGTAGTCGTTGATGGTGCGGGTGAGCGCGGCCTTGAGGCCGGTGAGGTGGGTGCCGCCTTCGTGCGTGTTGATGTTGTTCACGAAGGTGTGCGTGTTCTCCGAGAAGCCGGAGTCGTACTGGAGGGCCAGCTCGATCTCGGCCTCCTCGCGGCTCACCTCGAACGAGCACACCTCGGGGTGCACCGGCTGGCGCGATCCGCGCAGGAAGGCCACGTACTCGACCAGACCTCCTTCGTACTGGTAGACCTCCTCCTCGTACTGTCCGGGATCCGGCGCCCCGTCCCCCGATCCACGTTCGTCGCGCAGGCTGATGCGCAGTCCGCGGTTGAGGAAGGCCATCTCGCGCAGGCGCCCCGACAGAGTGTCGAAGTTGAAGCGGAGCTCGGTGAGGACCTCGGGGTCCGGCTTGAAGGTGACGCGCGTGCCGCTTCCCTCCGCCGGGCCGACGACCTCCAGGTCGGTCTGCTTCTCGCCGCGTGCGTAGCTCTGGCGGTAAAGCTTGCCGTCCCGCTTGACCTCGACATCGAGCTGCTCGGAGAGGGCGTTCACGACGCTGACGCCGACGCCGTGAAGTCCGCCCGAAACCTTGTAGGTGTCCTTGTCGAACTTCCCGCCCGCGTGAAGCGTGGTCATGGCCACCTCGACCCCGGGCATGCCCTCGACCGGGTGGATGTCGACCGGGATGCCGCGCCCGTCGTCGATGACGGTCACCGAATTGTCGGCATGGATGCGGACATCGACGCGCGTGCAGAACCCCGCCATCGCTTCGTCGATGGAGTTGTCCACGACTTCGTAGACGAGATGGTGAAGGCCCCGCGCCGAAGTCGATCCGATGTACATGCCGGGCCGCTTGCGAACGGCGGACAGCCCCTTCAATACCTGGATTTGTCTGGCCGTGTACTCGGTGTTGTTCGTCGCGTTTTCCTCGGTCATACGGTGCCTTTCGGAGGGGGTAATGCGGGGCGCGGCGGACTACCGCAGGTGACGACCTTCAAGACGTTGTAATCTAGCATTTTTCAGCGTTTTCGGCCATGTCCGGAGAGGCCGTGAGGGGTGGCGCCGGAGCATGGCGGCCACGTGCTCTTCGCCGTGCGCGCGGGGACCGCGGGGACCGGCAAACGCGGCCGCATCGACTGGTCGCGGTCAGCCGCCTCCGGACGATGGCCGCACAAGCACGGGATTGGCGAAGATCCAGGGGCGCAGGTTCCACACCAGCCGGCCCACGCGGGCCGAATACCTGTAAAGCTCGACCCGGTAGGCTCCGGGTCCGTCCACGGCCCGGCGCAGGCCGGGGCCCCGCCACCACCCCACCTCCCGGCCGTCGCGCACGACCCGGTAGGCGACCCGTCCCGGATCGGTCGCGAAGCCGGCCTCCAGGCGGAGGCCCGCCGTCATGGGGGTCACTTCGCCGGGAGGGATGTAGGCGGCGGCGGGAGCATCCGCTCCACTCCCGGGCGCGGCCACGCCCACCCGGAACCCGCGCGCCCCTTCCGTGTCGCCGAACGACACGAACACGTCGCCCCGCCGGATCGCCGCCCCCAGCGAGCGGGCGGCCGCCACGGGGTCGAGACCCGGCGGCCCGTCGAGCGCAACGTGGTTGATCATGGTGCGCAGCGAGGATGCGTAGTCCGGGAAGAGCCTCCCCCCCGGGAGCCGGACCTTGGGGTGCATGTCCAGCCCCCCGACCGCGGTGGGGCCGGGACGGTCGAGCGCGGTGGGACCCGGCCGACCCGGCGCAGCCGCCCGTCCCTGTCCGCCGCCCGTCCACAGGGAATCGAAGGCTGCCACCCCGGGGCTCCGGAACCCGTCCCGGTAGAGCCGCAGCCAACTGTGCTCGGCGCGGCCGGTCAGCTCCCCGCCCGCCAGCGCCACCAGGTGGTAGACCACGCTCGGGCTGGCCAGCCGCCGCCGTGCCACGTCCGCGAAGTCGAACACCTCCCAGGCGGCCATGCCGGGCGCGCCGGACGGGCGCCACGCGTCCCCGGGCCGGCCGCGCGGGTGCGCCACCACCGTGAAGGCCGAATCGCGCTCCACCCGGGCGAGGAAGCTCTCCATCCCGCCCGTCCACGACACCACGGCCGTGTCCACGCGGTCGACCAGCACCTTGCCGACCCCTTCCACGCGGATCTCCTGGCCGCGGACCAGCAGCACGCCCTCCTCCCACGCGGCGGTGCGTTCCCACTCGGCCGAGGGCGAGCCGGCGTCCCTGTGGTCGGCGAGGAAGACGAAGTCCAGCCCGGCCGCGCGCGCCGCCCGCGCCAGCTCGGCTTCGGTCCCGATCGCGTCGTGCGAGCGGCGCGTGTGCACGTGGAGCGCGCCGGCCACCCGGGTCGACGGGGAGGGGGGCGGGGCGGGGTGGGCGCTCCCCTCCTCCATCGCCACCCAGTCCAGGCGCGCACCGGCATAGGCGGCCGCGAAGTAGATCCCCGCCGCGACGAGAAACCATCGCGCGGCGCGGCGAAAGAATCCCCGCTTCACCATCCACCCGCCTCGTCATCACCGGCGGAGAGCACGAACATCACCCGCTTGATGCGAACGCTCCGGCCCGCGTTCAGGCGCGCCATGATCTGCCGCCTGCGCAGGTTGAGCTCCATGGCCCACGACGACGACGGAACCTCCACGACCAGCACGCCGTCCCTGACCGAGCGCGCCCGGGTCATGCGCGCCAGACCCGGGCCAACCAGCCGGGGCCAGTCCTCCAGCAGCTTCTGATACTCCATCTCTCTGGCGAGCCCCCGGCGCCGGAGCACACGCTCGAGAACGTCTCCGACCTTCTCCGGACCCCGCGGCGTGGAACCGGCGGCGCCCGCCCGGTACACGCTCGGCCTCGACGGGCCCGGCACTCCCTCGGCGGCTCCCTCCCGTTCGCCGCCCGCACGGGCCGCGCGGCTTCGGCCGGCCAGGATGCGCGCGATCTCCTCGCGGGTCTCGCTCACGTGCTGAACACTCCGTTCTCGACGCGCCAGCGCGGGAGCGATTCACGCCGCACCTGGATATCCGCCTCCCTGGGCGCGGTGAGGATCACCTGATGGCGCAGATTCTCCTCGATGAGGTCCAGGATGCGCCGCGACCGGCCCTCGTCCAACTCCGAGAACACGTCGTCCAGCAGGAGGATGGGCGTCTTCCCGCGCACCTCGCGCACGGTGGCGGCCTCGGTGAGGCGAAGGGAAAGCGCCCCGGTGCGCTGCTGGCCCCCGGAGCCGAAGGTGCGGAGATCGAGGTCCCCCGAGTCGGCCGCGAGGCTAATCCCCATCTCGTCGCGGTGCGGCCCGACCACCGTGGTCGCAAGCCTCCTCTCGCGGCCACGCGAACGCTCCAGGGCCCGCGCGAACCGCTCCGGCAGATCTCCGGCCTCCGCCTCCACCGCGTCGGCTACGGAGGGCTGGTAGGACATGTGCGCGGACCTCCCACCGGAGATCTCACGGTACAGGGCGCGGAATGTCTCCGCCGAGCCCGCGATCCAGTCGCGCCGCGCGCCCATGACCCTCGCGCCGAGCGACGTGAGCGGGTCGTCCCAGGCGGCCACGGCCGCGCGGTCGCTTCGCGCCCTGAGCGCCGCGTTGCGCTGGGCGAGCACGAGCCGGTACTGCTGAAGCGCGCGCAGGTAACCCGGCGACGCCAGCGAGAGCACGATGTCGAGGAATCTGCGCCGTTCGGCGGGTCCCCCGGCCACCACCTTCACGTCCGAGGGAGCGAAAACGACGGCGGCCGTGCGTCCCAGGGCGTCGCCCAGGCGGTCGGGCTCGTGTCCGTCGACGGTCACCTTCTTGCGCGGTCCGGCGCGCTGGAAGGCTGCCGTCACCTCCACCTGTTCGCCCTCCCCCGCAAAGCGGCCGGCCAGACGGAAGACGGGCTGCCCGAAGGCCGTCAGCTGCTCGTCCTTCGCCGCGCGGAACGAACGGAACGTCTCAAGATAGTAGATGGCCTCCAGCAGGTTGGTCTTGCCGTGCGCGTTGGGGCCCACGATGGCGACGCCCTCGGGCGGAAACTCCAGTTCCTGCTCGCCGAGGTTGCGGAAGTGATACAGGGAAATCCGGCTCAGGCGCACCGCGCGTCAACGTCCCTGGAAGTTCGCCTTTCGCCGCTCCAGAAACGCGTCCATTCCCTCGCGCATGTCCCCGGTGGCCGCCAGCACGCCGAAGAGCGAGGACTCGAAGGCGTGCGCATCCGCCTCGGCGCTGTCGAGCGCGGAGTAGATGGACTCGAGGGCGAACCGGAGCGCGACCGGCGCGTTCTTCGTGATCTTGCGCATCAGCGCGACCGCGGCGTCCAGCAGCTCCGCCCGCTCGACCACCCGCGAGACCAGCCCGAAGCGCTCCGCGGTCGCGGCGTCGATCATGTCGCCCGTGAGCGTCATCTCCAGCGCCCGCCCCAGCCCGACGATGCGGGCGAGGCGAATGGTGCCGCCGTATCCGGGGACGATGCCCAGCGTGACCTCCGGAAGTCCGAAGCGAGCATTGGACGATGCGATGCGCAGGTGGCAGGCCATCGCCAGCTCGCATCCTCCGCCGAGGGCGAAGCCCCCGACCGCCGCCATCACCGGCTTCGGAAAGCGCTCGATGAGCGCCAGGACTTCCTGCCCCCGGCGACTCACCTCCACGGCGGAAAGAGGGGTCATCTCCGCAAGCACCCCGATGTCCGCTCCCGCCACGAAGGCCTTCTCGCCGGCGCCCGTCAGCACGACGCCGCGCACGCCGCCGTCCTCGCGCAACGCTTCGAACGCATCCCCGATCTCGGCAACCACGCGGGGGTTGAGGGCATTCAGCTTTCGCCTGCGGTCGATGGTTACGATCGCGATCTCCTGGTCCCGCTCGAGACGCACGTATTGCCGTTCCGGCATGGCAGAAATCCGCTGGGAAGAGGTGTCGAAGGGGTCGGAAGAGGTTCCGTCGAACCGGCACGAATACTACCGCCCGGACGCTTCCCGGCGCCAGCCGTCCGTCGCTCGCGAGCGCCTCTCAGCGGCATGGCCACCCCGGCCCGGTTAGGTTACACTTCGCCCCTTGAACACCCCAACAGAGCCCAGGGAGGCTTGCCCATGAGCCGCTCGCTGAACAAGGTCACCCTCATCGGCAACGTCGGCTCGGATCCCGACATCCGCATGACGCCTTCCGGCACCAAGGTGGCGAAGTTCTCCGTCGCTACCAACGAGACCTTCAACGACCGCTCGGGGCGCCAGCAGGAGCGCACGCAGTGGCACCGTCTCACCTTCTTCGGACGGCTTTCCGACGTCGTCGAGCAGTGGGTGAAGAAGGGAGACCGCCTGTACGTCGAAGGCCGGATCGAGTACTCGCAGACCCAGACCCCGCAGGGAGAGACGCGCTACTGGACCGACATCATTGTGCGGGAAATGATCATGCTCGGGTCGGGAGGCAGGACCCCCGAGATGGGCGACGCGGGAGGCCGCCCGCAGCGGTCGGGCGCGGATGCGGGAAGGCGCGGCGGTCGGATGCAGGAGCCCGACGACGATCTGCCCTTCTAACCGCGGGCGGACCGCCCGCCGTCAGCGCGTCGGTGGCTACCTGCGCTCCTCCGAACGCCACAGATCGAGCAGCACGGCTTCGAAGTGTTCGGGGTTGTCCCTGTATTGCTCGACCCAGTCCTCGAAGGAAGGCAGTTCTTCCTCCGCGTAGATCCTTGTCGTGGCCAGGCGAACCATCTCGTCGTACGAGAGTTCTCCGGGTTCCCCGGAATCCCGGACCAGATCCTTGACGAAGACGAACATCTCGTCCGGGGACATGCGCTGGATGATCCGGAATACACGCGCGGAACAATAGTCACGATGCTTCGCGCGCAAAACAGCGAGCGACGCGCGGTCCTGCGCGTGCTGTGAGGAGTGGGCCCCGGTTCCGCCCGGCCCATCAGTACCCGCCACGTCTCCTCCCGTATTGTCCCCCGCAACCGGCGTGCGTCGGACGTTGAACTGAAAGGGCCCCGATCAGGAGATCTCTTTCAGGCGGGTGTATTCTACTGGAACCGGTTCAACAATGCCATGCCGGGTATTGAGCAAGCCTGCGTCTAGCGGGCTTCGCGGGTGCAGGGGGTGAGAGACTCCTCGTGCTCCTTCAGGTGCTCGTAGATGCTGCGGCGGGTAAGTCCCCCGATGAGGACGCGGCTGAGAAACTCCGGGTCTGATTCCTGGACCGCTTCGGCCTTCCTGGCGATGTCGCGCGGCAGACGTACGTTGAGGTTCACGGATCGGGTTTCCCACATCTTGGCGGCTCGCTCCCCTGGGACGATGTGAAACGAAAGCTGAATCTGATTCCTCTTCCCCCGCGCGGCCCTCAAGACCCCGCGATGGGCCGGACCCGGCACTTGGCGATCATCCTTCAAGGCACGGATGGTAAGACGTCGGACCCGGGGGCGCAAGGGTATCGAAACGAATCGAAAGCGAACAGGTAAAATCTCATAACTAATTGTGTATCAATGAGTTACATGATATCGACAAAAACGATAATTCACTTGTTCCCGAGCACTGCGCGAACCCCTCCAAGGCAGCTTCATGGCTTCCATAAGTTGCTGCCCACGCTCGTTTTCCACCTACGCGCCCGTGACGTCCCGGAGATCCTTCCGATACAAATGTTTTGCAAAAAACCGGCTCTGCACTCCTCCGTGCCCGGCGGAAGCCAATGTGGGCCCTGACCCCGCCAGCCGGCCGCACGAACCGGGCAGATCGCCTGCTCCGCGCTCCGGGACGAGAGCGAACGGGGATTCCGGGAAGGCCGGGAATCGACTAGATTGCCTGCCCGGACCCGAGGGCGTCGCTCGCGGTGTCTCAGCGGAACAGGCTACAGCGAAAGGAAGGCTCTGTTTGGAAGTCTTGATTCAGGAAGGCGAGAATCTGGAGCGGGCGCTTCGACGCTTCAAGCGCAAGGTACAGCGATCCGGGCTCTACTCCGAGTTGCGCAAACGGCGCTTCTACGAGAAGCCGAGCGCGCAACGCAAGCGGAAGAGGGAAGCCGCAATCCGCCGCGAACGGCGGCGTCAGAGGCGAACCTCGTCCCGGCGCTGAGAGACGCGCGCGCCCGACTACAGCCCGCTCCTTGCCCCAGGACGGGCTCCTGCAGTTTAGCCGGCTACAGCGGCAGAGGACGCGGCGGCTTCGCGCTCCAGTCGTAGAATCCCTTCCCGGTCTTGCGCCCGAATCTGCCCAGCGCCACAAGCCGCTTGAGAAGCGGCGGCGGGGCGTATCTTGATTCCCGGTATTCCTCGAACATGATTTCCGCGATGCGGTACGTCGTGTCGACGCCGACGAAATCGCAGAGGAGAAACGGGCCCATCGGGTAGCCGGTTCCCAGCATCATCCCGCGGTCGATGTCCTCGACCGACGCCACGCCCCGCTCCAGTTGGCGAATCGCGTCGAGCATGTAGGGCACGAGCAGCAGATTGACGACGAAACCGGAGTTGTCCTTCGCCTTGATGGGCTCCTTGCCCAGGTCGCGCGCGAACCGGTAGGCGGCGTCGAAGACCTTCTCGTCGGTCGCGATGGTGCGGACCACTTCCACCAGCTTCATCACTGGCACCGGATTGAAGAAATGGAGTCCGACCACCCGGTCGGGGCGACCGGTGGCAGCAGCGATTTCGGTGATCGTGAGCGAGCTGGTGTTGGATGCGAAGATGGTCTCCGGACCGGTGATTTCGTCCAGCGCGCCCATCAGCTCCGACTTGACGGCCAGGTCCTCGACGATCGCCTCGATCACGAGGTCCCGGTCGGCCATGTCCGCGAGCGACGTCGTGAACGACATCCGGCCCCAGGCCTCGTCACGCGCCGCCGGGGAGAGCTTTTCCTTCTCCACCGCCCGGCCCATCGACTTGACGATTCGGCTCCTGCCGCCTTCGAGCGCGCCTTCGTCGACTTCGCTCACCAGGACGTCGAATCCGGCCCTGGCCGCGACCTCGGCGATGCCGCTCCCCATGAGGCCGCAGCCGGCGACCCCTACTCGCTGAATGTTCACGTCTTCCTCCTCAGGAGAAGGCTTCGACGACCACGGCCCCGCCCTGGCCGCCCCCGATGCACGCGGAGCCCAGCCCGTAGCGCGCGCCGCGCCTCCTCAGTTCGTGAAGCAGGTGGATGGTGAGGCGGGTTCCCGAGGCCGCCAGCGGATGCGTGATGGCGATGGCCCCGCCATTGACGTTGGTGCTTTCCGGGTCCAGTCCCAGATCACGCTCGACGGACGCGTACTGCGGCGCGAACGCCTCGTTGACCTCGACCAGTTCCATGTCGTCGAGCGCGAGGCCCGCCCTGTCGAGGGCGGCGCGGGCGGCCGGAGCGGGTCCGATACCCATGATCTTCGGCTCCACGCCCACGAACGCCCACGAGACCAGGCGGCCGATGGGCGAGAGCCCCTCGCCGGCGGCCCACTCGGCGTCGGCGATGACGGTGCTGGCCGATCCGTCGCCGATGCCGCTCGCGTTCCCGGCCGTGACGAAACCGCCCTTGCGGAAGTACGGCCGCAACCGGGCCAGCCCCTCCAGCGAGACGTCGGCGCGGATGTGCTCGTCGGCGGCGAACTCCTTCTCGCCCTTGCGGGTGCGGATGGTGATGGGGACGACCTCGTCGGCGAAGCGGCCTTCGTCCCAGGCGGCCCGGGCGCGCACATGGCTGCGGTGCGCTACCTCGTCGGAGTACTCGCGCGTCACCTCGTACCGGTCACCGAGTTCTTCGGCGGTCTGTGCCATGGTGAGGCCGCAACTGGTGTCCTCGAGGGCGGTCCAGAGCAGGTCCTCGAAGTAGCGGCCGGGATCCCCCAGGCGCAGGTTGCCCCAGCGGGCGCCGCGCACCACGTGGGGCGCCTGGCTCATCGACTCGGTCCCGCCGCAGAGCACCGCCCGGGCGCCGCCGTGGAGGATCTCGTGGGCCCCGCTGGCAATCGCCTGGAAGCCCGAGCCGCACAGCCGGTTGACGGTCAGGGCGGGAACGCGGTCGGGGGTGCCCACCCCCAGCCCGACGTGACGGGCGAGGTAGATGGCGTCGCCCGAGGTCTGGAGCGCGTTCCCGTAGACGACATGGTCGAGCCGGTCGGGCGTGAGGCCGGCGGCCTCTACCGCGGCCCTGCCCGACACGACGCCCAGTTGGGTGGCCGACAGATGCTTGAGCGATCCGCCGAACGCCCCGAAGCCGGTCCGCTTTCCGGAAAGGAAGACGATTTCTCTCGCGCTTCCGGTCATGTGCGGCTCTCTCGATCGATCATGTGCAGTCTTCCTTGCATCGAATTGCTTGCGGTCGCGCCCCCGAGGGAGGGGCCTTTGGCGGCGGGCGTGCCCTGTGGCCTATGGCCCGCTCAGCCGGTCACAAATGGCTTCCCCGGCCGCCGCGGTCGTCAGGGTGCCACCGAGATCGGGGGTGACCTGGCCGGCGGCGAGGGCGAGCCGGACGGCACGGTCGATGTCTCCGGCGACCGCGTCGTGGCCCAGGTGGCGGGCCATGAGAGCCGCCGAGCGGACAGCGGCGACCGGGTTGGCCCGTCCGCTGCCGGCGATGTCCGGAGCCGAGCCGTGCACGGGCTCGAACAGGGCATGACGCCCGGGGTGCAGCGTCCCCGAAGGCGCCATGCCGAGCCCCCCGGTCACTTCCGCGGCAAGGTCGCTGATGATGTCTCCGAAAAGATTCGACGTGACCAGCACGGAGTAGCGTCCCGGGCGGCGCACCAGATCCATGGCCATGGCGTCCACCAGCATGACGTCGCTCTCGATCTCCCCGTATTCGGCACGCACGTCGTCGTACGTCCGGCGCCAGAGCGCGCCCGCGGCGGGAAGGGCGTTGGCCTTGTCGACCATCGTCACCCGGCGGCTCCCCTCGGCGCGCGCGTACTCGAAGGCGGCCCGCACCAGGCGCTCCACCCCCTTGCGCGTATTCACATCCTCCTGGATCGCGATCTCATCGGGAGTGCCCTTCTTGAAGTGCCCGCCCATGTTCACGTAGGCGCCTTCCGTACTCTCGCGGAAGATGTCGATGTGGATCCCGCCGGCGGGAACCTCACTCAGCGGGCAGTAGCGGGGATCGAGCAGCTCGCAGGGCCGGAAATTGACGTAGAGGTCGAGGCGAAACCGGAGTCCCAGGAGTATGTCGCGGATGTGGCGGTTGTCGGGCACCCGGGGATCTCCCAGCGCGCCCAGAAGAATGGCGTCGTAGTTGTCCGCGAGGCGGCGGATTTCGTCGTCGGTGACGGTCACGCCGTCGCGCAGGTAGCGCTCGGCCCCCAGGTCCCAGTGGACGAAGTCGACCGCGGCGCCGTGCAGATCGGCCGCCGCCCGAAAACAGCGTACCGCCTCACGGGTGACGTCAACCCCGATGCCGTCTCCGGGAATGACCGCAACCCGCGCCGCCCCGCCCCCAGCCTCACGCACGCCGGGCGCGCCTCCCGCATCCGACGCAATAGGACCATTCGGCTTCCACCCTCATCCCGCATGCGGAACATGCGATGATGCGCGCGTCCTGGCCGCAGAACGGACAGAAGCGCACCCCCTCGATGTCCGGCAGTTCCCGGTCGCATCCCGAACACACCTGCCCCGCCGCTGCTCCGTCATCGGCCTGCGCCCGGGCTGCCGCGGGCGCGGTGATCCCGGGCGCCGCGTCCGGCTCCCGCTCCGCCACCGCGAGCGTGTCCTGATCCAGGACGTTCGAAGCGGACGTCTCGGTGTGCCCGGGGCCACCATCGCGCGCCGGCAGCCGGCTCGGGTTGAGACGAACCCCCACCGCGGCAAAATCTCGATACAGCCCCGTGTTGGGAAAGCGGGCCTCCAGTTCGGCCTGGATCTCTTGCCGTGCGGCCTGCGACTCCAGCGCCAGGTAGTCGCCCTCGCCCGCCAGCAGGCGAAGCAGCGCCTGCTCGTACTCGGCGCTGGTGGCGATGTCCATGGCGTTCCGGTGGCTGCGCCAGGGAATGAGGTTCTGGTAGATCTCGGCAACCGTGAAGCGCGAATCGAGGTACTCCGGCCACTGTGTCCGAATCTCGCGCACGAGGGCGGCGAACAGGCGGCCGGGGAGATCGGAGGCGGTCACGGGGTGGTCGGGGCCGGTCGTCGGGGGGGTCATCCGGCGGGAGCGGGACCATCGTCGACGCGCTGCATGAGCCCGGCCCGGAGCGCCGCCGTCAGAAAGCTCTCCGGATCCACGATCGGGATTTGGAGGCCGAACTGCTCCCGCCAGCGCTCGGACAACCGCCGCATGTAGTGGGAAACGGTCTCGTGCGAGAATCCCGCGTCGTCACGCATCTGGCGTACGATCTCGTGCCAGGTCCCCCGGAAGGGCCGGCCCTCGCGGGTACGGAGGTGGTGCGCTTCGCGATCCGCGAGCGGCGCGTTCTCGAACAGCTCCAGCTGCTGGTGGTCGGTCACGGACTCGACGATGCCGGAGGCCTGCGCCTCCACCTCGGCCAGCAGCCGGTCGAGCGGATCCGAAAGGCTTTCCAGCTCCCGCAGCCGGGCCTGCCAGGGCTCCATGCGCGCATCGTCTACCGGGACGCCCCTCAGGGAAGCGTTCAACTCGATCACCCGCCATACCGCCCGCGAGTCCCAGTGCTCGGCGGGGGGCACCTGTTCGAACTCGCGCATCGCTCCTTCCCGGTCGGCACGGTCGTACAGCACATGACCCAGGAAGATGCGGGCCTCATGCAGTTCCGGGGCGAGCCGCAGCGCGCGCCGGATGTGGCGGGTCGCCTCGAGCTCGTTTCCGGTGCGCTGGAGCGCGTACCCGAGCGCCGCAACCGCCTCGGCCGAGTCCGGCCTCGATGCCACCAGTCTGGCAAACGCGTCGCGCGCTTCCACGTACAGACCCGCACCGTACAGAGCCCGGCCCATCGTCAGCATGAGGTCCATGTCCGCGTCGTAGCCGAGAGCCTCCACCTTCCTGAAGAGCCTGAGCGCGCTCTCCTTCTTTCCGAACCGGAGGAGCAGCTCTCCCATTCCCACCAGGGCGTCCTCGTGATCGGGATCCAGGATGAGCGCATGCTGGAAGCTCTCGCGGGCCCACGCATACTCCTCGCGCGCGAGCCGCGCGTATCCCATGCCGACGTACAGTTCCACGGCATTGGGATATAAGGAAAGGCCCTCCTTCAACATCTCGAGGGCCCCTTCGTAATCGCCTTCATCGTAGAGCTTGTATGCTTCCTCATCGTATTCTTCAGAGCTCAGGAACCGCTCTTGCATCATCCGCATCCTCCCGATGGAGATGTGGGGCGCTTCCGGAGTGCCCGCAGGATGGCCGGTTCGGACCAGGGTCTCGCAGGCGCGAGCGCGCCCAAATCTAACCTGGGGCCCATACGGCAACCAGACTCCGGCGGTGTCCGACGGAGCGGCGCGCGGCAGAATTGTGCGGGTTGAATGAGAACCGGCACAGATTTGCGCCGGTGTGCCGGGCTGCGGTATTCTCGGGCGCCCGGACTACTCCTGGCCGGCGGGAGCGTCGGAGTTGCCGCCAGTGGTGATTGTGGCGGCGCCGCGGGCTATGGCGGGCTGGCAGAAGCGCATGCCGACGGCGTGCAGAAAGCGCAGTTCGTGTGCCGCGAGAGTCGGATAACGTTCCCCGAGATAGTCGATGGTATCGTTCATCCACTCCGTCTGGTCGGCCTCGCTGGCGTCGACCACGCCACATCGGTTGATGTGACTGAAAAGCTCATCCCTGGCTCGATCCAGGAGCTTCGAATCCGACAACTTCACCTCCTTTTGCCATGCATGACGACATCGCCGACCCAAAATCCGGCGGAAAAGCCCAGCAAGGTTACGCTGTGACCGCGAGCGGTGCAAATCCGGGCGGGATCTCCGGCGTTCGTCCGGACGCCGTGACGCTCGAGATCTTCCGGCAACTGTTCGCCGCGCTCGCGGAGGAGATGGGGGCTGCGCTGCGGCGTTCCTCCTTCTCTCCCAACATCAAGGAGCGCCGCGACTATTCGTGCGCGCTCTTCACGCCGGACGGCATCGCGGTCGCGCTCGGAGACCACATGCCGGTCCATCTCGGCGCCATGCCGATGAGCGTGGAGGCCGCCCTCGCGGAGCTGGGCACCCTCGAGGACGGCGACATCGCGTGCCTCAACGATCCCTTCAGGGGCGGGACCCATCTCCCCGACATCACGCTCATCGCGCCCGTGTATTCGCGGCCCGACGGCGTGCTGCTGGGCTACGTCGCCTCGCGGGCGCACCACTCCGATGTGGGCGGGATGACGCCGGGGTCGATGCCGCTGGCCCGCGAGATCTACCAGGAGGGGCTGCGCATCCCTCCCGTGCGGCTCTTCGTGCGCGGAAAGCGGCGGCACGGGCTGTGGGACACCATCATGGCCAACGTGCGCACCCCGGTCGAGCGCGCGGGCGACCTGCAGGCGCAGATCGCGGCGCTCTACACCGGACAGGTGCGGCTGCTCGACCTGGTGGAGCGGCGGGGCAGCGGGGCGGTGCTGGGCGCCATGTACGAGCTCGTCGCCTACGCCGACCGCCTCCTCCTCACCGGCATCCGGCGCATGCCCGCGGGGCGCTTCGAGGCGGAGGACTTCATGGACGACGACGGGTTCGGACACGGTCCGGTGCCCATCCGGGTGGCGATCGAGGTATCGCGCGACGGGCTGGTGATCGACTTCGCGGGCACCTCGCCCCAGACCGAGGGCGGGATCAACGCGGTGGCGGCCATCACCTCGTCCGCGGTGCGCTACGTGGTGCGCTGCGTGGTGGAGGGGCTGCTGGGCGAGGAACTGCCCGCGGGGGGAGGGTCGATGACCTGCGTGGAGCAGCGCCTTCCGCCGGGCTCGCTTGTGAACGCGCACCTGCCGGCCAGCGTCGCCGCGGGCAACGTGGAGGCCAGCCAGCGGATCACAGATACGCTGCTGCGCGCCTTCGCGGAGGCGCTGCCCGATCTCGTGCCCGCGCTCAGCCAGGGGACCATGAACAACACCACCATGGGCGGAATCGACCTTCGCGGCGAGAGCTTCGCGTACTACGAGACGGTGGGGGGCGGGATGGGCGCCGGTCCGGGCCGTCCCGGGCTCTCGGGGGTTCACTGCCACATGTCCAACTCGCTCAACACGCCCGTGGAGGCGCTGGAGCACGCCTATCCCTTCCGGGTGACGCGCTATTCGCTCCGCCGCGGCAGCGGGGGGCGGGGGCGGTTCCGCGGGGGAGACGGGCTGCGCCGCGACATCATGATGCTCGTGAACGGGGGGTCGACGCTCCTCTGTGAACGGCGCACGCGCGGTCCGGCGGGGGCGCGGGGCGGGGAGGACGGGGCGCCCGGGATCAACACGCTGATCTCCGGGGACGAGGAGCGGATCCTGCCGGGGAAGACCTCGTTGGAGGTGAAGGCGGGGGACATCATCAGCATCCGGTCGCCCGGCGGCGGTGGCTGGGGACCTCCCGACGACGCCGCGGATCGATCGCCCGGCGCCAAGGCGTAGGGTATGGAACTCTACCTTTCGCTGGCCTGCGACTCGGCGCAGCAGGCTTCCTCCGGAACCCGGATCGACGTCCAGGGCGCCTTCAACGACCTGTTCGCGCCAGGGTTCCCGGCGGTCCAGAGCCGCATGGTGATCGTGGCGGGCATCGAGTGGGACCGGAGCGACGACGGCAGCTATCGTTTTCGGGTGGACCTGCTCGATCCTTCGAAGAAGCCGTGCCTGACGGTCGAGGGCGAGACCCAGGTCGACCCGCGCGCTCCCGATCGGCCGCCTGCCCGCACCTGCCTGATCATGCCCGTGGAGAACGTGGTGTTCCCGGTTCCCGGGAGATACCGATTCAGCGTGCGCGCAAAGGGACGTGTCTTTAAAGGGTCGGCGCTCCACCTCTTTCGCGACCCAGACGCCGCATGACCCTGCCTGAACGTCGATTCGCCTTCGCCGATCTGATCGCCGAGTTGCGGCGCAGGCGGGTGGTGCGCTTCGCCCTGGGATACTGCGCCGTCGCCTTCGTGCTCCTGCAGCTGGGCGAGATCGTCCTTCCCGCGTTCGGCATGGGCGACACCGGGTTGCGCATTCTGGTAGTGCTCGTCGTGCTCGGTTTTCCGCCCGGCGTCGCGCTGGCCTGGGTGTACGAACGCACCAGGGACGGGATACGGCGGACCCCCGACAGCCCGGCCCAGGGCATCCTTCCGCGCGTCGCGTTCTTCGTACTCACCATCGGGATTGCCGGCGGGCTGGCGGGCTGGCTCTCGTCCAGGGGCGCCTTCACGTCCGGGGAGGGGCAGGAGACGATCGCGCTGGAGGTCTACGATCCCGACCAGCCGATCACGTCGATCGCCGTGCTGCCGCTGGAGGACTTCTCCCCGGACGCGAGCGAGGCCTACTTCGTCGCGGGTCTGCAGGAGGAGCTGACCGCGAGCCTCGGCCAGCTCGAGTGGCTGCGAGTGGCGTCCCGAACCTCGGTCATGCAGTACCAGGGCACGACCACCTCCGCGCCGGTCATCGGACGCGAACTTGGAGTCGACGCGCTGGTGGAGGGGTCGGTGACCCGCGCGGGCGACCAGGTGCGCATCACACTTCAGCTCATTCACGCCGCGAGCGACTCCCACATCGAGACCTTTCGGTTCGACCGCGAAATGACCGACGTGCTCGCACTCCAGAGCGAAGTGGCGATGGCGGTGACATCCGGGATTCCGGGGAGGCCCGGCCAGCAGGGGGAGGTCGCGCTGGCCGCGGCCAGCGGGCCCAGCGGCGATCCGGCAGCGCAGGAGGCCTATCTGAGGGGACGGTACGAGTACGGGCTCGGCACGGCGGACGGGTACCGCCGGGCGGTGGAATACTTCCAGGAGGCGCTGCGCGGCGACTCGGGCTTCGCTCCCGCGCTCGCGGGCCTGGCCGGAGCGCGCTTCCTGGCCGCCATCGAAGGCGGCTTCCTGGATGCCGGGGAAGTGGTGCGGGCAAGCGAGGAAGCCACCCGCGCCCTGGCGCTCGATCCGGGTTCCGCCGAAGCACGGGAGGTGGTCGACTTCCTCGAACGCAGCCTCCCCCGGGAGCCTGCCACGGAAGGATTCGCGATTCCGGCGCCAGCACAGCTTGGAGCCGGTTCCCCCCGGGTTCCACTGGCCGAGCTGGATACCACCTGGGCCGTGGCCACGACGGAGATCGGCCGCGGCCTGGAGGACGCCGTGAGCCGCCGTATCCTGCAGACGGCGCGCACTGATGCCGGGCGCCAGATATTCGTGGCGCGGCGTCTGGCGGGGGACGGGCGTATCGATTCGGCCATCGAGGTGCTGGAGACGTTGCTGATCGACCATCCCAACGTTGGCCCGGTGTGGGAGACGCTGGCGCGCATGCGCGCGTCCGCGGGAGATGTCGCGGCCGCGGTGGCGACCATGCGCCGCTGGAGCACCTACGGGTGGCCGGAAGCGCCCGGCGCGCAGGCCGTCGACCAGCTCGAGCAAGCGGTCGCGTCCGGTGGCACGGCCGGGTACTGGACGTGGCAGCTCGACCGCCTCCACGCCATCCAGGCCGAGGGCCGGCGGGTTGCGCCCACCTCTCTCGCCGAGGCGTCCCTCTGGGCCGGTGACAGCGAAGGCGCCCTCGATCAGCTCCGGGAGGCACTCGAGACATCTGATCCCCGGCTCATGATGTTGCGCACCGATCCCGCCTGGGACCCCATCCGCAGCGACCCGGCATTCGCCGAGATCGTTCGGGAGGCGCGGCGCCGTTTCGCGGATTCGGAGCGGCCGCAGCGCCCTGGACGAGGCCGTCCAGGCCCCGGGTAGGGGAAGGCGGGATCGCTTGCCTGCCTTTGGCGGATACGTTTGATTGCGCCGATCGGGCGCCACATCCTGGGGGCGGAAAGAGACCGGACCGGAGAAATCGATGTCGGCAATCCCGTTGCGGCCTCTGGACTTCGGGGAGGTTCTCGACCTCGGCTTCGGACTCTTCCGGCGCGACTATCGGCTCTACATGCCGCTCGCCCTCGTCGGGCTGGTGCCGGCAATGGTGGCGACGGTGATCCCGACCGCGTCCGAGATCGATGCGGACGTCATCCTGGCCGACCCTGGCGCGGTTCTGCCGTTCTTCGGACTCATGGCCGTCGGCATGGTGTTCTCGCTGCTGACCTGGGGGGCACTCGCGGCGGCCATGGACAACCTGATGGGCGATCGGCCGGCCTCGATCGGGAGCAGCTACACGCGGGCGCTGGCCGCCCTTCCCCGGCTGGTGGCCGCCGGCGCTCTTGCCTTGGCGGTCCTGGGGGCTGCGATCTTCACCCTGGCTTTCCCCATGGTTGCGCTCGTGGCCTTCGCCGGGCCCGCCGATTCGCTCGCGGGCGCCCTGATCTCGTCCTTCGTGATCCTGGCGATGGCGGCAGCAGTCGTCGGATGGTGGGCGACGCACGTCTTCATGCTCGTGCCCGCAACCGTGGTCGAGGGGCGCGGACCGCTCGCGGGCCTCCGGCGATCCTTCGAGCTGGTGCGGGGCAGCCGCATGCGCACCTTCTTCGTCGTCGTGGTCACCTGGTTCATCACCGCCATGCCCGGCGTGGCCGCGTACGCGCTTGCGGGCTCGGCGGGAGACCTGTTCGCGGCCAATCCGGCCCAGACCATCGGCCTGGCCCGGTTCTGGGTGATCCAGATCGTCGGACTGGGCTTTCAGTCGGTGACCACTCCGCTGATGATGGCGTGCGCCATGGTGCTCTTCACGGACCTGAAGGCGCGGAGCGAAGGGACGGATCTCGAGGCCGCCGCCCGCGCGATGGCGGATTGAGTGTTCCAGGAGCAGCTTCCTTCCGCCGAGGAGGTGTCGCGAACCCTCGCAGACATCCTTGCGGGACCGGAATTCCAGGCCTTCGAGGGTGGGTTGTCGAGTCGCGTGCTGGCCGAGCTGTGGGTGCGGTTCTGGGACTGGGTCCGCGGCATGTTCCCTGGCATTTCGGAATCACAGGCCGAACTGCTGACCGTCGTCGTCGCGGCCGTCTGCCTCGGCGCCGTCGCCTACGTTGTGCTGCGCGCGCTGCCGCAGACGGGTCCGCAGTCGGCGCGGCGTGATCCGGAAGCGGTACCCGACGAGCGCCGCACCGCTCGGGACTGGCTGCGCATCGCCGGCGAGAGAGCGCGCGCCGCGGAGTACCGGCACGCCGCCACGGCACTGTATCAGGGATTCGTCCTCACGCTGGAGCGCAGGGGCGCGGTGGGTTTTCATCCGTCCAAGACCCCCGGGGAGTATGCGCTGGAGGTGGCCGGGGGCGGGGTCATCGACGAACGCGAGAAGGCCGAGACCGCCAACTTCATCCGCTCCTTCCAGGAGCTCGCCTTCGGCCAGGAGACCCCCACTTTGTCCGGCTACCGCGGTCTCGAACGGTTGGCCGGGCAGGCAGGGTGCGAAGGGGCGCCCGAGGCGGAGAGGTGACCTCGGAACAGGCTCGGCCGCGCGCCGGGACGACCGGGCGCGGTGACCGGCGGCCGCGAGGGTCCACTTCTCCCGGCGCCGGCTGGGGAGTTCTGGCCGCGATCGCGGTTGTCACGCTACTCCTCGTGGTGACGGCGTTCGCGCTGCGCCCCTCGGGCTCCTCGGCCCGAGACGTCCGCCGCAGCGCGCTGCGCGCCACGCCCGACGGGGTCGCGGCGCTGTACCGGTCGATCGCGCGCCTGGGAACTCGCACCGCGACCCGGGTGACGCCGCTCGTCGACGCCGAGCCCCTGCGCGGGACCCTGGTGATGCTGCAACCGGTGCGGCGCCCGAGCCCGCGCGAGGTCCACGAGCTGCTGGAGTGGGTGCGGGACGGGGGCACCCTGATCCACGCCCCCCGGCCCGAGTCGCCCATCCTGGACTCGCTCGGGCTGGTCCGGCGCACGCTCCTGGAAGACGGCGACTCCGCGGAGGCATCGGGCACGTCGCCGGGTGCGGAGTTCGACGACGGCCCGCTTTGGAGCGGGGATCACCCCCTCACCGAAGGGTTGCCGGTGGCCCGCGCAGCGCGCTACGCCATCGCGCCCGACACCGCCTCTGCGGAGAACGAAGAAGAGGACGAGGCGGACGCGGACGAAGAGCCAGGGCCCGATCCCGTGCCCCATCATCCCCTGCTCCTTTCCGCCCCCGACTCGGCCGGCCATCGCTGGGCGGTCGCTGTCTCGATTCCGCTGCGCGAGGGGCGCATCGTCAGCTTCGCCGACGCCGCTCCCCTGTCCAATCGCTTCGCCGACGAGGCGCCTCTGGCCGTTCTGGCGGTGCGCGCGGCCATCGCCTGGACGAGCCCGGGGGATTCCGTCTTCTTCGACGAGTTCAGCCAGGGACTGGGGGCGTCCCGCTCCCCCGCGCGCGCCACCGTGGACTTCCTCGTCGGCACGCCCGCCGGCAGGGCGTCGCTTCACCTGGGCGTGGTCGTTCTTCTGGCGTTCTTCTGCGCCGGACTCCGCTTCGGCGCTCCGCTGGCCCCGGCCGGCGGCCCCGGGCGGTCCGCGCTGGAACACGTGACGGCCCTGGCAGCGGTGTACGAGAGCGCGCAGGCCCGGGAGACTGCGGCAGTTCTGATGCTCGGACGGCTTGCGCGCGCCGCGCATCTCCCGCCTCCCCATGACCTGCGGGACGCCGAGCGTCTGCTGGAGCGACTGGAGAAGCGGACCGCGCGCCCCCGCGCACTCAGGCTCATCCGCCGGGGCCTCGAGGCCAGTCCCCTGGACCTTGTTCGGGTCGCGCAGGGCATCGACAACCACACCCAAGGGAGGACCCCCGCATGAATTCGCCGGATCCGGCGCTTCGCCTGCTCGCCGCCCTCGACCAGATCGTGCTCGGCCAGGCCACCATGCTCAGGCAGATGACGATCACCCTCCTCGCCCGCGGACACGCGCTCGTCGAAGGCGTCCCGGGAACGGCGAAGACCCTGGCGGTGCGCGCGCTCGCCGGCGGGCTGAGCCTGGACTTCGGCCGGGTGCAGTTCACCCCGGACCTGATGCCCACCGATCTCACGGGAGTGAACGTCCTCGACGGCTCCGGACGCGACTTTACCTGGCGGCCGGGGCCCGTCTTCGCCGATCTGCTGCTGGCCGACGAGATCAACCGGGCGCCCGCCAAGACCCAGGCCGCGCTGCTCGAGTCGATGGAGGAGCGGCAGGTCACGGTGGATGGGGTAACGCGTCCGCTTCCGGAGGCCTTCACGGTGTTCGCCACCCAGAACCCGGTCGAATACGAAGGCACCTACCCGCTGCCGGAAGCGCAGGTGGACCGCTTCCTGATGAAGATCTCGGTGGACTATCCCCCGGAGGAAGCGGAGCGCCGCATCCTCGACCGCCACGACGCCGGCTTCCGGGCGGACGACCAGGCCACCTATCCACTGGGCGAGCCGGTGTCGCGGGAGGAGCTGCTGGCGATGCGGGACACCGTGAACCGCATGCACGTGGACGAGCGCATCCGCCGCTACATCACCGACATCGTGCGTGCGACGCGCGGGGAATCGGTCTTCGCGCTGGGGGCGAGCCCGCGCGCCGGCGTGGCCCTGCTTCAGGCGGCCAAGGCCGAGGCCTGGCTCAGCGGCCGGGACTTCGCCATTCCCGACGACGTAAAGGCGCTGGCCTTCCCGGTCCTCCGCCACCGGGTGGTCCTCACCCCCGAAGCGGAGGTGGAGGGACGATCCTCCGACGACGAGGTGGCGGCTTTGCTCGAGACGCTGGAAGCGCCACGGTAGCAGCCCGTGGACGAACCCTCCCCGGCATTCGAGCGGCGATGATCCGCGCTGTCCCGAGCCGGCGCGCCCTCTGGCTGCTCGCGCTGGCTTCGCCGCTGCTGGCGGTGTCGGTTCCGGTCGCGCTGCTGGTCGATCTGGTCATCGGGGGGCTGATCCTGCTGGACGCACGCCGGACGCAGGCCCCCGAAGCGAGGCGGCGGGCTCCCGAGGTGGCCTCCCTGGGCACGTTCTGGGAAGTGGTCGTCACGGTCGCCAACCCCACTCCGCGCGCCGTCCGCGTGATGTTCACCGACGACATCGACGCGAGGTTCGAGCGCCGTGGCGCCCGGCGGAGCGACGACGACTGGAACGCGGGCGTGCGACTGGCAGTGCCCCCCGGGGGATCGGTCTCGCGCTCCTACCGGATCCGGCCGCGTGCGCGCGGCTTCCTCGAGCTCGGCGACATGCATCTGCGTGCGCTGGGCCCGCTCGGACTCGCATGGACGCGTGTCACGGTCTCGGCCACCGACGTGGTGCGCGTACAGCCGGGCATTCGCGACTTCCTGCGCGACAGGAAGCACAGCCTTCGCCGCCCGCTCCACGAGATGGGACCCCGCCGCACGCGCATGCGCGCGGAGGGGACCGAATTCGAGAGCCTGCGAGAGTACGTGAAGGGGGACGATCCGCGCACCATCGACTGGAAGGCCTCCGCCCGGCGCCGGCACTTCCTGGTGCGCAACTACCAGGCGGAGCGCGGACAGCACCTCGTCCTCGCCATCGACGCGGGCCGTCACATGCGCGAGACCATCCTCGACCGGGAGCGGGCCGACATCGCGCTGGCCGCGAGCATGCTGCTGGCCAGCCGCGCGCAGGCCTACGGGGATCGCCTCGGCGTGATGGTCTTCGACGACCGTATCCGCCACCTGTCGGCGCCGAGGCGCGTGAACCTTCCGCGGCTTGCGGAGACGCTCACCGGGGTCGAGACGCGCCTGGTGGAGCCCAACTACCCCCTCGCCATGGCGACGCTGGGGCGAACCTTCAGCAAGCGTTCGCTGGTGGTGCTCTTCTCCGACGTGATCGACGAGACGGTGTCGCGGGCCCTGGTTCGCTCGCTGGGCCGGATCGCGCGCGCGCACCTCCCGCTCGCCGTGACCATCGGCAACCCGGGGCTGGCGGAAGCCGCCGGCCAGTTGGTCAGAACCGACGCCGACGCGTTCCGCCGGGCGGCCGCCGCCGAACTGGTGCAGGCGCGTGCCCTGGCGCTCCAGGCCATGCGGCGTTCCGGAATCCTCGTGGTGGACGTCCCGCCCGCCGAGACGCTCGCGGCCACGCTCGACAAGTACATGGAGGTGAAGGAACGGGGGTTGCTGTAGAGAATCCCTACGCCCGATTCGCCTCCCTCCGCCCGCCCAGGGCGAAATAGACCGCCAGCAAGACCGCCGTCGCTCCACCGAACGCGAACTTCGCGGACGCCGGCAGGCCGGACGGGGAATAGAAGCCCTCGACGACCCCCGCGACAACGAGCAGTCCGACGACGCCCGCCAGGAGCGAGAGCGCTTCCCGGCCTCGCGCCTGCAGCGCCGCCCGGCGCGTGCGGCGACCCGGCGCCAGGACGGCGGATCCGAGCCAGAGCCCGGCGCCGCCCGCCAGGCAGATGGCGGTGAGCTCCATGAAGCCGTGCGGGAACACGAACGCGAGAATGACCCCCAGCAGCCCCTCGTTTGCGTACAGCCCCAGCACGGTGCCCAGGTGCACGCCGTTGAACACCAGCAGCAGCACGGTCAGCGATCCCGCCAGAACCCCGCCCGCGAAAGCCAGCAGGGCAACCTGCACGTTGTTGGTGATGAGACTCGTGGAGGCCAGCGGCATGAGCGTGCCCGGGATGTCGACGTATTCGGCGTCGATGTCTCCCGCCGGGGTCGACTCCGCCCGCTCCAGCATGGCCGACGAAGTCATGTAGCGGGCCAGGACCGGATTCGATCGCACCAGGCCGAACGAGATGCCCATGGGGCCGAAGAGGAGCAGGACCGCAAGCAGGATGGGCCGGTGATACGTCCTCACCGCCTTCGGAAAACCGGATGCCATCCAGCGGCGCACCGACACGATGGACTCCCCGGTCACCCGGTAGAGGAGATTGTGGCCAGCTCCGGCCCAGCGTTCCAGGCTGCGCAGCACCGACGCGGGAGCGCCGTAGGTGCGGGCGCGCGCCAGGTCGGCGGTCATCCCGCGATACAGACGCCCGAAGGTCCTGAGCTCCGTTTCGGGAAGCCGCGCGAGTCCGCCCCTGCGACTCTCGCGCAGGAGTTCGCCGTACCTGGCCCATTCCTGCCGCTGCTCCCGCACCAGGGCGGCGGCCTGCAGTCCCCACACACCGCCCGCCGCCGCCCGGCGCGGCTCCTCCTCGTCGTGCAGCCGCACCAGGAACTCGTCGGCCGACACCGTTCCGAGAAGGGAATGGCCCTCCACGGCCGGGCGGATCGCCTGCAACACCGCGCTCGCGACCGAGTGCAGCGCCTCGGGCGCCAGGTCCGCGCGCCGGCGGCGATAGTTGGTCAGGAGCTCGAACTGCTCGGCCGAGAGCAGCGGTCGGCCGGCCGCCGGGGCGGCCGAGGCTTCGGGCCAGGCCACTTCGTCCGCGCCACCGTCGCGCACCACGATGGTGTCGGCAGCCAGGTCGCCCAGTCGCTGGGATCGATTGGTGAGCATGATCACTCCCCCGCCCAGCACACCCGTCACCGCTGGCTGGAAGTCGACGATGCGCAGCACGTTGCGGATCACCGAGCCGCGCACGGAGACCGGCTGCCCGCTGGAGTGAAGCACCCGCAGGCGGAGGGCGCGCTTTCCGGGCGTCTGGCCGTCGCGCAGCAGCTCGAACAGCAGGAAGTATCCCCATTGCAGCACGAAGAAACCGAGCACCACGACGCTCGCCGCCAGACTCTCGCCCAGGGACAATCCGCCCCGCCGCAGCAGCGCGCTGGCCATCGCGAGCAGGATCAGGCCGCCCACGATGATCGCCATGTCGATCAGCAGAGCAGCCAGCCGCGAGCCTACGTCGGCCAGCTCGTAGTCCAGCCGGACGTGCTCGGGGGTCTCCAGCCGGAGCCGGCGCCCCGTTGGCGGCTTCTCCGACACTGCCGGGCTTATCCGGGTGGCTCCGCGAACGAAAGAGGGACGCGCCGGTGGCCGCGCTTCACGCGGTAGGACGCGAAGCGCCGTCTGTCCAGGGTGAACACCCTGTGGATCCTGTGGCCCTCCGCCGTGGCCACGATGGAGGCGTCGGCAAAGTCCATCGCCATGTCCGCGTGCCGGTCCATGAGCTGGAAGCTGCGCAGCAGGCACTCGCCGTCCATCGGCAGAACCCGGAGCCCGCCCTGCCGCACGAACTCCATGAGCCTGGGCGGACCCTGACTCCCCGGGCGCAGCAGATGGAACGCCTCGGTCAGCACCGGCGCCGTGGTCACCAGCTCCTCGTTCAGCGACTCCAGAATCGCGACGCAGTGACGGTGGTAGTCATCGGTGGGAGTGAACAGGGCCACCAGCGGTCCGGTATCGACCAGAATCACGATGCGTGCCTCCGCCGGATCACGAGCACCACCGCCTGCTTCGCCCGCGAGGAGGGCGCCAGAGCATACCCGCCCGACCGCGGCAGGGGGATTTTCCGGAAGACGTCGTACGGGCGCGAGGTGGCTTCCCTGTCCAGCTCCGCCGCCAGGGTGCGCAGCGCCTGCCGGATCACCTCCGAAATGGACAGGCCGGTCCGGTCCCGCAGATCGGCCAGGGTTGTCTCCCCTTCCCGTCCGAGACGCACCGTCCGAGTTGCCATTCAGATCATCGCTCCCGGCCGAACGAAGGACCTCGCGAGCGAGGATCGGGCCGGACCACGGAGGCCGGCCGTGCCCGCGTATTACGAGTGTAATACGGTGGCGCGGCCGCAACAAACGGGAGTGGTGCTACGGCGGCGTCATGCCCGTGGTGTCGCCGGGCTGGGGTTGCCAGGCGGGCGGGTTGGTGAGGTGCAGGGTGAGGCTGCCGACGATCGGGATGCTCGACCTCATGTACACGAGCGCCCGGCGGTCGTCGTCGCTGAAGTACAGTTCGGCCCTGCCGCCCTGGCCGAAGAGGCCCCGGGTGCGGATGATCGGCTGCACCACGATGGTCTTGAAGATGCCCGCGGGGACCTCCTTCTCTTCCTTGCGCAGCACCCGTATGACTACCGGATTGCCCGTGTCCTTGAAGTACCTGTTGAAGGTGTAGACGTCGCCCACCTCCAGCGGCAGGGTGCGGATGAAGTAGACGAAGGAGATGTCGTCGAGGGGCAGGGATGTGGGCAGGTCGCCCACCTCTTCGTCGTCCCTGCGTTCCCAGACCCCGCGCTCCGGGAACATCTCGTAGTGCCGATAGCGCTTCGATCCGACTTCGTTCTGGTCCTGGATGAAGCGAAGGCTGGTCAGCGTGCGGGTGTCGAACCAGGTCTGGAACACGTCGCGCACGCGCGCAAACAGTATGCCGCCGTCTATCCTCATGACGGCACGGTAGGCCGGGGTTCCCCGCACCGCTTCGATGGCGGCAACCTCCAGCGATCCTTCGCCGGCGTCGAGGATTCCCAGCTTGACCTTGTATTCCAGGAACTCGCCCACCTCGAACGGCACGGGGGCCGCGATGGGTTCCGCCGGCCTCATCCAGGGCGCCTGCGCCTGCGCGCGGGCCTCGGCCGGCGAGACGGCGGCGAGGCTCAGCGCGAACGCGAGACCGATCGGGCGTCTCATGATCCCTGCGCGGCGGCAAAGGTTATCCGTCCGCGCGCGCGGCCCAGGCCCCTCAGCGTGCGCCACGCCCTGAAACGCGAACCCCGCACCCGCCGGTTGCGGGGCGCCTCGACCACGGCCTCGGCGACCGCGCGGGCATGGGGAAGCGCACGCCCGAGCAGCTCCAGGTTGCCGGCCCAGCCCTCTCCGAGCCCCAGCCCCTCCTCTCCGGCTTCGCCAAACATCTTCCGGAGGACCACGATGCGATATGCCCGGAAGCCCCCGAACGGATCCGACACCGGCGCCGAGCGGAGCGCCCTTCGCAGCCAGTGGCGCCCGACCCAGCGGGTAAGGCGGGCGGACCGGGTCAGTCCGGGCGGCTCCCCGGCGTAGGCTACGCTCACGACATCCGTACCCCCTTCGATGGTCTTCAGGAGGGGTACGATGCCCGCGGGGTCGTCGCTGAAATCGGCCTGAAGGGTCACGGCCACATCCCGCTTCGGATACTCGGCCCGGCGCGCGGCGTGGCGCAGCAGCTCTTCCGTCGCCCCCGCATACCCCAATCGCTTCTTGCCGTACAGGATCACGAGCGGCACAACGCGCCGATAGCTCGACAGCAGCGAGCGCGTATCGTCGCTGGAGCCGTCGTCGAGAACGAGAATCTCGTAGTCGCGGCCGAAGCCGGCCATGACCTGACGGATCTTCCAGAGAAGCACGCCGATGGTGTTCTCTTCGTTGCGGGCAGGTATGCAGATATAGACCAAGCTGGACTCCGTGACGTCGCGGAACGTCCTCTCGGCGGTGCAAGATCGGTGCCGAACAGAACCGCGGACGGTGGGAACAAACAGGCTGGCGCTTATACCTGACCGCGCGGGGACGGTTCCGGCGGCCGGCCGGAGGCTCGCGGGCGGGACCACCGCCGGTGTTGCCAGAGATACTGGCCCGGATAGCGCCGCACCCAGCGCTCGAGCGCGGCGACGTGCGCGCGCGTCAGCGCTTCCACGTCGCGGGCCGACACGCCGCTCGGTGAAACCGAGACCTGTTCCAGAACGAGATGATGGGGAACGGGGGCCGCCGGATGATGGAGGGCGACACCCAGCACCAGGGGTGCGCCGCTGCGCAGTGAGAGGAGGGCCGCGCCACGGGCGGTCGAGGCCGGCTCTCCGAAGAATTCCACCGGCAGGCCGCGCGCGTGGGCATTCTGGTCGGCGAGCAGCACGACGACGCGGCCTTTGCGGAGCGAGCGGAGCAGGACGTGTACCGTGTCGTTGCGCGAGACCACGTTCATGCCCAGCCGGCGGCGGGCCCGCACCAGTGCACGGTCGAAGAGCGGGTTGTTCTGGGGGCGCACCACCACGTCCAGCGGAAGGCCGCGGCAAGCCAGCGCCCCGCCCCCCACCTCCCAGTTGCCGATGTGGCCGGTCACCAGGATGGCGCCCTCGCCGCGCGCCACCGGCTCCGCCAGCAGCTCCCGCCCCTCCACCCGGGAGAGCGCGAGGATCTCGGCGCTCGTCAGGCGCGCGAGCCGGAAGGTGGTGGCCGCGGTGCGTCCCAGGTGGCGGTAGCTCTCCCGCGCCACCCGGGCCCGCCAGGCGGACGAGCGCTCCGGAAAGGCGCGCGCCAGGTTCTCCGCGGTGACCCGGCGGCGGATGCCCAGCACGCTGCCGGCCAGCCATCCCGCCACCGCCCCCAGGCCCTGGACCCACCGTCCCGGAAGCAGCCGCGCACACCCGGCGGCCATGCGGAAGACCGCGTATTCGACCCGGTGTCGGACACGCACGCGCTGTCCCTCAGACGCCCCCATGCATGCTCCCCGCCGGAATCAACCCCGCGCCGCGGCCACTTCCGGAATACGGTGCCCGCCCGCCGGCGACCCGCTCTGCATCTCGTGGAGCCGGCAGTACAGCCCTCCCGCGCGCATGAGCTGGTCGTGATCCCCGACTTCGACGATCCGGCCCCCGTCCAGCACGAAGATCGCGTGCGCGCGCTGAACGGTGGACAGACGGTGCGCGATTACGAACACGGTTCGTCCTTCGCTGAGCCGGTCCAGGGCGCGCTGCACGCGGCGTTCCGACGCGGTGTCGAGCGAACTGGTGGCCTCGTCGAGGATCAGGATCGGAGGATCGCGCAGGATGGCGCGCGCGATCGCGAGCCTCTGGCGCTGTCCGCCGGAGAGTTCGGCGCCGCGCTCGCCGACCACGGTGTCGTAGCCCCCGGGCAGCGCCTCGATGAATTCGTGCGCACCCGCCGCGCGCGCCGCCTCCTCCACCTCCCCCGCCCCGGCCCCGGGCAACCCGTAGGCGATGTTGGCGCGCACGGTGTCGTGGAAGAGCACGGTCTCCTGCGAAACGATGCCCATCATCGCCCGCAGACTGCGCAGCCGGAACCGCCGGATGTCCGTGCCGTCGATCAGGATCCTCCCCGAGGTGACCTCGAAGAACAGGCTGAGCAGATCCACCAGGGTGCTCTTCCCGGCCCCGCTCGGCCCCACCACGGCCACCATGGCTCCGCGCTCTACCACAAGCGAAACATCCTCCAGCACGGGGCTTCCCTCGCGGTAGCCGAACCCTACCCGGTCGAACACGATCTCGCGCTCCAGGCCCGGGAACGGCAGCGCGTCCGGCCGGTCGCGAATGGCCGCTGGCGCGTCCAGGTACTCGAACAGCCTGCGGCCTCCCACCAGGGCGGGCTGGATCATGGCGGGCAGCCTGCTCAGGTACTTGACCGGCCTGTAGAGCTTCGTGCTCAGCGCGACGAAACCCATGAACGCCGGCCCGGTGAGGTCGCCCTGCACGAGGACCAGCCGCGTGCCGTACCAGAGGATGACGATGGTGCCGAGCGCCGCCACCATTTCGGTCACGGGGGCCGCCAGGGCGCGCACCCGCTCCGTGCGCAGGAAGGTGCGGAAGTATCGTCCGGTAAGGGCATGAAAGCGCCCGCGTTCGTAGTCCTCGGCCGCGGACCCCTTCACCAGACGGATTCCCGAAAAGGTCTCCTGGATCCGGGCGTTCACCTCGGCGGCCTGGTCGAGCACGCGGCCGTCCTCCCGGCGCAGCTTCTTCAGCATCGGCCCCCAGATGACCACCATGCCCGGCAGCACGGCGACCGAGAGCAGCGTCAGCGAAGGCGACACCGCCACCATGAGCACCACAACGGCTACCACCTCGAAGGCGGCCGAGATGCCGCGCATGAACTCGCGCGTAAACAGGGTCCGCACCAGCTCGACGTCGTGGGTCAGCCGGGAGACGATCTGCCCGATGCGCGTTCGTCCGAAGAAGACCAGGTCGAGCTCGAGCAGGTGATCGTGCACCTGGTTGCGCAGGTCGCGGGTCACCCCCTGCTCCACGCGCGCCGCCAGCCAGGTCTTCAGGAAGTCGAAGACGTTCTTGACTGCGAACACGGCGAGGATCAGCAGGATGAGCGCCTGAACCGCCTCCTGCGGTCCCGACGCGCCGGCGACGAAGCGGCCCGCGGTGGCGTCCAGCAGCCGGCCCAGCATCCCGTCGCCGACCCCGCTCGAGGCACCTGCCTCCGGCGTCATCAGGACGCTCAGGAACGGGATCAGGAGCACCATCGAGAAGGCGTCGAAGGCGGCGAACAGGATGCTCGCGGCCACGGCCCCCAGGAACACCGCGACGTAGGGACCCAGATACCGCAGGATGCGGAGATACAGCCTCAATCCAGCGTGCTCCGGCCTCGGGGCTGCAGGCGCGCGACCGGCACGATCATCTCCTCCGGCGAGATGCCGCCGTGCAGGAAGGACCCGCGGTAGCGTGACTGGTATTCCCGCAGCTTCGTGGGATACACCATGAAGTAGTCGTCCCGGGCGACGACGTAGGTCGTTCCCATCCGTCCCCCGGGCAGCCGCAGGTCGCGGGCCCGCTTGGTGCTGAAGACGGTGGACCTGCTCGCGGTCCGGAGATCCACCCCGAACTTGTAGCGCAGGTTGGTGGTGGCGTCCTTGCGGGCGTAGATGGTGGTCGGACGGTTGCAGTGGATCGAGCCGTGATCGGTGGTGAGCACCACGGGATAGCCCGCCGTCGCGGCTTCCTTCAGGACCTGGAAGGCGGTAGAGCGTTCGAACCAGGCCCGCGTCAGGTTGCGCAGCGCGACCTCGTCCCTGGCCACCTCCATGAGCACCGGGGACTCGCTGCGTCCATGCGTCATCAGGTCCACGAAGTTGAATACCAGCGCCACCAGCGAGCCCTCGGTGCGCACGGCCGAACGGAAGCGCGCCCGAACCTGGTCGCCTTCCCGGTCGGTGAAGATCTTTTCGTAGTGCAGCGGCACGTCGCGCCCGGTCAGCCGCCAGAGTTGCGCTGCCAGCAACTCGTCCTCGAAGGCGTTCAGGCTCCCTTCGTCGTCGGACGCGTCCCACCAGCCGGGGCGCAGCCGGGCGATTTCGTCCGGGAACAGTCCGCCGAAGATGGCGTTGCGCGCGTAGGGCGTGGCGGTGGGCAGGATGGAGTAGTAGAGCTTCTCCTGGATCTCGAACATGGGGGACAGCAGGGGTGCGATGACGCGCCACTGGTCGAGCCTCATGCAGTCGAGGATCACGAAGACCACCGGATCGGTGCCCAGCAGGGGCGCCACGTGGTTCTTCACGATGTCGGTCGAGAGTTCGGGCCGGGCCGGGCCCGCGCCCTTCACCCAGCGAGGATAGTTGCGGGTGATCCAGGTTCCGAAGTCGTGGCGAAGCTCGGCCATGATCCCGTTGACGGAATCCAGCAGACCGGTCTCTCCCGCCTGATCCAGCCGGATGTGCCAGTCCACCAGCTCCGCATACAGGGAGGCGAACCGCTCATGGGTGCGGACCTCCGCACGCAGCGCCGAGAGCGATCCGAAGCGCGCCGCGAAGTCGCGGGCCACCTGCTGCTGGCGAATGCTCGACCCTTCGAGGATGCGGGTAACCACCGAAAGCACCTGGCGCGGGCTGGTCGGCTTGACCAGATAGTCCTCGACGCGCCGCCCGATCGCCTCGGTCATGGTGCGGTCTTCCTCCGACTTGGTCACCATGACGACGCGGGCATTGGGATCCATCCGCCGCAGGATGGAAAGCACTTCGAGGCCCCGGCGCCCGGGCATCTGCTCGTCGAGCATGACCAGGTCGTAGTGGTTCCGGCGCAGGAGCACGAGGGCATCGTCGCCGTTGGTGATGGCGTCCACATGGTAGCCCCGCTGCTGCAGAAACAGGAGGTGTGGCCGCAGGCGGTCGATCTCGTCGTCGACCCAGAGAACGCGCTTGGCGCGGGTGGAGGGAAGTGGTTTCATTCGTTGGCCGCCTGGCCGCTGCTGGCGGCTCGTGGGCCCTCCGGGGCAGTGGAAGAAGGAGTCTATTCCATGCTGATGACATAGCGGAACCAGGCCGCCACGGGCAGCCCGCCCCGGCGCGCCGGCTCGAACATCCAGCGGGCGGCCTCCTGTATCAGCCGGCGATTGAAGTCGCGGTCGGAGGTGGGGGGCATCAGGCGGACCGAATCCGCCGCGACTCTCCCCGACTCCAGGACGAACACCCAGACCTCCACCTCCCGGTCCCTCAGGCTGCGGTTGGAGGGAGGCAGAATCATGCTGCGGGGCGAGGGAGGGATCGTCCGCGACCTCCCTTCGGCGGCCGTGCCGCCGTCCCCCCGCCCCTCGCCCTCCTCGATGCCGGGACCCTCGCCTTCGCCGGGTCGCTCCCCGAGGAGCGACGCGTAGTCGACTTCCACCGACTCCTCGAACTCCACCGGCTCGACATCGACAAGCACGGGGGCGGGCACGCGCGGAGGAACGATGGGCCGGGGGGGCGCCATGGCCAGGCGCAGCGCCTGCATGGAACCCGATGCGGCCCGGTTGTCGCCCGCGCGCGGACCCGCGGCGGCGTACGGGGACACGACGGGCGCCGGAATGCGCCAGAAGAGGAACAGAAACAGATGGAAGCCGAGCGATAGCCCCATCGCCGCGCGCCAGAGCTTCTTCTCGCGCCGGCGGCGGTCCTGGTTGCTCGAGTTGCCCGGTGTCATCGGTCTGATGGAGGCCAGTTCCTTCGGTGAGGGAGAGCGAAGCCCGGCTGTTCGGGAGGCGCGACGCCGGAAAACGAGACGGAATGAGCCTCGCTTGTCGCGCCGTCCACGACCCACACCAGCCCGGAAGTCCTTAGTACCAACGAGGGGGATCCGAGGTTTCGGGCTACCGCGGCCACCTTCGGTTCCGCGGGACGCCCGATGTCGACAACCACCAGGCCCTGCTCGCCCGCGGCGATGTAGGCTCGGGACTCCAGCAGCGCCACGTCGAAGGCGTTGCGAACCCCCTGGTAGCGGGCGGCGAGCCGGGGCATGGCCGGATCGGACACGTCGATGACGTATACGCCGTCCCGGCCGGCGGCCACCACGCCGAGCGCGCCTTCCACGTCGAGCGAACGGGCGCTCGCGGCCAACTCCAGAGCCCCCATCTCCTCGAGCGTGCCTCCGTCGCGCGCCACCAGGCGGGGGCCTTCCAGCACCCACGCGATCGGTGATGCGCGCGGCCAGACCAAGTCGGCGGCCAGCGGGTCGCCCGTGGTGCGCGCGGCTTCCGACAGCTCCAGGTCGGCGCCCTGTCCGAGGCTGGTGAAGCCGAGCAGACCCCCCGCCCCCGACACCACCAGCCCCCCGCCGCTCCCCGCCGCAACCAGGCGGGCGCCGCGCGCGTCGACCCTCCGGCCGGGTCTGTCGTCCCGCAGGAGCGGAAGGGCGAACAGGCCGTTCGGGGTGGCCGCGACGAGGGCCGCGCGCTCCTCGACCACCGCGGCATCACGCAGCCCCCGCAACCCCCCCAGCGGCGACTGCGCCTCGCCCTCCAGCAAGACCAGTCCTTCAGCTCCGCTCAGGAGCGCGGCCGACCCAGCCACCCGGCCCCGGTCGGGCAGGAAGGGAAGCTGGACCGTCTGTCGCGGCCGGAGGTCCAGCCGGGGACCCGCCACGAACCGTCGCGCGGCCCCGTCGTCGAATTCCTTGCCGAGCAGGAAGCCCAGGGTGAACCCGACAGCCGTGGCCAGCGGCGCGAAGCACTCCGTCCGGGTGCAGGTGCCCAGGTTGGGACTGAAGTCGGCCGAAGTGAACGTCGGGATGCCGATGGCCACGGCTCCGATCGCGCCCCCCAGCCACTTGCGGTGGCCGCCGGGACCGAATTCCTGCGCGGTTGCGGCCGTGGGCGGCGGCAGCGCCACGGCCACCACCAGCAGGCCGGCGCAAACGGCTGGTCCGCATCCCTTCCACGGGCGGTCCGGGGCGCGATCCCGCGCCCGAGCCGGTCCTCGCGCGCCCCACCGCTTCGGGCGCGGCCGGCGGCAGACCGGGCGGCTCACGGCTCCCGCACCTGGAACTCCCGCTCCACGTCCACCTGGACGAGCGCATTGCGGTCCAGGACCCGCAGCCGCAGCCCGTAGCGGCCCGGCGGCGGCTCGTCGAGCTGGATGGTGAAGTACTCGGGCAGCATGTCCCTCGCCTGCACCTGGTTCTGCTTGCTGAAGGTGAGGCGCACGGCCTGGTCGCCCTCGGCGCTCAGCCCCCAACGGTCCGCCAGCTCGCCCAGCAGCTGCACCAACGACCCGGTCCGATGGATCTCCTCCACCGTCACCGCCAGCTCCAGGTCGTAGGACGCGACCTGGTTCGAGTCGGGCAGCAGGTTGTAGAGCTCGAAGTAGACGCCGATCTCGTCATCGGGGGCGTAGGTGAGCGTGGGCTCGGGCACCATGCGGAAGTCGGTGCGCGTGCGCGGAGGATCCGTGACGACTTCGAGCGACCGGGTCAGGAGGATGTCGCTTACGCTCGGTTCGCCGGTGGGAAAGCTGCGGGCGTCCACGCGCGCCCGGTGCACGGCGGCCGCCCAGCTGAGCGGGTCACGCGCTTCCGCCGACACGATGTGCGGCTGCCCGGCGGGCACGGTCGTGCGCCAGTTCAGGGGAAGCGCGCGGCCTGCCTCGAAGGTCACCTGCCGAGCCTCGGTAACGCGGCGAATCTCGGCCCCGTCGGGCTCGACCACGAAGAGGCCGGTTTCGAAGGTGGCCGCCGCCATCCCGACCGCCTCGCGGAGCGAATCCAGGGGGACGGCCGCGTACACCTCCAGATCGATCTCGTCGTCCACACCCCGGAAGCGCGCGATTTGAGCGGGTACCTGCAGGAGCGCGGGAAGCGACGGCGCCGTGAAGCGCGCGGGCTGGCGCGCCCGGTAGTTCTCGGCGTAGAAGCGGAAGTCGTTGGCGAAGGTGGCTCCGCGGTATCCCGGCATGCCCCGGAACACGAACACCGGACCGTTCCTTCCGTAGCTCCAAACGGTCGTCACCCGACCGGTGGACTCCAGGTCTCCGGCGGACGTCGTGTTGGCCCCGAAACTCGCCTGGCGCAGCGGTCTTCCGTAGCGCACCCAGATCTCGCCCCGGTCGGTGCGCCATCCCGGGACATCGTACTCGGGCAGACCGAACCGGAGATCGACGTAGGCCATGCGCGACAGGTACTCGGCCCAGTACTCGTTTGAAGGCGTCAGGTAGAGCGGATCCCACGCGGTCCAGAAGCGGCGGGCCGCGTCGGCCGGATCCGCGCCGACCCGCGCCTCGAAGATCTCCGCGTCATCCTGCGTGAGCAGCCGCGAGACCGCCAGGAAATCCGCGCGCACCTCCTCCGGCAGCAGCTCGACCGCATATTCGAACGCGCCCGCGGCCTCGTCGTCGCGGCCCTCGGCGTGCAGTCCCAGGCCGAGCGCGAGATAGGCGCGGGGCTCGGAAGGGGCCGCGCGCACGAAGCGCAGGGCTTCGGCCATGAACTCGGCCATGCGCCCCCTGTCGTAGTAGAAGGCCAGCAGATGGGTCGCCGCCCCCGTGTGCGCGGGATTCGCGGTCAGAGCCCGGTGAAAGTGGTCGAGCATGGCCTCGCGCGCGGCGGCCCCCTGCCCCGGGGCGTAGCCCGAAGCCTGGAGCACGTCCCAGACGTAGTTCGCGCTCTCGAAGGCGATGTCCCCGCGGAGTTCCGCGATGCCGATGGGGAGAAGGCGGCGGTAGCGAAGCCGGCGCCAGGTCGTCTCGCTGAAGATGCCGAGCTGGTAGTGGACCTCCGCGAGCGTGGGCGCGTCGGCGCGTTCGGCCACATCCAGCGCCCGCCGGAGCATCCTGCGTGCGTCCACGCGGATCTCCTGCATCATCAGGAGCCTGGCAAGCTCCAGCAGGTACAGGGGATTCTGCGGGTCGTGGCGCACCGCCTGGTCCAGCGCTTCGCGGGCGATGATGCGGCGACGGAAGTCACCCGTGCTGCGCGGAGCCTGCCGGGCGTGATACACCCCCTTGAGGAAGTGCGCCTCGGCGTACCCGGGATCGATCGTGACGGCTCGCTCGATAAGGCCCAGGGCACGGGCGGTATCGCCTTCCTGCGCCAGCCGGACACCCTCCTCGAGCGCCGCGCGCGCCGCGTTGCGCTGAGCCACGATCCCATGGGGCAGGGACAGCGCACACAGCAGAAGGAAGGCGGCGATCTGCTTCATGGACATCCGAAAACCAGGTGCGACGAGACACGCGGAACTTGCGTGTACCCCCGACCCCCGGCAACTTGCCGCCTCCAAATCCTTTACGCTCGCCGAGCACCGAGCACATGAACTCCACGACCGGTCCGCGCGGCCCCGGCGCGTATCTGGAACTGACCAAGCCCGGGATCGCGTGTTTCGTGATGACCCTGACCGGGGTGTCCTGCTATATCGCGGTCGGCGGCGCCCTCGGGGTTCTGTTGATCGTCCACACGGCGCTGGGGACGGGACTGGTGACGGGTGGCGCGCTGGCGCTCAACCAGTACGCCGAGCGCCGCGAGGACGCGCTCATGACGCGCACCCGCGCACGCCCGATCCCGTCGGGGCGCGTAACTCCGCGCGAGGCTCGCGATTTCGGGCTCCTGCTAACCGTGGCCGGGGCCCTCTACCTGTGGGAGGCCGCCGGCGCGCTGCCCTCGATTCTCGCCCTCGTCTCGAGCGCCCTCTACGTGCTGGTGTACACGCCGCTCAAGACGCGAACCTCGCTCGCGAGCCTGGTGGGCGCGTTTCCCGGCGCGCTTCCCGTGCTGGTGGGCTGGAGTGCCGCGGCGGGCACGTTGTCGGCACAGGCGTTCGCGGTGTTCGGGATCTTCTTCATATGGCAGCTTCCGCACATCCTCGCGCTGGCGTGGATCTGCCGCGAGGACTATGCCCGCGCGGGCATCATCATGGCGCCCCCGGGCGACGAGCACGGACGCCTCCTCAGCCTGCGCATGCTGGCGGCCGCCGCCGCGCTGGTTCCGGTGAGCCTTGCGCCCGTGCTGCTCGACCTGACCGGCATCGTATACGCCGCCGGAGCATTGCTGGCGGGCATCGCCCTTCTGGCGGTGACGTTCGCGGCCGCGGGGCGCCTTACGGACCGTCGAGCGCGCCGGGTCTTCCTGGGCACCCTGCTCTATCAGCCCTGCCTGCTGGTGCTGCTGATCGTCGATACCCTGGCAGTCGGTGGATGAATCCGCGCGAGGGGTTCTTCCGCGGGCTGCCGACCACCTGAACCGGAGCGCGACCGTGAACGTCCTGTCTTCGCCCCTTCCGTTTCCCGCCGCGCGAACCCGTCGCCGTTCATTCCGGCCGCGACCACTCATCGCCGCCGCTGCGCTCGTCGCTGCGGGGTTCGGCTCGGGGGCTCCCGCGGCTTCCGCCCAGGAAGAACCCCGGCCCCGGGCGCGCGACGTCGGGATCGCGCCAGGCATCTTCGCTCCGGGCCCCTACAACGCGATCACGGACGTGGAGGGCGTGCTGGTGGGGCACGCCACTGTGCGCGAGGGCGACCGCGTCCGTACCGGGGTGACGGCCATCCGGCCACACGGAGGGAACGTCTTCCGCGACCGGGTGCCGGCCGCAATGCACGTCGGCAACGGCTTCGGCAAACTGCTCGGCGTGACCCAGGTGCGGGAGCTGGGGGAGCTGGAGACGCCCGTCCTGCTCACCTGCACGCTGTGCGTGTGGAAGGCGGCGGACGCTCTCACGGAGTGGATGCTGGCCCGCGAGGGGATGGAGGGGGTGCGCTCCATCAACCCGGTCGTGGGCGAGACCAACGACGGCGGCCTGAACGACATCCGATCACGGCCGATCACTCCCGAGCACGTGCGCGCGGCACTCGAGTCGGCCCGCACCGGCCCGGTCGAGGAGGGGTCGGTGGGGGCCGGCACGGGGACCCGCGCGTTCGGCTGGAAGGGCGGCATCGGCACCAGCAGCCGGGTGGTGCCCGACGAGCTGGGCGGGTACACGGTGGGCGTGCTGGTGCAGTCCAACTTCGGCGGCATCCTCTCGATCGCGGGGGCGCCGGTGGGACGCGAGCTGGGGCGCTACTCGTTTCAGGGGACGGCGCCGGGCAGCGACACACCCTTCGGCGCGGACCAGGGCGAAGGGCGGGGAGGCGGAGACGAGGGGCAGGGATCCATCATGATGGTGGTCGCGACGGACGCGCCCCTCTCCCCCCTCAAGCTCGAGCGCGTGGCGCGGCGGGCCATGATGGGGCTGGCGCGCACCGGATCGTTCGCCGGCAACGGCTCGGGCGACTACGTGATCGCCTTCTCGACCGCTTCCGGTGTGCGGCGTGGGGGGGACGACCTGCTGGCCGTGGAGGAACTTGCTAACAACCGCATGTCGTCGCTCTTCCTGGCCACCGTGGAAGCCACCGAGGAGGCCGTCTACAACTCGCTCTTCAAGGCCACCACCGTTTCGGGGATGGGGAACACCGCGGAGGCCCTGCCCATCGACGAGACGCTGGAGGTGCTGCGGCGCTACAACGTCATCCCCTGAGACAGCGGCCCGGCCGGCCGGCTGCGCGGCGGTGGCCGCCTAGCCCAGGCGGGCAGACTTGACGTAGGAGATCTGGTCCAGCTCGCGCAGGCGATCCAGCAGTTCCTGCGTGATCTCGCCATCCACCGAGACCGCCGCCATGGCGTCCCCGCCCGGCTCCAGGCGGGCCTGGTGGTATCCGGCGATGTTGAAGCCCATGGACGCCAGCACCGTGCCCACTCCCGCGATCACCCCGGGCTTGTCCTGATTGCGCACGATGACGATGGATCCGCGCGGCTCCAGGTCGATGGAGAAGCCGCCGATGCCGACGATGCGGGGGTGGGTGCCCTCCAGCAGCGCTCCCGCGACGCGCAACAGGCCGCCCTCCGCCTCCACCTCGGTGACCAGGTACTCGGAGTAATCGGGATGCCGGGTCGCGCGCGCCGCCACCACCCTCATGCCGCGCGCTTCGGCGAGACGGGCCGCGTTGACGGCGTTGACGCGCGTTCCTCCGACGATGTCCTCCAGCAGCCCGCACAGCACCGCGGCGGTAAGCGGGCCGGGGGCCTCTTCCGAGGCACCGCTGTAACGCACCTGCACCCCCCGGATGCCTCCGGAAGCGAGCGCGCACGCGAGACGCCCGATCCGGGTTCCCAGCTCCAGCAGGGGACGCAGCTTGCGCAGCGTTGCGCCATCGATGCCGGGCGCATTCACGGCCCGGGAGAGATCGCCGTCGAGCAGCGCTCCGCGCACGGCCGACGCGATCTCGGAGGCCACCAGCTCCTGCGCCTCCGCGGTGGAGGCCCCCAGGTGGGGACTGAGGATGAGGTTCGGGCTCCCCAGGAGAGGGCTGGACGCCGACAACGGCTCCTGGCGGAAGACATCCAGTGCGGCGCCCGCCAACCATCCCTCCCGGAGGGCGCGGGCGAGCGCGTCCTCGTCCACCACCCCGCCGCGAGCCGCGTTGACGAGGTAGGCCGACTGCTTCATTCGGCGCAGCTGCTTCGCCCCGATCATGGACGTGGTGGAGGGAGTGAGGGGCACGTGGAGGCTGAGGAAGTCCGCCTGCTCGATCACGTGGTCGAGGCCGCTCGGCTGCGCGTCCAGCTCCTCGGCGCGGGTTGCGGGCAGATAGGGATCGTAGACCAGCACCCTCATGCCGAAGGCGCGGGCGCGGCGCGCCACCTCCCCGCCGATTCTCCCGGCCCCGACCAGCCCGAGCGTCTTGCCGTTGAGCTCGACCCCGGAGAGTCCCGGCGTCTTCCAGGTCATCTCGCGCACCGACCGGTCCGCGGCCACGACCTTGCGCGCGAGCGCCAGAATGAGCGCAAAGGTGAGCTCCGCGGCGGAGACGGTGTTGCCCGCGGGCGCGTTCAGCACCGGGATGCCGCGCTCGGTGGCGGCGTCGAGGTCTATGTTGTCCACCCCGGCTCCGGCCCGCCCGATGACCTTCAGGCTGGACGCCGCCTCGATCAGTTCCCGGGTGATCCGGGTGGCGCTGCGCACGATAATGGCGTCCGTCCCGGTTATCGCTCGTTCCTTCTCCGCCGCCGGACGCTCCGCCAGCCAGCGCACCTCGAAGCGCTCGTCGCCGGTGAGCGCGCCGAGCCCCGAGGGTGAGACCTGGTCGGCAACACCGACCACGTACCGGCGGCCGCGCGCGCTCATCGCCTTCCTCCGGCAAGCCCCTGCCCCGGGGGTGCCCGCAGGACCTCCTCCAACGCCCCCAGCACCCGATCCAGTTCCTCCACCGTGTGGTCTCCCATGTGGCCGATGCGCACCGACCGCGGTTTGAGTCTGCCGTATCCTGCTCCGATCACGAACCCCCGCTCCTTCATCGCGTGCGCGACCTCCGGACCGGTCCGCCCGGGGGGCAGGAGCAGGCAGGTCACTGTGGGCGAACGAAAACCGTCCGGTGCCAGCACCGACAGCCCCGCACCGATGCGCTCTCCCGACGCGTCCGCCCAATCGGCGCACCTTCGCGCCATCGCCGCGTGGCGCGCCCAGCGTCTCTCCAGGCCCTCCGCCGAGATGTGGCGCAACTGCTCCGCCAGGGAGTACATCAGCGTCACCGCGGGCGTGTTCGGCGTCTGTGCCTTCGCCAGAGAACTGGAGAACGCGACCAGGTCGAAGTAGACCCCCTTGCGTGCCGCGCTCGCGGATCTCTCCAGCATGCGCTCCGACGCGACGCCGAACGCCAGCCCCGGCGGCAGCGCCATCGCCTTCTGGGAACCGGCGAGCACGAAATCGAGGCCCCGCTCGTCCGCCTGCACCGGGGCGCCTCCCGCACTGGTAACGGCATCGACCAGCACCAGCGTGTCCGGGAACTCCCGCACCGCCGCCGCCAGGTCGGCGATAGGGTTGAGAGCGCCGGTGGAGGTCTCGGAATGCACCATGGTCACGGCGTCGTAGCGCCCCGCCTGCAGGCGGGCCCGCACGGAATCCGGATCGTGCACGCCGCCCCACGGCGCGTCGACAACGTCCACCTCGAACCCGCAGGCGCGCGCGATGCGGGCGAAGCGCTCGGAGAACGCCCCGTTCACGAGCGACAGCACCCGCTCCCGCGCGCCGTTGCGCACCGCCGCCTCCATGAGGCCGGTGGCGGACGAGGTCGACAACAGTACCGGCCGCGATGTGCCGAACACCTCCCGCAACCCGGGCTGAATCTCGCGCATGAGCGCGTTGATGGGTTCGCCGCGGTGCCCGATGAGAGCCCGCTTCTGGGCCGCCAGCACCGCCGGCCGCACCTCTGTGGGACCGGGCAGAAAGAAGCGGCCGAACCCGTTCTCACCGTCCGGGCCGCCGCACGCCGCCGAGTTGTCGGTCATGGTCTCACCTTCTGCGGCGCGCCGCCTTCCGGCGGGCCCCGGCATCCAGGATTCGCTTGCGCAGACGGATTGCGCCCGGGGTTACTTCAATGAGCTCGTCGTCCGCGATGAACTCCAGAGCGGACTCCAGCGTGATGATGCGGGGCGGCTCCAGCCGGATGTTGTCGTCCGCGGCCGCCGCCCGGATGTTGGTGAGCTTCTTTCCCTTGCACATGTTGACGTCCAGGTCGCCCGCTCGGACGTGCACGCCGACGATCATGCCCTCGTAGACCGGGGCGCCGGGCTTCAGGAAGAAGGTGGCGCGCTCCTGCAGGCCGAAGATGGCGTACGCCACCGCGGCGCCACGGCGGTCGGCCACCACGGCGCCACGGTCGCGTCCGGGCAGCGCCCCCGCCCACGGCCCGTACTCCAGGAAGCGGTGGTGCATCAGCCCGTCCCCGCGGGTGTCGGTGAGGAACTCGGTGCGGTAGCCGAACAGGCCGCGTGCCGGAATACGGAAGCGCAGGCGAATCGGCCCCCGGTCCGTCGGTCTCATCTCGAGCATTTCGCCCCGCCGCCCGCCCAGTTTCTCGATGACGGTGCCCACCCGGGCTTCCGGCGTCTCGGCCACCAGCTCCTCGTAGGGCTCCAGAGGCTCGCCGGCGGGGCCTTCGCGGATGAGCACGCGCGGGCGGGAGACCTGGAACTCGTAGCCCTCGCGGCGCATGGTCTCCATGAGGATGGAGAGGTGCAGCTCGCCCCGCCCGGCGACCCGGAAGGTGTCCGGATGGTCGGTCGCCTCCACTTTCAGGGCGACGTTGCGCTCCATCTCCCGGAACAGCCGCTCGCGGAGCTGGCGCGTGGTCACGTACTTCCCCTCGCCGGAAAAGGGCGAGTCGTTGACGACGAAGTCGACCGATATCGTGGGCCGCTCCACGGCGATGCCGTTCAGGCGCTCGAGGTGCTCCGGATCGGCCAGCGTCCTGCCGATCTCCACGCCCGGGACGCCCGCCACCGCCACGATGTCTCCCGCACCGGCTTCCGCGATGTCCACGCGCTCCAGACCGTCGAATCCATACACCTTGAGGGCGCGCGAACGGGCCGCGTCATCCTCCTCGACCATGCCGGCCGCGCCCATCGGCAGCAGCGCCACCTCCTGGCCGGGCCGGATGCGCCCGCGCTCGACGCGGCCGATCGCGATGCGTCCGACATAGGAGGAATGGTCCAGCGTCGAGACCAGCATCTGGAAGGGCCCCGCCGGTTCGACGGGCGGAGCGGGCACGTGATCCACGACGGCCGCGAACAGCGGCGCGAGATCGGCGCCGCGCCCATCGGCATCCGGTGTCGCCCATCCTTCCCGACCCGAGGCGTACAGGAAGGGGGCGTCGAGCTGCTCGTCGGTGGCCTCGAGGTCCATGAACAGCTCCAGCACCTCGTCGTGGACCTCTTCGGCGCGCGCGTCCGGGCGGTCGGCCTTGTTGATGACCACCACCGGCGCGTGGCCCAGCTCGAGCGCCTTGGCCGTTACGAACCGGGTCTGGGGCATCGGTCCCTCGGCGGCGTCGACCAGGATCAGCACCCCGTCCACCATGCGCAGGATGCGCTCGACCTCGCCTCCGAAGTCGGCGTGGCCCGGAGTGTCCACGATGTTGATCTTGAACTCGCCCCAGCGCACGGAAGTGTTCTTGGAGAGGATCGTTATGCCCCGCTCCCGCTCCAGCGGATTCGAATCCATCACCCGCTCGCGCACGTGCTGGTTTTCGCGGAACACCCCTGCCTGGCGGAGCATCTGGTCCACGAGGGTGGTCTTCCCATGATCGACATGGGCGATGATTGCGACGTTGCGGACCTTCATGCCGGGGTTCGGCTCTTGCCGGATTGATGTCTGGTAGCGACGAACGCGCGAAGCCCGGCGAGCCTTCTAGCGATCCGCTCGCCGGAGCACCCGCCCGGCACGCTCGCCGGTGAAGGCCCCGTCACGGATCGCCGCCGTGCCGTTCACGAAAACGTGCACCATACCCTGCGACAATTGGTGCGGGTCCGTGTAGGTGGCGAGATCGCGGACCTCCTCCAGGTCGAAGACCACGATGTCCGCGACCGCCCCCATGACGAGCCTCCCTCGACCTCGGAGACCGAAGACGTCCGCGGGAAGGGACGTCATGCTGCGGATGGCCGCCTTCAGGCTTACGGTGCCGTCCTCCACCACGTACCTGCGCAGCTTGCGCGGGAAGGTGCCGTAGGCGCGCGGATGCGGCACGCCAACCTGCCACTCCGGCAGCGCCCCGTCGGAGGCCGTCATGGTCCAGGGCTGGATCATGAAGGCGGCGATGTCGTCGTCGCTCATGTTGAAGGAAACGACCGACGCTCCTCCCTCCCCGATCAGCTCCAGAGCCGCGTCCAGAGGATGGAGAGAGCGGGCGATGGCGACATCCTCCAGGGTGCGGCCCTCGATCGACGGCTCAGGGCGGAAGCGGCGGAACTGGAGGCGGTCCGCCCCTCCGCGGCGCGCGAGGTTGGCTTCCATCTCTTCGCGGATGCGTGCGCGCGTGGCGGGATCGGCGAGGCGAGCCGTGAGTGAATCGCCTCCCCCTGCCTGTGCCCAGCGCGGCAGAAGCGCCGCCGAAAGCCCCGTTGAAGAGGCCTCGTACGGGTACTGGTCCGCGTACACCTCGACCCCCTCCGCGCGGGCCGCCTCGATGGCGGCGATCACCTCCGCCGACTTGCCCCACACCGGCGGCCCGAGCGCCTTGATGTGGGTCACCACCCCCGGCAATCCCGCCGAGCGCGCCACCGTAATCACTTCCTCCACCGCCGCGACCAGGCCGATGGTGTAGTTCGACTCGTCGCGGATGTGGCTGGTGTAGACCCCACCGTACTCGGCCACGACCTCGGCGAGGGCCGTCAGCTCATCGGTATCCGAGTAGCTTCCGGGGGCGTAGAACGGTCCAGACGACATGCCGAACGCCCCTTCCTCCATGCCCTCCCGCACCAGGGCCTTCATCTCCTGCAGTTCGTCGGGGCCCGGCAGCCGATCGTCCATCCCCAGCACCGCCCTGCGCACCGATCCGTGGGGCACCAGCTGCGCCACGTTCACCCCGAGCCCGTCTTCGAGCAGCACCGCCCGTTGCAGGGCCAGGTCCATCGGCCCTCCGCCATCGGGGTTCACCACCACCGTCGTGATGCCCTGCGCCAGCAGGGGCTCGGCGTGGCTGCGGTCTTCCGTGTCGAGTCCCGAGCCCGCGTGCGAATGAACGTCGATGAAGCCTGCGGAGACGTGGAGACCGGCGATGTCCAGGGTGTCGCGCGCAGTGTAGCCGGCGAGATCGCCCATCGCCGCGATCCGGTCTCCTCGCACTGCCAGATCCGTGACGAACTCGGGGGCGTCGCCCACGGCCTGCAGGATGCCGCCGCGCAGGATGACGTCGAACTCGGGGGCGTCGCCCGACGAACATGCGCTCGCGGTCAGCACGAAGAGAAGACTCAGCACACGGCGGCGCGGGGCGTCAACAGCAGTTCCCATCTCCGGATTCCTTGTCAGCGGTCGGCGTTTGCGGACGCCGCCGGTTGCACTTCCACGGCATGCGGGGCCCCCGCCAACGCAAGCGGCTGCCCCGGGAGCGTCCCGTGAGTCGAGCCCAGGTCAGTTGCGAGGCGCCGCCGCGCTCCCCTCCCAGTCCGGATCCGCGGCCCCCGTCCAGGAGGAGGCGGTGGCATCGTACGACATCCCGTGGATGCGTCCGAACGCGC
>JAPPJO010000006.1:0-5143 GCA_028820325.1 Gammaproteobacteria bacterium | reverse complement strand
GTCCAGGAGGAGGCGGTGGCATCGTACGACATCCCGTGGATGCGTCCGAACGCGCCGGAGCGTGGCACCTCCTGCACCGCGAAACCGAGCTGACGCAACTCCGCGATGACCTCCGGGGACCAGCCGATATCCGGCGACGTCTCCATCTGGAACCCGCTCTCGGAGCCCGGTGAGTTCAGCGATCCCTGCATCGGATGAAGGCGTGCGGCGGCCAGCGCCTCGGGAAGGGAGAGCCCCTGATCGACGACCCGGCATACCGCCTGCACGACGGCCGAGACGATGCGTGCTCCCCCGGCAGCGCCCAGCACCAGCATCGGATCGTCGCCGTCCAGTACCATGAACGGGGCGATGTTGGAGCGCGCCCGCTCGCCCGGCTCGAGGCGGCCCAGATACCCTCCCAGGGTCGCCGCGTAGAGGAAGCCCAGCCCCGGCGTGGCGATCTTCGAGCCCATCGCCGGCCCGATGGTCTGGGTGAGCGACACCGCCATGCCGTCGGCGTCCGCGGTCGAAAGGTGCGTGGTGTGTCCGTCGTCGTCCGGGCCTGCGAAATAGGTAGCTCCGGTCTCCGGGGAAGCCCGGGGCGCAGCTGCGGGCTCCGGTCCCATGGCCGCCGCCGCCACCGGCAGATGGACGCGTTCGGCCTGCTCGCGCGCCCATTCCCGCGACGTGAGCAGCTGCCACGCGTCGGGTCCGCGGTGGGTGCGCGCCGCCTCGAAGCCGAGCGCAAGCGCCTGCCCCACCACCAGGGCCCACGTCGTCTCGTCGGCCCCCGCCATGTCGAAGTTCTCGATGATCTGAAGGATGCCGATGGTCATTGCCCCGGCAGCCGGGGTGAACGTGCCCACCAGCTCGTGGCCGCGGTAGCTGCCCCGCACCACGCGGGAATCCTCGGCGCGGTAGCCGGCGAGCGCGCCGGCCGTGACGTGCCCGCCCGCGCCCACGATGTCGTCGGCCATGGCCCTCGCGATCTCGCCCCGGTAGAAGGCGTCGGCGCCTCCGGAAGCGATGCGGCGCAGCACCATCGCCAGATCGCTCTGCACGAAATGGTCGCCCGCGTCGTACGGCGATCCGTCCGGCTCGATGTAGTACAGGGTCGCGCCCTCGGATTCCCGCAGTTGCTCTGAAGTCGATGCCTGGCGGGCGGCTTCACCGGGCAGGAGCACGAAGCCTTCGGAGGCGTACCGAATGGCCGGCTCCATTACGGTGGCCAGCGGAAGCGTGCCGTGCTCGTCGAGGAGGCGGGTGAGCCCCGCGACGGCCCCCGGCAATCCCACGGTGGGATACCCGTAACCGGCCTGAGGGGCCGTGTCGGGATCGTAGGTGTCCGGGGCCTGGGTGGTGGCGTCGATGCCGTGAAAGGTCCCTTCCGCGGTTCGCACCAGTATCTGGGTGCGCCCGCCGATCGAGTTCATGCTCGGCTCCACCACCGATACCGCAAATGCCGCGGCCACCGCCGCATCGGCCGCGTTGCCGCCCCGCTCGAGCATTTCGACGCCCGCGGCGGTCGCAAGCGGCTGGGCCGCGACCACCATTCCCCGGCTCGACTGCGCCACCTGGTCGGTGGTGGGCTCGACGCGCGTCGGCGCAGTCCCGCCACATCCCCACAGCAGAACCAGTGAAAGGGCAAGACAGCGAGAGGAGTGCGATGCCCTCATGAAACCTCCCGTCCCACGCAGACGCGGCGCGGACTCCATTCGATCCGCAGGTCCCGCGTCCCCGGATGTCAGTCCACCTGGAGGTACCCGTGCTCTTCCAGCAGCGCTCTCAGCCGCGGCTCGCGGTCAGGCAGACGCGTGCGGCTGACCTGGCGGGCGAGCGCGATCCGGTCTACTTCCGAGACGCGATCCAGGATTGCGATGGGCGTCCCATACCGCAGCAGGATGCGCTTGGCGTCCACAGCTACGGAATCGATCACCTTCTCATGGGGCGCGGATTCAGGCACGCTCACCTCCAACTCGTCCAAGACCTCGAAATCGACGGATCGAAACACCGTGCCAAACACAACGGCACAGAATGAGAAAGATATGTTTCCTCGCCCTTTCCGCCAAGCTCGGCGCCGCTTCAGCCACTCCCCAGCATGAGCCCCGCCGTCCAGAACAGATCGTGCTGCGTGGTCTCCACGTCGTTGTCGGCGAAGATCGGGCTGATGTAGTCGGAGAGTTCGGTGACGATGCGCAGCGGACCCATCCTCACCTCGATGCCCGCGCCGAGCAGCATGGTCCTCCGGGTCTGATCGTGCAGGGGCGACCGGTGCAGCGCGTCCAGCGACTCCAGGTCGTAGTGCTTCACGCCACCGCCACCCAGCAGGTACGGTTGAACGGGAACGCCGCTGGGAAGCGGGCGGAAGACGAGGGCGGCAGTGGCGTTGAGGAGGTTGTTGCGAGCCTCGCACTCCGGACACATGCCGGCCGAGACGGCGAGGTCCGCGCTCGTCGCGTACGCCAGCGTCGCGCGCCCCGAGATGGGCCCGGAAACGGCGAGTTCCAGCCCGAGGGAGTAGGCGAAGCTCCGTTCGCGCTCGCCGAACTCGACCGCCTGCCCGAAGCCGGCATCTGCCAGAAGGCCCAGATCCTGGGTGGGCACGTAGTATCCGGCCTGGAAGATCAGGTAGCCTCCCTGGGCCCTCGCGCCCGGCGGCGCCAGCGCGGTGGAGAGGCATCCCGCAAGCAGCACCAGCGCAGTTGCCCTCGATCCGTGTCCGATTCTCATGTGCGCATCGCTCCGGGTTGGTCGGGTTGGTTTGGGGTCGTCCCCCCGCGGCCGGCCTCGACCGGGAGGGCGCGAGGTGCTCCGGCAGCGCGGGAAAGGACAGGTTAGATTGTAGCCCCGCCCACGCAACAACAACCCGCGATGGCCAAAACGTCCCGATTCTCGCCTTCGATCGAGGATTACCTGAAGGCGATCTTCGCCCTCACGGAGCACGACGATACCGCCACCACCAGCGATATCGCCAGCACCCTGGGCGTACAGCCCGCGTCGGTGAGCGGAATGGTGAAGCGCCTGGCCGACCTGGGCGTCGTGGAGCACGAGCCCTACCGCGGCGTCGGCCTCACGCCCAGCGGCCGCCGGGAAGCGCTCCGCATCGTTCGTCGCCATCGCATCATCGAGACCTACCTCAGCGTGCGCCTCGGCTATTCCTGGGAGGATGTGCACGACGAAGCCGAGCGGCTCGAGCACGCCGCCTCCGATCAGCTCATCGAGCGCATGGCCGACGCGCTCAAGAACCCGCGCCACGATCCCCACGGCGCGCCCATTCCGACGCCGGGAGGCGAGATCGATTCGACCAGCTATCCGACGCTGGCGGATTCCGACGCCACCGGCCCGATCCGGATCCGCGCGGTGCGCGACGACGAGCCGGAGAGACTGCGCTATCTGGAGGCCAGGGGGCTCCTGCCGGGGGTGATCCTGGCGGTGGAGGAGAGGGCTCCGTTCAACGGACCCGTGACGGTGCGCCTGGGCGGACCCGACGGCGACAGCCAGGCGATCGGCTTCGACCTGGCGCGCTGCATCTTCATCGACCTGGAGCCGGCCGCACAGCCCGCCGACGACTCCGCGCGGTCCCTCTGACGTCCGAGGCCGTCAGGGCACCACAAGCGCCTTCGTGACCCGCAGCGCGGCCACATCCTCGAGCGCCTGCTGCGTGCTTTCGAGCGGATAGCGCGCCCCGATCACCTCGGCGAATGGCAGGCGTTCGCGGTGCCGGGAAAGCAGCCGGAGGGCGCGTACCAGATGATGGAAGTCGGTCCCCCACTGGCCCCGCACGTCCACGTGCCCGCGGTTGATGTCGGTGTGCGGATTGATCTCTACGGGCCCGGCGTCGGTGTAGTGTCCTGCCACGACATAGCGGCCCCCGTCGCGGACGAGCGCGAATCCCTCGGGGATGGCGGCCGGGTTGCCGCTCGCCTCGATGACCAGGTCGGCCCCGCGCCCTCCGGTGCACGCCATGACCGCGTCGAGGCGCTCCTCCGGCGTGGTGCCCGACAGCGAGAGCCCCACTCCCGCTCCCATGCGTGCCCCGAGCGCCAGGCGGGCATCCGGATCGCCGATGAGCACGACCTCGGCCGCGCCCGACAGACCGGCGAAGGCGGCGGCGGCCAGTCCCACCGGACCGGCCCCCTGCACCACCACCACATCCCCCATGCGCAGATCGGCGCGATCCACCGCCGCGAAGCCGGTGAAGAGCCCGCACCCACCCCCGATCACGTCGTCCGCGTCCAGGTTGTCCGGCAGCCGGAGAATGCGCACTCCCGGCTTCAGGCAGATGCGCTCCGCCCAGCCCCCCAGCAGCCCTTCCGCGAGGGTGTAGGTGATGCCGTACACCTTGCGCGCCGGACACCGGTTGGGCTGGCGCGCCACCAGGCAGTGGTAGCAGCGGTAGCAGGTTTCGTGCACGTCCAGGAAGGTCACCACGTCGCCGGGCGCCAGCGGCCGCCCGACCGCGTCTCGCTCCACCCCGCGCGCCTCCGCCACCCTGCCCACGCTCACGTGGCCGGGGATGATCGGGTAGGGCACCCCGGCCAGCCGACCGTGCCACAGGTGGACGTCGGTGCCGCAGACTTCGCTGGCGATGGTCTCCAGGAGGACGGCGCCGGGTTCCAGGTCCGGGTCCTCCAGGGTCTGCACGACCATAGGCTCGTGCGGGCCTGTCATGACGGCTGCGCGGACGGGCATGGGTCAGGTCACCGCTCAACCGCCTCCAGCGGCTCGCTCACCCCTACCGGTCCATCACCGGCACGCCCGCGTTCTTCACGTACGTGTCCATCCACTCCACCATTTCGGCCAGCGCGTGCATCACCGACTCACGCCCCCGGTAGCCGTGGCTTTCGTGGGGCAACATCACCAGCCGGGCCGTGCCCCCGTTGCCCTTCATCGCGTGGAACATGCGCCGCGACTGCACCGGGAAGGTCCCCGAGTTGTTGTCGGCCTCCCCGTGTATGAGGATCATCGGCTCGTTGATGTCGTCGGCGTGCATGAACGGCGACATCGCGAAGTAGACGTCGCCCGCCTCCCAGAAGGTGCGGCGCTCGTTCTGGAAGCCGAAGGGCGTCAGGGTGCGGTTGTAGGCGCCGCTGCGCGCGATGCCGGCCTGGAACAGGTCGGAGTGGGCGAGCAGGTTGGCGGTCATGAAGGCGCCGTAGCTGTG
>JAPPJO010000131.1 GCA_028820325.1 Gammaproteobacteria bacterium | reverse complement strand
TGCACAAGCACCTCGATGTCGTTTTCACACCTCCGGATCGGCAACGGGCTCCCCCGAACGGCGCTCAAATCCGGACTCCCGAAAGGCGGCTCGAACGCCACACCGAATGGCCGTCGATCATGCCTTCGGGACGTGCCGACCGGAGCAGTTCCCGCATCTCGGCGATCCGGCGGAGGCAGGCCTGAAAGCCGCCCATTTCCGCAACCGCCTCGTCGTCCATGCCGAGGATGGCGCCCTCGATGCGCGCGACCTCGCGCCGCGCTTCGGCGACGGTCCCGCGCGGATGCACGGGACGCGGGGCCGTCTCTGGACTGGTCCAGTTCCCGAGGATCGTCCGCGCCCGGTCAAGCGGTCTCCGGGCGCACGCGACCCCGACGGCCTCGACCGACAAGCCATCCTCCCTCAGCGCCTCCCAGAGCCTCCGGTGCCGGTCCCGCCACGAGTGGAGCGCCGTCGAGGTGTCCCAGCCGGGATCGGCGTGGACGAAGACGGCGCGGCGGGAGTCCAGCGCCACGGGCATCCCGCGCGGGAAGTAGCGCCGCGCGCCCCCGGCGGCGCCCCGGTAGACCCGCGCGGGCAGCAGGGAGCGGTCGATGCCGAGAGCTTCGAACGCGCCGACCTTCTCCGACTCGATCGCGAGCCAGGGCAGGCCGGGATGCTCGATCACGTAGTCGAACGAGAGCAGGCGGCGAACGACCACCTCGGCCGAGGTGATCCTCCGAAAGCGGACATCCTCGGCACCGAGCGCCCGGTAGATCCCGCGCGCACAGACCCGGCAGACCTTCAGGCCTCCGACCGTCTCCTCGGACACCAGCCTTCGGTCCTTCAGGGCCTGCACGAGCCGGAGCACCTTGAAACGACTGGCCCCGAGCCAGTCCGAAAGCTGCGCACGGGTGAACACGCCGCCGTGCAGGCTCGCCAGCGCGATCCACTCGGCCCGGCGGCCCGTCAGGCCGAAGGGCTCAAGCGCTCGGTCACGTCCCTTCAGATGGGCGATCACCTTCGGTTCCCCTCTTCCGATCCTTCTTGGCTCGGGGAACCGCCGCGACCGGGAACACACCGACACCGGGGGACGCTCCTCGGCGAGACCTCGAAATGCTTATTCACGATCTGCATGCAGGTGAACTCGAACACGGTGTCGGCAAGCCGCGCAAGTTGTTAGGAAATCGGATACTTCCCACGTCGCGACGGGGCAACGGGTTGCCGGACCGGAGTTCGGCCACCCGTCGCCAGTGACGGCTCGGCGCGGGCTCTGCTTCCCTGCGGAGGAGTGCCCTCGTCTGCTCGTCGAACCTGTGTTCCAGCCTCTCCATGCCCGAACGGTGGAGGAACGTTCGCGGGGAAGTCAACTGGTAGGAGAGACCCTACAGTCCAAGGCGTTCCAAGGCGTTCCAGAGAGGGGTCCGGGCTGTCGGACACCGCTGGCAGCGGCTTGGTTGAAAACCCCCGTCCGGTGCGCGCGCAAGCCGCCTCGGTCGCCCTTCATCGACCGTGCCGTCCCGGCATCACGAATGGCCGTGCGCGGGGATCGTGAACTTGGACCCCGTCGCGCCGAGTTTGCTCGATGCGCTTCGCCGTGAGCATCTTTCGTGTCCCTGAGGTTGCGAAGCACGCCCCCGCGCGAATCCGGGCAACTCAAGTACTGGAGGACGATGCAAACGAGGATTCCCGCAGCCGACGCGAGCGGAGGCAGGCCTGATCTCCGCTCGCCTCGGCGCTTGGCGCGACAAGAAGGCGCGAGGCGGTTCGGTCGGATGCCTACGGCAGCCGCCGCACTGTTCCTGGCGGCGCTGGGGTCTTGCGATTCGGATCCGGTGGTCGAGCCGGAGCCGTCGCTGGAGATCGTGCCGGACTCCGTGACCCTGACGCACATCGGTGAGCGGTTCGCGTTCTCGGTTCGGGGCGGCGGCGGGCCGGAATCGGGTGCCGTGCGCTGGAGCAGCCGGGACACGACCGTGTTCGTGGTGGACGGGAACGGCTCCGCGACGGCGCGCCGCAACGGGGTGGCGTACGTGCACGCCGCGGACAAGAAGTCCGCGGACCAGGCGTTAGTTCAAGTGCGCCAAGCCGCGGCTGCGCTCGAAACGTTCGGAGACGCACAGCGCGCAGCGCCTGGGCTCTCGCTGCTCGATCCGGTCGGCGCGAGGGTGCTGGACGCCGGGGGCACGCCGGTGTCCGGGGTGGCGGTACGGTTCGAGGCGCAGTCGAGGAGCGGCCGCGTGGATCCGGCGGTGGCGTGGTCCGACAGCCTCGGGCTGGCGCCGGTCGAGTGGACGCTGGGGTCGGAGCCGGGCCGCCAGACGCTGACAGTCTCGACCGAGGGCGTGGCCGGCGTCGAAATCGTGGCGACGGCGCTGGAGCCGGAGGAAGCGGTGGCGTCCTTCGAGGTGCGTTCGGGAGGGGATCAATGGGCGTGGAGCGGACGCACCTTGGCGGAGCCGATCGTGGTATCGGCGACGGACGAGGGCGGGCGGCCCGTTCCCGGCGCGGCGGTGCGGTTCGAGCCGGAGGCGGGCGGGCGGGCGGACCCCGAGACGGCGGGGAGCGACAGCGCGGGAGTGGCATCGACGGCGTGGACCCTTGGGACGGCCCCCGGACCTCAGACGCTGGCGATATCCACCGGAGACCACGCCAACGTCGAGATCATTGCGACGGCGCGGGATCCCGACGAAGCGGTAGCGTCAGTCGAGGCAGTCTCCGGAGACGATCAGTGGGCAGTGGTCCGGCAAGCTCTGCCGGATTCCGTCACGGTACACGTCTCGGATGAGACCGGCCGACCGATCTGGGGCGCGGCGGTGACGTTCGAGCCGGGGGTGGGGAGCGGGTGGGCGGATCCAAACGCGACCACGACGGACAGTCTAGGTTTGGCGTCGGCTGTGTGGACGCTCGGATCTGAGCTTGGTGCACAGCGGGTGGGCGCGACCGCGGGCAGCACGACCGTGACCTTCGAAGCAACGGCGGTGTCGGACGAGGGGGTCTGCAACCGGACTCCGGCGGTGAGCACGGAGATCGCTAGGCAATTGGGGGCTGCGAACTGCGCGGAAGTTACGGAGGATCTGCTCGGAGGCCTCACTCAACTCAACTTGTATCGTAAGGGCATCCGAGAACTTCGGAGAGGCGACTTCGGTGGGCTCCCCGCACTTGGTGTTCTCTATCTGCATGAGAACCAACTGACCGAGCTGCCGCGAGGCGTTTTCGACGGGCTTGACGGCCTAAGAACCCTGTACTTGTACGAGAACCAGTTGACCGAACTGCCGCCCGGCATCCTTGACGCGCTTCCAGAGTTGCGGAGCCTGAGCCTCGGGGGGAACCGGCTGTCGGAACTGGCTCCGGGCCTCTTGGCTAATCTCACGCAGTTGGATGCCCTGAACCTCGGACACAACCAGCTTTCGGAGCTTCCGTCTGGCATCTTCGCAGGTCTTTCACGTCTGCGTCGACTGTCACTCGACTACAACCAGCTGCCGGAACTGCCGAGCGGCATCTTTCGCGGCCTATCCGGCTTGAGAGAACTGAACCTGGGACGCAATCGCCTAACGGCCATTGCAACGGCAGAGTTCGCGAATTTGGGCGGTCTGGAGCGCTTGGCCCTTGACTACAACGAATTGCAGGAACTGCCGAGCGATCTGTTCAACGGGCTTACGCAATTGAAGAACCTGGGACTGAACGGGAACCGGTTAACCTCGCTGCCCGAGGGCATCTTTGACGGTCTCTCACGCTTGGAGCACGTATGGCTTAGGGCGAACAGGTTGACCGAACTGCCGCCGCAGTTGTTTGCGGACAAGCCCGCGCTCATCCGCATCCAACTCGGGAACAACGAATTGACGGAGCTGCCACCCGAGTTGTTCTCGGAGACGCAGGCGCTCCGGCGGCTGCTGTTACACGGTAATCGGTTGAGCGTGCTGCCGCCGGACATCTTCGCCGGATTGGACAGCTTGACGAGGCTGGACTTGGACGCCAACGCCCTTGTCGAACTGCCATCGGGTATCTTTCGCGGCACGCCGAGACTAGCCCACCTCAGTCTCATGTGGAACCAGCTTGAGGAACTTCCGCGTGGTGTGTTCACAGGCCTTTCGCAACTGGAGTGGGTAACGCTTCGGGGCAATCCGGGCGAGGACTTCGGCGTGGAGCCCGAGTTTGTGAGAGTGGACGCTGGCGACCCGCTGGCGCCCGGGCCTGCGCGACTGGTGGTGCGCGTGCCCTTGGGAGCGCCGTTCGCGTTCGACATGCCGGTGTCGGTGCAGCGGGGGAAGGCATCTCGCGACTTCGTGTCATTTCTCCCGGGAGATTCCGTGAGCGCGCCGATCACGGTGTCCGCCAGCGGCGCGGGCGCGACGCACGTCGGGTTCGGGCCACCGCCCCGGATGACGGCGGAGGGCTATACCGGTCTGGAACTCGTCCGCGGCGAGGAACTGGTGCTGTTCGCGGAAACCGACAACAGGAGCCCGGTGGCGCGGTCGCGGGTTCGCGCGCATCGGCTACAGGACGAAGGCCCTTCGGCGGACGTGATGCTCAGCGACTACTTCGGCGATCCCGACGGGGACTCTCTGGGCTACCGCGTCGCGACGACCGAGTCGGGTGTGGTAAACGCACGGATTGACGAAGGGATCCTGTGGCTGGATCCGCTATCGGTGGACACGACCGAGGTAGAGGTGACGGCATCCGATCCGGACGGGCTGCGGGCGACGCAGCGGTTCTTGACGTGGGTCGTCCCAGCTCCGGACTCCAACGCATTCAACATCGAGCTGTACTTCGAGCCGGGGTTCACGCCGGAGGAGGAAGACACGATACGCCGGGCGGCGGATCGATGGATGGAGGTGGTCACGGGCGACCTGCCGGACGTGCCGCTTGATGGGCTTCAGGAACTGATCGAGTACCAAGGGTTCCCGCGATCAGTTGGCGTCATCGACGACCTATTGATCGAAATGACGCTATCGGCTGACCAAGGGGCGGCCGCAGCAACCGCCGGTGTCTCCGGCAGGCGTGAAGAGTCGGGGCATGCGTTTCTCGCAGGGGCTTCATACGACTTGGGATACGTTCGCGATCGGAGCCGAGAAGTGCTGTACGAACTGGCGCTGCACGAGATCGGGCATGTGCTGGGTATCGGCGGATGGAACGGGATCGATCGGTTCCGGCGTGGGGGCACGGATGATCCGCACTTCGCCGGCCCGCTGGCGGTGGCGGCGTTCAACGCCGCCGGCGGCGAGACGTATTCCGATGGAAAGGTGCCGCTCGAAGACAGGATCCCGGTCGTGGGCATCCACTGGCGGCAACGCGTGATCCCCCGCGATGTCATGGCACCCTACGGGGACTCCTTGCTGACGGCGATCACGGTGCAGACGCTGGCGGATCTGGGCTATGAAGTGGACGTGAACAAGGCGGATCCGTACACGCTGCCCGGGCCGGCGCAAGGAGATGTTCGGGGCTGGGGTGCGGATGCGGAGGGAGCGGTCGCGGAGTTGTTCACCGACGACGTGATCGAGGGTCCCGTGGTGGTGGTGGACAGGGACGGCAAGGTGGTGAGGGTCATCCGGCCCTGAGGACGTAGCCGACCTTTTCGGCGGGCGCGGGCAGCCGTCGGGCCTGCCCGGAGCGCCCGAGTCCTCCCGCGCCGCGCCCCTTGCGTGTTCGGGATTTGCTGATACCCTTCGTGTCGCCATTTCCGGCCGTGTCGGGCCACAACCCCCTTCTCCCGCCTCCTGTTCAAGGACCCCTTTGCGCAATGACCACCCTCGATTCGCTACTTCCAACCAATCCCAACACTCACCGGCCTCGTCCCCGGTCGGATGCGGAGCCTCGGCCTCCGCGCCGCAGGATGGCACGAAAACTCTACACGGCGGCGGTCTGCGGTCTGATGCTGGCCGCCGCCTCGCCGAGCGGCGTGCAGGGCCTCTCCGATCCCTCGGCGGTGTCCGACACGCTCAGGGTGACGCTCTCCGCGCCCGCGGGCGGGACGGTGGCCGAGGGCGCGACGGGCCACTTCGAGGTGTCGGTGGCGGGAAGCACCGCGGCCGGGGCCGTCAAGGTCCAATACTCGATCTCGGGCACCGCCGTGGCCGGCCAGGACTACACGGCGCTGTCGGGCGAGGCGACGGTGGCACAGGGCGAGAGCGTCGCCCGGATCGCGCTCGACGCGCTCAAGGACGGCATCCTGGACAAGGGGGAGACGGTCGTGCTGGCGCTCACCGGCGCGACGGGTCCCGGCACGGTACTCGTCGATCAGACGGCGGCCACCGCGACCATCGCGGACAACGGGAAGGTGGAGATCTCGCTCGCGGCGGTGCCGGACACGATTGGAGAAGGGTTCTCGTGGCGTTCGACGATGACCATGTCGACGCCCGTGGCGGACCGGGTCTCGGTGCGCTGGTGGACGACCGACGGGACGGCTTTGGCGGGCAGGGACTACACGGCGGCCGACGAGGTCGTCTCCTTCCAGCCGGGCGAGACCTCGAAGCCGATCAGCGTGCAAACGCTGGAGGACGACGACGCGGAGGCCGTCGAGGTCTTCTACGTGACGCTGGGCCTGCCCTACTCTTCGGCGCGGACCGAGACCGAGAAGGCCGTCAACGTCGACCCGACGCCGCAGTCCGCGTTCATCCAGTGCAGCGTGGCGTTTCCGCCCAACGTGAAGACCATGTTCCGGCTCAACGAGCCGGTGCCCGCCGGGACGGTGATCGGCACGGTGGCTGCCGACACGCACAGCCTCGCGGTCTACTCGCTGAGCGGAGGAGGGAACAAGTTCAAGATCAACGAACTGACCGCCGAGGTCTCGACGACTGCCATCCTGTACGGGGGCAGCTATCACCCGACCGTCAGCGTGCTCGACGACTGCGGGGATAGCGCGAGCGTCAATTTGACCATCGTGGTCAACAGCAAGCCGGAAATCGAGAGCGCGATTCCGGATGCAACGGTCAATGAGGGAGAGAGCGGGTCGGTTGACGCGTCGGAGCATTTCAGCGATCCGGACAACGACAAGCTGACCTACACCGCCACCTCGTCGAAGCCGAGCGTAGTGGGGGTCAGCGTCAGCGGCAGCACGGTGACGTACGAGGGATTGAAGGTGGGGAGCGCATCGGTGACCGTGACGGCTGAGGATCCGGATAGCCTCTCGGTGAGTCAGAGCTTCTCGGTGACCGTGAACAGCCCTCCGGAATGCAAGCCGATTCCTTTTCAGGAGGTCAAAAAGGGGGAGAGAGAGCGGGTCGACTTGGGTCCTCTGTGCAGGGATGAAGACGGTGACGATCTCGACTTCAAGAACCCGACCACGAGCAACAGTCGCGTGGCAACGGTGAGTCTGGCCGGGAGCGTCCTTACGATCAACGGCATAGCTCGAGGCACCGCGACGATTGGGGCAACAGCGAGCGACCCTCATGGCGCGAGCGCCAGGGCGGAGGGACCGGTAGAGGTGCCGAACGAACCTCCGGAGTGTCAGGCGATTCCCTCTAAGACAGTTGACGTGGGCATGAGCGTGACGGTCGACCTAGCTCCGCCCCTGTGCAGTGATAAAGACGGCGACGATCTCGACTTCAAGGACCCGACCATCAACAAGAGTGGTGTAGCGACGGTCGACTTGAAGGGGAGCGTTCTGACGATCACGGGCGTGGCGGTGGGCGAGGCAGACGCAGGGGCGACGGTGAGCGACGGCAACGGCGGCAGCGTCACCCCCAGCATTCGGGTGACGGTGACCCAGCCGAATCGCCCTCCTGAGCCAGTCGGCACGATTCCGGCCCAGAGCATCGATTGGGGTGAGAGGGGCTCGGTGGACGTGACCCCGTATTTCCGGGACCTAGACGGCGATGCGCTTGACTACACCGCTGTTTCCTCGGCTCCGACCATCGTTAGCGTCGGGGTAAGTGGCAGCGAGGTGACGTTCACCGGGGAAGCCGTCGGGAGCGCGCAGGTAACGGTGACGGCCGACGACGGAAAGGGCGACGGGACAGCCGAGCAAGTGTTCGTTGTCGCCGTGACGAACCGGACGCCGGTGTGCCAACCGATTCCGTTGCAGGAGATCAAGGCAGGGCAGAGCGTGGCGGTCAATCTCGCCAAGCTGTGCAGCGATGAGGATCCCGACGATCGGCTAAAGTACAGCGACGCGAAGTCGACCAAACCGACGGTGGCGACGGTGAGCTTGAAGGGGAGCGTTCTGACGATCGAGGGTGTGGCGGGCGGCGATGCCACGGTCAGCGCCGTAGCGACGGACCTCCACAACGCAAGTGCCACAGCCAGCGGCCCCGTGGAGGTGGAGGAAGTGAACCAGCGGCCGACGGCCCGTGCGGGTAGCGACCAACGGGTGGACGAGGGCGATCTTGTGAAGTTGGACGGCAGTCGCAGCACCGATCCGGACGGCACGATCGAGAGGTGGCGGTGGACGGGTCCGTTGACGTTGACCAACCCGAATTCGGCGAAGGCGAGCTTCACCGCCCCGGCGGTGGACACGACGACCGCCTACACGTTCACGTTGGAGGTGTGGGACGACAAAGACGCGACGGACACCGACTTGATGAAGGTGACGGTCGAGCCCGTCGACACCACCACCTGCGAGGCACCGGTTGCGAACGCGGGCACCGACCGCACGGTACGCGAGCTGCGGCGGGTGACGCTCGACGGGTCACGCAGCAGGCGCGAGTCGAGCTACGCCTGGAAGCAGGTGGGCGGCCGGACGGTGACGCTGTCGGATGCGGACACGGCGACGCCGTCGTTCGATACTCCGCTGGTGCCTGCGGACGAAGTGCTGACGTTCCGGCTGACGGTGACGACCGATTGCGATACCACCACGGACACCGACGACGTGCGGGTGACGATCCGGGACAACCGCGCGCCGGAGCCGAAGGGCACGATTCCGGCGCAGCCGGTGCGGAAGGGGGAGTCGGGGACCGTGTCGGTGTCGGGTTACTTTCAGGATCGGGACGGCGACGCGCTGACCTATACGGCCACGTCCTCCGCCACGGGCGTGGCGAGCGTCAGCGTCACCGGGAGCACGGTGAAGTACACGGGGAAGACGGTGGGGAGCGCGCAGGTGACCGTGATGGCGAGGGACCGGTACGGCGCGACGGCCAGGCAGGAGTTCAGGGTCACGGTCACGACCCCGCCTCCGACGAACCGCGCTCCGGTGATCGAGAGCGTTATCCCGGCGCGCGCGGTGGTGGCCGGAGACTCGGTGGCGGTGAGGGTGTCGCCGCACTTCAGCGATCCCGACAAGGACGCGCTGACGTACACGGCATCCTCGTCCGCCCGGACCGTGGCGACGGTGAGGGCGAGCAATGACACGGTGTGGGTCCGGGGTGTGTCGAAGGGGAGCGCCGACGTGACGGTTGCCGCCGCGGATCCGCGCGGCCTGTCGGTCTCGCAGGACTTCAAGGTGACCGTGAGTCAAGGGAACGCCGCGCCGGAGGTGGTGAGCGCGATTCCGGCGATGACGCTCGCGGCGGGCGACTCGATGGTTGTGGACGTGTCTTCGCACTTCCGGGACCCGGACGGCGACGCGCTCATCTACGAAGCGCAGTCGTCGAACGAGTCGGCGGCGACAGCGAGGGTGAGCGGGAGCAAGGTGACAGTGAGGGGCGTGTCTCCGGGTGAGTTGCGGGTGACGGTGACGGCCCGCGACTCGCACGGCGCTTCGGTGTCGCAGGGCTTCGAGGTGACGGTCGAGGAGGCGAACGAAGCGCCGGAGGTGGTGAAGCCGATTCCGACGATGACGCTCGCGCCGGCGGAGTATGGAGTGGTGGACCTGTCGGAGCACTTCTCCGACCCGGACGGCGACGACCTTGAATACGGCGCGGTCTCGTCGAACGAGGCGGTGGCGACGGTTCGGGTGCGGGAGGACCGGCTGACGGTGACGGGCGTGCTCCGTGGTGCCTCGCCGGTAACGGTCACGGCGGAGGACGGGCGCGGCGGGTCGGTGTCGCTGGAGTTCGTGGCGACGGTTCCCAACCGCGCGCCGGAGCGGCTGGGCACGATTCCGGACCGGACGATCGAGCGGGGCGACACGGCGAGCGTGGCGGTTCCGGGATACTTCGGGGACCTTGAGGGCGACACGCTGACGTACACGGCGGTCTCTTCGGACGGAGACGTGGTGGCGGTGGGCATGGCCGGGGACCGTGCGAGGTTCGAGGGCATCCGGAAGGGCGTTGCGAAGGTGACCGTGACGGCGGACGACGGGCACGGCGGGCGCACGGACCAGGAGTTCGTGGTGACGGTCGAGGGCGCGAACGAGCCGCCGAGGGTGGCGGGCGCGATCCCGGCGCTGACGGTCGCTCGGGGCGAGACGGTGGTGGTGGACGCGTCGCCGCACTTCCGGGATCCGGACGGGGACACGCTGCGGTACGAGGCGTCGTCGTCGAACGAGGCGGCGGCGACGGTGAAGGTGAGCGGGAGCGAGGTGTCGGTGACGGGCGTGTCTCGGGGCGAGAGCCTGGTGACGGTGACGGCGCGGGACCCGGAGGGAGCGTCGGTCTCGCAGACGTTCCTCGCGACGGTGCCGAACACTCCGCCGGTGGCGGCGGGCTCGCTCGATCCGTTGACGCTGGACCACGGCACGTCGGCGCTGGTCGAGGTGTCGAGCGCGTTCAGCGATCCCGACGGGGACAGCCTCGCCTACCGGGCGTCCTCGTCGGACGGGGACGTGGTCCATGTGGCGGTGAGAGGGAGTCGAGTGGGGGTGAACGGCCTGAAGCGGGGCGAAGCGACCGTGACCGTGACGGCGGAAGACGGCCACGGCGGCACGGTCGAGCAGGCCTTCGAGGTAACGGTCAGGAACGCGGCGCCGAGGTTCGGCTTGCCGGCGTACGAGCGCGAGGTGGCGGAGAACTCGGCGGCGGGCACGGCGGTCGGCGATCCGGTGACGGCCTTCGACACGGGCGGCGACGCACTGAACTACAGCTTCGCGGGGACGAAGCCGTCGGCGTTCGAGATCGCGGCTTCGAGCGGCCAGATCGCGGTGGCCGCGGGCGCGGCGCTGGACTACGAGCGCGGCGACACGTTGCACGCGGTCCGGGTGGTGGCGAGCGACGGGACGCTGGCGGACACGGTGGGGGTCACGATCCGGGTGACGGACGTACCCGCTCCGGGCAGGCCGGATGCGCCGGTGGTGACGGGCGGAACCGGAGAGGTGCAGGTGTCGTGGAGCGCGCCCGCGAACGAGGGGCCGGAGATCACGGACTACGATCTCCGCCACCGGACGAAGAGTGGCGGCGATTGGACGGAACCGACGGCGGTGGGCGCGGTGCTGGCGGACAAGATCACGGGACTCGAAGCCGGAACGGCGTATCAGGTGCAGGTGCGCGCGGAGAGTTCGGAGGGGGTGGGCGAGTGGTCGGAGCCGGGCGAGGGGACGACGGATCCGGACAACCGGTCGCCGTCGTTCGACGCGGAGACCTACGAGCGCGAAGTGCCGGAGAACTCGGCTCCCGGCACGGAGGTCGGAGCGCCGGTGACGGCCACCGACGACGACCAGGACGACTTGACGTACAGCCTCGTCACCGGCGGGGACGAAGCGCCGTTCGTGATCGACGGGGCGACCGGCCAGATCGCGGTCGCCGAGGGCGCGGCGCTGGACTACGAGAGCGGCAAGACGGCCTACGAGGTGAGCGTCCGGGCGAGCGACGGGACGCTTGCGGCCACGGCGGCGGTGACGATCCGGGTGACGGACGTGCCCGCCCCGGGCAAGCCGGACGCGCCGACCGTGACGGGCGGAACCGAAGAGGTGGAGGTGTCGTGGACCGCGCCCGTGAACGAGGGGCCGGAGATCACGGACTACGATCTGCGCTACCGGGCGAAGCCGGGCGGCGAATGGAAGGACGCGCCCGTGGTGGGCGCGATGTTGACCCACACGATCACCGGACTGGAGGCGGGCACCACGTACGAGGCGCAGGTCCGAGCGATCAGTTCGGAGGGCGCGGGCGAGTGGTCGGAGCCGGGCGCGGGGACGACGGATCCGGACAACCGGGCTCCGTCGTTCGACGCGGAGGCCTACGAGCGCGAGGTGCCGGAGAACTCGGCTCCCGGCACCGTGGTGGGCGAGCCCGTGACGGCCACCGACGACGACCAGGACGACTTGACGTACCGCTTCGCCGCCGGAGGCGAGGCACCGTTCGAGATCGACGGGACGACGGGCCGGATCACGGTGGCGGAAGGCGCGGCGCTGAACTACGAGAGCGCGGACACGCTGTTCACGGTGCGTGTCGAGGCGAGCGACGGCGAGCTTGCGGACACGGCCTCGGTGACGATCCGCGTGACGAACGCGGACGATCCGGGCACGGTCACGCTTGACCCGGAGGTGGCGCGCGTGGGCGTCGAGATGACCGCGACCCTGACGGACGAGGACGGCGTGCGCGGCGGGGGAACGAGCCGAAAGTGGCAGCGCTCGGCCAACGGCAGCGCCTGGAACGATGTCGGCAGGGGCCGGATGTACAACCCGGTGACGAGCGACGCGGGCAGGTGGCTGCGCGTGGTGTTCACCTACTCCGACCGCCATGGGCCGGGCAAGCGGGCCGTGAGCGCGGCGTTGAAGGTGCAGCCCGGAAACGCGGCGCCGTCGTTCGCCGAGGACGCCTACGAGCGCGAGGTGCCGGAGAACTCGCCGGGCGGCACGGCGGTGGGCGAGCCCGTGACGGCCACCGACGGCGACAACGACGACCTGACGTATGCGTTCGTCCCCGGCGGAGCCGAGGTCCCGTTCGAGATCGACGGGGAGACTGGCCGGATCGCGGTGGCCGAGGACGTGGCGCTGAACTACGAGAGCGGCGACACGCTCCACGCGGTGCGCGTCGAGGCGAGAGATGGGACACTGGCGGACACCGCCACGGTGACGATCCGCGTGACGAACGCGGACGACCCCGGCACGGTCACGCTTGACCCGGAGGTGGCGCGGGTGGGCGTCGAGATGACCGCGACGCTGACGGACGAGGACGGCGTGCGCAACGCGGGCAGGCAGCGCCGATGGCAGCGCTCGGCCAACGGCAACTCGTGGAACGAGGTCGGCAGGGGCCGGATGTACAACCCGGTGACGGCCGACGAGGGCAAGTGGCTGCGGCTGGTGATCACCTATTCGGACGGCCACGGATCGGGCAAGCGGGCGGTGAGCGCGGCGGTGAAGGTGCTGCCCGCGAACGCGAGGCCCTCGTTCGGCGCGGCGTACGAGCGCGAGGTGCCGGAGAACTCGCCGGGCGGCACGAACGTCGGCGCGCCGGTCGCGGCGACCGACCCGGACAGTCCTTCCCTGTCCTACAGCTTCGCCGAAGGCGGCGACGAGGCGCTGTTCGGGATCGTGGAGGCGACCGGCCAGATCACGGTGGCCGACGGCGCGGCGCTGGACTACGAGAGCGGCGACACGCTCTACACGGTGAGTGTCGAGGCGAGCGACGGCGAGCTTGCCGACACCGCCTCGGTCAAGATCCGGGTCACGAACGCGGACGATCCGGGCACAATCGCGCTGAGCG
>JAPPJO010000151.1 GCA_028820325.1 Gammaproteobacteria bacterium | reverse complement strand
GTCCGCGCGGGACGCCGGTCAGGGCTGCCACCGCGTCGCCGGGGCGCGGACTCCGCAGGAGCGCCTCACCCATCAGGACGGCGTCCGCGCCCGCGGCACCTACGGTGGCCAGGTCCTCCCGGGTGGCCAGCCCGCTCTCCGAGATCACCACGACGTCCGGCGGAATGCGGCGAACCAGTTCCAGCGTGACGGCCACGCTCGAGCGGAAGGTGCTCAGGTCGCGGTTGTTGATGCCCACCACGTCGGCGCCGGCCGCGAGCGCCCGTTCCAGCTCGGCGGCATCGTGAACCTCCACCAGCGCGGCCATCCCCAACGCTTGCGCGCCCCTCAGCAGCTCTCCCAGAAGCGGATCCCCCAGGATGCGCACGATGAGCAGCACCGCGTCGGCGCCCGCCGCGCGCGACTCGTCGAGTTGAACCGGGTCGACCAGAAAGTCCTTGCGCAGAACCGGCCGCGGCACCCTCGCGCGCACCCGCCGCAGATCGTCCAGGTCGCCTCCGAAGTACGTGCGATCGGTCAGCACGCTGATGGCCGATGCGCCCGAGCGCCCGTAGTCCGCCGCCAGATCCGCCGGATCCAGGTCCTCGCGAATGGATCCCGCCCCCGGAGAACGCCGCTTGACCTCCGCGATGATGGCCACATCCCCCGACGATCCTCTCAGCGCGGAGCGGAAGTCGCGGGCCGGAGGCGCCGAACGGGCGGCCCGCGCCACCTCGGCCCGCACGGACCTCAGGGCCCGGACTTCGTCACGCTTCGTGCGGACGATGCGGTCGAGGATGTTCACGCGCTCGGGATCGGACATCCGCGGTCGAGGACGGATGCCGTTCCGGTTCTTTCGGAGTGCATCTTGCGCTTCGGTAAACCTTCGGGTAGGTTATTCGGGTCCTGTTCGGTCATCACTTTCGCGGAGCGCGCATTCGATGCCCCTGACCAAGCGACAGAAACAGATCCTGGACTTCATCGAAGGCTACCTGGACGAGTGGGGCTACGCGCCCAACTTCGAGGAAATCGCGCATGCCTTCGGATACGCTTCCCTGGCCACGGTCCACGAACACCTGAGCAATCTGGAGCGCAAGGGCTATATCCGGAAGGCCTACAACCAAAGTCGCTCCATCGAGATGGTGCACCGGGAGACGGGCGCCGGCGTCTTCGCGCTGCCGCTGCTCGGAGCGGTCGCCGCGGGGCTTCCCATCGAGGCCATTCAGGACACCGAAACCCTGTCCGTGCCCCGGGACATGGTTCCGAGCGGCGCCGAGAGCTACGTCCTTCGGGTCGAGGGCGATTCGATGATCGACGAGCAGATTCGCGACGGCGACTACATCGTGGTCAGCGCCCGCCAGGTGGCGCATGAGGGCGAGACCGTAGTCGCCCTGGTGGGGGGCGATTCGGCCACCGTCAAGAAGTTCTATCGCGACCGGGGCTCCCGCATCCGGCTGCAGCCCGCCAACGAAGCGATGGAGCCGATCATCGTCGACGCGGCCGACGTTCAGATCCAGGGCGTCGTGGTCGGCGTGATCCGCAAGTACTGAGGTTCGATCGAGGGACAACCGATCGGGACGGGACGATTCACGGGGGGTCGGACCGAGGTTCGGTCACCAGACCGGCTGCGGCCGGAGGGAGGGTAGGATGAGGATTCCGTTTGCGGTGGGCAGACTGAAGGGCGATTTCGCGGAAGTGGTGCTTGTGGGAGAGGATCCGGGGCCGGGAGACGTACCGTTTCTTCGCTCGGCGCGGATGACACGCAGCCCCGCACGATTCCGTCCCCAGCGCCGCCGGAGTGCGGCCCGCCCGGCCTGAGAATCGCGATGACGGTCGTCCCTGAGCGGGACGGACCAGGCGAGCAGATCCCGCGGGGGGTGCGGAGACCCGCGACCTTTCTCAACCGCCGCCGGCGCGGCTGGCTTCGCGGAGTTCCGCGAGCTTGCGGATCGCGAGCCCGCGGTCGATGGTTTCGGTCGCGATGGCAACCCCCTCCGGAAGAGAATGAGCCAGGCCCGCCACGTAGATGGCGGGGCCGGCGTTGGCGAGGACGAACGCACGCGCCGAGCCCCGGCGGCGGCCTTCCAGCACATCCACGATCAGGGTGGCGTTCTCATGCGGGGTTCCACCGGCAAGCGCCTCCAGACCTCCCGGCTCCAGTCCCAGGTCAGCCGGGATAACGGAGTAGGTCGTGATCCTGCCGCCGCGAAGATCGGACACGGTGGTGGTCCCCGCGGGGCTCAGCTCGTCCATCCCGGGCTCGCCATGCACCACCAGAGCGCGCCGGTGGCCAAGTTCGAGCAGTGCGCGCGCGATCAGTTCCCGCCAGGCGGGGTCGGCAACGCCGACCAGCTGGCGAGTCACCCCGGCCGGATTGGTGAGGGGCCCGAGCAGATTCATGATCGTGGGGACGGCCAGCTCGGCCCGCACCGGACCTACGTGACGCATGGCGGGATGAAGAAGGGGCGCAAACATGAAGACGATCCCGGTTTCCGCCAGAACCCGGCCCATTTCGTCCGGTGTCAGTTCGATGCGAACTCCGAGAGCTTCCAGGACGTCGGCGCTTCCGCTTTGCGATGTGAACGAGCGGTTGCCGTGCTTGGCGACCCGCACGCCGGCAGCCGCCGCGGTCAGGGCGGCCGCGGTGGACACGTTGAACGTGCGCACGCTGCCGCCCCCGGTGCCGCAGGTATCGACCAGCTCGTGGGTTCGCTCCGAAGCCACCGGCCGCATCGCCCGGCGCAGCGCCCGCACGCCCCCGGCGATCTCCGATGGCACCACCCCCTTGGTCCGGAGTGCGATCAGGAAGGCCGCCATCGCCACGTGCGTCGCCTCGCCGGACATGACGGTCGTGAACGCGCCCTCCGCCTCGGCCGCGGTCAGGTCGGCGCCTTCGGACACGCGGGCGATCAGGGGGGCCAGCTCGAGTTTCGCTTCGGGCGACATGGCGTATTCCAATGCTGCGCAGGGGGATGGCGGGACCGCTCGGGCGATGGTACCAAGGACGGGGCAGGCGGTCAACGCGCGGGACCCGGGACGTTGCCGGCCGTGGCAGAGGACGGGCTCTATTGAGTTGTCGCTCCGGGACTCCTAGTTTCCCGGCGTCATGGCCCGGGGACAACGCCGCTTCCGACTCACGCTGCACTACGACGGGACCCGTTTCTTCGGCTGGCAGATGCAGCCGGAAGTGCGCACGGTGCAGGGTGAGTTGCAAGCCACCCTCGAGCGACTTACAGGCGCGCCGCGCACGGTAACGGGGGCGGGGAGAACCGACCGGGGGGTACATGCCACCGGCCAGGTGGCCGCGGTCACCCTGCCACCGCGCTGGAGCGCCACCACCCTCCTGCGCGCGCTCAACGCCACGCTCCCGCAGGACATCTGGGTTGCGGAGGCCCACGTCGCTCCGCACGGCTTCCACCCACGCTACGACGCGACGGGGCGCGAGTACGGATACCGGCTGGGCCTGACGGCTGCGGCCCGCTCGCCATTCCACCGGCCGTGGTGCTGGCCTCTCGCCCCCGTGACCGACGACGCTGCCTCGGCCAGGGCGGACGTGGATGTCGAAGCCCTGCACGCAGCGGCCGCGCTCCTGGCGGGCGAGGAATCCTTCGCCGCCTTCGCGCGCGCCGGCCAGGAACACCGGGGAGACCGCTGTATCGTCACGGGGGCACGCTGGACTCAGTGGGCCCTGGGCGTGGAGTTCACCATCCTCGCCAACCGGTTCCTGCACCACATGGTCCGCTACCTGGTGGGCACCATGGTCGACATCGCCCGCGGACGCCGACCGCTCGACGACATGCGCGCGATGCTCGCCGGCAACCGCGACGGCCTGGTCACGTCGCCCCCCGCTCCCGCCGCCGGCCTCTTCCTTCGCCGAGTGCGCTATCCCGCGCACACAACCGCGCACAATACGGCAATCCCGGACGACTCCGCGACAGATTCAGACAACACCGCGGCGGCCGACATCCCTCCCGAGGCCGCCCGAAGCGTCCCGTTCGCCGACCCCGCCCTGTTAGATTCCGACACCGACCGCCCACTCGCAGGGAGCGCCAACCACTCATGAAGATCTTCCTCGACACCGCCGACCTGGGTGAGATCCGCCGCGCCGCCGCCGCGGGCCTCATCGATGGCGTTACCACGAACCCCTCCCTGCTGGCCAAGGTGGCCGGCGACCGCGATCCGATGGAGATCTTCCTGGAGATCTGCGAGGCTATCGACGGCCCGGTGAGCGCGGAGGTCGTCGCGCTCGACACCGAGGCCATGGTCGACGAGGGCACCCGGCTGGCCGCCGTCCACCCCAACATCGCGGTCAAGGTGCCGCTCACCGAGGACGGACTGGTGGCGTGCCGCGAACTCAGCTCGCGCGACATCCCCGTCAACGTGACCCTGTGTTTCTCGGCCCCGCAGGCGCTGCTCGCCGCCAAGGCCGGGGCGGCCTACATCTCGCCCTTCATCGGACGGCTGGACGACATCTCCCACGACGGCATGGAGCTGATCCGCCAGATCCGCGTCATCTACGACAACTACGGCATGCGGACGGAGATTCTGGCGGCTTCCCTGAGGCATCCGCGCCACGTTGTGGAGTCGCTGGAAGTGGGCGCCGACGTCGCCACCCTGCCGGCGGGCGTGCTGCACAAGCTGATCCGCCACCCGCTGACCGACCTCGGGCTGGCCGCCTTCCTGGCCGACTGGGAGAAACTGGGACGTGACCTCTAGCAGTCCGGGCCGCGCGGCCGCGGCCGGGGCATCCAGCACTGGGAAGTCCGCCTCGGGCGGCTACGTGCACCCCCTCTCGGGACGTTACGCCTCTCGCGAGATGCAGCACATTTTCTCGCAGGCGCGCAAGTTCACCACCTGGCGCCGGCTCTGGATCGCGCTGGGCGAATCGCAGCGCGAGCTGGGGCTGGACATCTCCGGCGAGGCGCTGCGCCAGATGCGGGCCGCGGTCGACGACCTGGACCTCGACCGGGCCGCGGAGCTGGAGCGCCGGTTCCGCCACGACGTGATGGCGCACGTCCACCTCTTCGGCGAGGTGGCGCCCGCGGCGCGAGGCATCATCCACCTCGGCGCCACGAGCGCCTTCGTGGGCGACAACGCCGACCTCATCCTTCACCGGGAAGCCCTCACCCTGATCCGCGACCGGCTGGTGCGCTGCGTCGAGGCACTGACTGGTTTCGCTCGCCGCTACCGGTCGCTCCCCACCCTGGCCTACACCCACTTCCAGCCCGCCCAGCCCACCACGGTCGGCAAGCGGGCGACGCTCTGGATCCAGGATCTGCTGCTCGACATCGAGGAGATCGAGTTTCGCCTCGGCTCGCTCCGCTTCAGGGGCGTGCGCGGCACCACCGGCAGCCAGGCCTCCTTCCTCGACCTCTTCGACGGCGACTCCGCGAAGGTGGACGCCCTCGACGACGCCGTGGCCCAGCGCATGAGCTTCGAGCACCGCTACCCGGTGAGCGGCCAGACCTATCCGCGCAAGGTCGACGCTGCCCTGCTGGCGACGCTCGCGGGCACCGCCGCGTCCACATCCAAGATGGGGCACGATCTGCGCCTGCTCTCGCATCTGGGAGAAGTCGAGGAGCCCTTCGAGAGCACCCAGATCGGCTCCTCGGCCATGCCCTACAAGCGCAACCCGATGCGCGCGGAGAGGGTTTGCGCCCTTTCCCGCCACGTGATCACTTTGTATCAGGACGGCGCGTTCACCGCGGCCACCCAGTGGCTGGAACGGAGCCTCGACGATTCCGCAAACCGGCGCGTCAGCATCCCCGACGCCTTCCTCACCCTCGACGGCATACTGGTTCTGGTCGAAAACGTCTCCTCCGGGCTGGTGGTCAACGAAGCGGTGGTCCGCCGCTCGCTCGACGCGCAGCTCCCCTTCATGGCCACCGAAACCATCCTCATGCGCGCGACCCGGGACGGAGGCGACCGCCAGCAACTGCACGAGCGCATCCGCCGCCACGCCCACGCGGCCACCCGCAAGGCGCGCGAGGAAGGCGGAGACCCCGACCTGTTTTCCCGCATAGCCGGCGACGACGCCTTCGGCCTGAGCGCGCCCGAACTGGCCGACCTCCTCCGGGGCGAGCGGTTCATCGGGCGCGCTCCCGAACAGGTGGAGCGCTTCCTCGACGGGTTCGCCCAGCCGCTTGTCGACCGTCTCGGACCCCAAGCCCGCGCCCGTCTCGACGCCCCCGACATTCGTGTCTGACCTCAACCATGACCCCACCCCAGCCATGGAGCTCGACGACAACGTGACGACCATCGTGGATTCCGCCCTATCCCTCCCCCTTCTCCACCGCGGCAAGGTGCGGGACGTCTACGAGGCGGGCCCCGACACCCTGTTCATGGTGGCGAGCGACCGCGTGAGCGCCTTCGACGTGGTCCTGCCCCAGCCCGTGCCCCACAAGGGCGAAGTGCTCACCCAGCTGACCGCGTGGTGGCTGGCGCGCTTCTCCGCCCGCTCGCCGGTGCCGGGCGCCGAGGGGGGCATCGACCACCACCTGCTCGCCGTGCGGCGGGACGAGATCATCGACCGTGTCCCCGAACTGGCGCACAGCGTCGACAGCTGGGCGCGCCGGGCGATGCTGGTGCGCCGCACCCGGCCGATCCTGGTCGAGTGCATCGTGCGCGGCTACATCACCGGGTCGGCCTGGCGGGAATACCGCCGGAGCGGGACGCTCGCCGGCGAGCCCCTTGCCCCGGGCATGATCGAGAGCGACCGCATGGAGCCGCCCATCTTCTCCCCCTCGACCAAGGCACACGAGGGCCACGACGAGAACATCACCTACGACCAGGTGGTGGAGCTGCTGGGCGCGTCCATGGCGGAGACCCTGCGCGACCTCTCGCTCGGCATCTACAGCGCCGGATCGGAGACCGCGCGCCAGCGGGGGATCATCCTCGCGGACACCAAGTTCGAGTTCGGGATGGACTCGGATGGCCGGCTCCTCCTCATCGACGAGGTGCTGACCCCCGACTCCTCGCGCTTCTGGCCCGCCGAGCACTACGCGACCGGCCGCGGACAGCCCTCCCTCGACAAGCAGCCCGTGCGCGACTACCTCGCTCACGAAACGGCCTGGAACAAGATGCCGCCCCCGCCCGACCTCCCCGACCGCATCGTGGAGGAGTCGACGGCCCGCTACCTGGACATCTTCCAGCGGCTGGTGGGCGTGCCGCTGTCCGAGTACAGGGGCCCCAGCTTCGGATGAAGACGATCCCGTGATCCGCAAGCGCGCGCGCCGCAGGCGGCTCCAGAGGGGCATCATCATCATCCCCTCCGCCTTCACCCTGGGCAACGTCTTCTTCGGCGTGTTCGCCATGGTGATGGCGTCGCGGGGCGCGTACGAATGGGCCGCCTGGTTCATCGTGTTCGCGGGCATCCTCGACACCTTCGACGGCGGCCTGGCGCGCTTCACGCGCACGGGCTCGCGCTTCGGCGCCGAGCTCGACTCCCTGGCCGACGCGGTCAGCTTCGGCGTAGCCCCGGCGATGGTCATGTACCAGCTCTACTGGGCCGACGGCTCCTGGAGCTGGCTGCTCTCCTACCTCTTCGTGACCGCGGTCGTGGTCCGCCTGGCGCGCTTCAACGTGGAGCAGGGGGGAGAGGCGAAACGCTCGTTCCACGGGCTGCCGTCACCGGCTGCGGGGATGATGCTGGCGACATCCTACCCCTTCACCCAGACGGCATTCTTCGAGGCGTATCTGAGCACCCTTCCGTGGACCCAGATCATGGGCATCCTCATGGTGCTGCTCTCCGCGCTGATGCTGAGCCACGTCCCCTACGCGCGCATGCCCCGGGTCGGGCTGCGCACCCCCAGAACCCGCATCAACAGCGCCATCGTCGTGGCCACCATCGTCACCGCGATCGCCGTCCCCCGCTACTACTTCTTCCCGGTCCTGTTCGGGTACGCCGTCTGGGGTCTTCTGAAGTCGGTGGTGATCGGCTTCCTCGACCGGATTCCCGAGCGCGATCCTCTCCTGGAAGTGGATGAGGATGAGGATGACGACGAGCCTGAAGACGAGGAAGAAGCCCGGCCGCTCGACTACGGCGGCCTCGGACCCCGCTACCGCCCCGGCAGGCGCAATCGGCTCGCCCGACGCCGGCGGACCAACCCCCGCGACGACAACGGCACGGAGGACACAACTTGAGCGCCTACGCCATCGAAATCCGCGTGACCCCCCGCCGCGGGCTGCTGGACCCGCAGGGGAAGGCCATCCAGCACGCCCTGGACTCCCTGGGCTTCGCCGGGGTCGGGGAGGTGCGCGCCGGCAAGCTGCTCGTGATCGAGCTCGAAGCCGACTCGCCGGACGAGGCCGCCGCCCGGGCCACCCGGATGTGCGAGAAACTGCTCGCGAACCCCGTGACCGAGGATTTCGCCATCGAAGTCGGACGCAACGCCGCACAGCCGGAGGCGGCGACGTGAGAGCGGTGGTGGTGACCTTCCCTGGGTCCAACTGCGACTACGACTGCCTGCAGGTGCTGCGCAAGGTGATGGGGGTCGACACCCGCTTCATCTGGCATCGCGAGCACGAGCTGGGCGACCCCGACCTGGTGGTGCTTCCAGGCGGCTTTTCCTACGGCGACTACCTGCGCGCCGGCGCCATCGCACGCTTCAGCCCCATCGTGGAGGCGGTGAAGCGCTACGCCGGGCGCGGCGGGATCGTGCTCGGCATCTGCAACGGCTTCCAGATCCTGTGCGAGGCCGGGCTGCTCCCGGGCGCCCTCAGACGCAACGAATCGCTGAAGTTCCGGAGCCACGACGTGCACGTGCGCGTCGAGACCACGAACACCGCCTTCACCCGCGCGTACCGCCCCGGCCAGGTCCTGCGCATTCCGATCGCGCACGCCGAAGGCAACTACATCGCCGACCCGGCCACCCTCGAGCGCCTCGAGGCGGAGGGGCGCGTCGTCTTCCGCTACACCACGCGCGAAGGAGCACGCGGCGACGGCGGCAACCCGAACGGCTCCGCCAACGACATCGCCGGGATCGTGAACGCCGCGGGGAACGTGCTCGGGCTCATGCCCCATCCCGAGCGGGCGGCGGAAGGCGTACTGGGCTCGACCGACGGGCTGGGCATGTTCGAGTCGCTGGTCGCTCATTGCGCGCGCGAGAGGGTGGCATGATCGGGCCCGCGAGCGGCGGGAACGGCAGCGGACCGGCCGCGCCGGAGCCGCGTCCCGGAGATCCGGAGATCACGGCGGAACTCGTCGCCGACCACGGTCTAACGCCCGAGGAATACGACAAGATCGTCGGGCACCTCGGGCGCACCCCCACCTTCACCGAACTCGGCGTCTTCTCGGCGATGTGGTCGGAGCACTGCGGGTACAAGAACTCAAAGCGCCTGCTCCGGCTCCTGCCCACCGAGGCCCCCTGGGTCATCCAGGGCCCGGGCGAGAACGCGGGGGTGATCGACATCGGCGACGGATACGCGCTCGCCTTCAAGATCGAGTCGCACAACCATCCGTCCGCCGTCGAGCCGTACCAGGGCGCGGCCACGGGAATCGGGGGGATCCTGCGCGACGTTTTCACGATGGGGGCCCGGCCGGTCGCGGTGCTCGACTCGCTGCACTTCGGAGACCTGGACTCGAGCCGCGTGCGCTACCTCTTCGACGGCGTCGTGCGCGGAGCCGGCGACTACGGCAACTGCGTGGGCATCCCCAACCTCGGCGGCGAGGCCTATTTCGACCGCGGCTACGAGGGCAATCCCATCATCAACGTGATGTGCCTGGGCATCATGAAGCGGGAACAGCTCATCCGCGGCGAGGCCCACGGGGAAGGCAACACGCTGATGGCGGTGGGCGCGCGCACCGGGCGCGACGGCATCCACGGGGCCACCTTCGCCAGCGAGGAGCTGGGCGAGGACTCCGACGCCAGCCGGCCCCAGGTGCAGGTGGGCGACCCCTTCACCGAGAAGCTCCTGCTCGAGGCAAGCCTGGAGCTGATCCGGAGCGGCCACATCGTGGGCATCCAGGACATGGGCGCGGCCGGCATCACCTCCAGCGCCGCGGAGATGGCCGGCCGTTCCGGCAGCGGGGTCGTGATCGACACCGCGCTGGTGCCGGTGCGCGAGCCGGGGATGACGCCGTACGAGATCCTGCTCTCGGAGAGCCAGGAGCGCATGATGGTGGTCGTGCACAGGGGCCGGGAAGAGGAGGTCCGGCAGATCCTGGCCAAGTGGGAGCTGGAGGCGGCGGAGGTCGGCCAGGTCACCTCCGATGGACGCTTCCGCATCCTGGAGGACGGCCGCCCGGTCGCCGACATTCCCGCCCTGCCCCTCACCGAGGGGTGCCCGACCTACGAGCGCGAGGGCATCGAGGGCGAAGAGGTGCGCGAGCTGAGGGAGATGGACCTGGCGCCCTATGCGGGCGGCGAGGGCGACCGCACCGCCGACTTCCTCCGCCTGCTGGCCTCTCCCAACCTGGCCTCCCGCCGCTGGATCCACGACCAGTACGACACCACCGTGCGCACGGCGAGCGTGATCCAGCCGGGAGGGGACGCGGGCGTGCTGCGGGTGCGCGGCACCCGGCGCGGGATCGCGGTCACCACCGACTGCAGCGGCCGCTACACCTACCTGGAGCCCGGCACCGGAGCCCGCATCGCCGTGGCTGAGGCCGCGCGCAACCTGGCGTGCGCGGGGGCGTTGCCCATGGCGGTGACCAACAACCTCAACTTCGGCAACCCGCTCAAGCCGCACATCTACCATCAGCTGCGGGAGGCCGTGCTGGGCATGGTCGAGGCGTGCGCGCTCTTCGAGACCCCGGTCACCGGCGGCAACGTCTCGCTCTACAACGAGACCAGCGGCACGCCCATCTACCCCACGCCCGTCATCGGCATGGTCGGCATCATCGAGGACCTGGAGCGGGTGACGCGACACGCGTTCCGGGACGAGGGCGACGTCATCGTGCTGCTCGGGCGCAACACCGACGAGCTGGGCGCCTCCGAGTACCTGTACGCGATGCACGGCATCGTGGGCGGCAAGCCCCCGCGGGTGGACCTGCTGGCGGAACGCGTGCTCCAGCAGGCGCTGCTGGCCATGATCGGCGAGGGGCTGCTGCGCTCGGCGCACGATTGTTCGGAGGGCGGCCTGGTGTGCGCGCTCGCCGAGAGCGCGCTGCACGAGGGCGAAGACCCGGTCGGCATCCGCGTGCGACTGGCGGACCCGCTGCCCTCGACTGCACTATTCTTTGGAGAGGCGCAGGGGCGCGTGGTGGTTTCGTGCGATCCCGCGAGCCTCGGTCGGGTGCGGCGGCTGGCCGATCGGTACGGCGTGCCCTGCACGAAGATCGGCACGGTAGGAGCGATCGGCGCAAGTTTCGTCGTGGAGAGCGCGGACGCGCGCATCGAGGCGGACATCAGGGAGGTGGGTGCGGTGTACTTCGGGGCTCTGCCGGAGCGCATGGACGCGCAGTAGCAAGGGATAGTATTCCGTGGACGAACCACGCCCGGCATGCGAGCGGCGATGCATCCACGAACTGCGGGCGCCCGGAGGCGGCACATGAGGGACGGACAGTACACGCTTCCACTGGCCGGCAAGGCCGAGCCGCAGTCCCGCCCCCTGGGCCCGGCGGACATCCCCGGCTCGCTGCTGGACGGACGCCCGCGCGAAGAGTGCGGCATTTTCGCGGTCAGCGGCATCGAAAACGCCGCGGAACTCGTCTTTCTCGGTCTCTACGCGCTCCAGCACCGGGGACAGGAATCCGCCGGCATCTACTCCATCGACCGGGCCGGGCGCGCGAGCGTGACCAAGGGCCTCGGGCTCGTCTCCGATGTCTTCGACGCGGAAAAGCTGAGCGCCCTTCCGGGCGGCACCTCGGTCGGCCACGTGCGCTACTCCACCGCCGGAGGCAGCCTGCAGGAGAACGCCCAGCCCATTGTGGCGCGCTACGCGAACGGCCCGCTCGCGATCGCGCACAACGGCAACCTCACCAATGCCCTCGACATGAAGGACCGGCTGGTGGAAGAGGGCGCCCTCTTCCAGACCTCGAGCGACTCCGAGGTCATCGTGCATCTCATGGCGCGCTCGCGGCACCGCGACGTGGCGCAGCAGGTGGACGACGCCCTGGCTCATCTGGAAGGCGCCTTCTCGCTCGTGATCGCGGTGGGAGATGCCCTCTACGCCGTGCGCGATCCGCACGGGTTCCGCCCCCTCCTGCTGGGACGAAAGGACAACGGCTACGTGCTGGCGTCGGAGTCGTGCGCCTTCGACATCGTCAATGCCGAGTACGTGCGCGACGTCGAGCCGGGCGAACTGCTGCGCGTTCGCGGGGGCAGGGTCGAGAAGCTGCGCAGCCTGCGCGCCGCGGCCCGTCCGTCGCCGTGCATCTTCGAGCTGGTCTACTTCGCCCGTCCCGACTCGCGCATCTGGGGAGCCAGCGTAGACCGCTCCCGGCGGGCCTTCGGGCGCCAGCTCGCGCGAGAGCATCCCGTCGAGGGGGATGCGGTGGTGGCGGTCCCGGACAGTGCGAATTCAGCGGCGCTGGGATACTCCGAGGAGACCGGCATACCCTTCGAGCTCGGCCTCCTGCGCAACCACTACGTGGGCCGCACCTTCATCCGCCCCTCGCAGGCGGATCGCGATTTCGGAGCCCGCATCAAATACAACCCGGTGCGCGAGGTACTGGAAGGACGCCGCATCGTGCTCGTGGACGACTCCATCGTGCGCGGCACCACCAGCCGCAGCCTGGTGCGTTTCGTGCGGGGCGCGGGCGCGGCGGAAGTGCATCTGCGCATCGCCAGCCCCCCGGTGCGCAACCCCTGCTTCTACGGCATCGACATGCCCAGCAAGGAAGAGCTGATGGGGTCCGGGCACACCGTGGAGGAGATCCGCGAGGAGCTCGGGCTGGATTCGCTGGGCTACATCTCGCTGGAGGGGATGACGAAGGCCGTAGAGGAGTTCGGTCCCTTCTGCGACGCCTGCTTCTCGGGGCACTACACCGCGCCGCTGGTGGACATTGAACGCCAGTTGGACAACTCGCTTCTGGCCCTCGCGCGCTGAGGGGGCGTCCGGGGGCGTCACACTTCGGAGCGCCCGGCCAAGCGTCGGGGAGGGTCCGGTCAGCCGCCGGGAGGCACCACCACTTCCGCCGTGTAGATGAGGTCGCCGAGCGGCGAGTTGTCGCCGTTGGCGGAGTTGCCGGTCACGTGGAACACCACCGGCGACGGTTCCCCGGGCGCCACCCACTCGAAGCTCCAGCTGGCAACATCTCCGGGACCGAGTTGGCTCCCCGCAACCGTGTGGTTGATGTAGTCGACGCCGTCCTCGCTGCGTACGACCGTGCGCCCGTCCAGGGGCGCCAGCCGTCCTGCCGGCGTGCCCGTCCGCTCGCCCTCATTGAAGCGCGCGGCGGCCTGGAAGCCCGCACTGCCCATCCCCTCCCCTTCCACGATCACGGTGACCACGTAGACCGCGCCCGGCGTGAAGGAGGCGGGAATGCCGTCGAGCAGAAGTGCGCCGCCCAGTGCGTTCAGCTCAAGGTCCAGATGGCACTCGATGCAGGTGAGTTCGCCGAAGCCGCCGGTGCGCGCGAGGGGCGGGCCGTCGGCGTGGGGGATGGGGGCGCGCGGGGCAGCGGCGGGGGCTCCGCCGGCGCCGGAGACGCCCACCCCGGCAACCACACCGGCGAGGAGCCACCGGTTGGGAATACGCAGATTACGCATTTTACGCAAAATACGTAAAACGCGACCGGCCGGGCCGATCCCGCTGTCGACCCGGCCGATCCGTCCGGCGTCCCGCAGCCCGCGGACGCCTAG
>JAPPJO010000026.1 GCA_028820325.1 Gammaproteobacteria bacterium | reverse complement strand
CCGCCCGCTCGACCGGTTCTCCAGAACGCTTGCGTCACGGGGGCGTCCATAGATGAGGATGGGACTGCCGGGCAGGCCGGGAGGCTGATGCGATGCTGATTCGACGACGTGGCAGGACTACGCTCTTCCTCCTTGCGGCGCTCCTGGTTCCGGGGGCGGTTTCGGCTCAGAGCGGAGCCTTCCGCGCGGGCGTCCTCGTCCCGATGGAGCGCGTCAAGGCCACTCTTGCGAAGACGGTCGACAATACCGCGGCCAACACCCTGGTTCCCCCACCGCGGCGCGGGACGCTGGTCATGGACGAGGGTGCCGCCGATACGTGGGGGAGCGGGGTGGGTGCATTCCTCGGCTATCGGGCGCCGCTGGGCGGGAGCGGGTTCCACATGGGCGCGCGCGTGGACGCCGCGCTCCATTTTGCCGCCGTGGACGGGCAGCTGACCGGGGTTGGGGATTCGCCGGGACGCAATCAGCTTGGCGAGAGCTGGCCGGATCAGTGGACGTTCGAGCGGAAGAGAAGCTTCGGCCTGACCATGGAGATCGGCGGCAGTCCGGGCGCATTGGCGTCGATGGATGCGACGCTGTTTCTGCTTGGGGGCATCCGCCTCGCACAGGTCGAGCTGACGAATCGCTTCAACGGCTGCATGCTGCCGGCCGGCTGCGGGCCCTCGGATTTCGTTTCGGGAACCGATGCGCGCGACCTGAACCACCAGGCCTTCACCTTCGGCTTCGGCTTGGAGAAGGGGTTGGGAGACGGGCTCGCGCTGCGCGTCGAAGCCAGCCACACGCCCTACTGCAACGAGCAGTGGACCGCGCAATTCACCGAGGTGGGCGTTACGGTCCCGACCGTTCTGGACGCGGGGGAAACGGGTCTGAAGGTGGGCGTTGTGTGGAGGGGGAGCTGAGGCCGGAGGACGGCTTCTCCCGCTTCTCGCTCATTCCCGGTCCTCCTTCCAGCGTGATCCAGGTTGGGAGCGCAGCAGCCGTAACACCAGGTCGGCAGTGCGCGCCGAGCCGCCGCGGTGTTCCTCGATGACGCGCTGGCCGCTTCGAGCCATGCGGCGGCGGTCGTCCGGATCATCCAGGAGGCGGGTCGCGGCGGCCATGGGGGTGTCCGTCACGGTAATGCCGCCGCCCGCCGCCAGAGCCGAAACCACGTCGGTGAAGTTCTCGTGGTGCGGGCCGATGATGGTCGCGCACCCGGCGGCGACCGCGGGAATGGGATCCGACCCGCCCATGGGTGCGAAGCTTCGGCCCACGATGGCGACATCCGCGAGCGCGTACGCCAGCTCAAGTTCGCCCATGGTGTCGAGGAGGAAGAGGTCGGTGGGGCCGCTCCGGGCGCGGCTTCGGCGGCGGATCGCGGGGTGGAGGGCGGCGACGGCGTCGAACCGCTCCGGCTTTCGGGGCACCAGGAGCAGTTGGGCGGCGGGGGGGCGGGTGGCGATCAGCTCCTTCTCTTCGCCCGGCCCGGTCGATCCGGCGACGATGAGGGGCCGGGTGCGGTCGAGGCCGAGGGCGGTGGCGAGCGCCTCGGCTGCGGCGGGGTCGGGGTCGGAGGGGCGGCTGCCCGGGGGCGGGCGGCTCGAGGTGTCCCATTTCATCGTATCGGTGACCCGCACCCGGTCGCGGGGGACACCCAGGTCGATGAAGCGGTCGGCGTACCCTTCGTTCTGGGCGGCCACGGCCGCGAGCTGGCGGAAGACGGGCTGCAGCCACGCCCGCGCGCGCCGGTAGCCGCGGTAACTGGACGGGCTCAGCCGGCCGTTCACCACGCAGACGGGAATGCCCCGCCTCGTGCACTCGGTCACGAAGTTGGGCCACACCTCCAGCTCGGCGAGGGCCACCACGTCCGGGCGCACGGCGTCCAGGAAGCGGCGCACCATCCAGGAGAGGTCGAGGGGATAACGGACCACCGCGTGTCGGCTCCTGTAAAGTACACGCGCGCGCGCGACCCCGGTGTCGGTGGTGCTGCTCACGACCACCCGCGTACGCGCCGCCAGCAGGCCGACGAGCTGCCGCATCGCGGCAACCTCACCTACGCTGACGCCGTGGACCAGCACGGTGGGGCGGCGGCGAGCAGGAGCACCGCTCACCTCGCCCGCCGCGTGACCGGCGGATCGGTCCACCGAGTCCGCAGGCCCTGGGGGTGCGCCGTCCTTCGGCGAAGAGGGCACGTCGAGCACCCCCACATGTCCGAAGCGCCCCCGCCAGTCGGTCCTCCGCTTCCCGGTGGCGAGCAGGCGAGCTGCAACCACGGGGCTGGCCAGCAGCGCGGCCATCAGGTAGAAGAGGTCGTAGCGGAGCATCTCGTTCAGGTCCCGCGCGTGTCCCCAAGGGTTATCATTCGCCCATCGTCTTCGTTCGACCTCGCCATCATTCGCCTGACGCGAATCTTCACCATCGGGCAGTTCGGCGGTAGTCCTGCCTCCGGCCATGCCGATCAAGAGAGCATCGCAACGCCCCGTGCCAACCTCGCTGTTCGCGCTTCCCGACGCCCCCCGGGCCATCCTTCTCGTGCGCCTCAGCGCGCGCGGTGACGTGCTGCTGGCATCGCCCGTAGTCCAGGCTCTGAGGCGCCGCTATCCGAAGGCGCACATCGCGTGGGCGGTGGAATCCCACGCCCGCAGCATGATCGAACATCACGAGGATCTCGACGAAATCATCGTCTGGGACCGCGCCGCGTGGAAGAGCATGATCCGGGCCGGACGCTGGGGGGCGCTCTGGCGTGCGTTTCGGGAACTTCGCGCGAGGCTTCGGGCGCCCGGATTCGATATCGCTCTCGATCTGCAGGGGCTCCTGCGCAGCGGATGGGTGGCGTGGCTCTCGGGCGCCCGCGTGCGCATCGGGCTGGGCTCGAAGGAGGGCAGCTGGATGCTGATGACCGGCACCGTCCCCCGCCACGGCACGGCCCCCGGGAGCACCAGCCTGCAGTACCCCTACTTCGCGGACGCCCTCGGGCTCCCAGACGACGCGCTGGCGCTGCACCTGGTCCTCAGCGACGGGGAGGAGGACTTCGCGGCACGCTTCATCGCCGACCATGGTCTGGAGGGAGGCTACGCGGCGCTCGCCCCCTTCACCACCCGGCCCCAGAAGCACTGGTTCGAGGACCGCTGGGGCGAGATCGCCGGGCGAATCCGTGCGGAATTGGGCCTGCCCGTGGTCATTCTGGGCGGACCTGCGGATCGCGAAGCCGCGCGGCGCATCGCCGCCGCCGGTGTGGAGCCCAAGGGACCGGGTCGAGCCAGCGGCGTACCGGAGGATAGGCGGGCGGGAGACGAGACCACGGGCTCCGGCTCGCCTCCCCTGATCATCGACCTGACCGGCCGCACGCGCCTCGGCGAAGCGGCGGCCGTGGTGAGGCACGCCGGGCTCTTCCTCGGCGTGGACACCTGCCTTTCGCACGTCTCGGTCGCGTTCCGCCGGCCCTCCGTCCTCCTCTTCGGATCCAACATCCCCTATCGCGAAGCACCGCACGCGCGGGCCCGCATCGCGCTGGAGCTCCAGCCCTGCGCGCCCTGCGGCAACCGGCCAACCTGCGACGGCGCCTTCTGGTGCATGCAGGCGCTCGAAGTGGACGAGGTGTTCGACCTGGCGAGAACGGTGGCCCAACAGCGCTGATCCACCGCTCCGGCGGCACGCGCGGACCGCGCGCGGCCCGGGCGTCGCGCGTCATCGACATCCGCGAAGCGACCCCCAGGGAGCCCCTTTCGCGCCGGGCGCTCTCCTGCATCTATTAGGTGTCCGACGGCGTCGCCCCGGCGTCCTTCCCTCCCGACCCCAGCACCGAGCCGCCCTTGTCCTTCGTCCATCTCCACTGCCACTCGGAGTTCTCGCTTCTCGACGGCGCCAACCGCATCACCGACCTCGTCCGCAAGGCGAAGGAATTCGAGATGCCCGCGCTGGCCCTCACCGACCACGGGTGCCTTTTCGGAGCCTGGACCTTCCGCAAGGCGGCCGAGAAGGATGGCATCCGGCCTATCATCGGCATGGAGGCGTACGTGGCTCCCGGCGACCGGCGCCACAAGGAGCCGATGCGCGTGGGCGGGCGCGAGATCAGGAAGCCGTACTACCACCTCGTGTTGCTCGCCCGCGACCGCGAGGGCTACCAGAACCTGATCAAGCTCTCCTCCATCGGGTACCTGGAGGGCTTCTACTACAAGCCGCGCATAGACCGCGAGGTGATCGCGCGCCATTCGGCCGGGCTGATCTGCACCTCCGCGTGCATGGCGGGGGAGGTGGCGCGCCGGCTGGCCGAAGACGACCGGGAGGCGGCGCGCGAGGCGGCGGAGTGGCACGCCAACGTCTTCGGGGACCGGTACTTCCTGGAGGTGCAGGGGCACGACACCCCGGGCCAGGACACGGTGAACGAGAAGGTGTTCCGGCTCGCCGGGGAAACCGGGCTGCCGGTGGTGGCCAGCAATGATGCTCACTTTCTGCACGCCGAGGATCACAGCGCGCACGACATTCTCCTCTGCATCGGGCTCGGAAAGGACCACGACGACGAGAACCGGATGCGCTACGACGAGGGGCTCTACTTCAAGTCGGGCCCCGAAATGGCCGAGCGCTTTCCGGACCATCCCGAAGTGCTGGAGAATACGCTGGCGATCGCCGACCAGGTCGACGTCTCCTTCGAAAAGAAATACTTCCTGCCCGAGTTTCCCATTCCCGGGGACCATAAGGACAGTGACGGCTATCTGCGGCATCTGAGCATCGAGGGGGCGAAGCAGCGCTACGGCGATCCGCTTCCCGACGAAGTGCGCGCGCGCCTTGACTATGAGCTCGACGTCATCGCCGAAACGGGCTACGCGGGATATTTCCTCATTACCTGGGACTTCATGCGCTGGGCCCGCGAACACGGTGTTCCGGTCGGGCCCGGACGGGGCTCCGCCGCCGGTTCGCTGGTGGCCTACTCGCTCTGGATCACCAATATCGATCCCCTGGAGTTCGGACTCCTCTTCGAGCGCTTCCTGAATCCGGAGCGCAAGGAGATGCCGGACATCGACATCGACTTCTGCTTCGAGCGCAGGGGCGAGGTGATCGACTATGTGCGGCGCAAATACGGCCGCGACGCCGTGGGACAGATCATCACCTTCGGCACCATGAAGTCGCGCGCGGTGGTGCGGGATGTAGGCCGGACTCTCGGCTTCAAGCCGAGCGAGACCGACCGCATCGCCAAGATGATCCCCAATCAGCCGGGCCAGGCGCTGACCATCGCGCAGGCGCTGGAGAAGATATCCGACGTCAGGGAGCTGTACCGGACGGACGAGCGCTATCGGAAGCTCTTCGACTATTCGCGCACGCTGGAGGGACTGAGCCGGCACGCGTCGGTGCACGCCGCCGGGGTGGTGATCGCGCCCGGACCGCTCTCCGACTATGTGCCCGTGTGCGTCCAGTCGCGCGGGAGCGGGGTGCGCGGGAACGGCGCGACCCAGGCGCCGGCGAAACAGGGACAGTCACGCGACGGCCCCGCGGATGACGTGGACGTGGTCACGCAGTATGACATGAACTGCGTGGACGACGCGGGCATGCTCAAGATGGACTTTCTGGGGCTCCGCACCCTCACCATCATCCACGACGCGGTCGAACTGGTGAAGGCGAAGTACGGGGCGCTGCGCCACCCGGAAACGGGCGCGGTCTATCCGACCATGGACGACGTTCCACTGGACGACGCGCGTGTCTACGAGATGCTCGCGCGCGGAGGCACGTCGGGCGTGTTCCAGTTCGAGTCCGCGCTGGCCACGGGAAAGCTGCGAGCCATGCGCTGCGACCGCTTCGAGGATCTGGTCGCCACCAACGCCCTGATCCGGCCCGGTCCCCTCGACTCCGGAATGACCGACGTCTATATCCGGCGCAAGCTGGGACAGGAGCCAGTCACCTATCCGCATCCCGAGCTGGAGGAATTGCTCGAGCCCACCTACGGCATCATCGTCTATCAGGAGCAGGTGATGCGCATCGTGAATATCCTCGCGGGCTATTCGCTGGGCGAGGCCGACGTCGTGCGCAAGGCGGTGGGCAAGAAGATCCCGGAGCTGATTCGCGCCGAGCTGGCGACCTTCCGGGAGCGCGCCACGGGCAAGGGGGTGGACCCGCAGGTCGCCGGGGAGCTCGCCGACCAGATCGAGACCTTCGGGCGCTACGGCTTCAACCGCGCGCACAGCGCCGGATACTCGCTCCTTTCCTATCACACCGCGTGGCTCAAGTGCCACTATCCCGCCGAGTTCATGGCGGCGCTGCTCTCGTCGGTGCTTTCGAATACCGACCAGGTCGTGAAGTACATTCTCGAGAGCCGCGAGCTGCACCGCTCCATTCCGGGACTCGAGGAGCCCCTCGAGCTGCTGCCGCCGGACGTGAACGAGTCGGGGTGGAAGTTCACGGTTACGGGGGGCGCCCAGATTCGATTCGGGCTCGGGGCGGTGCGCGGGGTCGGGGCGGCTGCGGTCGAGTCGGTGCTCGCGGCGCGGGCAGAGGGCGGGCGTTTCGAGACGCTGTTCGATTTCCTGGATCGCATCGACACGCGCGCGCTCAACAAGCGGGCCTGCGAGGCGCTGATCGCGGCGGGGGCGCTCGACGCCTTCGGACACCGGGGCCAGTTGGTGGCCGGACTGGACATCGCCTACGCCGACGTGAACGCGCGCCAGGCGGATCGGGAGGCCGGCCAGGAATCGCTCTTCGGAGGGCTGGAAGAGGCCGACGATCCGGCGCCGGAGCTTCCCGCGGTCCGCGAGTGGCCGGAACGCAAGCGGCTGGCCCAGGAGAAGGAGGCGCTGGGCTTCTTCATCTCCGGCCATCCGCTGGACCGCTTCAGCGATGCCGTGCACGTCTTCCGGGGGGTGAACACCTCGACGCTGGGCCGGCACGCGAACGCTTCCGTGGAGATACCCTGCGTCGTGACCCAGGTGCAGCGGCAGATCTCGCGCAGGGACAGCTCGGAGTGGGGGCGGATCACCATCGAGGACTTCCACGGCACCGCGCAGGTGCTCGCCTTCCGCGACGCCTGGGCGGCCGGCAGGGAGACCCTGCAGCAGGATGCGGTGGTGCTCATCCGGGGCAAGGTGTCGGGCAGGGAGCGCGACGAGGACGACCCGCCGATCTTCCTCGACGAGGTGGAGGTTCTGAACGACGTCCTCACGTCCGGGCGGCTGGCGCTGCGGATTGCGCTGGATGGGAAAGCCGAAGTCCCGGACGACGCCTTCGCCAGGGCGAAGAAGATGCTCGGGGAACATCCGGGAGACGCCCCGGTGGAAGTGCTATGGCGCCCGGGCAATGGGGAGCGCGACAGGCGGTTGCGCTCCAGGACGCTGAACGTGGATCCGGGGCCCGGGACTTTGCGGGAACTGCGGGAGGTGCTGGGGCAGACGCGGGTGGAGCTCGTGCGGGCGTAGGAGTGGTGGGGACGGGGGCGCGGTTCGAGGTGCAGGACGGAGGGTTCGGCCAGGTTACTGACATGATATGATGTCTGCTGGTGATTTACTGGTGATATGGCGCCTCGACGGCGGGCGTCGGTTCCCGGGACGGTTGGCGCTGCTTCTGGTGCTGCTGGGGGCGACGGGATGTTTCCGTGTGAACACCCCGCGTGCAGCGCGGGCCGCTCTCCCCCCCGACGCGCGGCCGCGGCAGGAATACAAGTCGCGTCTGGGCAATCCCGCGTTCTACGACGAGTTGGGCGTTCGCTACCGCGTGCTGCAGACGAGCAAGGATTATATACAGCGCGGGATCGCTTCATGGTACGGCGACCCCTTCCACGGCCGGACAACCTCCACGGGCGAGACCTACGACATGTACGCCATGACGGCGGCGCACAAGACGCTCCCGCTCCCCACCTACGTGCGCGTCACGGACCTCGACACGGGCAACCGGGTGGTGGTGCGGGTGAACGACCGGGGGCCGTTCGTGGAGGGGCGCGTCATCGACCTCTCCTATATCGCGGCGGTGAAGCTCGGTATCGCCGACAGGGGGACCGCGCGGGTGGAAGTGCGGGCGCTCGACCCGCCCGCGGTGGATCCGCCGCCGACGGCGGGTTCGGGTCCAGGGCCGCATTCGCGCCCACCGGGTCGGTGACGATCCGGGCTCAGCCCACGAGCCCTCGTCATTCGTCGTCCACACCACTCTGCGGAGTGTTGCCAAACCGAAAAGGCAACAATGTGTTGCATCCCCGGAAAAGCAACGATTTGTTGCATCTGCGGAAATGCAACACGCTGCGGAGGGACCCCGGTAACCGTTAGCACTCCGTGGTGAATGCGCGCCCGCACCGAGAGTGGAGACGCGTCGCGGCTGCCGGTTCCGCGAGCCCTAATCCCGGTCCCAGGTGGTGAAGGGACGCTCCACCAGGTTGGTGTTCAGGTAGCGCGGGTCGTCGGTGACCTCCTCACCCAGCCATTGGGGATGGGCGAATGTCTGGTCCTCATGGGACAACTCGATCTCGGCGACTACCAGGCCGGCGTTCTCGGCGTGGAACTCGTCGACTTCCCAGATGTGTCCGTCGGGCCCGGGGATGTCGTAGCGGGTCTTCTCGATGAACGGGCGCCGGCATAGTTCGCTGAGCATCTGAATCGCGTCCGCGAGCGGAATCGCATATTCGAACTCGGAGGCGCGCGGGCCGACCTTGTTGCCCTTCACGTTCAGCGTGGCCCGTTCGCCGGCCGTGCGCACGCGCACCGAGCGGGTGCTGGAGGTGGACAGGTAGCCCTGCCGGATGCGGACCCCGGTCGCGCCGGACCTCGATAGAGCGGCCCTCCATGCATCGGACCGCACCAGAAACTTGCGTTCGATCTCGTGCGCCATCGCGGTCTTTGCCTGCCCCCCGGGTTGCGTGGCGGATTCCTGACAATCCAAACTGCGGCTCGACAGCCGGTCGCCAACAGGGGCGCTCACAAGGTCATCCGGGACCGCCGCGGCGAACATAGGAGCATGTGAAATGGATGGATCGTTGCAGGAGCAGGGGTTGCCGAAGGCGTACCGAGGACCGAAGAAGTACCGGGGGCCGACGGAGCGCGGGATGGGCGAGCGACGTGAGGTGCGCGGGCAAGGTGGGGCGGGGGTCTCCCGCCGGGAATTCCTGGGTGCGGCGGCCGGGGCTGCCCTCCTCGGTCCCGGCTTGTCGTCGTGGCGGCGGGCGGATCCCTACGTGCTGGTGTTGGGGGTGGCCCAGGATGGCGGCATGCCCCAAACCGGGTGCTACGCGCCCAGGTGCGACCGGGCCCGCGAACGCGACCAGCCCCGCTATGTGTCCTCGCTCGCCATCGTGGAGCCCGACGCCGGCCGGTACTACCTGGTGGACGCCTCTCCCGATCTCCGCCAGCAGATGGACCTGATCGACGCTCCGGGTTTCAGAGCGCGCGCCCAGGAGCGGCGGCCCTTCGACGGGATCTTTCTGACCCACGCGCACATGGGGCACTACCTGGGACTCGCCCACCTGGGGCGGGAAGGCCTGGGGATCGCCCCCACGCCGTGCTATTGCAGCCCCGAGATGGCGGGCTTTCTCGCATCCAACGGCCCCTGGAGCCTGCTTGTGGACGAGGGCCGTCTCGATCTGCGCCCCGTCGAGTTCGACCGCTGGTACGAGGTCGACGACAGCCTTTCCGCCATGGCCACCCCCGTCCCCCATCGTCCCGAGTTCTCGGACACGGTCGGCTGGACCTTCCGGGGTCCGAGCCGCTCCCTCCTCTATCTCCCGGACATCGACAGCTGGGAGGCGTGGGACCGGGATGTCGCGGAGGTCGTGCGCGGCGTGGACGTAGCCCTGCTGGACGGCTCCTTCTACAGCCCCGGCGAGGTTCCGGGGCGCAACATCGAGGACATCCCCCATCCCATGGTGCCGCACACGATGGATCTGCTGCAGGAGGTCGCGCGGGGCGAGACGGAGGTCGCGTTCATCCACCTGAACAACACCAACCCCGCGCTGGATGAGGGTTCGGCGGAGGCCCGGGAGATCGCGAGCCGCGGGTTCTCGGTGGCGACGGAGGGGCAGAGATTCGGGCTGTAGAACGGGCTTGGCGGGCGGACGCTGAGGGGCGGCGGGATGGTTTGGCGGGCGGGCCGGCTCGGGTCCCGGCACGGGATGCCCGGGGGGGGGCCGCTTGCTATTGCGGGTCGCGACGGAGGATCGCCCGTGCGCCCAGCACCACGCCGAACCCGATGGCGGAGCCGAGCAGGCCGACGACGCTGGCGGTGAGCAGCGGCGGCAGGTTGTCGATGAGGCCGGTGCGGACCGCCACCCAGAGCATCACCCCGAATGCGATCGCGGCGAGAGCCTCGGGTGAGCCGGCGCGGCGCGTGTAGAGGCCACCCAGGACAGGCACGAACAGGCTGACGGCGAGCAGCGCGTAGAAGATCGTGAGGGCCTCGATGACCCCGGGGAGCACGGCTGCCAAGAGGATGCCCAGCGCGCCGCCGGTGAGCGCCGCGATGCGCGCCACCCGCAGGACGGAGGCGTCGGAGGCGTCGGGGCGGACGAAGCGGCGGTAGAGGTCGCGCGAGAGCGACGTCGAGAGCATGAAAAGGATGGCGTCCGAGGAGCTGAGTTCCGCAGAGAAGACGGCGGCGAGGCCGAGGGTGCCGAGCCACAGGGGAACGCCCACGGTGAGCACGAGCGGAAGGGCGAACTCGTGGTCGGCCAGCGCCGGTTCGTAGACGCGCGCGACCATTCCCAAGAGCGGCGGGACGGCGGCGAAGACCAGCAGGGCCACCGCGGTGGCGGCGAGGCCTATGCGGATCGCGCGGGCGTCGACCGCGCCGTAGGCCTTCTGGATGAGGCCCGGGGAGATGACGAAGCCGGGCGCCACCAGGGCGAGGTAGATCCAGCCGGATTCGCCGCCCTGCCAGAAGTTCATGCCGTCGGCGGGCGCGGCGGCGACTACCGCCTCCCAGCCGCCCGCGGCGGACATCGCCCAGGGGAGCGCGATCCCGAACCCGGCGACCATGACGACCAGCTGCACCAGGTTGACCCACGCGGCCACCATGAGCCCGCCGGCGGCGAAGTAGGTGGTGGCGACCACACCGCCCACCACCACCCCCCATCCCCGCGGCCACCCGGCCACGACCGTGAAGATATCGGACATCGCGATGAGCTGGCCGGCCAGCAGCGCGAGCGTCCCCAGCCACAGCAGCACGGCGATGATCGCCCGCACCGAGGGGCCGTAGCGGTCGTCGAGGTAGTCGCCCAGGGTGAGGTGGCCGCGGGCGCGCGCGACCGCCCAGATGCGCGGCCCGACCCAGAGCGCGAGCACCAGGGTGCCGACCCCCGCGGAGCCCACCCACCACCAGCCCGCGAGGCCGTCCCGGTAGCCCAGTCCGGCCGCGCCGATGGTGGTGCCCGCGCCGATGTTGGCGGCGAGGACGGTGGCGAACAGCAGGCCCGGGCCGAGCGACCGGCCCGCCACGAAGAAGCCGCCCGCGCTGGAGACCCGCCGCCCCAGCCAGAGCCCGAGGCCGATCAGCCCGGCCGAGTAGGCGAGCAGGAGGAGGAGGGTGGTGTTCAAGGGTGCGGGGTGGGGGTGGGTTGCCGGGCGGCGGCGGGCTGCGGGACCGGTGTGGGTTGCGGGGCGGTGGGATGCTCCGATGGGTCGGGGTGGTCGGGCGGCGGGGCCTGCAGGTCGGCGGCGGCGGGGAGGCCGGGGAGGGGGGTCGCGCTGCGCACGGCGTCCAGGATCGCCGCCGCAACCACGTCGGCCGCAAGCGCGCCCACCTGCCCGACGCTCGCCCGCGCGCTGTCGGCGAGGGTGCCCGTGGCGAGCGAGAAGGTGGTGTCGCCGTCGCCGGGGGTGTGCACCGGGTAGATCGCGCGGGCGTACCCGTCCTGGGCCATCAAGGCTACCCGGCTGGCTTCCGCCTTGGTGAGGCGCGCGTTGGTGGCGACCACCCCGATGGTCGTGTTCCGGCCGGCGGACCCGCCCGATGGTCCTCCTGCGCGCAGGAGGACGCGGGCGTCCGCCAGGGTGGTCCCGTCGTCGCTGCGCACGCCCGCGACCACCCGGCCGGTCGCGGGGTCGATCACGTCGCCCACCGCGTTGACCGCCACCAGGGCGGCCACCACCAGCCCGCTGGGCAGCGTGATGGAGGCGCTACCGACCCCGCCTTTCATCGCGCGGCCCATCCCCGCCAGCTTGCCGACGGTAGCGCCCGCGCCCGCCCCGACGCTCCCCGATCGTACCGGATCGCCGGTCGCGCCGACCGCGGCCTGGTACCCGCACTCGGGTCCGGGACGCACGGTCCAGTCCCCGCCCACGCCCAGATCGTACAGGATGGCCGCGCTCACGATCGGTACGCGAACGACCGGGCCGACCGGGTATCCCACCCCTTGCTCCTCCAGGTAGCGCACCACCCCGCTGGCGGCGTCCAGCCCGAAGGCGCTGCCGCCGGCGAGCACGACGGCGTTCACGATCGCGACGGTGTTGACCGGGTCGAGCAGGTCGGTCTCGCGCGTGCCGGGCGCCCCTCCCCGCACATCCACGCCCCCCACGGTGCCTTCGGGCGCCAGCACCACCGTGCACCCGGTAGGACGCTCCGCAAGAGTGTGGTGACCCACTCGGATGCCGGGTACGTCGGCCAGCCCGCCGCCGGGAGCGAAGCCGCCGGTCTCCTGCGACCATCCCGGGCCGGCGCACAGGAACAGCAGGGCGGTGGCGACGCCGGTAGAGCGCGCGAACGAAGAATACCGCATGGTGGACAATCTCCAACCGGGATCGCGGGATGGGAAGCCCGGCCATTCTTCGGCGGGCGTCCCACGAGCGCACCATGACCTGCCCATCCCGCCTGATTGCCGCCCGGCCCTCCCCAGGCGATCTTCCGACCGCTCCGCCGAATCCACTATCCCCGCGCCCCCGGCCCGTGATCACCATCCGCCCCATCCGCCGCGCGCTCGTGCCGGTCGACGCCGCAGCAGCAGACCGCGTCAGCGCCCCCAACTACGACGAGTTCCAGAGCGACGAAGAAGTGCGCGCGCTGATCCGGCGGACTCCCGAGAGTGTGCTCCGCGTGACCATGCCGCACTGCGATCCGGGGGCGGAGGACGAAGTCGCCGCCGAATCTCCTCCCGCGCTCGCGCGCGCCGCCGCCAACATGCGGGCGCTCATCGACAGCGACAGCGTGCGCGCCGCGCACGATCTGCTCTACGTCTACCGCATCGACGACCCCGCCCGTCCCAGCATTGACCAGATCGGCCTCGGTGGCATGGCGCGCATCGACGAGATCCGGACCGACGCCAGCCCGGCCGCCCCCATCATCCGCAACGAGGGCGTCCGCGAACCGAAGGCGCGCGGGCGGGCGCAGCTCATCGAGGCCACCTCCGCGTTCATCGGCACGGTCAACTGCGCCGTTCCGGACAAATCGGGGGCGTTCGCCCGCGCCCTCGAGCGACTCGCGTCGGAGCGCGGGCCCGACCACGGAGCCGACGACAGCCGCGGGTGCCGCCACGACATCTGGCTGATCGACGACGCCTCCATCCAGGCGCGCCTGATCGCGCTCGCAGCCGCCGAGCCGGAGGCCTACGTCGCCGACGGCAACCACCGCAGCGCGGCCGCCGCGATGCTCGACCGCGAGCACTTCCTGTGCGTCTTCTTCCCTCTGGAGCGCATGTCGCTGGCGCCCTACAACCGCCTCGTGCGCGACGTCGGCCTGGAGGACGAGGTGGTGCTCGCGGGTCTCCGCGAACGCTTTGCGATCGAGGAGGTCCCGGGAGCGCATCAGCCCGCCCGAACGCACCAGATTGGCCTTTACACCGGACGCGCCTGGTACCGCCTGCGCCCGCTTCCCGGCAGCTACGACGAGCGCAACGCGGTCGAATGCATCGACGCCGACATCGTCCAGCGCAACTTCTTCGAAGCCGTCCTCGGCATCGCCGAACCGGGCGATCACAGGCTCAACTTCGTGGGAGGCGACCGCGACCTCGACTTCCTGCAGGCCGGTGTGGACAGTGGCAGGTACCGCTACGCGGTCACGCTCGCGCCCGTCACCCTTCGCCAATTCGCGGCTGTGTGTCGCCAGAATCGCATCATGCCGCCCAAGTCGACCTGGTTTCAGCCCAAGATCCGCAGCGGGCTGGTGATTGCGCTGGAAGCGGAGTCGCCGCAGCCGAAATAGCCCGACGCCGACCGGAGGCGCCGCGGTTGGCACCGTCGGCCCATGGTCCCCATTTTCACGGGTGCCCGTCAGACCGCAGGACCGGAGGTTGTCCCGATGCTCGACTCCAATTCCACCCGACGACGTTTCATGGCCCATTTCGCCGGAACCGGGCTGGGCGCCACCCTCCTCCCCGGCGTGCTCTGGGCCAGAATGCAGGAGGCCGGTGCCCGGGAAGTCACCGCCGAGATGCTGGGCGACGCGCTGGCGATTTCGGGTCTCGACTTCAGCGAGGAGGAGCGCGAACGCATGCTCGAGTCGGTGAACGACCGGCTGAGCGATTATCAGGAACTTCATGAACTGAAGATCCCGAACGACATCTCGCCGCCCTTCCACTTCAACCCGCTGGTCCCGGGCATGCAGGTGGACCGGTCGGTCACGCCGTTCAGGATGAGCGACCTGCCGAGGATCGAGCGGCCCTCGAACCTCGAAGACGTCGCATTCTGGACCGTGCGGGAGCTCGCGGAGCTCGTTCGCACGCGGCAGGTGAGTTCGGTCGAACTGACCGAGATGTACCTGCAGCGCCTGGAGCGCTACAACCCGCTGCTCAACTGCGTGGTCACCCTCACCGACGAGCTGGCGCTGGCCCAGGCGCGCGCGGCCGACCGTGAGATCGCCGCCGGACGGTACCGCGGGCCGCTGCACGGAATCCCGTGGGGCGCAAAGGACATCATTGCGACCCGCGGCTACAAGACCACCTGGGGCTCACCCGCCTACCAGGACCAGGTCATCGACATGGACGCGTCGATCATCGAGATGCTGCGTGACGCGGGCGCGGTGCTGGTCGCCAAGCTGACCACCGGCGAGCTGGCCGGAGGAGACCAGTGGTTCGGGGGCCAGACGATGAACCCGTGGGACCCGTCGACGGGCTCCGGTGGTTCCTCGGCGGGTCCGGGATCCGCTACCGCAGCCGGGCTTGTGGGCTTCTCGATCGGAACCGAGACCAGCGGCTCCATCCTGGGACCCTCGTCGCGCTGCGGCCTGAGCGGGCTTCGTCCGACGCTGGGCCGGATCAGCCGGTACGGGGTGATGGCGCTCTCCTGGACCCAGGATCGACTGGGCCCGATGTGCCGCTCCGCCGAGGACTGCGCGCTGGTGATGCGGGCGATTTCGCGTCCCGACGGCCTCGACCTGAGCGTGCAGGACCTCCCCTTCAACTGGGACGGCACCCGCTCGGCCACCCGGCTGCGGGTCGGGTACCTGGAGGGGGCGTTCGAGGAGATCGAGGAAACCGACTACCGAACCGCGCACCAGCGCACCCTCGAGGAGCTCGAGTCCCTCGGTTTCATGCTGACGCCCATTCACATCCCCGAATGGTCGATCAACGTCACCGCGCACAGCGTGGAGATGGCGGTCTTCTTCGACGAGCTGCTCCGTTCCGGCAGAGCGGAACTGCTGGGCCGCCAGACGCGTGCCGACGGTTTACGCTCCGCGAGGGTGATTCCCGCGGTCGAGTACCTGCAGTCGCAGCGCGCGCGCACCATGATGATGATGCAGCTCGCGGAGGCGACCTCGGGGGTGGATGTCTATCTCATCCCGCGGGGGCCGCGCCGCCCGCCGGGGCAGCAGTCCGATGAGCCGCCGCCGTACAGCCATGGCCGCAACGCGAGCAGCATGACCAACTACGCGACCCATCCGGCCCTTGCGGTGCCCAACGGCTTCAACGATGCCGGGCTCCCGACGAGCATGACCTTCTGTGCCCAACCTTTCCGCGAGACCGAGCTGTTGACCGTGGCGCGCGCGTACCAGGACGCCACCGACCACCACAGGCAATACCCGGATCTGGACAGCGCGGCGTCCGGGTAGGTACCCCCGGGCAGCCACCATGATCGATGCACTGATCGGACGGACGCCGACGCTGCGCCTCGCGCGCGTCGTGGAGCCGACCATGGCGGAGGTGTGGCTCAAGCTGGAGGGCATGAATCCCGCCGGGTCGATCAAGGACCGGACCGCGCGGGCGATGGTCGACGATGCCGAGGCACGTGGGCTGCTCAAGCCCGGAGGCACCATCGTCGAACCCACCTCCGGGAATACCGGCATCGGCTTGGCGCAGATCGCGGCCTGGCGCGGATACAGGCTCATCCTCTGCATGCCGTCGTCGATGAGCGAAGAGCGCAAGCGGACTCTGTCGGCGTACGGAGCCGATTTCGTGCTCACCGACCCGGAGCGGCGCATGCTTGCGGCGAGAGAGGAAGCCGAGCGCATCGCATCGGAGACAGGCGCCTTCTACCCGGACCAGTTCTCCAATCCCGCCAATCCGCGCATCCACTACGAGACCACCGGGCCGGAACTCTGGGCCGACATGAAGGGGCGCATCGATGTTTTTGTGTACGGATCGGGGACCGGCGGGACCATCAGCGGGGCCGGGCGGTTCCTGAAGAAGATGGATCCGCGCATCCAGGTGGTGGCGGTCGAGCCGGCGCGCTCGCCCGTCATTTCGGGCGGCGAACGCGGGCAGCACCAGTTCCAGGGAATGGGACCGGGCTTCATCCCGGAGAACCTGGACCGGACCGTGCTCGACCGCGTGATGACGGTGTACGAAGAGGATGCGTTCCCATTGGGGCGGCGCCTCGCCCGCGAGGAAGGCCTCTTCCTGGGGATGAGCAGCGGCGGCATCGTATACGCCGCGCTTCAGATCGCGCGCGAAATCGGGCCCGGCCATCGCGTCGCCGCCATCTCGCCCGACGACGGCGCGCGCTACCTGACTACGACGTTGTATTCGCCGGAAGAGTAGCGCGAGTCGGCCGCATCCCGGCGCTGGCAGGGGGACTCGCCCATGTCTAGTATTTCGGTGTCTGCCCATCAGTACATGGAGGAGCCCATGCGTGTCATCTCTTTCCCGGTCATTCGTCGTGTTCCCGCTGTCCTTGTCGCCGCCGCCCTCTGGACATCGGCATGCTCTCCGGCGGACGACGGACCCCGCACGTACTTCGAGGACCCGGACCTCCAACGCATCTACGCGCGCATGATGGAGGAGATGGCGCCGGACGGGGGATGGGAGCGGGTGCGCTACATCGCGTTCGACCGGGTTGTGGACCGCGGGGGCCCGGTCCTCGATCGGCGTTCCCACCGGTGGGATGTCTGGGGCGGGATGTACCGCATGGCGGGAAGCTCGGGGGACCAGGAAATCGTGGCCGTGATCAACACCGGCAATCCCGCCGAGGGCGAACGCATCTGGCTTGATGGCGAACTCGTCACCGACCCGGCCGTTTCCGACTCACTCGCGGACCGCGCCCACGGCAGTTTCATCAACGACACCTACTGGTTCCTGATGCCCTACAAGTGGGCCGACCCGGGGGTCAACACCGTCTATCTGGGGGAGATGGCGATGGACGGCCGAGCCTACGAAGTGGCAGAACTCACTTTCGACGCCGTCGGGCGCACCCCCCAGAACAAGTACCGCGGCTGGGTCGATCCTGAAACGGGGCTGATGGCCTACTGGCAGCACTGGCGCACCGCCAGCGACCCGGAGCCCGCCTTCACGCTGGCCTGGACGGAGTGGACGCGGCACGGCCCGCTCCTGCTCTCCGCGGGCCGTCCGGATTCCACCGGCTACTCACGCGTCAACTTCGAGAACATGGAAGCGTCGCTCGAGTTGCCGGGGGGGATGTTCGAGGGACCGGGGAGCTGACGACCCCAGTCCCGGTAAGACATGCTGGCTGCTCTCTGAATTCGCACCGAGGCTGAACGGTCGATTAAGGGAGTGAGATCAGAATCCAAGACCGCGTTGCTCATCCAGCGCGTCGCGAGCCGCGCGCCAGAACTTGTTAGCCAATCGGTCCTTGCTATACAACACGAGATAGTATTGCAGGACGTTGCCGTGGCTTAGGCGGACTGCCTCCGCCGCCTCGTGAAGTGTTGTTGCCTGATAGCCAAGGTGGGTCATGCGAGATAGGCGCGCTGAGGCCACTTGTCGTTCATTGCCGTACTGAAGACGGAAACGTAGTGGTTGTGCAGCCTGATCTTGCGGAGCGAATGCTCCTTGATGGACGGCGTGTAGTGGCCGTCATCTTCCAGTCCGCCCACGTGGGGTGTGTCAGCCTCGAATCCGCCCATCAGCCAGCGGCCGCCTGGGGCATCTCGTCCCACAGCCTGCCCTCAAGCTCACGGCCTCCGGCCTTGGGCGTGTGCCCGCCCCACTGCTTGAAGAAGAACCGAACGTCCGCAACCTGGCATTGATTCCGAAGCTCAATGATCCACTCGGCCTTCATTGGGCGGCGTACCGGGCCACTCTCTCCACCTGCGATTACCCAGTGAATGCCCGTCAAGTCGAGCCGGAGCGGACCGATGAGTGGTTCGCAGGAGAGGAATCGAACCATCGCGGGAACACTCCGCAGGTGGCGAACGCGGTAGGCCACCGACTGATCCTCAACCGAGGCCCCCAGCCAGATGTGTGAGGGGAACGGCCCACCATCGAACAGGTCCCGATTCTGCCTCCAGAAGCGCAAGGCGCGGCTGGGACGCTTGGTGAGAACCTGGTAGGTGTGCCAGTCAGCTCGGAGCATCGTCCGGAAGATTCCGCGGACAAACTCCGCCGGGACATCAGCATGAAACAAGTCGCTCATGCTGTTGACGAAGATCATTCGAGGATCGCGCCACCTCTCCGGCTGTGAGAGTCGCTCCGGCCAGATGCGCACGGCGAATGGGTCGGCGCGCGTGACGTCCGAATCCACCACCGGCGGGCGGGCAAGGTAGGCATCGCGAAGCAGTCTGCTTGCCAGAGTCGCGGCATAGCAGTTGTCGCATCCCTTCGATTCCTTATCCCCCCTCGCCCGCCTGCTGCTCGTCGCTCGACAGCGTTCCGACGCTCCGCACGATGAGGGTGCCGGAGCCCTCGTTTGTAAAGATCTCGCGCAGCAGGCTGTCGCGCGCGCTCCCGGAAATGAGGTGCACGCGGGGGACGCCGCCCTCGATGGCGCCCTCGATGGCCGCCGCCTTGGCGAGCATTCCACGGGCGAGCACGCCCTGCTCGTGCAACTCGCGGAGCCCCGCAAGATCAAGGTAGGAGATCAGCGTCGCCGGATCCTCAAGGTCGCGGAGAATGCCGGGCGCCGACATGGTGAAAACGAGCTTCGTGGCCTCGAGCGCCTGGGCGAGCGCGCTCGCCACGGTGTCCGCATTGATGTTGAGCAGCCGGCCCTCCGCATCCGCCGAAAGCGGGCTCACGACGGGCACCCACCCCTGGTCCAGGAAGACGTGCAGCGAAGAGGGATCGACGGTTGCGATGTCTCCCACGAATCCGAAGTCCACGGGATCCGGTCCCTCCCCCTCCATGTGCATCGGCGGACGGCGGGTGGCTGTCACCAGGCCGGCGTCGACCCCCGAGACGCCCACGGCGTGAATCCCTTCCTTTCGGCACGCGCCCAGCAAGGCCGTGTTGACCTCGCCGCTCAGGACCTGGGCGGCGACGCGCAGATCCTCTGAACGCGTGACCCGGCGGCCCGCCACCATGCGGGGCTCGTGGCCCAGGCGGCGCGCGAGTTCGGTGGACTGGGGCCCACCGCCATGCACGAGAACCAGGCGGATCCCCAGGGAGTTGAGGATCCCCACCTGTTCCATCAGAGCATCGATGCGCCCGGAACTCCTGAGGACTTCACCGCCCACTTTCAGGACGAAGATGCGTTCGCGGAAGAGACGCACGTAGGGCGCCGCGGCGCGCAGGCCGGCAAACCTCCGGTCGGCGGCGCGTGACCGCTTCACGTGCCGTCCTGCGCGATGGCGCCCAGGGCCTCGGCGAACTGCGCCGCTTCCGACGCCCGCAGCGTGAGCGGAGGCATGACGCGCAGCCATGACGCATCCGAACTGGTTCCGGTGAGGATGTCCCGGTGCAGGAGCGCATCGCGGATTTCGCGCGCGCTTGTCCTGCACTTGAGTCCGAGCAGCATGCCGCGGCCCCGGATGCCGAGCACCGGTCCCGCGAGGCAGTTGGCGCGTATCTCCTTCTCGCGCATCGCCGCCTGCTGCAGAAGCCCCTCCTCGCGGATCGTGTCCAGCACCGCTTCGATGACCGCACACGCGAGCGGACCGCCCCCGAAGGTGCTGCCCATGTCCCCGATTCGCAGCTGATCGCCCAGAGCTCGTGACATGATCAGCGCGCTGCAGGGGAACCCGGCGCCGAGCGCCTTCGCGGTGGTCAGCATGTCCGGCACTACGCCGGTGTGCTCGATCGCGAAGGGTTTCCCGCTCCGTCCCATGCCGCATTGCACCTCGTCCGCGATCAGGAGGGCGCCATGCTGGTCGCAGGCCGCGCGCAAGGCACGCACATGGTCCGATTGGAGCACGTACGCGCCCGCGATGCCCTGGATGGGCTCGATGATGGCGGCTGCGGTCTCGTCGTCGATGGCGGCAACCGCTCCGGCCGCGTCGTCGCGCGGCACGAAGGTCACGTCGAACGGGGTGTCCGGGAAGCCGTACCAGCGCTCGCGGGCCCGCCAGGTCACGGCGGCGGCGGCGGCCGAGCGGCCGTGGAATCCGTGTTCCAGCGCGACCACGCGCCTGCGGCCCGTCAATCTGCAGGCCAGCCTGAGGGCGTTCTCGTTGGCCTCCGCTCCCGAATTGACAAAGAAAACGCAGTCGAGATCGTCCGGCGCGAACTCGGCCAGCTTGTCGGCGGCCCGTGCCCGCACCCTCAGCGCGTTCACGTTGCTGGTGAACATCAGTTCGCCCGCCTGCCTGCGGATGGCTTCAAGCACCCGCGGGTGACCGTAGCCGAGCGCGCACACCGCGTGCCCGCCGTAGAGATCGAGAAGCCGGCGCCCGTCGGCGCACCGCAGATAGGCGCCCCGGCCCGATACCGGCTCCAGAGGCAACTGGCCGTACACCTGGGCCAGATGCCGCGCTTCGGCCTGGCGCGCGTCCGGAACGAGGGTCGGAGCTGGTGTGTTCATCTCGGCGCCCGGCGCTGCCCGCTGAGGCCGGATCCGCTCGCGGTGGGCCACGCGTTCACATCCATGACGCTGCCGGAGTGGTCAGCCCGGTGGTTTCGGGAAGCCCGTGCAGCACATTCATCCATTGGATCGCCCCTCCGGCAGCGCCCTTGACCAGGTTGTCGAGCGCCACCGTGACCGCCAGCGTGCCCCGGTTCACCGCCGTGGCCAGATGGGCGTGATTGCTGCCCACCACGTCCTTCAGCCTGGGCGGCGCATCGACCAGGTGCACGAAGGGCGCCTTCGCATAGTGATCGGCATAGGCGTCACGCACCCGGCTCGCGTCAACGCCGTCGAGCAGCCGGGCATGCAACACCATGTAGATGCCGCGCGCGAACGGGCCGGACGTCGGAACGAAGTGCAGTTGTACGCCCCGGCCGGTCGATGCCCTCAGGATCCCTTCCACTTCCGGCGCATGGCGATGCGCGAGCGGCTTGTACGCGAACATGTTGGCGTGCCGGGTCGGGTGGTGGGTCGTGGGCCTGGGAGCGCGGCCCGCCCCGGTACTCCCCGTCACCGCGCTGACCATCAGGCGGGGATCGACCAGCGCGCTGCGACTACGTCCGGCCGGGCGGCCCCTTGCCTGGGGGCGCATCAGCGGCATGGCGGCGAGCAGCATTCCGGTCGCAAAGCACCCGGGATGGCCGACGTGCCGGGGCTTGCGTATGGTGGCGTGCTCCGGCAGCAGGCTCCGGAACATCGGCATGCGATCCGGGGCGCCGTGCTCGATCCCGTAGACGGCTTCGTAGGCCTCGGCGTCACGAAAGCGAAAGTCCGCGGATACGTCGACCACGCTCGGGACGCACTGCCGCTCCGCACAGGCGCCGAGGGCCCGGTCGACCAGTTGGGCGCTGGCTCCGTGGGCGGCGGTCGAGAAGATGGCGCAGCGGTCACCGAGCGTGTCGGGCAGGTCGTCGATGCCGGTGAAGCGCAGGTCCGGCCACACACCACGCAGGTTCGGAAAGACTGTTTCCACCGGCTCGTGCCTCCGGCTTCGCGACACGACCGCGGCCGGCTGCATGCAGGGGTGGGACGCGAGAAGGCGAAGCAGCTCGCCGCCCACGTACCCGGATGCGCCCAGTACAATGGCGGGAATCGATTCAGGCATGCGCCCCCAGCCCGATGCGGGCGGCTACGGCGTCTCCGAGGCGAGCGCCGTGGGTGACCGCGTTCACCCCTTCCAGCCCGGTTCTTTCCCGGATGATGTCGAGCCCGACCTGGTTGTCGGTCGCGGGCCCCGTGATGAAGGCTGGAGTCATCCCGAACTCGTCTTCGAGCAGCCTCGCGCCGCCCCAGGCAGCGACCGGATCGGACGCGCACAGGAGGAGGCACGAGATGTTTGCGCGCACGGCGTCGTCCCGCAGGATGGCCTCCACGCCGTATGCGCCCAGGATTCCGTCGCCCAACTCGAAGACGATCGCGTCGGGACGCTCGGCCGCCAGGCGGCGCAGCATCGTGCGCGCCAGGTCCGGCGCATTGCCGGGCCCGGTGCTGACGACGCCGAAGTCGGTGAAGATGGACGTGTTGCGCGCACCCGCGTCCTCCATCGCCAGGATGTCGCGCCGCAGCGAGACGCCGGTTGCCTTGAAGGCGTCGACTACATGACCCCTGTGCCGGAGGCGCCCGATCACCGCGCATGCCGCCGCCGTCTTGCCGGAGTTCATGCAGGTGCCGGCGAGGGCCACCACGGGAACTCCTCCCAATTCCAGTCGCGCCCCGGTGTCGAGTGGGTCGCCGCCCACCCGGGCCGGGACGCCCACGCGCTCGCCGAGATAGGGGAACTCGAGAACCACCCCGAGCACACGCGCGTCGAAGGGCTGTCCCAGGGAGGCGTTGACGGCGTCGCATATTCCCAGCACGCCGCCCATGTTCAGTATCTGCACCGTGTCGCCCGGGCGCGTGGTTGCGGGCACGTGGCCGGAGTAGCCGAACAGCGCCTTGCGGTGGCCCAGCGCGCCCACGACGACATCCCCGCGGCGCACGCGCGCCATGCGTCCGCTGGCCAGTTCCAACTGGTTGTAGGAGGACTTCTCGTTCAGCACCTCGACCGCCACCATCACGCCCTCCTCGCTGGGAATGCGGTCGCCGACGCGGATCTCGCGCTCGGCACCCAGATCCGAGGCCACGGACGCCAGTTTGTCGATGACGATGCTACGCATTGCCCTCGTTCCGTGAGCCCGACAGGCCGGCCTCGCGGCGCAGCCGGCCCACCAGGGCACGCTGTTCGCTGCGGTTTCGGGTTGCGATGAAGATGGTGTCGTCGCCCGACAGTGTCGCCAGGACTTCCTTCCAGCCCATCCGGTCGAGGAAGAGCGCGATGCGCTGGGCGGCCCCGGTCGCGGTGCGCACAACGGTCAGATTCGGACCGGCCGCGTGCACGGCGCGCGCGTAGCTGGAGAGCGTGCGGCGGTCCTCTTCCGAGAGATTGAGAGGCCGCAGGCTGTAGCCGCCAGCACCCTTCATCGCTCCCAACCGGGCCAGGTCCCGGCTGATGCAGGATTGGGTCACGACAATCCCGCGTTCTCCCAGCAGGCGCACGAGTTCCTCCTGGCTGGCGACTTCGCGGTTCTCCAGGATTCTCGTGATCACCATCCGGCGCTGCGCAGGGGCTGTTCGTCGGTCTGACATTCTGGCAGAGGATCGCAGGGGAATCTGTGGTCGGTCTGACATTTTGGCAGACGTCACATGACAGAATGGCATACTAGCAGTGATATGCACATGATATGCAGTTCCGCGGAATCGTCAACCCCTGCCGGCGTTGGCCGCGGGCGAGGAGTGCCCCGGACAATCTCGCTCACCCCGGCGGTACCGGGAATGGAGAAATGCCGCCGATTCCGGCAGATTACCGGTCCGTTCAACCGCTTTCCGCATGTGGAGGCTTCGTGACCGATCCTGCCAGACGCGATCTTCTTTGCCGCCCGGTGGAGCACGTCGACATCCGCGCGTTCGACGCCCGCCCGGTCATAGGCCAGTTCCGGCCGACGGCCATCCAGGCCCGCAACCTGGCGCGCGCGGCGGACATCTGTTCGGAGATGCTCGCCGACCCGGAGTGCACCGTCATCCTCACGCTCGCGGGATCGCTCGTGTCCGCGGGCCTCAAGAAGGCGCTGGTGACGCTGATCGACTCAGGCATGGTGGACGTGGTGGTGTCGACGGGCGCCAACATGGTGGATCAGGACTTCTTCGAGGCTCTGGGGTTCCGGCACTACATGGCTCCAGGCTCGCCCGAGCATCCGGTGGTGCCGGATGAACGTCTGCGCGAGCTAGCCATCGACCGCATCTACGACACCTACATCGACGAGCGGGAGTTGCGCGTCTGCGACCGGACGATGAGGGGCATCTTCGATCGGCTTTCCGCGCGCCCGTATTCGTCGCGTGAGATCCTGACCGAAATGGGCCGCTTCCTCGATGTGAGCTTCCCCGAGTCGGAATCCGTGGTGCTTTCGGCGTACCGGAAGAGGGTTCCGGTCTTCGTGCCCGCTCTCAGCGACTGCTCCGCCGGGTTCGGCATCGTGCTGCACCAGGCCGCGGCCGCGCGCGAGGGGCGCGAACCGGTGTCGCTGGACTCGGGGAGGGACTTCCTCGAGCTCGCCCGGATCAAGCTCGCTTCCCGCGCTACGGGGCTGCTCATGCTCGGCGGAGGGGTTCCCAAGAACTTTGCCCAGGACATCGTGGTGGCCGCGGAGATGCTGCAAGAGGACGATGCCGCCTCGGCGCGGGCGCCCGCTTCAGGGGATGGGACCGGCGAGGCTACGCCCTCGGAGGTATCGATGCACCGATATGCCGTGCAGCTCACGGTCGCGGACAGTCGCGACGGCGCCCTGTCCGGTTCGACCCTGCGCGAGGCCGCAAGCTGGGGAAAGGTGGAGACGGCGCGCGAACAGATGGTGTTCTGCGAAGCCACGCTGGGCTTTTCGCTGCTCGCGAGCGATGCCTGGCACCGCCGGGCGTGGGAGGGCCGGCCCGAACGCAGGTTCACGGACTGGCTCGAGGTGCAAGCAGGAGACCCGACGGCCGATCGCGAAACCCACCCCGCCACCGCCGGGACGACGGGAACGGTCGCGGGCGTGCCGATGTAACCCGGGGATCCCCGGCTAACCCTTCGCAATCTCCTCCGCGGCCATCAGCGACAGCGCGCAGAAGGTGAGGGTCCCGTTGGCGCAGCCGCTGGAGACGATCGTGGGCGCGCCCACCACGAAAAGGTTCTCGTGGTCGTGGGTGCGTCCCCAGCGGTCGACCACGCTGGTGGCGGGATCGTCGCCCATCCGGCAACCGCCGCCCGGATGCTCGAACAGGCGTGACGCCCGCGTGCTCATCATGCGCCCGCCCGCCGCGCGCGCGAGCTCGTCGAAGCGGTCCAGCAGGGTCTCGTGGGTGTGCGGCTCCAGGTCGAGGGTGGCCTGCCCCGCCACGTAGTCGATGCGCGGCATCGGATCGCCGTGCGCGTTGCGCATGCCCGGGTCGAGCGTGAGACGGCTATCGGGGGTGGGAATCACGTCGTAGTACGACCGGATGCGCGCGGTCGCGGTGGACCGGGTGCGCGCGCGCCAGTCGGCCATCACCTCGTCGCCCCAGAGGACCCGCCCGTCGTCCGTCGCCAGCCGGGCTTCGCGGCCCACCGTCGATTCCCACAGCCGGATGTCGTGGCGCAGGTAGCGGTCAAGCGGCCCCGGACTCGCGAAGCGGTGCGACAGCAGGCTGTTGTTGGGAAAGATCCCCGGGTAGAGCCTCATGGGCAGCTCGATGAAGCCGCTGGCGAACCAGTGCCCGGTCATGTAGCGCCCGACGTTGTCCGTGCTGTTGGCCAAACCGTTGGGGAAGCGGCTGTTGGCCGAAAGCAGGAGGAGATGCGAACTCCAGCTGTGGCCCGCAGCCAGCACGAAGGTTCGCGCCCGGAATTCGACGGGCTGGTCGGGGGCGTCCTGATGAAATCCCGTGGCGGTCTCCATGCGGTCCGAGCCCGATGCCAGATTCAGCGAGCGAATCAGCGTGCGGCCGTGCAGCCGGATTCGCCCCGCGGCGAGCAGGCGGTCGAACGCGAAATCCGGGGTGTACTTGGCGCCCGTCGGGCAGACCGCGCAGGTGTCGCAGCGCTGGCACACGTTGCGTCCCTGCCACGGCTCGGTGTTGCGCGCCCACGGCTGGGTCCAGAAGGGGATGCCCGCCGCGTCCGTCCACTCGCGCATGCGCTCGAGGTTCCAGGAGAGCGGCAGGGGCGGCATCGGATACGGCCTGGAACGGGGATCGTACTCGGGCGGGCCCTGCTCCCCGGCGACGCCCATGCGCTCCTCGGCCTCCTGGTAGTAGGGCTCCAGATCGTCGAAGGTGATGGGCCAGTCGTATCCGACCCCGTAGAGGGAGCGCACCCGGAAGTCCTCCGGCGAATACCGGGGCACGGCGCCCCCCCAGTGCATCGCGGCGCCCCCCAGGACCATCGACTGGTACATCTCGCCCGTGCCGGTCTGACCGGGGATGTGGTCGTTCGGGTAGGGGTTCTCGCCATACGCGAGCATGCGCGCGCGGGTCGCCGTTCTCTCTTCCAGAGAAGCCGTGCGGCCCCCCGCCTCGACGACCGTGATGGACGCCTCGGTGCGCTCCGCGAGACGTTCCGCAACCATGGCCGCGCTGATGCCGCCCCCGATGATGCAGACGTCGCTCTCGATGACCTGGCTCATGACGCGGCTCCCGGCAGCGGGGCGGGTTCGTTTCCGGCGCCCGCGAGGCCTCTGCACTGCTGCCTGGCGATGGCTCGGCCGTAGCAGAGATCGGTCGCGATCGGGGAGGCGAAGAAGTGGGCCGCGAGCGCGACCGCGATGTGCGCGGCGTTCCCCGGCCGGCCGAAGTCGGGACCGGCCCGGCGCACGTGCGGCTCGAGGATCCGTCGCCGCTCGGACACTCCGGCCTCGGCGAACGACATCCCGAAGCGCTTGCCGCTCTCGATGTCCAGCCCGCTCAGTTGGGCGGCCCATCCGGGCCGGGGATCCGGCCCCGTGTAGACCGTCACGGGCACCAGGTAGGGATGGGGCATCTCGGCCACCGGCTCCAGCCCTTCCGACCAGAGCTCGAAGGCGGCCACCGCCCGCTCGCGGCCCTCCGCGCCCAGCTCTTCCGGCAACACCGCCTCGCCGACGGCCCGAAGCGTGGCCGGAGCGAGCGCGTCCGGGCTCTCCGCCGCGGTGGGCGCGCAACTCGGCAACGAAACCACGGCCACTGTTGCCGCGGACTGCTTCAGGAAGGTTCTGCGTGACTCGGCCATCGGGTGTTCTCTCCTTGCGCCCATGCGCCTCCGAGATGAGAAGGCATCTGCCCGCGGCGGTGGTGGAGCCGCACTCGGACAGAGTAGGAGCGACGCCCGGATCTGGCCAGCGATGATGGAGAACAAAACCCGAAAGCATTAGATTCGATGAGCGGCTGCACCATCCGTCAGGACGGTCCCACCAGAACGACTACTACAGGGCGATCCGGCGGAGTTCTGAAGCGGGCGAAAGCACATCGTTCATCGAGTTCATGCTCGGCGTGATCCTGGAGGCAGCCCGCTCGGTATCATTGAGCGACCAAGCAAGCGACCAAGTAAGCGACCAAGTTGCCGTGCTGCTGGCAGCACTGAAGACCAGCCCGAAGGCTGCCAGCGCCCTCATGGCCCAGATGAGTCTCTCGCACCGGCCATCATTTCGGAAGAGCTACCTTCGTCCGGCGATGTCGTCCGGCCTCGTGGAAATGACTCGCCCCGACGCGCCGCGGGCAAAGAATCAGAAGTATCGGCTGACGCGGCGGGGACGGGACGCGCTACTCCGGATCTCCGATTCCATCTGAGATTGGGACGCTCATCCCGGGGAGCGTCGGAATGCCGGCGCCCCGGCCAGCGACAGGAAGTCCTTCGCCATCGCCGGTCCGGCGGCTTCGTCCTCGTGCTTGAAGAAGACGAAGGCTTCGTCCCAGCCCTGCCCCTGGACGCGCTCCATCCACCGCCCCAGCTCACCCTGGGTGTAGCCGAGGCGGCGCATGCGCAGGTAGCCCCAGGTGCCGGAGGGCAGGGGCCGGTCGGCGGGCACGCCCGGCAGCGGGTCGTCGACGTCCGCGTGCACCAGTGCGAAGTCGCGGTCGGCGAGCAGTGTTCGCACCTCGTCGTCGAACCAGGCCGGGTTGCGGAACTCGAACGCGGCGCGCGTGCGGTCGGGAAGCAGATCCAGGAACGCCGCCAGACGCCCCGCATCCTTCTTCATGTTGGGCGGCATCTGGAAGAGGATCACGCCCAGCCGCGGCCCGAGGGTGGCGCAGGTCTCGACCAGGTAGGTGGTCTCGTTGGTGCTCGAGAGGCCGAGGCGCTTGAAGTGCGTGATGCGGCGCGACGCCTTGATCGAGAAGCGGAAGCGCTCGGGGACCTGCTCGGCCCACTTCATCAGCAGATCGACCTTCGGCAGCCGATAGAAGGTGTTGTTGATCTCGACGGCGGGCAGCTCGCCGGCGTAGTGCGAGAGGAAGGCCCGCTGCGGGAGCTTCTCCGGGTAGAACCGGCCCTTCCACTCCTTGTAGGCGAAGCCGCTGGTTCCCGTCCAGATGCGCATGGCGGAATGATGCACGGGATCCGGGGGATGCGCCAGACGCCATCACTGCCGGAGCCGGGTCGTGCGGCCAGCACGTCTTGTGTCCGCCCCCGTTCCCGATAGTCTTCAACGGGTTGTCGGCGGGATCGCGCAAGAGATGCCAAATGATGTGGAAAACGATGACGGGGATGTGGAAATGAAGACGTCGACCGGCTTCACGGTCTCCGCGGGAGAAACGGTCCTGCTGCTCGGCACGACAAAGGGGGCCTTCGTGGGCCGCGCGCGCGAGGGCGGCGGCTGGGAGTTGGACGGGCCGCACTTTCCCGGCGAGGAAGTCTATGCGATGGCCTACGACGGCCGCGCCGGCCGATCGCGCCTGTGGGCGGCGCCGGGCAGCCCCTTCTGGGGGACGACGCTCCGCTTCTCCGACGACTTCGGGGCGAGTTGGTCCGGGAAGGATGAACGCCGGGTCAGGTTCCCGGAGGATTCGGAGCTCTCGCTCAAGCGCATCTGGCAGATCCGGCCCGGTTCGGAGGCCGAGCCCGATGTGATCCGCCTTGGGGTCGAGCCCGCGTGCCTCTTCGAGTCGCGCGACGCCGGGGACTCGTGGCAGCCGGTGGAGGGCCTCCTGAACCATCCCCACCGCGAGCGCTGGCAGCCGGGCGCGGGAGGGCTTTGCCTGCACACCATCGTCGGGGACGGCGAGCCGGACGGGCGCATGATGATCGCCATCTCGGCGGCCGGCGCCTACCGGAGCGACGACGGCGGGGCCACGTGGGAGGCGCGCAACCATGGCGTGCGCGCGGAGTTCCTCCCCGACAAGCACCCCGAGTTCGGCCAGTGCGTGCACAAGATCACGCATCATCCGGCGAACCCGGGACGGCTCTTCCTGCAGAACCACTGGGGGCTCTACAGGAGCGAGAACTGGGGGGATACCTGGGTCGACATCGCCAACGGGGTCCCTTCGGACTTCGGCTTCGCCATGGCGATGCATCCGGGAGATCCCGACACCGTCTACATCGTGCCCATAGAGTCGGACGGGTTCCGCTGCACCCCGGACGCGAAGCTGCGCGTGTACCGGACGCGCGACGGCGGGGCGAACTGGCACCCGCTCACCGAGGGGCTTCCGCAGGAGAACGCGTACGAGACGGTGCTGCGCGATGCGCTCGCGACGCTGGCGCCCGGTCAGGTGTTCTTCGGAACGCGAAGCGGCAAGGTGTACGCCTCGCGCGACGACGGCGATTCCTGGGAACTGGTGCGCGACGGGCTCCCGCCGGTGGTGTGCGTGAAGGCGTGCGTGGCGTGAAGATCGTGCTCCCGGAGGCGCTGCGCGAGCTGGCCGGCGGGCGGGCGGTGGTGGAGATGGCGGTTCGGCATTCAGTCGGCGGGGTGCTGGGCGCGTTGAACGCTTCCCACCCGGGCCTCTACGACCGCCTGATGACCGAACAGGGTGCGCTGCGGCCCCATGTGAACATCTTCGTGGACGGCGAAAACATCCGCTTCACGGGAGGCCTCGGGACGCGAGTCGGGTCGGGCAGCGAGATCTTCGTGCTTCCCGCGATCAGCGGCGGATGAGGAGGTGGGCCGGCGGTGGGCCCGCCCGAGCCCACGCGGGGTTGGCCGGATGACCTCGGCTCGCGCGCTCTCCTTCGAGGTCGCCGGCACTTCGGTCTCGGCGCTGCTCGTGCGGCCGCGGGACGCGAGCGCGCTGCTGGTCCTCGGGCACGGCGCGGGCGCGGGCATGCGCCACGTCTTCATGGAGGAGGTCGCGGGGCTGCTGGCCGACCGCGGGGTCGCCACCTTTCGCTACCAGTTCCCCTACATGGAGGCGGGTCGGCGGTACCCCAACCCGCAGCGCATCCTGACGGCCACGGTGCGGCGGGCGGTGGCGGCGGCGCACGAGGCCGCTCCCGACCTGCCGCTGTTCGCGGGGGGCAAGTCCATGGGCGGCCGCATGACCTCGCTGGCCGCGGCGGACGCCCCGCTGGCGGGACTGCGCGGGATCGCCTTCCTGGGCTTCCCCCTGCACGGCATCGGGAAGCCGCCCGGCATCGAGCGGAGCGAACATCTCCACCAGGTCGAGCTGCCCCTGCTGTTCGTCCAGGGCACGCGCGACCGGCTGGCCAACCTGGACTTCCTGCGCCCGGTGGTCGAGCGGCTGGGGTCCCGCGCGACGCTGCACGTGGTCGAGGGCGGGGACCACTCGTTCAAGGTGCTCAAGAGAAGCGGACGCACCCACGAGGAAGTGATGGCGGAGGTGGCGGACGCGGTAGCGGGGTGGATCCGGTCGCGGTGACGGGGTGGATCCGGTCGCGGTGACGGGGTGGATCCGGGCACGCCTGGGTGGATGCCGTCGCGGTGGCTCCTGAAGACCCGATCCAAGGCCAGCGTCCAACCCCACCGAAACCCTCGCCAGCGTGTTGCAAAACCGTAAATGCAACAATATGTTGCCTTTTCGAAAATGCAACACCGTGCAGAGGGTCCTGGAGAGGGGTGTACTCTCGCGGCCGAGGGTCCCATCGCTCGCAGCTATCACGCCCCCCGTGCGTAGCCGTCATTTGCCGAATGCAGCGGCGATTCGCCGACGACGTGGCCGGCTAACTCAACCACCCCATCAACCGCTCCAGCGCGGCTACCAGGTCGGGTTCCTCTTCCAGCACCGCGGCCAGCGGGTCCCTTCCCAACGCAGCCATGCGCGCGGGCGCAGTGCGGATGGTGTGTTGCCCGATGGCCAGCCCGTCCTCCACCTCGCTCCACTCCAGGGGCATGGAAACGGGGGCACCCGGTCTGGGTCGCACGCAGAAGGGAGCCGCGATCAGCTTGCCGTGGCCGTTCTGCAGGTAGTCCAGGTAGACCTTGCCCTCGCGCCGGCTCACCCGCCGCTCCACTGTGGCGATCTCGGGCAGTTCGACCGCGATCACGCGGCTCATCACCCCGCCGAAGAGCTGCGACTGCTCGTAGGTGCAGCGCCGCCCCAGCGGGATCATGACATGCAGCCCTGACGACCCGCTCGTCTTCACGTAGCAGGGCAGTCCCGCCTCCCCGCACACCCTGCGGATGCATCGGGCCACCCGGATGACATCGGCGAACGAAGCCTCCTTGGGATCCAGGTCCAGCACGCACCAGTCCGGGCGGGAAGGCGTCTCCAGGCGGCTGTGCCAGATGTGCAGCGGGATGGTGCCCATGTTCGCGATGTAGAGGATGGCCTCCGGCGAATCGGCGACGAAGTAGTTCAGATCGCGCCCGGAGCTCTCCGAGAAGACGGTCTCGGTGCGCAGCCAGTCCGGGGCCCATTCGGGCGCGTCCTTCTGGTAGAACGACTTGCCGTCGATGCCGTCCGGGTAGCGCGTCATGACCAGGGCCCGGTCCGCGAGGTACGGGAGCAGCCAGGGTGAGATGGCCCGGTAGTAGTCGATGAGATCGCCCTTGGTGTAGCGCTCCTCCGGCCAGAACACCTTGTCCAGGTTGGTGAAATGCACATCCCGCGCGACGCTCGGTGCGCGCACCGGCAGGGGCTCGGCCAGCGCCTCGCGGGATGCCGCGTCGTCCTCCAGGAAGCACTCGCGCGGCCGCTTGTCCTCGCGGAAGCGGACAAACGACGGATGACGCAGCAGACCCGCCTCGGTCCACTCCTTGTAGCGCACCTCCGCTACCAGCTCCGGGCGGACCCAGCGCTGCACGCGGCCGGGCATGAAAACTCCCTCTCCGGTAGCCGGACACTCGTCGACCTCGATCTCGAGGAGCATTTCACGGATCTCGGCGAGCTGGTCGGCCGTGAATCCCGTGCCGACGCTGCCCGCGTGCACCAGCGTGTCGCCCTGGTAGCGGGCCAGGTGCAGCGAACTCAGCCCTGGTCGCTCGTCCCGCGGCTCCGACCACCCGACGACGACGAAGTCCCCGGTCTCCACCGCCCGGATCTTCATCCAGGAGCCCGAGCGCGCCGACACGTAGATGCTGTCCGCCTTCTTGGCGACCACGCCCTCGAGCCGCATCTGCGTGACGTGTTCGTACATGACCTCGCCCGTCTCGGCGATGTGATCGCAGTAGTGGAGCGGCCCCGCGGGAGGCAGCACCTCGCGCAGCACCTGCTTGCGCGCCAGCAGCGGCAGGCCGCGCAGATCGAGGCCGCCCACCGCCAGCAGGTCGAAGACGTACATGCGCGCGGGGAGCTCGACCGCGGCGCGCTGGATGTCGGCGTGGTTCTGCAGGCGGCCGCGCTTCTGCAGGCGGCCGAAGCTGGGCAGCCCGGCGGCGTCGTGGACCACCACCTCGCCGTCGACGATCACATGGCCGAACGGGAGGCCGCGCACGGCCCGGGCGATCTCCGGGAAAGTCGCCGTGAGATCGTTCCCGTTCCTCGACCAGAGCACCGCCTCGCCGCCTTCGCGGGCGCCGATGATGCGGTAGCCGTCGTACTTGATCTCGAAGACCCACCCGGGGCGCGTGAACGGGGTGTCGCGCGAGGTCGCGAGCATCGGCCGCACCGTGCGGGACTCGACCCGGAGCTCGCGCGCGCCCAGCTCCAGGGCCCGCTCCTCCACCGCGGCCTGACGCCGCTCCGGATGCGCGACCTCGTCCACCGAGAGCCCCGAATAGACCGACTCGACCGGGTAGGCGCCGGTGCCGCGCTCGTCCACCCAGGCATCGGACTCCTTGATCAGGAGCCACGAGTTCTCGGACTGGCGCGTCTTCACCAGCGTCCAGCGGCCGTTCAGCTTGAAGCCGCGCAGATCGAAGAGCAGCTTGCCGCTCTCGAGCCCCGCGCGCGGATCCTCGACCGGCACCCACACGCCCTTGTCCCAGAGGATGACCGAGCCGGCCCCGTAGTTGCCCTCCGGGATCACGCCTTCGAACTCCGCGTAGTCCAGGGGATGGTCCTCCACGTGGACGGCCATGCGCTTGTCCTGCGGGTTGGGCGACGGCCCCTTGGGAACGGCCCACGAGAGCAGAACCCCGTCCAGCTCCAGCCGGAAGTCCCAGTGCAGGCGCGTGGCATCGTGCTGCTGGACGACGAAGAGACGGCTTCCGGCCAGCGCCGCGCCGCCGAACGGCTCCGGAGTGCGCGACGCCTGCCGCTTGGCGCGATACTCGGCGAGCTTGTCGCGGGATGCGCGATCAGGCATCGGCCTTCCCTTTGCCGACCCTCGCAACCATCATGTAAGCTCCCCCGCCGATTACGGATACCGATTCCCCGGGGACATCATGGCCGCACGAGCGATCGGAACCTCCAGCATCTCCTTCGGTCTCGTCACGATCCCGGTCAAGCTGTTCGCGACCAGCAAGTCGGGCGCGCGCGTCAGCTTCAACTGGATCGACCGCAAGACCGGCGTCCGGGTGCGTCAGCAGTACTTCAACCCCGACAACAACCAAGTCGTGCCCAAGGACGACATGGTCAAGGGATACCAGTTCGCGAAGAACCAGTTCGTCGTCTTCGAGCCCGATGAACTCAAGGTGCTGGAACAGCCCAAGACCGACGCCATCGAGATCGCCGAGTTCGTTCCCGCCGAGCAGGTCGAGCGGGTGTACTTCGACCGGGCCTATTACCTGGGACCGGACCGGGGCGGCGCCCGCGCCTATCGCCTGCTGGCCGCCGCGCTAGAGCAGACGGGACGCGTTGCGGTCGCGCGCTTCGCCACCCGCGGCAAGCAGTACCTGGTGATGGTGCGCCCGTACAGGGACGGGCTGATGCTCGAACAGTTGCGCTACCAGACCGAGGTCCGGTCCTGGGACGAAGTCCCGGTCGAGGAGGGCGAGATCAACCGCGCGGAACTCGACCTGGCGGTCCAGATGATCGAGCAGCGGACCGCGGAGGAATTCCAGCCCGACGACTACAAGGACGAAGTGCGCGAGCGCCAGCTCGAGCTGATCCAGCAGAAGATCGACGGCGAACAGATCACCGTGGCGCCCTCGGCCGAGCCGCAGGCCCAGATCATCGACCTGATGGCGGCGCTGAAGGCGAGCATCGCGGGAGAGGGCGGCGCGGAAGGCGAGGGGGACGCGGCGAAGCCTGTGCGGAAGGCGGCTACCGGCTGAGATCCGTCACCTAGTCGATCCCCCCGCCCGGCTGCGCGGCGCTCTCCACCCGTATCGACAGGATGTCGATGTCGTGGTACTGCTGGTGACGGATGGCCGAGGCGTAGTGGCGCAGAAGCCTCAGAGGGATCTCCGACCCGCCGCTCGGGGCCCCCTCGCTGAGCATCACCAGCTGGTCCTCGATGTTCGTCTCGTCGGTGGTTGCGATGAACTCGAGGTCGGCTGCGCCGCCGTCGCTTCCGGCGATGAGAAGCAGGCGGCGTTCCGATGCGTCCGTCTCCTCATCCTCGTCATCCGCTCCCCGCATGAGGATGTGCGCGGTCTCCTCGCCCACGGCGCGCAGGCGCCGCTCCATGTCCTCGTTCCAGCCCTTGCGCGCGGCGAACGTCACCATGAAGTCGTCGATCTCTGACCAGATACCGGGCGTGAGCCGTGTCTTCAGGCGCGATCGACGTCCTCCGACCATCTCCTCGAACATCGCCAGCAGGATGACGGTGAAGCCGCCGACGGTCATGCCGTTGCCGAGCAGTTCGCCCCAGATGCCCTGGAAGTACTCCGGATAGATCCAGTCGAACTGGAACGCGAGCCCGATCCAGAACGCGACGCCGACCACCAGACCCTTGCGGTAGTCCAGGCCCTCCTGAAGCAGAATCCTCATCCCGAAGACGAAGATCAGGGCCACGATGATGACGAAGTAGGCCGCGACGACCGGCCCCGGGATCGCGATGATCAGGTTGATGAACTTGGGCAGAAACGCGAGCGAGACGAACACGATGCCGACGCAGATCCCGATCCGGCGGGCGGCGACTCCGGTGAGTTCCGCGACGCTGATGCTCATGCCGTAGGTGGTGTTCGGAACCGTCCCCGCGAGGCCGGACAGCAGATTGCCCACGCCGTCGGCCGAGATCGCGCCCTGGATGGAGCGAAAGTCGATCGCCCGCAGCCTGCGCCACGAGACCCGCTGAATCGCGATGGCGTCTCCGAGCGTGTCGAGCGCGCCCACCAGCGTCACCATGATGAAGGACGGCAGCAGAGCCCAGAACTCCGGGCGGAAGCTCAGGTCGACCCCGGGATAGGCGAGTTGCGGAAGCCCGATCCAGGCGGCGTCCGCGACCGACGACGTGTCGTACATGCCGAACCCCAGCCTGGCGGTGAGGCAGCCCGCGACGATGCCGATGGCCGGAGCCCACAGGCGCAGCACCCCGGAGGAACGAAGCGGAACCAGGATCATCACCAGCAGCGTCACTCCCGCGATGACCGGGCCCGCGGCAGGTGAAACGTCCGGGGGCACCTCGCCCAGCTTGTTGACGATGAGGGGCGAGAGGGTCACCGGGATGAGCAGCAGCACGGTGCCGGCCACCGTGGGCGTGAAGATGCGCCTGAGCAGCGCCATCCTCGCCGCCAGGACGAACTGAACCAGGGCGGACGCGATGATCAGGGTCGCGAGCATGCCCGGCCCCCCCTGTTGCAGGGCTGTCACGCTCACCGCGAGGAACGCGCTCGTGCTCCCCATCACGAGGATGTAGCCCGCGCCGACGCGCCCGATCTTGCGCGCCTGGATCGCCGTCGTCACCCCGCTGATCACCAGCGCCGCGCACACCGCCCACGACAGGTAGTCGTCGCCCATGCCGGCGACGGTGATCATCACGGTGGGCGTCAGGATGACGCTGGCAATGCAGAGGATGGCGTACTGGATGCCCAGCCCGACCGTGATCGGCAGGGGAGGACGCTCGTCGGGTTCGTAGCGGACGTCCTGCCGGTCGACACCCGGGCTCACCGGGCTTCCTCGCTGCGACGTGTCATGCGGGCTCCCCCATCGAGTCGGTACCGGTTGGCGACGGTGTGTGCCTGGCGCTGCGGGATCAGGCCGCGGGATCAGCTTGCCGCGGACCGCTGCGTGTCGACGCGCACCACTGCGTGCACGCCCCACGCAACCGCCAGGTGCGCCGGTACCGCGACCGCCAGATGATACCCGTTCACCTGGTCGAGCCCGGGAACAACCTGCATCACGAGGCCGAGGACCGACACCCCGGCCGCCAGCAGCGCCGTTCGGGCCGCCAGCCGGCGCCACCTGCCGGCGAAGACCGCCGGGACGAGCGCAACCGCCAGCACCAGCGACAGCGGGTTCGCCTGGAGGAAGTTCTCGTTCCAGTGCATGAACTCGTGGGCGGTGAAGTGCGACACGATCATCACCAGCCCGGACAGGCCGGCGGCGAGAGACCATACGCCGGCGAGCAGCACGAACTCCGCCCTGAGGAAGGCCATCAGGGTCGGCCCGGCGGTGCTCAGCCGCGGAGAAGCGACCACCGCCGCCGCTCCGGCGAGCCATGCGGCGAGCATCACGCCGACCAGGGCGAACCAGACGAAGCGCGGAGGCGGCTCGGCCGGAGGGACGCGGGCCGGATCGTCCAGGACGGCTTCGGATGTGACCAGGTCCGTGTCACCCAGGAAGTCGCGCATCATCATGGGAATGAACATCTCGTCCCATGCGGTGACGGGACGATCGCCGCGCCCGCCCATGAAGAAGTCGAGCGACACGTAGACCAGCGCATTGCCTGCCGTGAGCCGTCGGGTGTGGAAGCGGAAGGTCTCGCCCGGGACCTCGCCGAAGCGATCGCGCAGGCGTCCGCCCAGGACGATGTCCAGGGCGTCGCGCACGCGCGTCGAGCAGTTGTCGAGGAAGTACTGGTATCGGTACCAGGCGTTTTCCGGGAGCGCGTTGAGCTCGGCCATGCCGAGAAGCCGGAGGCGCTGATCCGGGGTCAGGTCCAGCTCCTGCTCGACCACGCCGCGATCCGAGGCCACGTAATGCGCGATCATTCCTTCGGAGGACAGGCCAGCCATCCAGTACTGCCAGTCGCCCAGGAGGAAACGCCAGAAGAAGCCCTCCTGGCTGATGTCGAACATGCCCCAGTTGTACGACACATCCAGGCCGCGCGCCGGATCCTGGATGCGGATGGCGTTGTGGCCGAACATCTCGTAGACCACGGGTCCGGCGCCGACGGTAATGAGCGAGACGCTCAATTCGGAGCCCGGTTCCGGTGCCGGGAGTCCCTGATCCTCCGGGCCCGGCTCCTGGCCCCCTGCAGCCGAGGCCGGCCAGGCCGCGCATGCCGCCAGCGAGGCCGCCAGGAACAGGCTCGTTCGGCACATCGCGCTCGGTTTCGACACCGGGGATCACCTTGTTGGTGAGGACAGGGCTCGCTTCTCCGTTGCGCCGTACACCGTCTGACGCGGGCTGCTCCTCCGGCAACGCCGCGGGTGCGCAGGCGGAAGATGGTCCCGCAACCGTGACGACGGAAAGGCCGCGCCGACGTGGCGGGCTCGCGAGGGGCTCCGGTGGTCGGGCCGCCGACGCCGGGCCGGTAGCCCGGAACGCGCCCACGGCCTAGACTGCCGTAGAATCGATGGGCCGCCAGCCCGCCGGCGGCCGGCACGACTCGCACCGCCACCGAACAGCCAGGGAGACCCCCGATGCCCGCGGTCCAACTGCTTGCCCGCCGCCACCCCCGATCCCTCCGCCCCAGCAGAGCCGCGACGGTGATTCTCGGCTCTCTCCTCGTAGCGGCCGTGACCACGGCGTGCGACTCCGGCGGCGGATCGTCCGCAGGAGAAGCCCCGCCCGCGCGACCCGACCCGGCTTCCGGGCGCCCGTACGCGGCGTCGGCGCACGGCGGCAACTACATGCAGAACTACTACTTCCCGCCCGCCCCCAGCTCCACCCCGTGGTATCCCGCCTGGGCGCCCGACGGCCAGAGCATCGCGGTGGGAATGAGCGGATCCATCTGGAGCGTCGACCCCGCGACCGGAGCCGCGACCGAGCTGGTGCGCTCGGACGACTACCTCTCCTCCCCGAACTGGTCGCCCGACGGCCGCTGGCTGGTCTACACCGCCGACGCGGGCAGCGGGCCCATCCAGCTGGAGGTGCTGGACACGAGCAACGGGGAGGTCCACCGCCTCACCGACGACGCCGAGATCTACGTCGACCCGCGCTTTTCGCCCGACGGCACCCGCCTTGCCTACGTCTCCACCGCTCCCAGCGGCTTCTTCAACATCTACATCCGCGAGATCGCCGACGGGCAGTGGGCAGGCGACGAGATCGCGGTCACCTACGACAACACCTTCGGGCGCAGCCGCCTCTACTTCGGCGCGTGGGACATGCACATCTCGCCCTCTTGGCTGCCCTCGGGCGAGGAGCTGCTCATCGTCTCCAACCGCGACGTACCCCTGGGGAGCGGCAACGTCTACCGGATCCCCGCGGGCGCGAACGGCATCGACAGCCGCGTAGCCGTGCTGGAGGAGCAAACCCTCTACCGCACCCAGCCGGACGTCTCCATCGACGGGCGCCGCTTCGTGTACTCGTCCACGGCCGGCGCCGCCGACCAGTTCAACAACCTGTACGTCCAGCCCACGGCAGGAGGCGAGCCCTACAAGCTCACCTTCTTCGAGCACGATGCCTTCCACCCGCGCTGGTCGCCGGACGGCGAGTGGATCGCCTTCATCACCAACGAGGGCGGGCTTCCCCAGCTTGCGCTGCTCGAGACCTACGGCGGCGCGCTGCGCACGGTCAACATCACGGAGCGCCGCTGGAAGGAGCCCATGGGCACGCTCACGGTGACCACGATGGACACCGACGGGGAACCGGTCGGCACGCGCATCCACCTCACCGCTTCCGACGGCAAGCATTACACCCCGCCCGACGCCTACTCGCGGATCAGCCGCGCGCGCGACCACATCTTCCATCACATCGGAACGTTCGAGATCGAACTGCCCCCCGGCACCGCCCGAATGACCGTCGTCCGCGGCTTCGAGCACACCCCCCGCGAGTTCGACGTGGAAATCGTCGCCGGCGAAGAAGTCGGCATGACCGTCCAACTCGACGAAATATCGGACCTGAGCGACGAAGGCTGGTACTCCGGCTCGACCCACGTGCACATGAACTACGCCGGCAACCTCCACAACACTCTCGAGAACCTCATGATGATGTCGGAGGCCGAGGACCAGGACGTGGTGGCCGAACAGATCGCCAACAAGGACAACCGAATTCTCGACCACCAGTTCTTCGTGCCCGGCGGCGGCGCCCACCCGCTCTCCCGTCCGGACATGGTGCTGGTGGTGGGCCAGGAGTACCGCCCGCCCTTCTATGGGCACGTCTTCATGTTCGGGATGACCGACCACCTCATCTCCCCGTATGTGACCGGGTACGAGCAGACCGCGATCGAGAGCCTCTATCCCTCCAACACCGACATGTTCAGGAAGGCCAAGGCGCAGGGCGCGACCACCGCCTACGTGCATTCCGGCTACAGCGGCGACCCGCTCGAGGGAAACCTGGGAGGCGCCAAGGGCTTCATCGTGGACGCGGCGCTCGAGACCACCGACGGCGTCGAGTGGTCCACCCCACAGGACGGCTATCCGCCCGTCTACGCGGTCTGGAGCAACGATTTGCGCTCCTACGTGGTGGGTGGCGAGGACTCCATCTCCAACCTGCACGCGACCCCGCTGGTGGGCTCGATGCGCACCTACATCCGCACGCCGGACGGCGAGTTGTCGATGGAGGGCTGGTTCGAGGGCATGCGCGCCGGCAACTCCTTCGTCTCCAGCGGCCCGCTCCTGGACGTCACGGTCGACGGACGCATTCCGGGGGAGGACCTGGAGATGGCCTCCGGCGGCGAGGTGACGGTTCGGGTCCGCGCCTGGGGCGTCGTGCCCATGCGCACGGCGGTCATCGTGATGAACGGAGAGGTCGTGGAGGAGATACCGTTCGAGGGCGACCGGTTGTCACTCGATGTCGAGCGCACCGTGCAGGTGGAGCGCAGCGGCTGGATCCACGTGCGCGTCCGTGGAGACAGGGAGGACCGCGCACCGCTGGACACCTCCTACCCGCTCGCGCTCACCAACCCGGTGTGGCTTACGGTCGCCGGCGCGCCCATTCGCAGCCGGAGCGCGGCCGACTACGCGCTCCGCTGGATCGACAGGCTGCAGGAGATGGCGGAGGAGTGGCCCGGCTGGCGTTCGGACGCCGAGAAGGCGCACGTGTACGCCCAGTTCGACGAGGCGCGTGCCATCTACCGCAGCCGGGGGGAGGAGGCAGCGCCGGGGACCTGACTCGGTTCGCCTCAGCCCTCCGGGCCCGAGTACCTCACCTCGCCGCCGACGATCGTGTACACGACCTCGGTGGCGGGAATGTCGTCCTCGGGGATCGTCATGATGTCCTGCGAGAGGACGACGATGTCGGCCAGCTTGCCGGGGGTGAGCGAGCCCTTCAGGTGCTCCTCGAAGGCGGCGTAGGCGTTGTTGATGGTGTAGCTCTCGAGCGCCTCTTCGCGTGTCATGCGATGCTCGCCGGAGAGGACCTGGCCGTTGTTCATGCGCCGGCTCACCGATGAGTAGAAGCTCGCGATCGGCGAAATATGCTCCACGGGCACGTCGGTGCCGTTCGCGATCATGACCCCGGCATCCAGGATGTCCCGCCACACGTAGGATGTCTGGATCATCCGCTCCCGCCCCAGGCGGTCCGCCAGCCAGGGTCCGTCGGAGGTGGCATGGACGCCCTGCATCGAGGCGATGATATCCAGTTCAGCGAAACGCCCGACGTCGGCCGGGTTGAGATGCTGGGCGTGCTCGATGCGCCAGCGCAGGTCGGTCCGGTCGGGATTGGCTGCGAACACCTTCTCGTAGAGGTCGAGCACCTCCCGGTTGGCGCGGTCGCCGATGGCGTGGGTGTTGACCTGGTAGCCGTGCCGGATGGCGACCTCGGCGGTGCCGGTGATGTCTTCCACGGTCTCGAGCACCAGCCCCGGGTTGTCGATGTCGATGTAGTTCTCGAGCAGCCACGCCCCGTGCGACCCCAGCGCCCCGTCGATCTGGCGCTTGATGGAGCGCACCGCCAGGAAGTCGTTGCCCTCGGGGATGATGCGGTAGGCCGGGAGCTTCTCGTTCATGACCTCGTTGGACTCGCGGCGCACCATCACGTAGAGGCGCACCGGGAGCGCGCCCTCCGCCGCCAGCGCGCGCAACCGGTCGATGGTGCCGAAGTCGCTGCCCGCGTCCTGGAAGCTGGTCACCCCGTAGGCCAGGGCCTCCGCACCGGCCAGCTCGACCGCGCGCACGAACTCGGCGTCCACGTCCTCGGCGGAGCGTCCCTCACCGGAGCGTGCGACGGCTTCGCTCACCAGGAGCTGGGCGGTCTCGCGCATCAGGCCGGTGGCGGCGCCCGAGGCGTCCCGCACGATGGTGCCGCCCATCGGGTCGGGAGTGTTGTCGTCGATCCCGGCGAGCTGCATCGCCAGGGCGTTGGCGAAGGAGGCGTGGCCGCTGGCGTGCCCCAGACTGACCGGGTTCTCCGGGCTCGCAGCCGAAAGCTCGGTGTGCAGCGGCACGCCGTCGACATTGGGCTCAGGCGTCGAGGTCCACTTCTCCTGGTGCCAGCCGCGCCCGGTCACCCACTCGCCCGGAGCCGCCCGGCTGGACGCTTCCCCCACCATCTGCACGATGTCGTCCCAGCTGGTAGCGGTGGTGAGGTCGAGGATCATCTTCGAGCGGCCCAGGCTCATGTAGTGGCCGTGACCCTCGATAAAGCCGGGGATCACCAGCCGGCCGTCGAGTTCGACGACCTCGGTCGAGGGCCCGACGTGGCCGGCGATCTCCTCGTTCGTCCCCACGGCCGTGATGGTGTACCCCGTCACCGCGAGCGCCTCCGCTTCCGGCCGCGCGTCGTCGACGGTCACGACCTTGCCGCCCGTCAGCACCAGATCCGCGTACTCGGCGGGGCCCGGTTCGCAGGCGACGATCAGAACACCCAGCAGGAACACCGATCGCGTGAGCGGAACAAACGCGGACAGCTTGCTCATGGGAACTCCGGGCAAGGATGGAGGCGTCAGGGCGCCATGCGGTCCAGAAACGCGCGCTCGTCCACCGTGAGGCTGCGGACGCCGAACGCCTGCACCTTGCGGAGCAGCGCGACGACCTCGGCGCGGTTGAGTTCGTGCAGCTCGTCCACGGGGATGAGGTCCCACTTGCGCCGCATCTCCGCTTCGGGCCGGGCCTTGACCACTCCCTGCATGCGCCGCCGCACCATCCGCCGGCGGCGTTGCCGGGCCCAGAGGTAGACCAGCGCGCCGGCGAAGCCGCCCAGGTGCGCGAAGTGCGCCACGCCATCGTCTACCTGAGTGATGCCCGCGAAGAGGCTGAAGCCCGCAAGAAACAGGATCAGCCATCGCGCACGAATCGGCAGGATGCCCCAGATGTAGACCGGCTCCCGGGGCCAGTAGCGGGCGAAACCCAGCAGGACCGCGAACACCGCACCCGAGGCCCCCACGACCGGCGCCATGGGAGGCAGGAACGAGAAGAGCGCGCCTCCAAGACCGCCGAACAGGTAGAGCCTGAGGAAGTGCGCGGACCCCATGCGCAGCTCCAGCCGGGGACCGAAGAAGTAGAGCCCCAGCATGTTGAGGGCGAGATGCCAGAAGCCCGCATGGAGGAACATGTAGGTGAGAAGCGTCCACGGCCGCAGATAGGCCAGCTGCGGCACCAGGGTGAGCGCCCAGAAGCCGTCGGATCGCGGCCCCGCGACCGCAAAAAGCAGAAAGACCACCACGTTGGCGGTGATCAGTCTTCGTACCCACGGTGTCATCTCGGGCCGGCCCTTCCGTCCGCGGTCTCGTGAGGGGTTGGAGGCGGAGCGGCATGGGCTGGCTGCCATGGAGCCGCGCCCGCGCCATCAGTACCAGCGCCCGGCGCGGCTGGTTCCGGGATTCGCGCGCCGGGTCTGGTGATTCGGCGGCGCACCCGTTCATATTCCGGGTTCGAAATCCGAATCGAGACTGGAGAACCGGATGATGAATTCGACGTCGCGCTGGATCGTCCCGCTGCTCGTTGCCGTGACCGCCTGCCAGGGAGGCGAAGTGCCCCCCCGGGCGGAGGATGGCGTCCCCCCGACCCTCGGCCTGCGCTCACAGCACGGGATGGTGTCGTCCGCCAACCTGATCGCCAGCGAGGTGGGCGCCGAGGTGCTGGCCAGCGGAGGGAACGCGGTGGACGCCGCCATCGCCACCGGCCTCGCCCTGGCGGTGGTCCACCCGACCGCGGGGAACATCGGGGGCGGGGGCTTCATGGTCATCCGCAGCCCCGACGGCGCCGCAACGGCCATCGACTTCCGCGAGAAGGCGCCGCTCGCCGCACATCCGGAGATGTTCACCGACGAGGACGGCGAGTACTCCTTCGAGATCCACCACGGCAGCTACCTGGCCGTCGGCGTTCCGGGCACGGTGGCAGGCTTCGCCCTCGCCCACGAGCGTTACGGCAGCGGAACGCCCTGGGCGGATCTCGTGGAGCCCGCGGTCGGGCTGGCCGGCGACGGCTTCACCCTCAGCCCTGCGCTGGCGCGTTCACTGGCCAACGTCCTCCCGCGCATGGAGCCTTATCCCGCAAGCGTCGCGCAGTTCTCGAAGGACGGCGTTCCCTACGAGGAGGGAGAGCTCTTCCGGCAGCCGGATCTGGCGCGCACGCTGGCGCGCATCCGCGACCAGGGCCACGACGGCTTCTACAGCGGCGAGACCGCGCGCCTCCTGGCCGAGGAGATGGTGCGCGGCGGCGGCATGATCACGGAGGAGGACCTGGCCCGCTACCAGGCGCAGGAGCGAACTCCCATCCACGGGACCTACCGCGGTTACGACCTCGTCTCGATGCCGCCCCCCTCGAGCGGCGGCACCGCCATCGTCCAGATGCTCAACATCCTGGAAGGCTTCGAGCTGGCGGCGCTGGGGCACAATAGCGCGGCCTACGTCCATCATCTCACCGAGGCGATGCGCCTCGCCTACCGCGACCGGGCCCAGCATCTGGCCGACACCGATTTCGTCGACGTGCCGCTGGAGCGGCTCACCAGCAAGGACTACGCGGACGAGCTGCGGGACAGGATCCACGCCGACCAGGCCGGCCACTCCGAGCCGTCCCAGCTGGTCATGGCGGAGGAGAGCACCGAGACCACCCACTATTCGGTGGTGGACCGCGACGGGATGGCGGTCTCGGTCACCTACACGCTGGAACAGGGCTACGGCTCGAAGATCACCGTGCCCGGAGCGGGCTTCCTCCTCAACAACGAGATGGGCGACTTCAACGGCAAGCCGGGCCTCACCAACGACCGCGGACTGATCGGCACCGAGGCCAACCTGGCCCGGCCCGAGCAGCGCATGCTCTCGAGCATGAGCCCGTCGGTGCTGTCGCGTGACGGCGAGTTGGTGGCGGTCATCGGCACTCCGGGCGGGCGCACCATCATCAATACCGTGATGCAACTGGTGCTCAACATCGTCGATCACGGGATGACCATCGAGGAGGCGGTGGCCGCGCCCCGGATCCATCACCAGTGGCTCCCGAACAACGTGCGCATCGAGGAAGGCGGCATTTCGGACGGGGACCTCGCGGCGCTGGAGGCGATGGGCCACGAGGTCCAGGTGAGGGGCAGCCAGGGGCGGGCCAGCTCGATCGGAGTCGATCCGGAGACCGGCGAGTTCGTCGGCGCCCCCGACCCGCGCAGCCCGGACGGAGGGGCGGCGGCACCGCCGGGCAACTGACGGCGGCTCTCCTCCGGCAGGAGCGGCCGAAGAGGTCCGGGATGCGCTGCGCGGGACAACCCGGACGCCGCTCGTGAAGGAGCATACCGCACCGGCCCACCCCTACCTCGTCGTCTTCGCCCTCTGGCTGCTCGTGTTCTCGGCGAGCAGTCAGACCATGGTGATCGCCCCGATCCTGCCCCTGATCCGCGAAGAGCTGGGCATCGCCGATGCTCTTCTGGGCACCCTGGTCACGGTCTACAGCCTGATGGTGGGGATCATGGCCGTGATCTCCGGCCCGATCTCCGACCGCATCGGCCGGCGCCGCATCCTGCTGCTGGGAGCGGGGGCGATGACCTGCGCTCTGGCCCTGCACACCTTCGTGGATTCCTTTCCGGAGTTCCTCGTGGTGCGCGTGCTCGCGGGCGCCGCGGGCGGCGTGCTCTCCGGCGCGGCCGTCTCCTACGTCGGCGACTATTTCCCCTACAGGCGGCGCGGATGGGCGACCGGCTGGGTCATGAGCGGGTCGGCCGTCGGCCTCATCATCGGCATCCCCGTGGGCGTCCTGCTGGCGGGTGAATTCGGCTTCCGCAGCCCCTTCTACTTCTTCGGCGTCATGATGGCGCTGACCTTCCTGCTGGTGTACACGCGGCTGCCGCAGCCCCCCGTGAAGCGCCGGCGCTCGCGGTTGACGGTCAACCGCGCGATCGCGGGCTACGCCGTCATGCTGCGCCGCCCGGAGATCGCCTTTGCCGCGCTCGCCTTCTTCACCGTGTCGCTCGGCGTCGCGCTTTTCGTGGTCTACTTCCCCACCTGGCTGGAAGCCTTCCACGACGCCACCGCCGAACAGATCGCATCGCTGTTCCTGGTGGCCGGAGTGGCCAACGTCATCGCGGGCCCCCAGGCCGGGAGACTGTCGGATCGGGTGGGCCGCAAAGTGATGGTGATCTCCTCCTGCCTGGGCCTCTCGGTGGTCATGCTCGCGACGGTGCCGCTCATCACCAGCCTCTGGGTCGCCTATCCGCTCTACGCCTTGATGATGATGCTGATCGCGATGCGCACGAGCCCGTACTCGGCACTCCTGACGGCGCTCGTGCCCGCCAACCGGCGCGGTTCTCTCATGAGCCTGACGGTCGCGCTCGGGCAGGTGGGATTCGCGCTGGGCGCGATGTTGGCGGGGTACTCCTATGCGAACCTGGGATTCGGCGGCAACACCGTCATCGGGGCGGTCGCGGTGCTGTGCATGGGATGGATGGTGTGGGCCCGGCTGCCCGAGCCGGAGCGGGAGTGAGGCGCTCTACGCCCCGAGCCATTGCAGAACCCGGGTTGACCCCGGACGCCACTGAGTAATACTGTCGACGGTACTACGTTATTCCCCATGATCGTTAGACCTTGCAGGGAGATCCACTGCGGATGACGCCCATATCGTTGAAGATGCCGAGGCAACTGGCCCGGGAGGTCACCGAGGCCGCGCGTCGCCGTGGCGTCAGCAGATCCGCGCTGATTCGCGAGATCCTCGAGGCGTTTCTGCGCTCGGAGAGGTCCACGCAACATGAATCGGCCCTGTCTCAAGCAGCAGACCTCGCTGGCGCCTTCCCCGGGCCGGAAGACCTGTCGGTGAACCCGGACTACATGCGCGGGTTCGGTCGTTGAAACCGGAGGTCATCCTCGATACGGGCCCATTGATCGCGTTCCTGAATCCCCGGGACAGGTATCACCGCTGGGCCCGCGAGCAGTGGGCCCGGGCAAGCCCTCCGTTCCTGACCTGTGAAGCAGTCATCGCCGAGGCCTGTTTTCTCGCGCACCGTCTCGCCACCGGAGCGCAGGGGGCGGTGGTGTCGCTGATCGAGCGCGGCGTCCTCGACGCGTCGTTTCGGCTGGGCGATGAAGCCGGTACGGTCCGGCGCATGATGAAGAAGTACCACGATGTCCCGATGTCGCTGGCGGATGCATGCATCGTCCGCATGTCGCAGCAACACCCGGGAAGCGTGGTCCTTACGCTGGACAGTGATTTCCGGATCTTTCGGCGAAGCGGGCGCCAGCCCGTGCCGGTCCGGATGCCCGACGGGTGATGAGGGACATTGTCGGCGCTCCCCCGCGCGCTACGGCCGGCAGTCATCGCTCGCCACCGCCCGGCTCATCCTCCACGAAGCCCCGATAGCCCAGCGGGCGCTGACGCGGCCAGACCTCGTCCAGGGTCTCGGCCTCGAAGAGCCGCCCGTTGATCATCACCTGCTCGACCGATACGGAGTTGCGCAGGTCGTCGAGCGGGTTGCGCGAAAGGATCGCCAGGTCGGCCAGCTTTCCGGGCTCGAGCGACCCGAGCTCCCTCTCGAGCCCTATGCCATGGGCGCCAAAGATGGTCGCGGACCGGAGGGCGTCGTGGTTCGACATTCCGCCTGAACCCACCATCCAGAGCTCCCAGTGGAAGCCCAGGCCCTGCAACTGGCCGTGGCTCCCCACCCCCGCGAAGCCGCCGTCGGCCACGACATCGGCGAGGAAGCGGGCGTGGTCCTCGAAGACGTATTCCTCGTCCATGGCCCAGGCCACGGCCCCCGCGGCCCCGGCACGGCGGCGCGTGCGCGCATCGAGGGTCTCGTGCGGGGTGAAGCGGGCCAGGCGCTCGTTGTCGTGGACGTCTCCACGCGTGAACCAGTAGATCTCGCCCATCGGACCGCCGAAGGAGACGATGAGCGTCGGGGTGTTCACGACCTTCGTCTCGGAAAAGAGCCGCACGACATCCCGATAGAGGGGATAGACGGGCAGGTTGTGCTCGATGCCGGGGTAGCCGTCGATGGCGTGCGTGAGGTCGAGCTGGAAGTCCAGGCCGGCCTCGGTCGTGGGCATGAGCTCCAGTTCGCGCGCGGCCATGACCAGCCACTGCCGCTGCTGGCGGTTGCCCGCGAGGTACATCTTGAACGTCTTGGTGTCGTAGTACTCCGAGTACCGCTTGAGGATGTCGCGCGCGTGGTCGAGGTCGCGGATCCCTTCGCGTGCCTGGTAGTTGCCGAAGACCCCCGGCCCGGTGGAGTAGATGCGCGGCCCCAGGATGTCGCCCGAGCGCACCCGGTCGGCGTAGGTGAGGACGTCCGAGACGCCGGTCTGCGGGTCGCGCGTGGTGGTGACGCCGAAGGCCAGGTTGGCGAGGTAGCCCCACGGCTGCGTGGTGTGGACGCCGGCCGGCGGACGGAGGTGGGCGTGGGTGTCCACGAAGCCGGGTGTGATGGTCATGCCCGTGACGTCGCGGACCTCGGTGCCTTCGGGGACGTCCAGCGACCCGGCCGGGCCGAGCGCGACGATGCGGTTGCCATCGACCAGGATGTCGCCCCGCTCGATGACTTCGTCGCCCCGCATGGTGATCAGGCGGGCGCCGCTGAGCAGCAGTCGTCCCGTCGGAAGATCGCGGGGCGCGTCGAGGGCGACGCGCACTTCGACGGGCTGGTAGCGGGCGGCGGAGGCGGCCGCCTCCGCACCGCCTTCGACCGGATCGCCGGCGGGTTCCTCCGTCTCAGGGTCGTCGCCGGCCGCCTCCACGCTGTCCGCGAACGCCTCCGCCGCTGCCGGGTCGTATCGGAAATACGCGTTCCCCAGCGCCCAGGCGACGATCTGGCCGTCGCTGCTCCACGACGGAAACTCGCCACCGAAGTCGGTGATCCGGGTGACGGGCACGGGCGCGCCAGAGGGATTGCGGACCGATATCGTCGGCGCCTCGCCGCCCACCTGCGGCACGGTTAACAGATAGAGGTCGTTGCCCACCCTGGCCAGCGCGCGGCCCCCGGCTGGGGACATGCGGATCGAGGACGCGTTGGCGGGCGGGCCGCCCCGGTTGGCCGAAAAACCGGTCACCTTGAGGTGCTCCTTCTCGTCGGTGCCGTCCCAGCGCAGGGAAACCAGCCCGCGCGCGCCCGCATGCATGTAGATGCGGTCGGGCTGGTCGGCGCGGAAGTGCGGCTGCGAGCGGCCCAGGGCTTCGGCCACGACGGTGGGTGCGCCGGTCGCGCTGGACCCGTACCAGACGACGTCGGTCTGGCTGCCGCCCCCCGCTCCGGGCAGGCGGCTGCGCACCGCGGCCCGCAGGACCACGACCCGGTTGCCGTCGGGCGACCACGCGGGGGCTTGCACGTAGTGCGGCGCCTGCGAGAGCCGGCGGGCGTCGCCGTCATCGGCCGGCACCGTCCACAGGTGCCCGCCGCCGGGCTCCAGCCAGCTTACCGCCGCGATGGTCTCGCCGTCGCGCGACCAGGCCGGGTGGAACAGGGCGCCTTCGATGTCCGCCCCGATGCGCCGCGGCGCGCCCCCATCCGCGTCCATGACATACAGCCGCCCCAGCGCGGTGAAGGCCACCTCGCTTCCGTCCGGCGAGAGCACCACGTCGCGGATCTGGCGCACGCGGAAGGTTGGCGTGTCCTCGACCGGGTAGTCGAAGTCCAGGCGGGGCCCCGCGTGGACCACCACATCGGCCGTGAAGGGGATCGCGGCGGGCTCGCTCCCGTCCAGCGGCACCCGCCAGAGCCGCCCGCCATAGGAGGCGACGAGCGACGAGGCGTCGGGCGTGAAGGCGTAGCCCGGAAGCAGGTCGAGGGTCGCGCGGCTCTCCATGTCGTCGCGCTGCACCGGGTAGACCAGCCAGCGCTCGTCGCCTGTGGCCAGATCGCGGGCGCGCAGCCCGGTAGCATCCTCGTGCCGGGAACCGTACACCAGGGTGCCGCCGTCCGGGGACACGGCGGGCCGGAACCCAGACCCGTAACGTCCGGTCACCGTGGCCTGCCGCCCCGTCTCGCGGTCGTAGCGGATGAGCTGGTACTTGGGGAAGGCCGCGTCATAGGTCCAGTCGCGCGTCCCCTGCGCCAGGTAGATGTAGCGCCCGCCAGGGTCGAAGGCGGCACCGATGGCCTTGAGCTGCTCGGGCTCGTCGATCAGGGCGATCCCGCTCCCGCCGTCGCGGTGGAAGAGCCACGGCTTGGCGGCCCCGCCCAGCGGGCTGAAGGTGCGCGACGCCACCAGGTAGTCCCCGTCCGGCGACCACTCGGGCGACGTGTACAGGTTGTCGTTGCCGCGCGTGATCTGCGTGGTGTCGGAGCCGTCCGCTGCGAGCACCCACAGGTTCTGTCCCCCGCTCCGGTCCGAGACGAACACGATCTCGGTGCCGTCCGGGCTGAAGCGCGGCTGACTCTCGAACGCGGGGCCCGTCAGGAGCGGCGTTGCCGTCCCGCCCTCGATGGGAAGGGTGTAGAGGTCGCCGAGCAGGTCGAGGACGAGCGTGTTGCCGTCCGGGCTCACGTCGACCGACATCCACGAGCCCTCCTCGGTGCGGAAGCGGACCTCGCGGGTCGGCTCCAGCGGGAGGGATTCGGTGGCGAGGGAGTCGGGAGCGCCGGGGGGTTGCTCCTGGGCGTGGACCGCGGGCGGAGCAGCAAGGGTCAGGCAGGCAGCCACGAAGGCCGCAGCCATGGTGGTTCTCCGAGTACCTTGGGACATGATCGCGCTCGCAGGGGTCGGGTGGAAGAGAATACCGCAGGCCCGAGGGGTGGAATGGCCCAAAGGTTTGCACCACCGGCAGGCGAGGCAACCGGAGTCATCGTCGCGCGCGGTCACCGGCGATTGACTTATGTTCCATGCTTCGCCGCATCCGGAACACCAGGCGGGCACCGGCTACCCCGGCAACCAGGAATCGATGAGTTGACTACCGGACGGGTGGTCTCGACCCCCATCTCCCGCGGAGAGCAGAGTGATCTGCCGGACATGACCCGAACGCTCCACAAAAGGGCCGCCGCGGGTGCCTGGAACCGCCTGGAACTCGTAGAACAGCTCGGGAACGTGGGGAGCGAGGTGGAGCGCGCCATCCGGTTCCACAAGGCTGGCAAGCGGAGCCGGTTCGAAGGTGCCCTTGAGCGAGCGCTGGAGCTCTTCGACCTGACCGCCAGCGACCCGCGCTGGCACGGTCACCGCTGTCAGGAGATTCTCAGGGCGCGAGAGGAATTCTGCCGCCTTTTCTTCGATCCCGACGTGCCCCCCGGGTCGGCGGAAGGCTTGCGAAAGTACTTCTACGGTTTCGCGCACGCGGCGCGCATGCTGCACTACCGGCGGCAAGCCGAGGCTAGTGGAGCGCCCCGTACACCAGCACCCGCAGCTTCCGGTGGTCGTCCAGGCCGGCGGCGGGAATGACCTGGGTGAAGTAGACCATCACCAGCCGCTCCAGCGGGTCCACCCAGTAGGTGGTGTGGTAGGCGCCGCCCCAGCCGTAGTCCCCGAGCGAGCCCGGCTCACCGGCCTCCCCGAGGTCGAGACGCACGCTGAAGCCCAGCCCGAATCCCATTCCCGGCGCGAAGAGGTCGCCCACGTGGTTGCTGGTCATCAGCGCCACGCTCGCGGGAGACAGGATGCGCGCGTCGCCGAGGGTGCCGCCGTCGAGCATCATCTGCAGAAAGCGGGCGTAGTCGCGGGCGGTGGAGAGCAGCCCGGCTCCGCCCGAGAAGCTCGTCCGCGGCCCGTCGACGTACTGCCCCTGTGCGTCCATGCCCTCGCCGTCACGGGCCCGCACCAGCGCCCCCGGAGTCCTGCGGTTGTAGACCGTGGCAAGCCGGTCCCGCTTCTCCGGCGGCAGGTAGAAGTGGGTGTCGCGCATGTCCAGGGGTTCGAAGATGCGCGAGTGCAGGAAGGCCTCGAGGGTCTGTCCCGAGACCGCCTCGACCAGCGCCCCGAGGATGTCGGTGTTGTAGCCGTAGACGAAGCGCTCCCCGGGCTGGGCCTGGAAGGGCAGAGACCCCATGCGGTCGACCGTCGCGCGCACGGGTTCGTCGCGGTGGGCGAAATACCACCCGGTGATCTCCGCCTCCCTCCAGCGGTCCGCTCCCGGCCCGCCCATGCCGTACGCGATCCCCGCCGTGTGGGTGAGCAGGTCGCGAACCGTGATCGGCCGCCGGGCCGCCACCACGTCGTAACCGCCGTCCGGCAGCGGTTCGGCCACGGTGGTCTCCGCGAAGGCCGGCAGGTGCCTCCCGACCGGATCGGAGATCAGCAGCGCGCCGTCCTCCTGCAGCATCATCACGGCCACGCTCACGATGGCCTTGGTCTGTGAGGCGATGCGGAAGATCGCATCCGTTGCCAGCGGCGTGCGCGCCTCCAGGTCGGCGAACCCGGTGGCGTGCTCGTAGACCACGGCGCCGTCGCGGAGAACGGCAACGACCGCGCCCGGGAGGCGGCCGTCAGCGACGTAGTCGTCGAGCATTGCGCCGACGCGCTCCAGGCGGCCGGGCGCGAACCCGGCCTCGGCGGGTGCGACGCGCGGAAGTTCCTGCGCCCGGGCCGCGGCCGGGGCGGGCGTCGCGAGGGCCGGGACCGCCAGGTGCCCCGCAAACGTCGCCAGCGAGAGCAACAACGCGGTAGTGAGCTTCGGCAGACGACGGGTGGAGCGGCAGGAGCGGACCATGTCGGCGGATCCTTTCGGAGGATGGCGGGGCAACAGACGCATCCGGCGAAGCTGCGGCGCGAGGGCACGGCAAGCGGCCGAATGCGCTGCGGTTGGCGACGGACAGCGACACCGTGAATATTGGACCGCTACGGATCATGCCCGCAAATCACGCGGCGGTCATCGGTTTCCTCGCCGCCCCGGAGGACATCAGCGTGTATTCCAGACGGCTCGCCGGCACCTCGATTACGCTCTTCGCGCTGGGCCTCGGCTTCGTGGCCTGCGCCCCCGCCACCCCGCCCTCGGCCGGCACCCCGGCCCCCGAGCTCGCCCCGGACGTTCCCCTCCAGCCCGGGGCCGTGATGAGCATCTCCGAGCCAGATCCCGTGGAGGCCGGGCGAGCCCCCCTCCCCGGCGAGTACACGGGCGCCTTCGACGTCCTCCACTACGACCTGGAGTTGTCGCTCCACCTGGACCGGAGCGACTTCGACGGCCGCGCGCGCATTCTGGTCGCGCCCCCCGCCGACCCCGAGACGCCGATGGAGTTCGACCTGGTGGGCCTCGCCATTCATGCCATCGAGGTCGACGGCGTCCGCACCCCGTTCGAGTACGCCGACGGCAAGCTGCGCATCTTCGCACCCCCGAACGCGGCCGGCCCGGTGGAGGTGGCCGTGGCTTACGGCGGCACCCCCGACGACGGCCTGATCCTGCGCGACAACGTGCACGGCGACCCGGCGGCCTTCGCCGACAACTGGCCCAACCGGGCACGCTTCTGGTTCCCGTCGGTCGACCACCCGAGCGACAAGGCGACGGTGGATTACACCATCCACGCGCCCGCCGCCTGGCAGGTCATCGCCAACGGCACCATCGCGGCGCCGCCCGCCCCAACCGACGACGACGCCCTGGGTGGCGCGGAAGGCCGCCGCACCTGGCGCTGGACCACCTCGGTGCCCATCCCCAGCTACACCATGGTCGTGGGCGGCGCCGACCTCGCCGTGCGCCAGGTGGGGCTCGCCGCCTGCGACGACTCCCCGGTTTCACCGCGCAGCGACGGCTGCACCCGCGTGACCTACTGGGTCTATCCCCAGGACGTCGACAACGGCGCCCGCATCTTCGGGCGCGCGGCAGAGATGGTCGACTTCTTCACCGATCTTATCGGCCCCTACCCCTACGAGAAGCTGGCCAACGTGCAGAGCGCCACCCGCTTCGGCGGCATGGAGAACTCCTCGGCCATCTTCTACACCGAGCAGGGCATCGCCCAGGGCCGCAACATGGAGGGCACGGTCTCCCACGAGATCGCGCACCAGTGGTTCGGCGACAGCGTCACGGAGTCGGAGTGGTACGACCTGTGGCTCTCCGAGGGCTTCGCCACCTACTTCGGGGCGCTTTTCTTCGAGGAAGCCGACGGACCCGGGGACTTCCGCGGAAGGATGGAAGGGAGCCGGCAGCGCGTGCTCGCCTCGAGCGACGTCAACCGTCCCGTGGTCGAGCGCGAGGAGACGAACCTCTTCAACCTGCTCAACGCCAACAACTATCCGAAGGGCGGATGGGTGCTGCACATGCTGCGCGGCATGCTGGGCGACGAGACGTTCTTCGCCGGCATCCGCAACTACTACGCGCGCTTCCGCGACGGCGTGGCGAGCACCTCCGACTTCCGCGCCGTCATGGAGGAGGCGTCCGGCTCCGACCTGGGCTGGTTCTTCGAGCAGTGGCTCTACCGGCCCGGTTATCCGGTGGTCACCTCCGAAACCGCATGGGATGCGGATGCCGGCGAGGCGGTGGTCACCATCCGGCAGACGCAACAGGCCGACTGGCCCGCTTTCCGGCTGCCACTGGACATCGAGTTCGAGGTGGGCGGCAACGCTGAACGCAGCCGCGTCGAGGTCACCGGGAGGGAACAGACGTTCCGCATCCCGCTCGAGGCCGCGCCTTCCACCACGACCCTCGACCCGGACGACTATCTGCTCATGCAGACGGGCGGCAACTGACGGGCCCCCATCGGGATCGAAGCTGTAAACACTTGTATTCGCGGCCCCGATGCGCGACCATGGCAGTTTCCGCCTACCCACCAGAAACCCAACATGAAATGAATGGAGACGGCTCTTGGCCGGGACCACACATCTCAGGTTTGAGCGCGACATCGCCGAACTGCAGCGGCAGATCGACGGCCTGCGCGCGCTGGCGGACGAGAAGGGCATCGACGTGGTGCGCGAAATCGAGGTCCTTCGCAGCCGTCTCGCGGCCATGACCGAAGAGACCTACCGGAACCTCGCCCCCATGGAGCGCGTGCAGGTGGCGCGTCATCCCAACCGCCCGTACATGCTGGACTATGTGGAGCGCATCTTCACCGACTGGATCGAACTCCACGGCGATCGGAGCTATCGGGACGACCAGGCCATCGTGGCGGGCTGGGCGTGCCTGGACGGACAGTCCCTCATGGTCATCGGCCAGCAGAAGGGCCGGGCCATGAAGGAGAACCTGCGGCGCAACTTCGGCATGCCTCATCCGGAAGGGTACCGCAAGGCGCTGCGCCTGATGAAGATGGCGGAGAAGTTCGGGCGTCCGGTCGTGACCGTCATCGACACCCCCGGGGCCTACCCCGGACTCGGCTCCGAGGAGCGCGGCATCGGCGAGGCCATCGCCCGCAACCTTCGCGAGATGGCGGCGCTGCGGGTTCCGACCGTCTCCGTCGTCATCGGCGAGGGCATGTCCGGCGGCGCGCTCGGCATCGGGGTGACCGACCGCATCCTCATGCTGGAACACGCCGTGTATTCGGTGATCTCCCCGGAAGGGTGCGCCGCCATCCTCTGGCGATCGCGGGACCACCGCGAGAAGGCCGCCGAGGCGCTGCGCCTGACCTCGGCCGATCTGCTCAGGCTGGGCGTGGCGGACGACATCATCGGCGAGCCGGTCGGGGGCGCCCACTCCGACTGGGAAGCCGCCTCGAGGAGCGTGTCCGTCGCTCTCAGGCGACAACTGGCCGAGTTGACCGCGCTCGACACCGACGAACTGCTGGCACGGCGCTGGCGCAAGTACGAGGCGATCGGGGACTGGGCCGGGAAGGCGATCGAGGAATCCGGACTCACGGGCCCGCGCCTCGATGCGGAGGGCGGCAGAAGCATGAGAGCCGGCGGCTGAGGACGTACCCCACCCGGGTTCGAGAGTAGATGCCAGAGTTCGCGGAAGTCCGGTTCAAGGGAACACGCAAGGACTACTTCGCCTGCCAGCCCGGCGCGCTTCAGCCGGGTAGCTGGGTGATGGTGGAGGCCGAGCGCGGCCGCGATCTCGGCCGCGTGACCGCCCTGGGCGCCATCGCCGAACGCAAGTGCTCCTCATCCGGCGGATGCGCAACGCCGGAACCGTCCCGCAGGGTCCTGCGGCAGGCTCTCGCCGACGAGATCCGGCACGTGAGCCAGCTTCGCACCGACGAGGATCGCGTGCGCGCGATGGCGCGCGACAAGGTGGCCGCCCACAGGCTGAAGATGAAGGTCACCGAGGCGGAGTGGCAGTTCGACCGCAAGAAGCTGATCATCTACTTTACGGCCGAGCGGCGGGTCGACTTCCGGGCCCTGGTCCGCGATCTGGCCCGCACCTTCCGCACCCGCATCGAGTTGCGCCAGATCGGCGTGCGCGACGAAGCCGCGATGCTCGGAGGAGTCGGCCGCTGCGGGCGCGAACTGTGCTGCTCGACCTGGCTCCCCTCCCTGCGTCCGGTGAGCCTTCAACTGGCCAAGGACCAGCGCCTCTCCCTGAATCCGTCGCAGATCTCCGGTTGCTGCGGCCGTCTCATGTGCTGCCTCAAGTACGAGCACGACGCGTACGTGCGGGCGCGTCGGCGGTTCCCGCGCGAGGGAAGGTCGGTGAACACTTCGCTGGGGCGGCAGAAGGTGGTCGCGGTGGACATCTGGAGCGAGACGGTCACCCTTCTGGCCGGCGACGGAGCCCGCCGCAAGGTGACGCTGAAGGAACTCAAGAAAGAGGTGTCCGGGGTTCCCCGGGGGAAACGCTCAGACTGACCCGGACATGAGCCGACGACGCTATCTCACGACGCCGATCTACTACGCGTCGGGCGAGCCCCACATCGGGCACGCCTACACCACGATTCTCACCGACGTGCTGGCCCGTTTTCATCGCCAGACGGGCGCCGAAACGAGATTCCTCACCGGCACCGACGAACACGGTCCCAAGATCGCCGAGGAAGCCGCCCGGCGCGGCCTGACCCCGATCGAGCTGTGCGACCGCATGGCGGGCCGCTTCCGCGAGGCGTGGGATGAACTCGACATTTCCTTCGACCGCTTCATCCGCACTACCGAGGCGGATCACATCGCCGTCGTCACCGCCTTCCTGCAGCGGCTCCACGACAAGGGACACATCTACAAGGACCGCTACCTCGGATGGTACTGCATCCACGAGGAGCGCTACTGGACCGAGAAGGACCTGGGGCCGGGGGAAACCTGTCCGGACTGCCGCCGGCCCGTACGCCAGATCGAGGAGGTCAACTACTTCTTCCGCATGAGCGCCTTCCAGGAACGGCTGGTGGCCCACATCGAGGCCAACCCCGACTGGATCATTCCGGCCGTGCGGCGGAACGAAGTGCTCGGGTTCCTGCAGCAGCCGCTCGAGGACCTCTCGATCTCCCGTCCGCGGAGCCGCGTGAGCTGGGGCGTTCCCCTCCCCTTCGACCCTGAACACGTCTGCTACGTGTGGGTGGACGCCCTCATCAACTACGTGACCGCATCGGGCGCCATCGACCCCGAGGCCGCCCCGGACGAGCAGGGATTCGGCGCCCCCATCGAGTCGTGGTGGCCCGCCGATCTGCACGTCATGGGCAAGGACATCCTCACCACCCACGCGGTGTACTGGCCCACCATCCTGATGGCGTGCGAACTGGAGTTGCCGCGGCATATCCTCGCCCACGGATGGTGGCTCGTGGGCGAAACCAAGATGTCCAAGTCGCTGCAGAACGTGGTGGACCCCCTCGCCCTGATCGCGACGCACGGAGTCGACGCGGTGCGCTGGTATCTGGTGCGCGAGATGCCCACCGGCAGCGACGCGTCGTACACGCCCGAGCGCTTCCTCACCCGCTACGACGAGCTCTCCAACGTCCTTGGGAACCTCGCCAGCCGGGTGACGTCGATGATCGCGCGCTACCGGGACGGCGCCCTCCCGGACGCCGCGGGGCAGGGCCTGGCGACCGAGACCGACGAGACCCTTCGCCGCTACCGGGACTTCATGAACGGCCTTCGCCTGCATCGCGCGCTGGGCGCGGCGATGGATCTCGCGCGGCACGCGAACCGATACGTGGAGGAGCGGGAGCCGTGGGCCCAGGCGAAGGATCCGGAGAGAGCACCGGACCTCGACGAAACGCTGGCCTCGCTCGCGCGTTGCCTTACGGTGCTCGCCGCACTGCTGGAGCCGGTCATGCCGGCGAAGATGGGCGTGCTGGCGGGAACCTTGGGGCTTGCCCGGGTTCCCACCCTGGACCGTGCGCTCGACGCTCCACTGGCGGGACGAGCCGTCACGCGGGGCAAACCTCTCTTCCCACGGGTACGGCTGCCCTCGGCTTGACTGGCTTCGTCCGGCACGGATAGGTTGAAGCCCCTGCTGTGTTTGTCGCTCCCTGCCCTCGATCACTCCTGAGGCATGCCAAACAAATCACTCGGCGCCAAGCTGAAGACCAGGTTTTCGATCCTGGTAGTGCCGTCCGGCGGCGGTCGGCACCGGCAGTTCGAAGTCTCGCCCCGGCTGCTCCTCTCCGGGGCCGGCGTCATGGTCCTCCTCCTGGGGGTCGCCTTCTTCGTCTTCTCCGGTGGCGCGCACCGGATGGAGGCGCGGCAGCTGGCCGCGAAAAACCAGGCCATGGTCGAGGAGCTGACCGGCATCCGGCAGCAGCTGGCGGGCCTTGAGGGCGCGGTCGAAGGCCTGTCGGAACAGAATGCGCAGGCCCGCGCTCTGGCCGGGCTGGAGTCCATCGACGCCGAGGTGCTCCAGGCGGGTGTGGGTGGCCCCGGAACCACCACGCCCCGCTCGCACCCTCTGTGGGGCCTCGACTCGCTGTATTCCAAGGACGCCTTCGCGACCTCCTTCGATCTGAAGGCGCTCCAGCGTCGGGTTCAGCTGCTCGGCACCAGCCTTACCGAGGCCGCGGATTCGCTGAACCGGCATCGAGACTGGCTGGAGTCGTTTCCTTCCATCCTTCCGGCCCGCGGCTTCATCTCCAGCCGCTTCTCCTCCTCCCGCATGCATCCGATACACCACCGGCCGCTCCCGCACGAGGGCATGGACATCTCGGCCCCCGCGGGCTCGCCCGTCGTGGCTACCGCCAAGGGGACGGTGACCTCCACCGGCAGCCGGAGCGGGTACGGCCTGACCGTGCTCGTCGAACACGGCTTCGGGTACGAGACGCTGTACGGGCACGCGAGCCAGATTCTGGTGCGGACGGGTCAGGAAGTGGAGCGCGGCGACGTCATTGCGCTGGTGGGCAGCACAGGGATCACGACGGCTCCGCATGTCCACTATGAGGTGCGTCAGAACGGACGGCCGATCGATCCGCACCGGTTCGTAATCGACGTCATTCCCTGATCCGGCCCAGAGCAGGTGACGGCCGTTTTCCTCGCCGGGGTCGCCCTCCTGAGCGCCATCTCCGACCCCGAGGCGCTCCGTCCGGACACGGTTCTCCGCCCGCCTGACGGCCCGACCATCGCCTTCGTCGAAGCCACCGGTTCACCGGCGGCGGCGATCCGCATCACGGTTCCCTTCGTCGAGTCCGAGTCCGGCGCCGGAGCCGGTTACCTCATTCAGCTGATGGCGCTGGAACGCGTCCGGAGACTCCGGGAAACGCTGGGCATCGAAGTCCTGGCGCACCGCTCCTCGCTAGGACTCGTCTATCGCCTGAACGGCGCGGTCGCGGACTTCGACCATCTTGCCGGCGTTGCGCGGGAGCTGCTGGCCCGCCCGGCATCGCCCGGCTTCGTGGCGGCCCGAACGCGCCTCGAAGGCATGAACCGGCAAGAGCGGGAAACCGCCCGGGGCGCGCTGCGCCTCCGGCTTCGCTCGCGCATGGCTTCACCGATTCCGGCGGTGACGGGAACCCTCGAATCGCTGGCGGCACTGCACCCGGCCCGCCTGGTGGAGCGCTGGCGGGAATCGCACCGCCGGGGCAACCTCTCCGTGGTCGTGGTGGCCGACCTGCCGCTGGAGGCCGCGTTCTCGGCTCTGGCAGAGCTGGGGGAGGCGGGGCCGGCGCCGGAGACGGATCGGCTCCCGGAGGCGGCCGCAAGAAGGTTCCCGGCCATCAGACCCGAGCGCATCCGGGTCTGGTACGGGGAGGCATATCCGTCGGGAAACGCGCGGGATCCGCGCTCCGCGCTGCTCGCGCGCATCGCGAACGACCGCCTCCGGGAGTTGGGCGGCGAGTTCGAGCCCCAACTCGAGCGCTGGGAGCTGGGAGAACGGTCGTGGCTGGTGTTGACCGCGGCGGCCTTCTCGCGAAACGCGACGGCGATGCGCGCCCGCGTTCGAGACTACATCCGCGACCTGCGGGCGGCGCTGAGCCCGACCATCGTGCGCAACGCGAAGTCTTCGCTCCGCTCGGAGCTGATCCTGGAGGGGCGCTCGCCCGGCGGGCTGGCGGAGGTCATCGGCCGACATCTGGACGCCACGGGCGATGCCGACGCGGCGGCGGACTATCTGCGCCGCCTGGAGGAGGTCGATTTCGAACTCATGACCGCCTTCCTCGACGAGGTCGCCGCGGCCGAGGCAATTTCCGCCGAGGTGGCGAACTGATGCCCAAGTCGCCCCCTCGGAGGCGGCGGCTCACGTGGACGGCGCTCGGGGCAATCCTGTCGCTCGCCGCTCCCGCGGTGGGGGCGGCGGGCGTCCGGCCCGCGAGCGGTCTGGCCGCGGTCCCGGATACGCTGCAGCTGGTGGTGGTGAGCGAGCGGCCGTGGACGGCCGCCGTCGCCGTCACCCTCTCCTTCGCAGGCGGCTACGGCGACGACCCGCCCGGCGCCGAGGGAACCGCCTGGCTCCTGGGCAGGGTGCTCGAGCGGGCCGTCGCCGCCAGCCTCGCGGAAACGGGCGCGGTCGCGGCCATCGAAGTGGAGGGCGACCGCACCTGGGTCACCCTGGTGACAACGTCGGACGAATGGGCGACGGCGTACCGCATTCTCACGCGCACGCTGTTCGCCGACCAGCTCGATGCGGCGCTGGCCGCGGAGACGCGCTCCGAGTTGTCGGGCCAGGTGTTCTTCCAGCGTGACGCGCCCGTGCGCGCGTTCGAGCTGGAGGCGCGGCGCACGCTCCTCGGGGCGGAGCGCGCCCGGCCCCCCATGGGCACTCCGTCAAGCGTGAGTAGCATGACGGTCGAGGCACTGGAGGCGACGCGGGCGCGCATCTACCGAATGGACGAGGCGCGGCTGGCCGTGGTGGGCGCGGTCGAGCCGGCCGAGGCAGCCTCCATCGTCGGCGCGCACCGGACGATGGCGCGGCGCGGGGAGCAGGCCTGGGTGGTGGAGGGCGCGCCGCTGCCGCCGCGCACCCCGGGGTGGGCGTGGGAGACGGGCGGCCGGACCTCGGTGGCCGACGACATCACGAACAACTGGATCCGGGCCGCCTACCCGTTTGAGGGAACGACGCCGCGACGGCCAATGGAATTCCTCGCGCACGTGATCGGGGAGCAGCTGGGTATCAACCTTCCCGCTCCGGGGCTGATCAGCCGCCGGGTCGAGGTGCGCGAGCTGCCCGGCGGGCCCGTGCTGCAGGTGACCATCGCCGCCCAGTGGCCGACCGTGCGGGCCTGGGAGCAGCGCATCGTGGACATTGTCGATCATCTGTCCGCCGGCAACCTCTCCCCGGACGACCTGAACCGGCAGTACCGGAGGTTCCGGTCGGCACGGGCGCTCGCAATGGCGGATCCCGAGCGCGAAGGCCGCCGATTGCTCATCGAAGCGGAATCGGACGGCGGGCCGGGGGAACTGCGTGCGGCCATGGAGGGTCTGTCTTCCGAGGAGGTCCAGCGGGCGGCAGCCGGCCTCGGCGAGCCACGCGTGCTGGTCTACGGACCGGGGGGGCCGCCGTCTTGATGCATCGGCATGGGGGCAGTTACCTTGCGGTCCGAATTACGTCGAATGCATCGCCTGCGAGCCGGAAGGAGCCAGCTCGGAAGTTTCAACGTGATAGCCTGGAGTAACTGCACCATGAGGAACGCAATCCTTTTCCTCGCTTTCGTCGGCACCATCGCCTCCGCCGCATGCGGGCCGACCGACGTCACGATCAACGCGCAGATGGAGGTTGCCGGCGCCGGGGGAACGGAGGTGCGGCCGCTGGCCGACATGGAAATCCAGCTCCTTCCCTTCGACCGCGACGCGATCTTCGACTCGCTGGCGCGCGAAGCCGGCACCCCCGAGCCGGAGATTCCACCGGATCTGCTCGAAGCTCAAAGCCAAGTAGCCGCGGCACAGGCGGAATGGCAGAGCCGGGAGAGCGAGTGGTCGCTGCTGAGGGAGGACCTTCTCGGTCTCAGCACGGAAATGGAGCGGCTCAATCCCGCCGAAGCCCAGTACCGGGTGCTGTTCATGGAGTTCGACGAAAAGGAGCAGCGACTCGCCCAGGTGGAGCGCCAGCGCGACGCCGCCTTCGAGGAGTTCACCTCCATCCAGGGATCCATGATCGAGCAGGCCGACCAGGTCAGGATGCTCCGGGAGATGTGGGGCGACGATGCGTTCGCCGACTACGGCACGGTCGCCCAGTTCATGATCGACGTGAGCGGCCTCGACCCGGTGGTGGACACCACCGACGCCTCTGGTAGCGTGCTCACGGCGGCGCCCGCCGGACAGTACTGGGTGTACGCGCGCTGGGAGCGCTCCTTCGACGAGCTCTACTGGAACGTCCCGCTGACGGTGGAGGGTGAGCCTGTGACCTTCACGCTCGACGAAAGCAACGCACAGGTTCGGCCCATCCTCTGACCGGACCGGACGGGCGCCCGCCCGGTCACCCCGGCCGGGATTCCGGCCTCGTGGACCGTCCACCGAAGCTGCTGGGCGTAGTGCCCGCCTGCGGACTGTCCACCCGCATGGGAAGCGCCAAGGCGCTTCTCGATGCGGGTGGACAGTCCTTTCTGGTGCGTGTCGTGTCCGCCCTCGCGGCGGGCGGATGCGACCCGGTGGTCGTGGTGGCGAGGGAGGCTGCCGGCGCCGTGGCGCGGGAAGCGGAAGCTGCCGGCGCCGTGGCGGCGGCCAACCCCGACCCCGACGAGGGACCCATTTCGTCCATCCGGCTGGCGCTGGCGGGGTGGGGCGGCGGGATGGACGGATGCGCCGTCTGCCCGGTCGATCACCCGCTGGTGACGGGCGCCACGGTGCGGGCGCTGGCGGCGTGCTTCGAGGAGGGGTCGGCCGACATCGTGCTCCCGACCTGGCGCGGCCGGCGCGGTCACCCGGCCCTCTTCCATCGCCGCCTGTTCCCCGAACTTCTCGACCCCGCCCTTCCCGAAGGAGCCCGCACGGTCGTGCGGCGGCGCCCCTCCCGCGTCCGCGAATGTCCGGTGGAGGACGCCGGCGTGGTCGCCGACATCGATACGCCGGCCGAGTACCGCCGGCACTTCCAGGTGGCGTGAACATGGCCGAGCTGCCGGGGCCCGACGCGGCCGAGGTGCGCGAGTCCCACGCGGCCGACACGCCCACCGACGTACCGGACCCGCCCACCGACGTACCGGACCCGCCCGCCGGTCGGGCCGTGAAACCCCGGCCGGTCGCGTCCGCACCCGGCACGGGCGATCTCGCCGGCCCCGACGCGGCTGCGGCGGCCGCCCGCATCCTCGAGTCGCTGCGCGGGTCGCGGGGCACGGTCGAGCTGCTGGTGGTCTCGGACAGCGAAGGGCGCGCGGCCGGTGCCCGCATGCTGGTGCGTCCGGATGCGGTCGAGGGATCGCTCGGGGATCCCGAACTGGACGCGGCCGCGCTGGCCGCCGCGAGCCGCGAGCGGCTGGCGCGCGGGCACGGCGGATCCCTCCACAACCTGCAGACGCCGGCGGGCCGGCGTCTGCAGGTGTACGCGGAGGGCCACCGTCCCCGCCAGGAACTCATCGTGGTGGGCGCCGGGCACATCGCCCAGCCCCTCGCCACCCTGGGCACGCTGCTGGACTTCGAGGTCACCGTGCTGGACGACCGTCCCGAGTTCGCCACCCGCGAACGGTTCCCGGAAGCCGCCGCCGTGCGCACCATCGACTTCGCCGATCCCCTCTCCGGCATCGACGTCCACGCGGGGTGCCATTTCGTGCTGGTGACCCGCGGGCACAAGTACGACTACGAGTGCCTGCGCCGGCTGCTGGCCCGTCACGGCGACGCGCAACCGGCGTACATCGGCATGATCGGCAGCCGCCGCCGCGTCCGGGCCACCTTCATTCAGCTCGAGGCGGAGGGAATCCCCCACGAGGTCATCGCCCGCGTGCGCGCTCCGGTGGGGCTCGACATCGGCGCGCAGACGCCGGCCGAGATCGCGATCAGCGTCCTGGGGGAGATGATCCTCGAACGGCGCGGCGGCACGGGAGCGCCGCTGAGGAGCCGGGAGCGCATCGTCGAGCGTTTTCTGGCGAAGAAGCCACCGGCGGGGAGCGCAAAATGAGTTCACCGGGCGACCAGGACGTATACGAAGCCGTTCTCGCGACGGTGCGGGCCGGCCGGCCGGCGGCGCTCGCGACCATCGTCTCCACGCGGGGCTCGACGCCGCGCAAGGCCGGCTCGCGCATGCTGGTGGACCCTGAGACCGGGCTGGTGGGCACGGTCGGCGGCGGGTGCGGGGAGGCGGAGGTCATCGAGGCGGCGCACGAGGTGATCGAGGACGGCGTCCCGCGCCTGGTGAAGGTCGACCTCACCGAGGACCTGCTGGGATGGAGCCCGGCGGTATGCGGGGGCATCATGGACATCTTCGTGGAGAGGGTATGAGTCCGGAGCCGGGCCGATCTCTTCCCCACGTCACCATCCTCTATCTGCGGCCCCCGGATCATCTCCAGACCTTCCGCCAGCCCATCATCCATCAGAATCCGCAGGTGATCGTCACCTTCTCGCGCCGCATCCGCGTCCCCGCGCCGATGGAACTGGGCGGAGAGGTCGTGCTCGAGACCGGATCGGACATCGTCTGGTTCACCTTTCCGGGCCTCTGGCACGACATCGGCCGCTTCCACAACGCCGAGGGCGCGTTCACGGGCTTCTACGCCAACCTGCTCACGCCTGTCGAGATGCTGCCCGGAAACATCTGGCGCACCACCGATCTCTTTCTCGATGTGTGGATGAAGCCGGGACAGGTGCCGAGGCTCCTCGACGAGGACGAACTTCGGGACGCGCTGAACGCGGATGCGCTCGAGGCCGGGACGGCGCGGCGCGCCCGGGAGGAAGCGGAGAGGATCCTGGAGCGCGCGGGCGCCGGCGCGTGGCCTCCTCCCGTGGTGCACGAATGGACGCGGGAACGGGCGCTCGGGGTGCTGACCGACATCGACGACCCGGACTAAACCACCTCTCGCCGCCCCCGGCTGGAACGCCGGGGGCTTGCGTTCGTTCTCCTACGCGTCCCCGTCCTCCACCCGGTACGCGGCGCACAGCCGCTTGAGGTCCACGTAGAGATCGCCGAGCACATCCGGGTCTTCGCGCAGGCAGTCGATAAGGCGTTCGCTGGAGTTCAAACCGGCGCTGGGCAGCCGCACGTCCTCGTGGTGATAGACCCCTCTGTCGACGAACACCAGGCGCACCGTGGCGGTTTCGCCTCCGCTCATGGCTCTCCTTCCGTCAGCGCCTCGACCGCATTCTCGATGGTGGCGTAGCTGGTGTCGGGCAGCCTTCTCGCGGCTCCGCTCCCGCGGCTGACCAGAACGCTCGGAGTGCTGGTCAGGCTGAGCGCGCTGGCCAGTCGGAGATTCGCCGATACCCGGTCGGCGTGCCGGTCCGAGTTGAGGCAGTCGCGAAACGCGCCGTCGTCGAGCCCAAGGGCACGCGCGTAGCCGACGAAATTACCCACCGGATCGCCCGAGGCCGCCCATGAGAACTGATTATCGAAGAGCGTGTTGTGGTATTCCCAGTAGCCGCCCTGGTCGCCGGCGCAATGGGACGCTCGCGACGCGAGGAACGAGTTGGAGTGAATGCCCACCAGCGGCAGATCGTAGAAGACGAACTTCGCCCGCCCGGTGCCGACCAGGTTCAGTTCGATGAGGGGCTTGACCCCGGAGGCGAACATGGCGCAGCCCGGACACTGATAGTCCCCGAACTCCACGACCGAGATGGAAGCCTCCGGGTCTCCCATTTCGCTGCCGTACGCCAGGTCGACGAGTTCCTCGTCGGAGAGGTCGCCCAGGTCCACCGGCTCGGTGACGGCGTTGCTGAACACCGTCGATCCGGTCGTGTAGACCGCCGCCACCACGCCGATGATCGCCACCCCACCGAGGATGAGGTAAAGGCGCTTGACGCCACCCCCGGTGGGCTTCTGCCTCATTTCCTTTCGCTGCCGTGCTCTGCTGGACATCTCCGCTACTCCGTCGCCGGTCGTTGTCGAAAAACCACGCGCGTCTGGTCGCGTGGTGGGGTGGCGGGCGCGATGTGTGCCCCGCACCTCCGGCCGCCGGTTAACTTGGCGCGTCGGCGAACCCGCGCACAAGATGGCAGTTCTCTCTCGACCCCCGGCCTACGCCATCAGCACGTCTACCACTTCCCGGGTGCGGGTCAGGTCGGGCGCGACGTGGTCGGCGCCGGTGGCTTCCAGTTCGGCCGCGCCGAAGTGCCCGGTGGCCACGGCGACGGTGCGCGCCCCGAAGTGGCGGCCGCATTCCACGTCGAGCGGGGTGTCCCCCACGACCACCACCGACTCCGGCGGAAAGCTTACCCCCCACACCTGCTCCGCCCGGCCGACGGCGACGGCGGGCAGGTGGTTGCGGCTTTCCCGGTCGCAGCCGAAGCCGCCGGCCGGGAACGCGTCCGCCGCCAGCCCGGCCGAACCCAGCTTCAGGCGCGCGCCCTCCCGGATGTTGCCGGTGACCAGGCCCATCGCCACGTCGTCGCGGTCGCCCAGCGCCGCCAGCAGTTCGGGCACGCCCGCCAGGGCGGTGACGGGCTTTGCGGGCAGGCGCCGCTCGAGTTCACGCGGGTAGAGCGTCCACAGCCGGGGCAATCCCTCGTCGATGCGGTCGTCGTCGAGCCCCGCCCTGCGCAGGAGTTGGCGCGCGATCTGCGGGTCGGTCCGGCCCGCGAAGACGACCTTGGGCGCCAGCTCGACGACCCGATCGAGCGTCAGGTTCACGGGAGGAGTGGCGCCGAAGACCCGCGCCAGGGCGACGGTGAACGCCTCCTTGGCCGGGCCGCCCCACACCAGGGTGCCATCGACATCGAAGAGGATGAGGCGCTTCACGATTCCGCCGCCGAATCCGCGCGCGCCACGAGGGCGGCCACATCGGCGTTGCCGCCGCTGATCACGGCCGCCACCCGGTCGCCGAAGCCGGCGGCCCGCGACCGGAGCGCCGCCACCGTGGCCGCTCCCGAGAACTCCGCCACCAGCTTTGCGCGCTTGAGCAGGAAGACGGCCGCCTCGCGGATGGCAGCGTCGGACACGAGCACCACCTCGTCCACCAGGTCGCGCACGAGCGCGTAGGTGAGGTCGCCCACCTGCACGGGCGCCAGTCCGTCCGCGATGGTGTCGATGCGCTCGATGCGCACCACCCGGCCCGCGTCCAGCGCGGCCCGCATGGACGCCGCCCCCTCTGGCTCCACCCCGATGATGCGCATGCCGGGGCGCAGGGCCCGCAGCGCCACCGCCGTGCCCGCCGCCAGCCCGCCGCCGCCGATGGGCACGATCGCGGTGTCCACCTCGGGCCAGTCCGCGGCGATCTCCAGGCCCACCGTGCCCTGACCGGAGATGATGTCCGAATGGTCGAAGGGCGGAACGATCGCGAGCCCCTCGGCGGCGGCGATCTCCTCCGCCCGCGCCCGCCGCTCCACCGAGGTGGTGCCCTCGAACACGACCTCGGCCCCCAGCCGGGCCGCGCCCCGGTGCTTCACGGCCGGCGCCGTGGTCGGCATGACCACCACCGCGCGCACCCCGCGGATGCGGGCCGCCAGCGCCACCCCCTGCGCGTGGTTGCCCGAGGAGTAGGTGATCACCCCGCGCGCCACATCCTCGTCGGAGAGCTGTGAGATGAAGTTGTAGCTCCCGCGCAGCTTGAAGGCGCCGCAGCGCTGGAGCGACTCGCACTTCAGGCGCACGCTCGCGCCCACCTCATCGGAAAGATCGGGGGACCAGAGCAGCGGGGTGCGTACCGCCACGCCCTTCAGGCGCGCCGCCGCCGCACGTACGCTTTCGAGCGACGGAACCGTCACCCGGCGCTCTCCCGGCCGGCGCCGGCAGCCGCCTCCCGGTCGCCTTGCAGGCCGCCGTCTTCGGCCTCGGGGCCGGCCTCGTCCCCGTTGTCGCCCATCACCCGCGCCAGATCGACCAGCTCGTCGTTCTCGTCCAGGTTCACCAGGCGCACCCCCTGGGTCAGCCGGCCGATCACGCGGATCTCCTCCACGCGCTGCCGGTTCACCACGCCGTTGCGCGTCACCAGCATGAGTTCGTCGGACGGGTGCACGGCCTTTACCGCCACCACCGGGCCCGTCTTCCCCGTCGTCTTCATGTTGATCACCCCGAACCCGCCGCGCCGCTGCAGCCGGTAGTCATCGACGGCGGAGCGCTTGCCCATGCCGCCGCGGGTGGCCACCAGGATCGACGAGTCCTCGGAGGGGACCATCATGCCCACCACCTCGTCGCCTTCCCGCAGGCGAATGCCGTTCACCCCGCGCGCCACCCGTCCCATGGGACGGACATCCGACTCGCGGAAACGGATGGCCTGGCCCGCGCGCGTGGCCAGAAGGACTTCGCTGGCGCCGTCCGTGATCTGCACGTCGATCAGCTCGTCGTCCTCATCCACCCGAATGGCGTGCAGGCCCACCATGCGGACGTTGCCGTACGCCGAGAGCGGCGTCTTCTTGACGATGCCCTTGCGGGTGCAGAACAGCAGGTAGCAGTCCGGGGCGAAGGTGCGCACCGGCACGAACGCGGCGATCCCGTCGTCCGGGTCGATGTCGCGCAGGTTGACCACCGGCTTGCCGCGCGAGTAGCGCCCCGCGTCGGGCGCCTCCCAGACCTTGATCCAGTGGCACTTCCCCGACCGGGTGAAGATCATCAGGTAGTCATGGGTGGAGGCCACGAAGAGGTGCCCGACCTCGTCCTCGTCCTTGGTGGCCATGCCCTTGAGCCCGCGGCCGCCGCGCCGCTGCGCGCGGTACGTGGTCAGCGGGATGCGCTTCAGATAGCCCTGCCGGCTGACGGTGAGCACGACCTCCTCATCCTTGATGAGGTCCTCCATCTCCAGGTCGGCCACGCCGGTGAGGATCTCGGTCCGCCGGTCGTCCCCGAACCGCTTCGCGACCTCCCGGAGCTCGTCGACGATGATCTGCATGCGCCGCGGTCGGCTGGAGAGGATTTCGTCCAGCTCCGCGATGACGGCGCGCACGTCGGCCAGCTCCCGCTCCAGCTTGTCGATCTCGAGGCCGGTGAGGCGGGCGAGGCGCATGTTGAGGATGGCCTCGGCCTGCCGCTCGGTGAGGGGGGAGGAGAACGGCTCCGCCCGCAGCCGCGCCCTGGCGGTGGTGGTATCCGGCGAGGAGCGGATGATGGCGATCACCCGGTCGATGTTGTCGACGGCGACCTTGAGGCCCTCGAGAATGTGTTCGCGCTCCCGCGCCTTGGCCAGCCGGAACTCGCTCCGGCGCACCACCACGTCGTGCCGGTGATCCACGAAGTGGAAGAGGATCTCGCGCAGCCCCATCACGCGGGGCACGCCGTTCACCAGTGCGAGCAGGATGGTGCCGAAGGTCGCCTGCATCTGGGTGTGCTTGTAGAGCAGGTTCAGAACCACCTGGGGCACGGTGCCGCGCTTCAGCTCGATCACGATGCGCATGCCGTCGCGGTCGGACTCGTCGCGCAGCGCCGATACCTGGGTGAGCTTCTTCTCGCGCACCATCTGGGCGATCTGCTCGATCAGGCGGGTCTTGTTGACCATGAACGGGATCGCGCGCACGACGATGCGGGCGTTGGTCCGCCTGCCGGCGTCCTCGATATCGGTGCGGGCGCGCATCACGATGCGGCCGCGGCCGGTGCGGTATGCGTCGCGGATGCCGCGGCGGCCGCAGATGAAGGCGCCGGTGGGGAAGTCGGGCCCGGTGACGATGCTCTCCAGCACCTCCTGGGGGAGGTCCGGATTCTCGATCAGCGCGATGGTCGCGTCGACCACCTCGCGCAGGTTGTGGGGCGGGATGTTGGTGGCCATTCCCACCGCGATCCCCGAGCTGCCGTTGACCAGCAGGTTGGGCGCTCGCGCGGGAAGCACCGTGGGCTCGTCGATGCGCCCGTCGAAGTTGGGAATGAAATCGACGGTTTCCTCGTCGATGTCGGTGAGCAGCTGGGTCGCCAGCGGGGTGAGCCGCGCCTCGGTGTAGCGGTAGGCCGCGGGCGAATCCCCGTCGATGGAGCCGAAGTTGCCCTGGCCATCGACCAGCGGGTAGCGCAGCGAGAAGTCCTGCACCATGCGCGCCATGGAGTCGTAGACCGCCGAATCGCCGTGCGGATGGTACTTGCCCAGCACCTCGCCGACGACGGTCGCGCTCTTCTTGTAGGGACGGCCGGGGCCGAGCCCCAGCTCGCTCATGGCGTAGAGGATGCGACGGTGCACGGGCTTCAGGCCGTCGCGGACATCGGGGAGCGCGCGGCGGACGATGACGCTCATCGAATAGTCGATGAACGACTCCCGCATTTCGTCTTCAAGCAGGCGCGCGAGTATCCGTTCTCCGGGGGCGGAATCCATGCAGATGCCTCGTGGGGGTTAGGCGCGCGGGAGCACGCTGCCGGCAGGCCCCGCCCTCATCCGCGACGACGACGGAACGAAACGCTCCTGATTGGCCTCAGGTGCCCGGTGCCGGATAGTAGATGGCTAGCGCGTGGCCGATGAGTCCCTGGTTGCGGCCGATGTCGGCGGTCGCCTGGGTGCGCGTGGTGTCTTCGATGCGCTCGAAGATGATGGCGTCCGCGCCGAGCGCCGCGGCTTCGGTCCGGAGCAGGAGCAGCATGTCCTGGTTGGAAGTGCCCAGGGGCGCGCGGGCCGTAACAGGACCGATCGTCCGGTAGCCTTCGCGGGCGGCCTGACCCATCGCCGGAACGATGACTTCGACTTCTTCCGGACCCGCCTTGGGAGGCAGCTGTACGCCGGCGCACGCCGCCAGGACTCCGGAGAGAGCGAGAATGGCGAGAACGTTCCTCATCCCCTTCTCCTCGTGAAATGAACGCATTGGGGGCCGACGAATCGGCGGTATTGCGGAACCTGTTGAAACTAACGGAAAACGCAGGGCAGAGCTACGTTTGCGGCCCTCGACAAGCCTGCGTTTTTCGGGGTCCGTCCGCGCCTACCCGCCGGGTATCTCCACCAGCTCGACGGTCACCGGGGATCCGGTGGATTCGGCGCGAACCAGCACACGCGGCCGCTCGACGGTGAAGTACGCGCGCTGGCTGCCTTCCCCGCCGCTGAAGCGCACTTCGACGACCTCGAAGGTCCCCGCCGGAACCGTGATCTCCGTGTTGCCGCGAACCCGCATGGTGACCGTGCGCGCGCGGCCGCTCTGGGGCTGGACGACCGGATAGCGCAGCTCCTGGCCTTCCTCCAGTTCCGAAATCCACGCCACCAGCTCATCCATCTCGCCCAGCAGCGCCCCGCGCACCACTTCCCGTTCGATCCCGGTTTCCTCGCGGCCGGTCGCCGTGGCCCGGCCGGTGACGCGTTCACCGTCGATCTCCAGCTCCCAGTTCGCCTGCCCTTCGGCGGTGATGAGCCGGAAGGTGTTGGCTATGGGGCGGAAGCTGCGCGGCGAGAAGAACACCTCCGAGACCTGGGTGAGGTTGTTGACGCGAACCGTGCTGGTCAGGGACATGGTGCGCTCGTCGTCGCGGGTGGCGAACCCCAGCACTCGCTCCATGTCCGCGACCTGCCGATCCTGCACCATCAGCCGGTAGCGCCAGATGCCGGGCTCGAGCACCGAGGGGTCGTAGGCGATGTCGGAGTCCCTTACCTCGACATCGTCGATGGTGAGCTGGTTGCCTTCCGCGTCGACCATGCGCACGCGGCCGAAGCGGGTGAGGTTCGAGCGGACCTGAGTGGCGTCGCCCACCACCACGACCACGGCGCGCTCCGGATCGAAGTGCTCCACCAGCGCGTCCCGGATGTCCTCGGGGGCCACGGCCGCGACCCGGTCGCGGTACGACACCAGCTCCTCGGTGGAGCGGCCCCGCAGCCGGTAGGTCATGACCTGGCTGGCGATTGCCTGGGGCGTCTCGACGGTCCGCGGGAACGACCCGATGAGATAGTCCTGCACGTCCGACAGCTCGTCGCCGGGAACCGGCTCGGAGCGGATGATCTCGACCTGGTTGAGCAGTTCGGCGAGGGCACTGTCGGTCACCTCGCTGCGCACCTCGGCGTTGGCGAGGAAATAGCCCAGGTCGCGCTTGCGCACCGCGGACGTGTACGATCCGTAGGTCCATCCCTTTTCCTCGCGCAGCACCTGGAAGAGACGGCCCGTGCTGGAACCGCCCAGTACGCGGCTGCCCAGGTTGAGCGGCATCCAGTCCTCGTGGTCGCCCTTCATGGCGGACTGTCCGACCAGGATGGTGGACTGCACCGATTCCGGCCGGTGCACCAGGATGATCTCCTTCTCTTCGCGGCCGGGAATGTCGAAGTAGGTGGGCGGCCGCGAGGGACCGGGCTCCCAGTCGGCCAGCGCCTGGTTGAGGCGGGCTTCGATGTCGTCCACGGTCACGTCGCCCGCGACGACCACGAGCGCGTTGGTGGGCTTGTAGTGGCGCAGGTGGTAGGCGATCAGGTCCGAACGCCGGATGCGCTCGATGCTCTCGGGCGTGGGGAGAAGCCCGTAGGGATGGCGTCCGTACACCGCCTGCTGGAATTCCCGGCTGGCCAGGAATCCGGGCGAGCCGAGCTGCACCTGGAGGCCCGTGACCGTCTGCTGGCGGTATTGGTCGATCTCTTCGTCGGGGAAGCTGGGGTTGACGACGATGTCGCCCAGGAGCTCGAGGCCGGCGTCGAGCTGGGAGGTCACGACTCCGAGAACCACGCTCGTCCAGTCGTCGCCCGCGACCGCGGACAGGGTCGCACCGATGTGGTCGGTGGCATCGGCGATTTCCAGCGCGGTGCGGCTATCCGTGCCCTTGTTGAGCAGGCTGGCCACCGTCGCGGCCACGCCCGCGCGGTTGCGGGGGTCGGCGGCGTTGCCCGCCCGCACGACGAGGTTCACGGTGACGAACGGCTGCTCGTCGTGGGGCACCACGATCAGGTCGGCGCCGTTGGACAGCAGACGCTCCTCGAAGGCCGGAAACGGGATGTCGTCGAGCGGCAGGGGCTCGGGAGGGCCATCCTGCGCGGCGGCGACCGCCGGGCTCGCGAGCGCGACTGCGGCCAGGACCAGCGCGGCGAGCGGGGCGCGGCCCGGGGTTCTGCGCGGCACGATCATGGGATCACTCCTCCGGTGGGCCGGGCGACGACAACGGTTCGGTTCTCGGGAACGAGGTACTTGCGGGCGACGTTCAGGACGTCATCGAGGGTCACCGCCTCGTAGCGGGAAAGCACGTTGTTGACCTCAAAGGGATCGCCGTAGGTGAGCGCGAAGGACTGCAGGATGCTGGCCTTGGCGCTGACGGTCATGCGGCTCGCTACCTGGGCGGCGCGCTGCTGGTTGAGCGCCTTCTCCAACTCGCGCCCGGTGATGCCGTCGGCCTTCAGCTTCTCGATCTCCTCCTCGATGACGGCGCGGATCTCTTCGATGTTGCCGCCTGCGTGGGGCAGGCTTCCGAACAGCATGAGCCCGGATCCGAGCCGCTGCTGCAGCCCCGAGATGACCACCGGAGCCAGTTCGTCCCCCTTGACCAGACGCTGGTGCAGGCGGCTGCTCTCGCCCGCGCTGAAAACCTGGGAAAGCACGGCGAGCGGGTAGACGTCCGGGTGGCCGGCCTCCGGGACGTTGTACCCCATGTAGAGGAACGGCAGCCGGGCGTGTTCGTCGCTGACCGAAGCCGTGCGCTCCCCGTCGATGCGGGGCGTGACCGGCGGCTCGGGCAGCGGCGGCACGTCCTCCCCTCGGGGAATCGCGCCGAAATACTCTTCCGCCAGCGCCCGGATCTGGCCGGTGGTAACCGCGCCGGCCACGGCCAGGGTGGCGTTGTTGGGCACGTAGTAGCGCTCGTAGAAGTCCTTCACGTCATCCGTGGTGGCCGCGTCGAGATCCTCCATCGAGCCGATCGGCGTATGCCGGTAGGGCTCGTAGTCGGTGGAAAGCGAATCCAGGACGATTTGCGCCTGCGCGTACGCCACGTTGTCGATGCGCAGGCGGCGCTCCTCCTTCACCACTTCGCGCTGGTTCTCGAAGCCGCGTTCGCTCACCACGAGGCGGCCCAGGCGCTCCGCGTGCAGCCAGAAGGACAGGTTGACCCGGTTGGAGGGGAGGGTCTCGAAATACGCCGTGCGGTCCGTGGAGGTGGTGCCGTTGTACGTCCCGCCGGCGTTGTTGACCAGCCTGGCGAAGTCGCCGTTGCCCAGGTTCTCGGTCTCCTCGAACACCAGGTGCTCGAAGAAGTGCGCGAATCCGGTCCTTCCCGGGACCTCGTGCGCGCTGCCGACGTGATACCACATGTTGACCGCCACCACCGGCGCCGAGTGGTCCTCGCTCACGATCACGCGCAGCCCGTTGTCGAGCGAGAAGGTGTCGATGGGGATCGGGGGCAGTTCGAACGCCTGGGCGTGCGCCGGGCCGGCCCCGGCGGCGCAGGCCAGCGCGACGCATGCCAGGACGGCCGGCCCGGGTGGGAGCGCGGCGCCGTTTCGCTTCTTGTTCACGTCAGCCTCGTCCGTTGCAGGGTCGGCTCCGGGAGGCGGGCGAGGCACGCACCGGTCACGCTCGCGCGCTCGGCCATCACCTCGTGCGGGCGGCCCATGGCGACTACCCGTCCTCCGCGGGCTCCGGCGCCCGGTCCCAGATCGATGATCCAGTCCGCGGCGCGAATCACATCCAGGTTGTGTTCGATGACAATGACCGTGTTTCCGGCGTCGATCAAGCGCATCAGAACCTGCAGGAGCCTGGCCACTTCGTTGCCGGAGAGTCCGGTGGTGGGCTCGTCCAGGATGTAGAGCTTGCTGCCCCGGCGCCCGGACGCCCCGGACAGTTCGCGGGCGATCTTGAGCCGCTGGGCCTCCCCCCCGGAAAGGGTGGGGGCGGGCTGGCCGAGCCGCAGGTAGCCGAGCCCCACGTCCTGCAGATGCCAGAGGATCTTGCCGAGGCGCCTCTGCCTCATGAAGAAGCGGATGGCCTGATCGACCGTGAGTTCCAGCACCTCCGCGATGTGGAGCCCCTTGTAGGTCACGTCCAGGATCTCGCCCTTGAAACGGGTCCCGCAGCAGACGTCGCATGGTATGTAGACGTCCGCCATGAAGATCATCTCGATCTCGACCTGGCCCGCTCCCTGGCAGGCCTCGCAGCGGCCGGCGGCGACGTTGAAGGAGAAGTGGCGCGGCTGATACCGTTTCCTGCGCGCGAGCGGCTGGGCGGCGAAGAGCTTGCGCACCTCGTCCCACGCCTTGATGTAGGTGACCGAGTTCGACCGGGGCGTGCGCCCGATGGGCGACTGGTCGATGCGCGCCACGTCGGCCAGGTGGGAGGCGTTGGCGATGGAGCCGTATTCTCCGACGAGCTCGCCGATGTGCAGACGGGCGGTGGTCTCGCCGTCGTTCATCTCGCGCTCGAGGGCGCGGTAGAGGACGTCGTTGACCAGGGTGGACTTGCCCGAGCCGGACACCCCGGTCACCACGGTGAGGGCGCGCAGCGGGACGTCGATGTCCACGTCCCTCAGGTTGTGCAGACGGGCGCCGCGCAATTCGATGCGGCCGCCCGGGTGGCCCCGCTTGCGGGAGATCCGAGGATTGGCTGCGCCGGCGATGAGGCGCCCCGTGGCGGTGCCGGCGTCCGCGAGCCCGGCGGGCGGACCCTCGAAGACCACCTGCCCGCCCTTCTCGCCCGACTCTGGACCGAGCTCGATGACGTGGTCGGCGGCGACGATGACCTGGGGGTCGTGTTCCACCACCACGACCGTGTTGCCCGCGCGGGAGAGCCGCCGGAGCAGCGCCAGCATGGCCGCCGTGTCGCGCGGATGGAGCCCCACGGTGGGCTCGTCCAGGACGTACAGGGTGTCCACCAGCCGCGACCCGAGCGCGTTGGCCAGGTTGATGCGCTGCGCCTCCCCTCCCGAGAGCGTGCGCGTCTGGCGCGAAAGCGTCAGGTAGCCGAGCCCCACATCCACCAGGAACCCCAGGCGGTCGCGGATTTCGCGCAGGATGGTCTCCGCGATTTCCTCCTCCATCCCGGAGAGCTCGAGCCCGTCGATCCAGGGCAGCAGCTCGTCCATGGGGAAGGCGCAGACCTCGGGGAGGGTGCGTCCGCCCACGCGCACGTTGAGGGCCTCGGCGCGGATGCGGGCCCCGCCGCAACTCGCGCAGGGAACGGCGCTCTGGTAGCGGCGCAGGAAGACGCGGATGAACTGCTTGCGGCGCTGCCGCTCGCGCGAACGCAGGAAGGGGATGATGCCGATGAACTCGGGGCAGCCGCGCAGAACCTCCTCGCGGAAGAACCCGGGCAGCTCGCTCCAGGGTTCGTGCCTGCTCACCCCGCGCTTGCGGGCGAAATCGCGCAGCCGGGCGCGCTCGCGCACGTAGCGTGGCTTCTCCCACGGATCCACCGCGCCCGCCGCCAGCGAGCGCCCGTGGTTGGGCACGATGAGATCCTCGTCGTATTCGAGGGTCGCGCCGAAGCCGGTGCAGGTGGTGCAGGAGCCGTAGGGGCTGTTGAAGGAGAAGAGCTTCGGGGTCGGGTCGGCGAATTCGATGTCGGGATGGAGCGGGCAGCGGAAGCGCTCGGTGAAGCGCAGGCGGGACTCACCGGGGGCTCGGGACGGCCGCACGATCACCGCTTCGCCCAGCCCCTGGACGAACGCCACTCCCAGGGAGTCGGCCAGGCGGTCGCGGACACCGGGGGCGACGGCCAGCCGGTCGACCACCACCAGGGCTTCCCGCGCAACCGTCAGGTCGGCGCCAGCGCGCATGGGATCACCGGAGCCCGACGCGGCCAGGTCGATCACCGCCCCGTCCGCCATGACCCGCAGGAATCCGGCGGCGCGCAGCGTCTCGACCACCTGGGCGTGGGTGGCGCGCCCGCTGGCCTGGAGCGGAAACGCGACCATGATCCGCTCCCCGTCCGGCAGTGAGAGCACGCCGTCCACCGCGCCCGAAACCGTGTCCCGCCGGATCCGCCGGCCGCAGCGCGGGCAGTGCGTGTGCCCGACGCGCGCCCACAGCAGGCGCAGGTAATCGTAGACCTCGGTCGCGGTACCGACCGTCGAGCGGCTGGACCGGGTCGGGTTTTTCTGCTCGATGGCCACCGCCGGCGGGATCCCTTCCACCGACTCGACCCGCGGCTTCCGCATGCGGTCGAGGAACTGCTTGGCGTAGGTCGAGAGCGACTCGACGTAGCGGCGCTGGCCCTCGGCAAAGAGCGTGTCCAGCGCCAGGGAGGATTTTCCCGATCCCGACGGCCCGGTGATCACCGTGAAGGCCCGCCGCGGGATGTCCAGATCCAGGTTCGCCAGGTTGTGCTGGCTCGCGCCCCTCAGGCGAATCGGATCGTCCATGGGAAGAACATACTACCGTTCGGGGGGCGTCGGCCAAGAAGGAGCATTCCTGGAGGTGCTGCCGCTTGTCGCGCGACAAATCGGATATATCTTCGTGACAAGTGAGCGACACGCGAGCAAACGGGCGGGCCGTCCGGGGCGCATGCGCCGTGCGCGATCGGGCGGTTCGGAAGGGATGAGAGAATGGCGGGCGATTCGGGCGAACTGAGGATGGAGATCGAGGCGCTCCGGGAACGGGTGTCCAGGCTGAGTGCGGCCGTGCTGCGCGCGAGTGCCAGCCTCGACCTCGACACCGTGCTGCAGGAGGTCGTCGACAGCGCGCGCGCGCTGACCGGGGCGCGTTTTGGCGTGATCGTCACCGTCGACGGCACCGGACAGGCCGAAGAGTGGGTGATGTCCGGCTTTGCTCCGGTCGAGCAGGACGAACTGGTCGCCTGGGCGTACGGCCCGCAGCTGTTCGAACACCTCAGGAGTCTTGCCGCGCCGATTCGCGTGGGGGACCTGCCCGCCTTCGTCCGGGCGCTGGGTTTCTCGGATGAGGTGATGCCATCGAAGACGATGCTGGGCACGCCGCTGCGACACCGCGACATGAACGTCGGCAACTTCTTTCTCGGCGAGAAGGAGGGCGGGCGCGAGTTCACCGACGCCGACGAGGAGGTGTTGACGCTGTTCGCCGCCCAGGCGGCGACCGCGATCGCCAACGCCCGCGCGCACCGTGAGGAGCGCAGGGCGCGCGCGGATCTGGAGACGCTCATCGAGACCTCGCCGGTAGGGGTGGTGGTATTCGATGGGCCAGCATTTGCCATTCCGTGCGGATCTGTTGTGACCATTGAAGTTACGGGATTCGGGCGTCGATTTCCCGCCGTTCGGTTCCCGCCGACCGAATTTCAGCCCCGCGCCCTCCGGCGGCTCCGGATCGCCTGCCTGAGTTGGGCCTCGTCGGGCTGCTGATAACAGCGCAGCACCGTCTTGGCCGCCTTCCAGCCTCCGAGTTCGCAGAGCACCTTCAGCGGCAGGTCCATCAGGTCGCTGGCGAACTTCCGCCGCAGCGAATGCCAGCCTCTCCCTCGCTTCGGCTCCAGTCCCGCGAGCCGCTCCGCCCGCTTCCACCAGAAGCGGGTCTGCGGGAAGCCCACGCACTCCGAGGGATTCCGGGTCGCGGGCAACACCGGCGCGTCCGCGATCCCGTCGCTCATCGCCCGCGCCTCCTCCAAGGCGGCCAACGCCTCTTCGGTCAAGGGCGTCGTGTGCTCGTAGCCCGTCTTCTCGTGCTGCGCCCGCCAGCGGATGGTCTCTCCGTCGAAGTCCACATCGGACCACAGCAGGTTGCGAACCGCGCCGATCCGGTGCCCGGTCTCGTGCGCGAGCACGAGCGCGACGTGGAACCGCCAGTCCAACCGCCGCGAGACCCCGAGCAGCGCCTGATACTCCTCCTCGGTGAGAACAACCCGGGTGGGGTTCTTCTCGACGGGCTTCCGGAGGCCCTTCAGCGGGTTCCTGTCCAGCAGCAGGCGACCGTGCTCGTCCCTCGACCTCGCCGCCCAGTTCAGCACGGCCATCAGGAATGTCAGGTCCGCTTCGATCATCCGGTTGCCCACGGGCCTGCCACTGGGGCCGACCTTGCCCTCTCGGCGCTCCCGGATGAAGCGGTCCCAATCGCGCTGGGACAGGGTCTCCGGCCTTCGGTCCCTGCCGAAGAAGTCGAGGAACATCGCCATCGCGGCTCTGTCCCGCTGCCAGGACTTCCGCCTCTTGGTGGGCGTCACCTCCTCACCGTAGATGTCAAAGAGCATCTCCAGGGTGAGCGGCTCCGGCTCGGCTTCCGCCTTGCCGTTCAGGTCCGGGCCGACGAACCCGGCGGCGAACTCGTCCGCCTGCCTCTTCGCCCTCGCCCACTCGCGGTGTCCGAGCGACCGGGTGAGCCTGCGCCCGTTCTCGCGCCACTCCACCTGGAACAGGCCGGTTTTCGGGTCGGGAAACACCCTGACCCTGTTCCGGCCCCATTCGCCGGCGCCGTAGCTCCGGCGGCCTTTTCTCGTGCGTGCCATCGTTCGATTCCTCTCGTTCGATGGACTGCACGATCTGCGCGAATGAAACCTCGCGGCGACGGGGCTCGTCGTCCAGAGTTGGGCGCCCCGGCCGGCTTTCGGGCGGGCGCGCCACGGGGGCGCTGATTTCTGCGGTTTGCGGAGAAGCCAGATGTGATGGAATGGACGCCCCCTCCCGACAGCCTCACAATTCACCGATG
>JAPPJO010000119.1 GCA_028820325.1 Gammaproteobacteria bacterium | reverse complement strand
GCACAGGCGAGACGGACTCGCGCGCGCTCACCCGGCTGTTTCTCGACCGGATCGAACACGGCTCCGGGCTGAGGGCGTTCACGCACGTGGCCCAGGAGCGGGCCGAGGCGCTGGCGGAAGCGGCCGACCGTCTTCTCGGCGCAGGAATCGTGCTGGGACCGCTCCACGGCGTTCCAGTGGCGGTCAAGGACAGTCTCGCGTGGGAGGGGACGCCGCTCTCCGGAGGGTCACTGGCCCGTGCCGATTGCATCAGCGACCATACCAGCGCGGTGGTACGGCGGCTGATTGCGAGCGGCATGGTGGTCCTGGGGAAGACGGCCATGACCGAGTTCGCCTTCGGGCTCTCCGGCCAGAACCCGACCTGCGGGACCGCCCGCAATCCCTGGGACGCGTTGAATGATCGCGCGCCCGGGGGGTCGTCGAGCGGGTCGGGGGTGGCTGTGGCTGCGGGTCTGGCGCCGATCGCCATCGGGGGGGACACGGGGGGCTCGGTGCGCGCGCCGGCGCTCATGAACCACCTTGTCGGGTACAAGCCTTCCTCCGGCCTCATCAGCCGGGCCGGCTGCCTGCCGCTGAGTCCCACGCTGGATGTCCTGGGTCCCATCGCGCGCACGGTGGAGGATGCGCGCATCCTGACCGCCGTGCTCACGGGTCCGGACTCGGGCGACCCCGTCACGCTGACCGCGCAGCCGACTTCGATGCCTCCGGGCACATGCCGAGTGGCGGTGCTGGCCGAAGAGGCGTGGCCCATGCCGATGGACCCGGAGGCGATGGACCACTGGCGCCGGGCGCTGGGGCGCGTTGCCGGCGCCGGCTGGACGCTGGAAACCTGGTCTCCGCCTGCGATCCTCGATTTCGACCGTCTGGGACGAGACAACTCCACCGTCCTCGCCCATGAGGCCTACCAGCGCTACGGCGCCCTGGCCCGCGATGAGACGGCACCGCTTTGGAGCGTCATACGGGCGCGCATCCGGGCCGGCGCCGGCGTGGGCGACGCGGACTACGCCGCCGCGCTCGAGCGCAGGAAGGCGGTCGGGGCGCGCTTCGCCCGGGAGATGGCCTCCGTGGCCGGCCTGCTGATGCCGGGCTCGGATCAGAGCGCCCGGACCCTCGATCCCGAAGACGAGCGCCACGCGGGACTGGGCGCTTTCCTGCGCCCCGCCAACTTTCTCGGGGCAGCAGCCATCACTCTGCCCACCAGCCGCGACTCGGACGGAATGCCACTCGGCCTTCAACTGCTCACCCCCCATGGCACGGACTCGTCACTCCTGGCGGTCGCCGCCGGGCTGGAGCGCGCGATCGGCGCGGGACGGCCGGTTCCGGATCTCGGGCCCTGGGGGCTGACGTAGCTTGCAGCCGGACGGCGCGCCGCCTACCTGTAGCAGCCCGCGGATACTCATGACTGGAGGGTTCACACCATGCTCGCCATGATACTCACCGTTGCGCGCATCGCGCACAGACGCCTTGACCAACGGGCCCTCTTGCCCCTTCTCATCACGGTTGGTGCGATGCCGGCCGAGGCCCAGACGCCCGCACAGCCGAGCGGAATCGGGTGGGCCACCATCGAGGACCTGAACGCGGCGTTCGATTCCGGCGAGCTGACCGCGGAACGGCTAATCGAGATTAGCCTGGCGCGCATCGAGGCCTACGACCAGGCCGGCCCCGAGCTCCACTCCATGCTGTGGCTGAACGAGAACGCCCTCCAGCGGGCCCGGGAGCTCGATGAGGAGCGCAGGCGGAGCGGGCCACGGTCGCTGCTGCACGGCATCCCCGTGGCGCTCAAGGACAACGTCGACACGGGAGACATGCCCACCACCGGCGGGTCGGCGCTGCTGGCCGGCGCGATCCCGCCCGACGACGCCTTCATCGTGAAGAAGCTGCGCGACGCCGGGGCGATCATCCTCGCCAAGACCGCGCTGAGCGAACTCGCGTCGGGAGGCATCCTCAGCTCCGTGGGCAACTACTTCCCCAAGAACCCCCACGACCCCGCGCGCACGCCATCGGGATCATCGACCGGGGCCGGCATCGCCGTCGCCGCGTCGTTCGCCCAGCTGGGTGTCGGAACCGACACGGGCGGCTCCATCCGCGGACCCGCGACGGACAACGGCATCGTCGCGCTTCGCCCCTCGCACGGCCTGTTGAGCCACGACGGCGTCATTCCCCTTTCGATCACGCTCGACATGGCGGGCCCGATGGGCCGCCACGTGTACGATGTCGCGGCGATGCTCGGGGTCATGACCGGCATCGATCCGGCCGACCCGACGACGCGGAAGAGCGAAGGCCGGTTCGAGACCGACTACACGCAGTTCCTCGACGCGGGCGCGCTCGAGGGCGCCCGCATCGGGATCGCACGCGACTTCATGGGGGAAGACGACGGAGTCAACTGGGTCATCGAAGCGGCGCTCGGGACCATGCGCGCCCAGGGGGCGACGGTCGTCGACGTGCGCTTTCCGCCGTGGCTTCTGGCCGTCAAGGGTGACTGGTACTTTACGGTTCGCTACCCGGAGTTCCGCTCCCAGATCGAGGACTATCTCGCGACCCTCGGCCCCGAGTACCCGAAGACGCTGCGGGAGATGATGGAGCGGTCGGACAGGATCGTTGCGCTGATGCCGGACGGATCCCGCCCCAACCCGGTCCGCTGGAACATCTTCAGGGAGGAGGAGGCCAGCGGCGAGCTCACCGACTACGAGTACGTGGCGATGCGCGAGCACGGCTTCCCGATGGTCCAGGCGATCGTGCACGGAATGCTGGACGCCCAGGACCTGGATGCCATCGTCTACCCCCCATCGAACACGCCTCCGGCCCTGCGCTCCGCCGTCGACCACTTCGGCGGCATGGTGGGCACCAACATCGCGAGTCTCGCGGGGCTGCCCGACCTCATCGTGCCGGCGGGATTCACCCGAAGGGGTCTGCCCGTGGGGATTTCCTTCCTCGGCCGCGCCTTCAGCGAGTCTAGGCTGTTCGCCCTCGGCTACGCCTTCGAGCAGGCCGCGCGCGCGCGGCGGGACCCGCTCCACACGCCGCCTCTCCCGGGGGAGAATGTGCCGCGGCCGGCAGGCTCCGGCGGCAGTTGACGGAACACACAGGATGACGCCGGGCAGCTTGTGTCGGCCTTCCAACTCCGCTAGAATGCTGGATTTAAGTTCGTACGTGGTCCCGCGCTCATAAGGTCACTCCTGTCGACGTTCCGTCGATGCCCTCGGGGCCACTCGTTGTGAGGAGGTGCGGTATGAGTCGTCGCGGGTTCTTCGTTGGTCTCGGTCTGTTCGCTTTCCTCCTCCTCACAGCGACTCCCGCGCTGGCGCAGGGCGGCACCATCACCGGCACCGTCGTCCACGGCGAAACGCTTCGCCCCCTGGCCGGCGCGCAGGTCTCGATCCCCGAAACCGGAATCGGCGCCGTGGCGAACAGCCAGGGACGCTACCTCTTCCTCAACGTGCCGGTCGGCACGCACCCGCTTCAGGTCCAGATGATCGGGTACGGAACGCAGGAGACCACGGTCACGGTGGGATCCGGCGAGACTGCAACGGTGGACTTCCAGCTGGACATCGAAGCTCTCGGTCTGGACGAGATCGTCGTTACCGGCACCGTTGGCACCATTCAACGCCGAGCGGTCGCCAACGTGGTCGGAACAATGAACGCAGCCGAGGCGCTCGAGACCAGCGCGCCCGCGAACATTCAGCAGATGCTGACCGGACAGATCCCCGGGGTGTCCGTCCAGGTGGGCAGCGGCTCGGTCGGGTCCGGCAGCGGCATCATCATTCGTGGGCGCAGCACGGTGGCGCTCGGCACACAACCCCTGCTGTACATCGATGGGGTCCGCGCCAACGGAGGCGTCGTCGGCTTCGGTCCGTGGACCAGCGACGGCACTTCCCGCCTCAATGACCTCAACCCGGAGGAGATTGAGCGGATCGAGATCATCAAGGGGCCGGCGGCGGCCACCCTCTACGGTACGGAAGCCTCCGCCGGAGTGATCCAGGTCATCACAAAGAAAGGAATCCCGGGTCGCGCGACGGTCGAGGTCGTCGCCCGGCAGGGCGCCAACTGGTTCCACAATCCGGGCGGACGGCTCCCGACCAACTACGGGATCGCCTCGGACGGACGGACCATCATCTCCCAGCATCCCTACCAGGACGAGTCGGCGGCGGGACGCGACGTCTTCCGCACGGGAATGGTCCAGGGGTATGTGGTCAACGTCAGGGGTGGACGGGACAACCTCACGTACTACTTCTCGGGAGCCTTCGACGACGAGGAAGGCTACCTGCCCAACAACGACAAGACCCGGACGAACGTACGGGCGAATGTTCAGGCGGCTGTGACCGACGAGCTCGACATGGCTGTCGATCTCGGCGTCGTGCGCAGTCTCAGGCACACGGCGAGGGACATCGATTTCGGCCTGATCGCCACCCACCAGTTCGGTTCTCCCGTCACCCAGGACACGCCGCTACGGGGGTTCTCCAATGCTCCACCCGAAATCACGGCGCTGCGCGACTGGCAGGACCGGCTGAACCGGGGCACGGTCTCGACCACGATCAACCACCGCCCGACCGACTGGTTGAGCCAGAGAGTCGTCTGGGGACTGGACTTCACCGACTCCAGGCTCTCGACGTTCGTGCCCCGCATGCCGGACACCCACGAGGCGTCATACTTCGGCTTCCACGGTTCCGAGGGCGGGGGCCAGGGTGCGAAGGGTGTTGAAGAGAAACGCGATGTGAATCAGACCTTCGACTACAACCTGACGGCGTCGTTCGAGCCGTTCTCGGAGGTGACCGCGGCATCGTCGTTCGGGATACAGTATTTCACGCGCGAGTTCCGGGTGACCTCCGCGAGCGCCATCCAGATGCCGACACCGGCCGTGTCCACGGTCTCTTCCGGATCGGTGGCGACAGGCGGAGAGTCCTACGTCGCAAACAAGACCTTCGGGGTCTTCGGCCAGCAGACGGTGGGATGGCGCGAACAGCTGTTCCTTACCGCCGCGCTGCGCGCCGACGCCAACAGTGCCTTCGGTGAGTCCTTCAACGCCGCCTACTACCCGAAGCTGAGTGGAAGCTGGGTGATCAGCGACGCCGACTTCTTCAACCTGCCGGCCATCGAGACCCTTCGTCTGCGGGCCGCGTGGGGGAGGTCGGGGATGCAGCCGGACGCGTTCGCTGCGGTCCGGACCTATGTCCCCTCCGTGGGCCCGGGCAACGTGCCCACGGTCAGGCCCGGGGAAGTGGGCAATCCTGACCTCAAACCCGAGGTCGGGTCGGAGCTGGAGGTGGGGTTTGATGCCAGCCTTCTCCGCGACCACGTCAACCTCGAGGTGACACACTACCGGCAGACAACGAACGACGCGATCCTGATCGCGGCGTCGGCGCCGTCGGGCGGCTTCTCCAGCAGCCGCTTCGTCAACGCGGGCAGGGTGGAGAACAACGGCTGGGAGCTGGCGCTCACCGCGCGCCCCATCCAGACGCGGGCGTTGGGCTTCAGCCTGACCGGCACCGTCTCCCACAACACGAACCTGCTCGCGGATAACGGCGGGCTCCCGCCGCTCCAGATCGACCGGCGAGGCCGCTTCCAGCACATCGAGGGTTGGCCGCTCGGCGCAAACTGGAGCCGGCATGTCGCTTCCGCGCAGTGGGGTGGACCCCAGGGCCGCAATCTGGTCAACATCATGTGCCATGGGGGACCGCCGGGTGTCTTCAACATGGACGAGTCCGAGATCGGCCAGCACCCGCCCGTCCCCTGCGGAAACGCTCCCTACTTCTTCACCGCCCAGGCTGGACCCGGCTGGCTGGGCAGCCTCTCCTCGCAGTTGACGCTCGGCGACAACCTGACGCTCAATGCGCTGTTCACCTGGTACGCGGACCGGACCAGGTTCAGCACGACGCAATGGAAGCGGGACAACTCGTTCGGGAACTCCCTCCAGGGTGCCCAGGCTCGCATCGGCGAACTCGATCCGATCCTGGCGGCCTCCTTCCTGACGGCCGGAGTGGAGTGGCCGCACCACCAGCGGGAAGATCACATCCGCCTGCGCGATGTCTCTCTCAGCTACAGCCTGCCGACCAGCCTGGTCGAGGGCTTCGGCATGTCGCGGGCGACCCTGACCGTGACCGGGCGCAACCTCTGGACCCCGTACGTGCACGAGAGCTTCACCGATCTGGACCCGGAGGCGAAACATGCGCGAGACCGGGAGTACGGGTGGCAGCTCAATCCCCCACCCCTGCCACACTCCGTCATCACCACGCTGAGGGTGAGGTTCTGATGACTCGCTGTCAGCCGAGTGACCGAGCACGAAATTGTTTCCTGCCAGCGCTGCTGGTGGGCGAAAGAGGGGGTCGCATGCGCAATCGATTTCAATACCATCGCGGTTATCACCTGAGCGTTGGCGGGTTGACGCTGGTTCTGACGCTGTCATTCCTCGGGTGTGACAACCTTCTGGAGGTGGAACTCCCCGGGGCTACAACTGCCGAAGCACTGGATGATCCGGGGTTCGCCACCCTGTTAACCACCAGCGTGCAGGGCGAGTTCGAATGTGCGTACTCGAGCTTCGTCTGGGGCACGTCCCATTTGGGAGGGGAGATCATCGGCGGGTTTGTAGAGGCGGGAGGCGCCGAGTGGCTGCAGCGCAACATCACGCCCGCGAGCAGCGACTATGTCGGGAGCGGCTGCGGCGGCACCGGTGTGTACGCGCCGATGGCGACGGCCCGCGCACTTGCGGACGACGTGATCGGGAGGCTCCAGTCCTGGACGGACCAGGAGGTGGCGGGCCGAGGCGAGCTGCTCGCGAAGGCCAACCTGTACGCGGGGTTCAACTACGTCATCTTCGGCGACGCAATGTGCACCGCGGCCTTCGACAACGGCCCTGAGCTGCAGCCGGCGGCCATGTTCGAACTGGCGAGAGACCGCTTCAGCGAGGCCACCTCTGCGGGCGACGCCGAGATCAGGAATGCCGCCTACGTCGGGCTCGCCCGGGCCAATCTCTCGCTGGGAGACAATCAAGCGGCGCTCTCCGCAGCCGAGCAGGTCTCGCCCGGCTTCAGCTACGACGTGACCCGCTCGTCCGCCAACAACGCGCGCCGGAACATCATCTACCTGAACAACAACCAGAATCGCCGGATTTCCGTCGACCCGCACTACTGGGACGTGACCTGGATGGGGGTGCCCGATCCGAGGGTGGACGTCGCGAACACGGGCGGCAAGACAACCGACGGCGTGACGGACCTGTGGCTCCAGACCAAGTACGGTTCGGATTCCGCGCCCTATCGGCTCGCGAGCCATGTGGAGGCCCAGTTGATCATCGCCGAGGTCGCGGGAGGCCAGAGGGCCGTTGATATCATCAACGAGCTGCATGCCGCGGCGGGCATCCCACCCTTCGAGGGCGGTTCGGAGGCCGAGATCCGGGCCCAGGTCATCGAGGAGCGGCGGCGCGAGTTCTTCCTTGAAGGGAAGAGGTTCGGCGACCTGCGCCGCTACGGCGGGTTTGACGAGTGGACCAAGGGCACGCATCCGTTCACCCCCATCACCTATGGGGGCAACGAGTGCATGCCCCTGCCCAATGTGGAGCGATTCAACAATCCCAGCCTCTCGGGCTGAAACGGTTGGAATGAGACGCGCCCCGCGGGCCCCCCGAAACCGGGTGCCGGTGGGGGCGCGCCTTTCCTGAGCGATCTGCAGAATGCTGCTCGCAAGAGACTTCCCGATCCGAAAGTACGTCTGCGTGGCTGCCGTCCAGGTCCTCTGTTCGGGATGCTTCGGCTATGTCACGGCGGAACGCGGGACCGTGCCGCCTGGCGAGAGAGTGCGTGTACACTTGACGCAGGAAGGGCCTGACGACCTGGCGGAGTTCGCTCCCGGCCTAACGATGGACGGCACGCTCGTTCGGGCCGACAGCGACCAGCTCATCCTGCGCGTCTCGGTCGTGGACCAGACGGTGGGAATCATGACCAGATCCCTGGGGCAGGACCTGACGATCCCGGCCAGCCGCATCGCCCGGCTGGAGCAGCGCGAGCTCGACCGCAGGCGAACCTGGCTGACCGCCGGGGTCGGCGCCGCCGTCGTCGCCGCAATGCTTACGAGCTTCGGCGAAGGCGTCCCGAACCCCGAACTTCCACCTGTGGAGGAGGATCCGGCCGGATTCACAGCTTGGAGAGCGGCGATCTCTCTGTTCAAGATTCCGGCCCGCTAGCACGGAAACCTATGACCAACCAGGAGGCACGTCCGGCGGCTCGCGCTTCCTCGCCTTCCTCGCGTTCGAGTTGTGGCTTGGGGGTAGGCGCCATGTTGATCTGCGCGACGGCGGCCAGCGCCCAGGAGCCTCCGTCCGGTTGGGAAGAGATGGTCGCCTCCGAGGAAGCCATCGTTCAGGTCTCACCTCACATCGAGCGTCTCGGCCACTCGATCCTGAACCTCCACCTCCCCGATGAGTCCACACGGACGGTGTTCGGAGACGTCGTTGAGGTCGTGGATCTCGTTTCGGTCGAGCCCCGAAGCGGAAATGCGCTCGGCGTGGTCGGGCGGAGTTCCCACGATCCCGCGGCGAGTAACGTTTCCCGACGGGATCTGGCTCTCTGGCGGCCGCTCCTGGATCACATTGAGTACTTCGACCACGCCAGGTTCCAGGTGATTCGCGGTCAGCTGTCGGAGGACGATCCGGGACGCCTCGAGACCGACCTGGGCTTCGAAGCCCTGGCACGCGTCCCGGACGGCCGGCTCTGGTTGCGCGGCGACCTGACGGTCACATGGACGGCCGGGGCTCCGCTGGAAGAGGATGGGCCGCCCACATGGAGCATCGTGGAGTGGCGAACCGGAGAGCTGCGGACGATGGCGGCCGACCAGCTCCTCTTCGAAGAAATCCTGGATCAGGTCCTGGAGCCCGAAGCGCTCGGCTCGGCCCGGCGCTCGATACACGAGGAGTTCGTCCTCGAGTACCTGCTCGATCCGGACGGCTTCCAGCGTCCCACGCCCTATTTCGATGTGCAGTCGGCGGATCGTCATCCGGGGGTTGCGGTCACTGATGTGAACGGAGACGGCTTCGATGACGTGTACGTCATGGCACGCTGGGGTCCGAACCAGTTCTTCCAGAACCAGGGTGACGGAACCTTCGAGGAAGTCGCCGCACGAATCGGCCTCGACGTGTCCCATTTCACTTCCTCGGCGCTGTTCGCCGACTTCGACAACGACGGCGACCAGGACGTCTTTCTCGGCCGGACGCTGCAGCCGAGCGTCTACCTGGTGAACGAGGGCGGCCGTTTCGTCGATCGTTCGCTCGACCTGCTCGACGATCCGCTGCCGGCACTCGTCTCGTCGGTCTCCGCCGTCGACTACGACAGCGACGGCCTGCTCGACCTCTACGTCTCCACCTTCGCCGCCGCCCTGCATCCGATCGAGACGATGGCGTTCCTCGACCAGCCGGATGGACAGCGTCTGTGGGCGCTTGCGACCGGCGGCGATAATCACGTCATCAAGAACAAGTTCGGGCCGCCCAACGTCCTCCTGCGCAACCGGGGCGGTGGCCGGTTCGCGCGCGTGGACGACACGACGCTCAGCCTTTTCAGGAACACATACCAGTCCACCTGGGCCGACTACGACAATGACGGCGACATGGACGTGTACGTGGTGAACGACTTCGCGCCCAACAACCTCTACCGCAACGACGGCGGGGGCGGCTTCACGGACGTCACGGCGGCGACCGGAACGGCCGACCTCGGCTTCGGCATGGGGGCATCGTGGGGAGACTATGACGCCGACGGCCTGCAGGATCTCTATGTGACGAACATGCACAGCAAGGCGGGCCTGCGGATCGCCGCCCGGTTGAACGACGTCGACGGTAACTTCAGGCGAATGGCCCGTGGCAATACGCTGTTCCGAAACCGGATGGACGGGTTTGAGCAGGTCTCCAGCCTCAAGCGGCCCGGGCTGCCGGTCGAGGCCGCGGGTTGGGGATGGGGAAGCCAGTTTCTCGACCTGGACAACGACTCGGATCTCGACATCCATGCTCTGAGCGGGTTCTATACCGCTCCGTCGGCGGTCGAGCTGCCGGTGGACATATGAACGGACTACTGGCGCGCAGTTGTGCGCTCGGACGAACATCCCGGGGCGCTTCAGCTCGAAACCGACCTCTATTCGAGAGCGTCGGAGCGGCTCCAGTCGGGAGCATCGTTCAGCGGACACGAGCGCAATCACGTGTTTCTCAACCGGAACGGCGACGACTACGTCGAGGTCTCCGGCATCTCCGGTCTGGATCATCCCGGAGACAGCAGGGCGTTCGCCGTTCTCGACTTCGATCGAGACGGGTGGCAGGACCTAGCGGTGGTCAACGCGAACGCACCGCTGTTCCAGCTCTTCCGGAATCGGATGGGCGAGCGGGGTGATGCGGGCCGGATGGTGGCGATTCGCTTCGAGGGGGGAAACCGGTTTGCCTTCCCGGCCAGCGAGTGGAGCAGCCGGGATGCGTACGGAGCCCGCGTAATCCTGGAGGTCGAAGGCCGCGAACTGCTTCGCGAGCATCGCGCGGGCGAGGGTCTCGCCGCGCAGAACTCGGCGACGCTGCACGTCGGAATCGGTGACGCGGAAGAGGTGACCAGGCTCGAAGTACGCTGGCCGTCAGGGCGGCGGTCCGACGCCACGGCCGTCCCCGCGGGGACGCTGGTCACCGCCTACGAGGATCCTTCGGCTTCGCCCACGGGGGCTCCGTTCGTCCTGACGCCATACCGGGTACGCGGCCAGCAGCCCGCGGTTACCGCATCCGTGGAGCCCATCGTCACCACCAGTTCCGCGAACGCGTCGATCCGGGCCGCGCAGGACGTCCTTCCGGGCGAGCGCGCCCGTCTCATCCTCTATACGACCGTGGCCACATGGTGCGCCCCGTGCCTCGCCGAGCTTCCGAGCCTCGACCTACTGAGAACCTCCTTCACAAGCGCGGAGTTGGAGATCTTCGGGGTGCCCTACGACCCGGAAGAGTCGCCGGAGGTCCTGGCCGCCTGGTCGGCGCGATACGAGCCACCATATCGCATCCTCTCCGAGCTGAAACCCGGGCAGCGCAATGCGGTGATTCAGGGCGCACTTGAGGCCTTGCGCATCGACGGGCTCCCCGCAGCCGTCGTCACCGATTCGGAGGGTGAGGTGCTCCTCGTGCGCTGGGGACCGCCGTCGGTCTCGGAACTGCGCGTCCTGCTCGAGAATCAGGAGCACGGCAAGTGATCAGAGGCGCGGCGTCCTGTTGGTTCGAGCAGGTTCGGGGGAAGGTTGCTCCGACGTTGGCCGCCGTCGTCCCGATCCTGACGGCGGTGCCTCTTCAGGCGCAGGTGCGCCTGCACGGACCCGTACCCGGTCGCCCTGCGGTCTCTGCCGAGGTGGTGCCGGGAAGCATCGTACGGCAAGCGGATGCCTTGTCGCTCCGAATCTCGGTGGAGGTCCCGAGCGAACATCATGGGTACATCGACAAGGGGGACGACGGATTCTTCATTCCGTTCTCGTTCTCTTTCCCCGACTTCGAGGGAACCGGGGTGGGCGTCGAGATGACCGCCGCGCCAGCCGGTACGAGAGACGACGGGGTAAGGGCGCAGGTGCTGAGGGGCCGGGGCGAGTTCGGGTTTCTGCTCGTACCGGCACCGAGGCCTGATACGGAGGCGACTGCCATCCTTCGATATCAGATTTGCAACGACGTGACGCAGCGGTGCTATCCGCCCGCCAGGCTGCCCATCCCGATTGGGTGGAGCGGACCGTCGACCGGACCCGGAGGACGCTGAAGCCGGCTCCGTCTCAGGGAGCCCGCACGTACTTCGTCAGCCCTCCGCCCGCGAACGGCCGCGAAATCGGGCCCTCGGCGGCGTAGACGTTGCCCTCCGCGTCCACTGCGACACCCTCTCCCGCGGCGCCGTGGGGCCTGTCTTCCACCGGGTGGGGTGGAATGAACGCCGTGACCCTGTCTTCGCTGGCGTGGCCAACGCGGATCCCGGTCATCCAGTCCGGATGGTTGTTCGGGTTCGACTCCGAGTCGATGGCGTACAGCATGTCGTTGTCGTCGATGAAGAGCCCGCTGATCCGGCTGAACTGGTAGTAGGTGTCGAGAAGGTTGCCTTCCTGATCGAAGATCTGGATGCGGTGGTTGCCGCGGTCCGCCACGAAGAGGCGTCCCTGGGAGTCCAGCTCCAACGCGTGCGGCGTCCGGAATTCCCCGGGGCCCGTCCCGATCTGGCCCCATTCCATCATGTACTCGCCCTCGGGGCTGAACTTGATGATGCGCCCGGTCGCGCCGGGAGGAACGTTCGCGTTCTGGCCGCTGTGGCCGTCGGATACGAAGATGTAGCCCTCGGGCGTGGTGATGACATCGCAGGGCTGGTTGAAGTGATCCGGACCGCTCCCGGCGACACCGCGCGTCCCGAGCGTCATGAGGATCTCGCCCTCGGGACTGAACTTGAAGACCTGGTGGCCCTTTGTCTGCTCCGCGTCGCCCGATGAGTCGGTGACCCAGACGTTCCCGTCCTGATCCACGTGCAGCCCGTGCGGGAGAATGAAGAGCCCCGCGCCGAAGCTGGTGAGCACCTCTCCGGTTTCGCGGTCGAACTTGAGGATGGGATCCACGTCGGATGTGCCGCAGCCGTCGGTGAGCGCGTTCCCGCCACAGCGGTCGTAGGCCCAGAGCTGTCCGTCGGGCCCTATGTCCACACCCGCCGTGGACCCCCATTCCCGCTCATCCGGCAGCGGTCCGAAGCCGATGACGACCTCGGACGTGGGGTTGGGCAGATCGCCGGCCATGGCGGGATCGGGCACATCGGTCGGATCGGCCATCTCGGCCCCAGCGGATTCGTCCCCTCCGCTGTCGGCTGGCGCGCATGCCCCGGCGGCCAGGGCGAGGACCATGGCGAGGCTGATGGCGAGCTTGGAGTCGTCGGTCGCGAACATGAGGCACCTCCCGGTAACGAATTGACCCGAACACGCAACTTATGCCACGAGCAGGGGCGGGGCGAACGAAGGCGTGCCGGGCGAGTGTGGGGCGCGAGGCAGGCCGACGACGGGGTCAGGGGGTCCGCTTTCCAGCTTACGCTGATCGGCGGGCGGGGGCCGGCGCCTTGAAGTCAATCCGCGGTCTTTGCCCCGTCCTTCCGGGGAAACGGGATCAGCGCGGGCACGACTGCCTGGTACTCGCGGTAGCCGGGATACTTCGCGGCGGATATCTCCTCGGTCATGCGCAGGGACGGAACGAACAGAAGCGTGAGCCCGATGCAGCCGAGAACCGTCCAGTGCACCCATTCACCGGATGCGGCGACCGCGAACAGGTAGAACACCCACCACATGCCCATCTCGCAGAAGTAGTTGGGATGCCGGCTGTAGCGATAGAGCCCGCGGGTCATGAACGGCTGCCGGATCTCCTCGCCGCTGGCCATCCGGCGCTTCTTGTCCTGCTGGAAGTCCCACATCTGCCGATCGGCAATGGTCTCGCCGGCCAGGAGGGTGAGGAACACGGCGGCGGCCAGGAAGTCAAGCGAGCCGAGGGGCGTGTCCGGGAATTGCCACGCCCGGTGGACCGGGGAGGTGAACAGCCAGATGAGCAGCATCTGGCCGGGGTGGACGACGGTGATGTTGAGCACCTGGAAGCCCACCGGGCCGAACCGTTTGCGGACGTGCGCCCAGCGATAGTCCTCGCCGCCCGGCCGGTACCCGCCCCTGCGGGCGAAGTTGTACGTCAGGCGGACGCCCCATGCGACCACAAGCGCCGTCATGAGCATCACGCGCGGGAAGGCGAAGCCCACCGAGGCGGCGACGATCAGGCAATAGACCGGCGGGCAGATGGACCAAAGCCGGTCGATCCAGGAGACCTCGCGGGTGATGACGGACAGGAGCCAGGCCACCAGCGCGAGCACCAGGCACAATTCGAGCGCGGTCCCGAACGGCGTGCCCCCCAGGGGAAGGTCGATAAAATCGAGCCCGAGCATGGCGAGTCTCCCGTCGATCAGATGCCCGCTAACGAACAGCGACCGGCATCAGCGCCATCCCGGAACACAAGACCAATGATACTGGCGGATCCGGCTCGGCGCGGGCTCGGGGAGTGGACACCGGAATGGAGCGGAGGCGGGGGGACTCGAACCCCCAAGGGCTTTCGCCCGCCGCATTTCGA
>JAPPJO010000067.1 GCA_028820325.1 Gammaproteobacteria bacterium | reverse complement strand
TGCCTCCCCAATGATCCAGCCACCGGGCAACCGCCTCCTCGATCAACCCGTCACGAGCCGCTGGTGACCCGACCTCGTCGTATTCGTTGCACGGACGACCGTCCCAGCCACCGCAGGTCGGCTCGCTGCTTGCCACGCGATCATCGCTCTGGCGGAGGGAACGACCAAAGACGGAATCCGCGTCCCGGGTATTCAACTTGACGGGCATCATCGCCAGAATCACGGCGGTGACGGCAAGGACGAAACGCGTCAGCCACTTGTTCATGAGAGTCTCCTCTCGGATGATGTGGTCGCCGCCCCTCCATGCGGTTCTCGGGGCACAACACGACGGTGTGTCCAATAATGGGCAACTCGAATCGGCGCTCCCAGAGGAAAAACCCTAGACTTTTGACGGGAGAATTCCGGGTGCGTCGTGCGGGGAGAATCCCCTCAAGGCCGTGACGCAGCGACGGGCGAGCGTTCCGGAAGTGTTCGCCACCATGCGCACATGGAACCAGCGATCCGGGCGGGAACGTCTCTTCACGGCTCGGCGCGGGCGGTTACCAGCTAAGGCTGTTAAGCATACTCGCTGGAGCCACACTCCGCGTGTCCCCGGCGAGGCTGACGAGGGGCTCCGCCCCCTCGACCCCGGACAGGTTCGCGCTCCCGACGGGGTTCGCGGATTGGAGGCTGTCGCCCGGATGGACGACGCACTTGCCGTGCTCGCCGTGCCGGGGAAGGGTCCGCCGTTCCCACGGGGCGCGCCGGTTCCGAAACGGACGTGGCCGCTCCGGTCAATCCGACGCGCTCATGGCCTTCCCGCAAGGGATCTCTGGTTCGGGAGCGACCCCTGGAAGGCAGGGACGAGGGTGTGAATCCTCACTCGTCGCTAAGCCGCAGCAAGCCCTCGGGGCGGGGGGTCGCTCCCGACCCCACCCGAACGGCCCGTTCGGCAACGGGCGGCCGGACGGCCGGACCGCAAGGCGTTGCCTTCCCTGCGGATGGGCGGCAAGGCTCGTGTGAACCCCGAGAGCTCCAAAGTGTGAATCGACCCCCCACGTCGATTTCACGCTCCAGCACGGCGTAACCGGGAGCGCTGACGCCACCGGAGAACGCTTCGCGGCCCCCCATACCCGCCATCGCCGCTGTGGTCTGTCCCAAGCCTTTCGGCATGGGGCCAGCCTCATCGGTCTGGCGATTCACCACGATACATTACGCGGTCCGAGGCGTTTCGGTTTCAGGCCGACCGCGGTCGAAGGCTTGCGCGCGACTTGCCCAGCAGGCACGACGCATCCTTCGAGGCGACCGGCCGACACCGTCGAGACCGTCGCCTCCTTGGTCGCCATCGTTCGCCGCCATACAATGGGGGGCGTACGCGCCGGAACACATTCGAGCCGATCTTCAGCCGCCCGCTGGGGTTCGTGAGCGTCGGATCCCGAGCACGTTGACGCCCGGACGCCAGTTCGGCCCCCACAACCGCCGGAAGGCAAACCCGCCAGACTTCATGGACGCGCCACCCCTGGACTTCACCGGCGATGCCGAGTGCCTCTCCCTGTTCGTAGAGCACCTCCGCCTGAAGCACGGCTCCCAGTTCAACCCGGCCTTCGCGAGCGAGATCTCCCGGATCGATCCGCTGCCGCACCAGCGCATCGCGGTCTACCACCACATGCTAAAGGAGGATCCGCTGCGCTTTCTCCTCGCCGATGACGCGGGCGCGGGCAAGACGATCATGACCGGACTTTGCGTCCGGGAGATGCTCATGCGGCGACGGATAAGGCGAGTACTCATCGTCCCGCCAGCCGGACTCGTGGGCAACTGGGAGCAGGAGCTCAGGACGCTGTTCCGTCTCCGATTCCGAATCGTCTCCGGGCCGGACGTGCGTGCGGGCAACGCGTTTTCGGGACCGGACGGAGACCTCGCGATCATATCGGTGGACACGCTTTGGGGGGAGTCCGCGTTCGCAGCCTTGGCCGATCCGGAGACGGCTCCGTACGACCTCGTCGTATTCGACGAGGCCCACAAGCTGAGCGCTTCCGCCGAGCGTGGGCGCGTCCACAAGACACAGCGCTACAAGCTCGCCGAAGCACTCGCCGGGTGCCCGCCCGCGGCGGAGTACCGCGCGCTCGCGTGGTCGGCCCGCAATCTGTTGCTCCTGACGGCCACGCCCCACATGGGAAAGGACTCTCCCTACCATCATTTGTGGCGACTGCTCGACCACCGGGTCTTCGGGGCCGAGGAGGCGTTCAGAAAGGTTTCGTCCGCCAGCCGAGCCCGGCATTTCATCCGTCGCACGAAGGAGGAGATGGTCGATTTCGATGGCAGGCCGATTTTTCGGAAACGGCATTGCGACACCTTCGGGTACGACCTCACGCCCGGAGAGGACGGCGAACGGGCACTCTACGACCGGACCACTTCGTATCTGCTGCACACCTACAACCTCGCCTCGGGCAACCAGCAGACGGCGAGGCTCGCGATGGGCGTGTTCCAGCGCAGGCTGGCCAGCTCAACCTGGGCTTTGCTCAAGTCGTTCGAGCGCCGCATCGCGAAGCTGGGCCAGATGGCCGACGATCTCGAAGCGGGGCGGGTCGGCCTCGGAGACCTCCAGAGAGCGCAGGGCGCTCTGACCGCGACGTACAGCGCGGATTACTTCGACGAGCATGACGCATCCGACGACCTCGACGACGATGGCCTGCGCGAGAAGAGCGCCGAATACGAGGATTCCGTGCTTGGAGCCGTCGTCGCGGTGACGGCCGAGGAGCTTCGCGAGGAGATTCGGACCTTGGAGGACCTGAGCGGACACGCCCGCCGGCTCGTCGATTCGGGCCACGAGTCCAAGTTCGAGCGGTTGCGTGAAGTGATGGAGAACCCGGGACACGGCGGGGACAAGTGGCTCGTCTTCAGCGAGCACCGCGACACGGTCGAGTACATCGTCGAGCGTCTGGAAGGACTTGGCTACGCGGGGCTTGTGGCCTTGATTCACGGCGGGATGGCATGGCAGGAACGAGAGGAGCAGGTCGAAAGGTTCCGCGATCCGGCCGGAGCGCGGTTTCTCGTGGCGACGGACGCCGCGGGGGAGGGCATCAACCTCCAGTTCTGTCGTCTGATGGTGAACTACGACATTCCTTGGAATCCCGCGCGGTTGGAGCAGCGGATGGGGCGCATCCACCGCTATGGCCAGAAGCACGATGTGCGGATCGTGAACCTGGTGTCGGCGGACACGAGGGAGGGCCGGGTGCTCCAAGTCCTGCTCAAACGACTGGAGGCGATTCGCCGGGAGTTGCACTCGGACAAGGTGTTCGACGTGATCGGACGCCTCTTCGAGAACGAGTCGTTGAGCGAGTACATGACGGGTGCGCTGAGCGACGAAGGCGAACGGCGCTCCCGCGCCCGCCTTGAGGCCACCCTTACGGAGGCAGTCAGCGGCATTGGCGCTCAAGAGCGCAAGCACTACGGCAGCGGGGGCGACGTGGCCCGCCGGCTCCCCACGATGCGGGCCGAGATCGACCGCGAACGGTATCTGCATCTGTTGCCGGCCCATGTGCGCCGGTTCGTCGAACGGGCTTGCCCTCTCCTGGGCCTCCGGGTGCAAGGAAATCTGGACGAATCGTTCTCGCTGGTGCCCGCCCGCTCGGGCGCGCTCGATCCGCTGTTGCAGGGTCTGGAGACATATCCGGCGGACGCTCGCGACAGGCTCAAGGTGCGGCGACCGAAGGAAAACGAGCGATGCGTCTGGCTACATCCGGGCGAGCCGGTCTTCGACTCGATGGGTGCCGAGGTCGTGGCCCGCTGCCGGGAGGACGCCTTGCGGGGAGCGATCTTCGTCGATCCGCGAGCCGGATCCCCGTGCCTGCTTCACCTTGGCGAGATCGGGGTGGACGAGGAGGCGGCGGACGAGAATCCGCCGGTGAGAAAGACTCTGTCGCGTGAACTGGTCGTTCTCCGGCAGGACGAGGATGGGGCCGTATCGGTGGAGCTGGTGGATGCCTTCGCCTTTCTCCAGAACGCTTCCCACGTCGCGCCTGGTGCTGCGCCGCTCGCGCCGAAGGCCGCAAGGTTCCGCACGGGCGCGGCCGCTCGTCTGGCTGAGGAGGCCGAACGAATCGCTCATGAGCGCCGCGCCGTCCTTGAAGAGGAACTGCCCGAGCGGCGCAGGCGGGTCGGAGTCAACTTCAACCTGCGGCTGGCCGAATTGGCGAAGCGGCGCAAGACGCTCTCGAAGGATGCGCGGGCAGGGCCTGACCAGATGGATGAGGTCGTGCAGGACCAGAAGGAACTTGGGGAGCAGCGGACATTGGCCCTTCGGGATCTTGATGCCGCACCCGGCCGCGTCGTGCCGGGTGCGGTTCGGTTTCTGGCGCACGCCTTGGTGCTGCCCCCGACCGGGGAAGACGAGAAGGAAGCCTTCGACGCCGATGTGGAGAAGGTGGCCATGACGGTCGCCACCGAGTGGGAGCGGAGCCGGGGCGCGGAGGTGATGGACGTTTCGACAGCGCCGCTGGCCCGCGAAGCCGGACTGACGGATCACCCCGGCTTCGATCTCTTGGCCGTGGATCCAGGCGGCGAGAAGCGCCACATCGAGGTGAAGGGCCGGGCCGGTCGGGCTGAAGTGTGGATGGAGGAGAACGAGTACCGGGCTGCCTGCAATCTCGGCAAGGAATACTGGCTCTACGTCGTGCTTGACTGCGCCACGTCCGCGCCGCCCCTGTCTCGCGTGAGGGATCCGTTCGCGAAGCTGTGGGCGAAGGAAACCCTCCGCAGGAGGATTTCGGCTGCGGAAGTGCTGAGCGCGGCCGAGGCCGATGAGCCATGATCGCCGTTGTGGCGCGACCGGCGACCGGAGGTTGCCTCCGGACAGCGTCAGCATGAACAATTCACCGCACCGGACCGCTCGTTTTCGAGCGACCCCGTGACTTCCACGCCGCATGTCGGCGGATTCCCCGAGCGAACCCGAGTCCATGGCGCGATGACCCGCCTTTCCGAAACGACCATCCCCCTCCGCCAGATTTCGCTGGACTCGGTCCACGAGAAGAACGTTCGCCACGGCCACATTTCGACGCTCCACATATGGCCCGCACGTCGGCCGCTCGCGGCCAGCCGCGCCATGCTACTGGCAACCCTGTTGCCGGACCCCGGCGGCGCGGATTCGCGCCGCCGCCTGGGCGAGCGCATTGCCGGCCGCCTGGTCCCCAAGAAGCTCAAGGGCGGCGGGGAGGATCCGCACCTCAAGGAGACCGAGGGGGGCATTCTCCACTGGGGACGAGAGGACGGCTTGGAACTCGACCGCTTGCGGGCGCGGATCCGAGAGGCGTTCGGTGGCCGGGCACCCCGCGTTCTCGATCCCTTCGCGGGTGGCGGCGCGATTCCGCTGGAGGCGATGCGGCTCGGGTGCGAGACGTTCGCGGCCGACCTGAATCCCGTTGCGTGGTTCTTGCTCCGCTGCACGCTCCACTACCCGCATCTGGTAGGCCCGGACGAGAGTCCGCTGCCCCGCTTCGCCGTCGCCGACCGGGAGTTCGCCACCGCGCTCGTCAAGTCGCGGGGCGCGAATACCCCGTTGCGGATCCGCGACGCGCTCGACGGGCTCGGCCACCGCAGCCGGGGCGACGTACAACTCGGCACGGCCCTAGTCCCCGAAGCGTCCACGGAAGCGAACTTCGCTTGGCATGTGCGGGCATGGGGTCTCCGGGTCCGCAACCGTGTGCGCCGGGAACTGGCCGACAGATACCCCGTGTACGCCTACTTCGAGCCACGGCACCGGAAAGGACGCGGCAAGAAGGCGATGGGACCCCCGATCCCGTTCAAACCCCGTGATCCGCGTCTCCTTGAGCCCGACTCTGAAGGCCGGGTTTCGGTTGGAACGCTGAACCGCGAGTACGACGGGAAGTATTTGGAGGACGACCGGAATCCGCGTTGGGTTGCCAAGCCTGTTGTCGCCTGCCTTTGGACGCGCACGGCCGAGTGTGGAGGCTGCCGCTCCGAAGTGCCCCTGCTCAAGACCCGGTGGCTGTGCAAGAAGAGCGGCCCGGCCAAGCGCGTCCTGTTGACGATGAAGGCGGACCCGGAATCCCGCAGCGTCCACTTCGGGATCGAGTCGGAGGTGCCGCTGCCTACCGGCTCGGCGGCGCAGAAACGCGCCCAAGACCAGCATCTGGGCAAGGGGACCATGAGCCGCAGCGGTGCCAAATGCCCATGCTGCGGGGCCGTCACCAAGATGCGAGAGTTGCACGCGCAAGGGCGGTCGGGCCGACTGGGTGCCCGGATGATCGCGGTGGTCATCAACGGCCAGATGGGCAAGGAGTACCGGGTTCCGGCCAATCGTGATTTCGCCGCAGCGGGAGTCGACGCGGCGGAGATTGCATCGCTCGGACGAGCGATTCCGTTCGGGTGGCCGGATGAACCGATTTCTCCGATCCGTCCGTCACCGAACGCTCGCGGCGCTTCAGGGCTGGTTCGATACGGCCTCGACAATTGGGGCAAGCTCTTCACCGACCGGCAGTTGCTTGCCCTCGGGACGCTGATGCGCGAGATCCGCGACGTGCGCGAGGAGATTGCCGAGCACGACTACCCCGAGGAGTGGAAAGAGGCGCTGACGGCGTATCTTGCATGCACCCTGAGCAAGCTCGCCGACTACAGCAGTTCGATATGCTCGTGGGACAAGAGCCGCGAGACTCTCCGTCAAACCTTCGCCCGGTTCGCCCTCCCGATGGTCTGGGATTACTGCGAGGTCAACCCGCTGTCGGCCACCACGGGCGGATTCGCCGGGATGCTCGGCTGGGTCGCCCGCTACTTGGACCACGCGCTCGTCGCCGCTGCGGGGTGTCCCGCCACGGACATCGCGGCGCGAAGCGCCCTCGCGCCGCAGCCCGGAACCCTCGACCTCGTCTGCACCGATCCGCCCTACTACGACGCGATTCCCTACTCCGACCTGATGGACTTCTTCCATGTGTGGCTGAGGCGAGTGCTACATGGCGTCGCGCCAGAGATCGACGAAGTCTTCGCCGGCCCGCTGGGTCCCAAGTGGGACCGAGATGAGGGAGATGGGGAGATCGTGGACCAGCCGGGCAGGTGGAACGGAAACGCCTTGGATTCGCGTAACGCCTACGAGGACGGCATGTATCGGGCGTTCACGCGTTCCCACGAAAGCCTGCGCGACGACGGGCGTCTCGTGGTCGTCTTCGCGAACAAGAACCCCGACGCCTGGGAGACACTCGTCTCCGCCTTGATCCGGTCGGGGTTCGTCGTGACTCAATCATGGCCCATCCAGACCGAAATGGTGAACAAGGTGGCGGGGGGTGCCCGACTCGCCTCGTCCATCTGGCTCGTCTGCCGGAAGCGAACCGCCACCCGACCGGGCTGGGAATCAGACGTGCTGGGGGAGATGCGCGAGAACATCACCGGCAAGCTCCGCGACTTCTGGGACGCGGGGATTCGCGGCCCCGATTTCGTCTGGTCGGCCACCGGCCCCGCGCTTGAAGCCTTCAGCCGGCACCCTGTCGTCAAGCGCGGTGTCGGCGAGGGCAACATGCAGGTCGGCGAATTCCTTTCAAGCGTCCGCCGCATGGTGGTCGGCTTCGTCGTGGGCCGACTCCTTTCCCAAGGCGGCGGTGCCGTCGGCGACCTCGACGAACTGACGACCTACTACCTTCTGCACCGGCATGACTTCGGGATGGACGGGGCACCGGCGGGCGCGGTCATCCTCTACGCCCTGTCCTGCAATTTCAAGGACGCGGACCTGCTCGGTCGATACGATCTTCTCGTGCGCGGGAAGGCGAAGCAGGGCGGCGACGATTCGACGGCAGGCTCGGCCAGCGAGTTCCGGCTGAAGCGATGGGATCAACGCAAGGTCGGATCCTCCCAGACAGATGGAGGAGCAACTCCGCTCATCGACGGTCTCCACGCGGCCATGCTGCTCTGGAGGAAGGGGGATCTGGGCCAAGTCAACGAGTACCTGGACGCGCGGGGTCTACGAAAGAGCGAAGTGTTCGCAAGCGTCGTACAGGCCGTGCTGGAGATGGCGGTGCCGGGGTCCGAAGAGCGGTCCACTCTGGAGAAGCTCCAGAATCATCTTGGCAGGGGCAGGCCCTCGGGCCGGGTCCGCGAGGCCACGCTGTGGGATTAGCCGACTTGAGAGGTTCCGCATGCATCCGGTAGATTGCCTCGTGAGTAAACGAGATTGATGGGCCGAGATGGCGGTAGCGTCAGCGCCGCAAGGAGTTGCAGATGGTAGCCAGCGAGGCCGTTCAGGCGGCAAAGGATTACATCCTGGACCTCTTCAAGGACGAGGAGATCGTCCGTGTCGGGCTGGAGGAGCTTGAGTTCAGGGCCGATGATGCGACATGGGAGGTGACGATCGGCTTCCAGCGCCTGTGGCAATCGGACTCGCCCGCTCAATTGGGCAATGTTGTTCTCCCTTCGCCCCCGAAGCCCGGCCGGACCTACAAGACCGTCTGCATTCGCGACGACGGGACGGTGATCTCCCTGAAGCACCGCGATGTCTCCGTCCCCGCCTGAAGAAGTTCCTACAAGTGGCGTCTTCGTGGACGCCAACCTCCTGGTTCTGCTCGTGGCCGGAGCGCTGGATCCCGGCATCATAGCGCGGCACCGGCGGCTGCGGACGTTCGGCCCGGAGGACTTCGAGCGATTGCAGGAAATGGTTGCCCGTTTCGAGCGCGTTCTGGTCACGCCCAACACGCTCACGGAGGCGTCGAATCTGCTTGGGCAGCACCGGGAGCCGGAGAGATCCCGCCTGCTGAAGACTCTCCGCATCCTGATCGGAGAGAGCCACGAGGTCGTCGTGGCGAGCGCCGAGGCGGCGGGGCACCCGTCCTTCCCCAGACTCGGCCTCACCGATGCGGGGCTGCTGGGTCTCGTGTCGCGGGACACGCCCCTCGTCACCGTGGACCTCGACCTCTACCTTGCCGCATCCGAGGCGGCTCCGTCGTCGGCCGTCAACTACCGGCATATCCAAGAGCGATACGCTCGATCCAACTGATTCCAACTACGCACCGCAAGACGCCATGCCACCCGCTCCCACCCCTTGGCACCGTGCCGTAAGTCTCAAGTCCGAGTTGCGGACCGGGGAGTTGTCGCTGTCGCAGTTCGCCGCCGATCTCCACGAAGTGGCGAGCCGGGCCGGGCGGCGTCCCCTTTACGAGGATCCCGAAAAGTTCTTCGCGCTGACGTATCCCACGTTCGCGCTCCGCGATCTGGCGCGTGACGTTGCCGCGCGACTGGCGGGACGGAGCGACAAGGCGGTCCGCCAACTGGAGATGACCTACGGCGGCGGCAAGACGCACACGCTCATCACCCTGCATCACCTCTTTCGCGATCCCGACCGCCTTCCGGACCTCAAATCGGTTCGCGAGTTCCGGAAGCACGCCGACGTCGAACTGCCCAAGGCCGCGACCGCGGCCCTTTGCTTCGACAAGATCGACGTGGAGAAGGGGCTCACGGACGTGCGCGGACCCGACGGCGATACGCGGGCGCTGCGGCATCCGTGGAACATCCTCGCGTTCCAACTGGCGGGGTCCGAGGGACTCCGGATCCTGCATGGCGCCGACTCCGCCGAGGAACGCGACACGGCTCCGGCCGAACCGCTTCTGGTCGAGGTGATCGAACGCCAGCAGGCGGTCGATGGACGGGCGACTCTGATTCTACTCGACGAGGTGATGATGTACGCCCGGGCGAAGGCCGCCCGGGACCGATCCTGGGTGCACAGGCTTCAGAACTTCTTTCAGGCCCTCACGCAGGCGGTGGCCAAGGTGGACCGGGCCGCCATGGTGGCTTCCCTGCTCGCGACCGATCCGGCGAAGACGGGCGACGAGCTCGGAAAGGCCGTGCTGCGGGATCTGGCCAACATCTTCCAGCGCCAGCGGGAGGAGGGTATCCAGCCGGTCCAGAAGGAGGATGTGGCGGAGGTGCTGCGTCGCCGGTTCTTCGAGCCCGCAAGCATCGAGGATCCTGCTTCGTTTCGGCCTCATGTCATCGGCGTGGTGAAGGGCATCGCAAAGATCGACGAGACCACGAGGCGCGAACAGAAACGGGCGGAGGAACGTTTCCTGGCCAGCTTCCCGTTTCACCCCGACCTGACGGATGTGTTGTACACGCGTTGGACGGAGATCGAGGGATTCCAGCGGACGCGAGGCATCCTGCGGACGCTGGCCATCGCGCTTCGCGACGCGGAAGAGCGGGGCGACCCGAGCCCGCTGGTCGGGCCGTCCGTCCTGTTGAACAGGCCGGGGGCGGGGAGCGTTTCCGAAGCGGTCAGGGAACTGGCCGGGATCGCGACCAAGGACACGGTGAAGGGGCGAAGAACGGAGTGGATTCCGCTCCTGGAGAAGGAGATTGAGATCGCCCGCGAGGCTCAGGACGAAGTCCCTTCCCTCCGCGCCTCCCGGGAGTTGGAACAGGCGGTCGCCGCCGTGTTCCTCCATTCGCAGCCAGTCGGACGCAAGGCGAGGACCAGCGAGTTGCTCCGACTCGTGGGCGGTGCCGGACCCGACGCAATCGAGTTACGGAAGGGGCTTCGCCACTGGCGGGACACTTCGTGGTTCTTGGACGACGAGGACGAGGACGCCCAAGTCGAGGACGCCCACGGCCTGCCCGGGACATGGCGTCTGGGCAACGCGCCCAACCTGCGCCAGATGCACGACCAGTCGTGCCAGGACAGGGTGAGCGCCGAAGCGGTGGATGAACGCCTCAGAACCGCAATCGGCAAGACGGTGAGCCTCTGGAGCGGAGCCCAGGCCGCCGGTGCCACCGTCCACAAGCTTCCCCGCTCCCCCCGCGACGTGGGAGACACAGTGCAGTTCCGCTTCGCGATCCTCGGCCCGGAGGCCGCTTCGTCCTCCGGCAAGCCCAGCAAGGTGGCCCGTAGTTTCCTCGACCACACCACCGGCCCTGATAGTCCTCGGGTGTACCGCAACGCCGTGGTGCTGGCCGTGCCGTCGCCGGAAGGGGTGGACGCCGCGCGCAGCAAGACCCGAAGCCTCCTCGGCTGGGAGGACGTGCAGGCGCAACTCGCCGCGCGCACCATTGATCCCGTCCGCCGCGAGCGGCTGCGCCGCAACATCAGGCAGGCGGAGGCGGAGCTTCCCGGGGTGATCCGGCAGGCCTATGGAATCGTTGTGACCGTGAACGAACGGAACGAGGTCCATGCCTTCAAGCTGCCGGGGAGCGGACAGCCGCTGTTCGAGGAGGTCAAGAACCACGCCAAGGCCCGGGTCGTGGAGACGCCCGTCAACCCCGAGGCAATCCTGCCCGATGGACCGTACCGTCTCTGGGAAGAAGGGGACGACGCCCGTCTCGCCAGTCAGCTGAGCGAAGCGTTCGCCCGCTTCCCCCGGCTCCCGAAGTTGCTCAAGCCGGAGTTGGTCACCCGTACTGTCCTTGGGGGAGTGCGCGACGGACTCCTCGCGGCTCGGCTGAAGCGTCCCGACGGGAGTTTCCGAACTTGGTGGCGGGAGGACGTTGAGCCCGTGGCGGCGAACGACGACCAGCTGGAGATCGTTCTTCCCGGGAAGGCGCGGCTTGCCCGACTTGGCCACCGGCTTCTCAGTCCCGGCACGTTGCCGGGCCTGTGGATCGGTGGCGGCGGCGACACGTTCGAGCCCCTGACCGTCAAAGCACTGCTGAAGTACTTCGCCGGGGACCATGTGGCGACCATCGCCAGAGAAGGCTACGAGGACCACCTGCCGGTTCCAGCCTGCACCAGCGACATCGTATTGAGAGCGGTGGCCAAGGCGGTGGCGGACGGGACGCTGTGGGTCACGAATCCGCCGGCGACGGCATGGAAGGAGCCGGTCCCCGCCGGCACGCTGACTCCGGACGCCGACTTGCGCCCCCCACCCGAGCCGGTGGCAGCGCAGGACCTCACCAAGGAAGAGTTGGAGCAGGCTTGGTCGGAGAACCGGACCAACGGTCTCGCGTTGAACCAGGCCCTCGGCCAGAAGCGCCGCGCAATGGTCCCGTGGGGAGTCGTTCGCGAAGGGATTACAGCCGCCGTCAATGGCCGGTGGCTGGTCCGGGCGGAAGACAGCGGACCCATCGAATGCACCTACGACCAAGCCCACAAGGTGATTCTTGAGAAGCCGAAGCTCGGCCCGACGCCCAAACCTGCACCACAACCCACACCGATCAGTGTAGAACTGGATTCGACGCAGATGCAGGACTTGGCTGATCGGCTGCCCGACCTGCTGGCCGCAATCGGCGCGGCCGAATTGTGGTTCGGAGTGCATGCAAGTGCGAGCGGCGAAGTCGCCGACGAAGAGCGCGATCAGGTCAACGAGATCCTCGGCGAAGTATTGCCGGGACTCAAGCTCCTGGAGTGATTCGCGCCGTCCTGACGATGGCATGGATTCCCGCCAACCGACCCCGTTTTTCCCGCTATCGCGCTACGATCCAGCGGTGTTCAGCGCGCCGACAGGAGTGGCAGATCGTGCAGTCCCAGTTAGACTTACGTGATCTCCTGCCGTGATGTTGACCGTTGGCCGTCCGCCTACGCGCCGACTCACCATCGAGCGCTGCCGCACGGAGAGGTCGCGACCGCGCTCCGTGCGGTCCGAAGGACGACCGACATGCACCCGGCGGCGGTTCTGTGCGTTGAACTGTTGGTCCTGACCGCTGTGCGTCCCGGCGAGGCACGGGGCGCTCGGTGGGACGAGATCGACATGGAGGCGGCGCGGTGGACGATTCCAGCGGCGCGGATGAAGGCGGGCCGCGAATTCGTGGTGCCGCTCAGCACGGGTGCGCTCGACGTGCTGGAACGGGCGCGTAAGCTGTCGGGCGAATCGCCGCTGGTGTTCCCTTCGCGGACGGGCGGGCCGCTGCCTGAGAGTGCGCCGCTACGGGTGCTCAAGCGGGCCGGGGTCGCCTCGACACTGCATGGATTCCGGTCGAGTGCCCGGTCGTGGATGGCGGAGTCCGGGGTTCCCGCAGAGGTCGCGGAGGCCTGCCTCGCCCATGTGCCGAGGAGCAAGGTCGTTCAGGCGTACCAGCGCTCCGACCTGCTGGAGAGGAGGGCCGAGGTCCTTCAGGAGTGGAGCGAGTACGTCACGAGGCGATAGGGCTGGCCGGTAGCAACGGAGGTGCCATTGGCGACGGTCGGTCCGTCTTCGGGACGGTGCTGGAAGCCGTCGGACGCCGCCGTTTCGGCGGCTGTTGACACCGCCCGAAACGGTCGCCTGACTTCACGTCATGGCGACTCCGACGACCCCGGATTCCGCGCTCCGAAGGACGGTTTGGCCCGCTAATGCGGGAGAGCCAGCCCACCCTTTGGGGCCACGCTCCGCGAGTCCCCGGCAGGGGCTGGCGGGGGGCCGTGCCCCCTGTGACCCCCACAACGGAAACGGCGCGCCGTGAGCGCCGGACGCGCCGTCTGGGTGAAGGTCCGCGCCACCGAGGCGGAGCGTGCCGAGTGGCACGCCAAGGCGCGCTCGGCGGGCTTGACCCTGTCGGACCTGGTGCGCCGCTCGATTGGCCGGGTGCGGACGTGGACCGTGGCGCACGCCGAGGTCGAGCGCGAGCGCACCCGCGAACTGGCGCGGCTCGGGAACAACCTCAACCAGATCGCTCGCTGGGCCAATACCCACAAGGAGGCCATCGAGGCCGTCGAGGTGATCGCCCACCTGATCGCCCTCGACCGGGCGCTCGGCGCCTTGGATCCCGCCGAGAGCCCGGAAGCCGATGCACATTAAGTTCTTGGCGCGCGGAACCGGATCGGCGCGGGCTGCGGCCAAGTACCTCCTCGGGGAGCGGGACGCGGCCGGGAAGCCGCGCGAAGGCGTCGAGGTCCTTCGGGGCGATCCCCACCGGGTGGCGTCGGTGGCGGACACTCTGGGCTTCGAGCACAGGTACACCTCCGGCGTGATCGCGTGGGCACCGGAGGACCAACCGACCGACGAACAGATCGGCGCGGTTCTGGACGCCTTCGAGGAGACGGCTTGGGCGGGGCTCGAACCCGACCGCTACGCATGGGCGGCGGTGCTCCACCGCGAGGAGGGCGGCGGTGCCCACGTCCACGTTCTCGCTGCGCGATGCGACCTTGAGACCGGGCGCAGCCTCAACATTGCCCCTCCGGGCTGGCGGAGGACGTTCGATCCGCTCCGGGACGCGTTCAACCACG
>JAPPJO010000018.1 GCA_028820325.1 Gammaproteobacteria bacterium | reverse complement strand
GGGGGTTCGAAGGGGGCGGCGGAGCCACCCCTCGCCAGCCCGCCGTGTTATACGGAGGGTAAGCTGGCTTGTCCACCTTAGCGTGGCCAAGCCAGCCACGCGGGGCACCCGCGAAAACGTCCCACCGGGCACCGCCCGGAACCACGCCTATCGAGCAGTCGCGGACAAGCTCCCCGGCCTCGTCGTCGCCAGCCTCAAGGACGGTGAGGGCGACCGGCCCTGCTCATCACTCCTCGGGACTGCGCCACGCTCTGACGAGCGCCCGGTTTTCGGCCTACCCGTACCCCTCGGAGACCCGAGATCGTGCGTTAGAGGCGCTCCCGTGGCCCGTAGATCCCCCGAAACGCCTCAAAAACGTCCCGAAATGGCATGCAAGCGCGGTCAGGGGGTCGGATCAGGCCTCGGTGCCCGTTGCGAGATACGCCGACCAGTCGTTCATGAGGTGCCGTCGCCGCTCGAACAGGTCGGTGCGCCGGTAGGCCGCTTCCACCTTGTTCCGGACTACGTGCGCGAGCGCCGCCTCGACAACCTCCCTCGGGTGGTCGGTTTCCTCGGCGGCCCAGTCCCGGAAGCTCGACCGGAAGCCGTGCGGCACCGCACCGATGCCGTTCTGCCGGACCAGCTGGCGCAGCTGCGGGTCTCTGAGCGGCTTCCCACCCTCCCCGGCGAAGACCGGGCGGGCGGTGCCCTCGTCCAGCGCCCGCGCCTCGGCGAGAATCTCCAGCGCCCGGCCGCACAGGGGCACCCGGTGCTCGCGCTTCGTCTTCATGCGCTTGGCGGGCACCGTCCACACCCCGTCCGCCGCGTCGATCTCCGACCATTCGGCCATCCGCACCTCGTTCCACCTGGCCGCCGTGAGCACAAGGAACTCGAAGGCCAGCCTGACGGCCGGCGGTGCGTCCGAGGACCGCACCTTCGCGAGCGCCGCTCCCACCTCGCGGTGCGGGAGCGCCCTCATGTGCTTCACCACGCGGTTCTGCGGGCCGAGCACCGACAGGACCCGGTCGCAGGGGTTGTCGGCGCGGTACTCCATCGCCACCGCCCATTCCAGCACCGAGCGCACGCGCTGATGCACGGACCGGGCCATGGACATCTTCGCGTGCCAGATCGGTTCGAGAACCTCCAACACATCGGCGGGCGTCACCTCTGAGACGGGCATCCTGCCGATGCGTGGAAAGGCGTGGCGCCTCAGGCTCGTGATCCAGTTGTGGGCGTGCGCCGTGCTCCGCCACCCGGCCCGCTTCTGCTCCAAGACCCGCTCGGCGGCTTCCTCGAAGCTCGGCATGTCCCGTGCGCGGCGGCGCTCGGCGAGCGGATCGCCGCCCTCCCGCGCCAGCTTGCGGTTGGCGCGCGCCTTCTCGCGAGCCTCGGCCAGCGGGACCAGTTGGGCGCTGCCGAGTCCGAAGTCCCGGCGGCGGCCGCGTATGACGAGGCGCTGAACCCAACTGCGGGCTCCGCTGGGCTGGACGTAGAGGTAAAGCCCGTTCCCGTCGCAGTGCCTGCCCGGAGGCGCGGAGCGCACGAACGCAGCCGAGAGCCGCTTGTAGGGGTGGCGGCCCTTGGGCTTCGTTTTCCGGGGCGGGGCGGGATCGTGGTTTACGTCATGCATTACCTCATAATATGGGGGATGAAGCCGGACGTCAATGAGTGTCTCGGGTCATCGGGATCAAGACGCTATGGCAATAACTCCATGTATCAAAACGATATACAAGACAACACTGAACGTTGCTGGACGGTATGGCATCGAACTGATTGTAGCCGCCGGAGCTACGGCGCCGGCGAATGGGGCCGGAACCGGGTCAGGGTGTTCCCCGATCCCAAGACCGGCCTCTTCCAAGTCGAGTGGCGCGAGAACGGACGAAGGCGGAGCCGGTCCTTGGGTCACCGCGACTGGGCGAGGGCGAAGAAGCAGGCGGACGAGTTCGCCGCCGGATTCGCAAGCCCGAACCTGAAGGGCGAGGCGGAAGCCGAGCCCGAGCCTCTCGACCTTGGGACGCTATTTGACATCTACGGTGAGGAGGTGACGCCCACCAAAGGCGCACGGGCGCGGCGGCACGACCGGGCCGCTACGCACATGTTCCTCCGGCTATTCGGAAGGAACCGCAACCCGGCCACCCTGTCCCAAAGGGACTGGGACCGCTTCATCCGGGCACGGCGCGCGGGCAGAATCGGGGCGAGCGGCAAGCCCGTGGGCGATCGGATGGTCGAACACGATCTGAAATTCCTGATCGCGGTTCTGAACTGGGCCGCGAGGTCAAGGGACGACCGGGGCCGCCTGCTCCTCGACAGGAACCCGCTGAAGGGCCTCAAGAAGCCCACGGAAAGGAACCCGAACCGGGTCGTCCTCACCGAGGACGAATACCAAGCGATGCTGAAGGTGTCGCGGCGGGTCGGGTGGCGGTTCCATGTCGCCCTCGTGCTCGCGCACGAGACCGGGCACCGGATCGGCGCGATTCGCAACCTCAGGTGGGAAGACATCGACTTCGAGGGCCGGGCGATCCTTTGGCGGGCCGAGCACGACAAGTCGGGTCACGAGCACGTCACGCCCGCCACCGCTGAGGCGATCGAAGTTCTCAAGGAGGCGCGCCGGATCAATCCCGGACTTGGGGAAGCTCCGGTGCTGCCCGCGCCCCGCAATCCCTCGAAGTGCATGGGACCCGCGGTGGCCCAGGGGTGGTGGGTCCGGGCCGAGAGGCTGGCGGGGCTGGAGCCCAAGCGCGGAAGGGGCTGGCACTCGCTGCGGCGGAAGTTTGCCAGCGACCTGATGGATCAGCCGCTCAAGGTGCTCTGCGACCTCGGAGGCTGGAAGGAGTCCCGAACGGTACTGCAATGCTATCAGCACGCCGACGAGGGACAGCTTCGGAAGGCTCTGGAAGCCCGCGGAAGGTCTCGCGGCCAGATCCGCAATCGGCGGGACTCAAACGGCTGGAATCCGCCCGGCTAATCTCGTAACATCAACGACCGCAACAAGATGTAAATCCATCAACGTCCGCCCGTCAGGCGCCTCGCGCGGCGAGCTGGCGGCAGTACCGCGCGATCCACCGGTTGGAGAAGCCGAACAGCTTCGCGCGGCGCGTGATCGCGAGGACCTCCCGGCGGGACATCTTCGTCTCCCGGTCCAGCACCTCCGGATTCGTGCGACTGATGGCCAGGGTCCGCACGGCGAAGAGGAGCGGGAGCAGGCAGAAGAGGCGCACCCGGTGGTACCGTCTCGGGATCATCCGCATGTAGCTCCGGGCCGCCGCCAGGTGGCGGTCGGCCTTCTCCACGAGTCGCTCGAGCACCGCCATCGCCGCCGCATGGTTCGCGGGCTCGAACAGCTCACGCGGATCCATGCCGGCAGGGAGGAACGACGCGGGCACGTACACCCAGCCGCGATGCCGGTCCTCGTGCAGCCCTCTGATCACGTTGACCGTCTGTAGCGCGAGGCCGAACTCTCTCCCCAGCGCCATCATTCGCGCACGGTCCCTTCCGACGCCCGACAGCCGATGGGCGAACAGTTCCGTCAGCAGATGGCCCACCCGCCCGGCGACTTCGTGCATGTAGTCGTCCAGGTCCTCCTCGGTCCCGAATTCCGAACCCCGCTCCGTCCACCGCGCCATCCCGGCGCTGGATTCCCGCACGCGGCGCACGATGATCTCGCGGGCCTCGGGCGCCAGGCGGTCGAGTCCTTCGAGCACGCGCGCCGTGTGCCGGGCCACGGACGCGTCCGGCGTGTCTTCCTCCGCCTCCCCCAGACGATCGATGAGAGCCGTGCGTCCCGGATCTCCGGCGAGCACGCGCCGCCACTCTTCCAGCAGGAGGACCTTCTCGTCCCCCGCGATTTCCTGATTGTCCTCCAGGTAGTCGGAAACGCGCAGCAGCAGGTAGGCCACCATGATCTCGTCCCGCAGCGGGCGCGGGAGGATCTCGATGCCGACGGCGAACGTGCGGCTCGCGCGCACGAGAAGCTCGTGAAGCGTCGCCATCGCCTGAGGGCCGCTCCGGGTCAAGAGACCGTTCGCCCCGCGGCGGGATCCGACTTGATCAGAAGGAGGCGGCTGTTCGCGGGGTAGAGCCACTCCGCGCCCCGTTCGGTCACTACCGCATCATCCTCCAGCGGTACGCGCAACTTCGCGCCCCCCCACTCGGGAACCGCCGTGTACGCGAACATTTCGATGGCGAGGAGATTCGTCGGCACGACCTCGAAGGTGAGGCGGCGCGGGTTCCACGTCGCGATCGACGGGCCGATTCCGTGTCCGAGGTTGCCGACCGAGTGGTGTCCCTCCCAGGTCACGTCCGTCTGCGGCCCATCGGTGGGCTGGTTGAAGGGAATGGGATTGAATCCGGCCGCCGTGAGCGCGGCGCCGATCCGGTCCATGTTCTCGCGCGCCGTGATGCCGGGCCGGATCGCGCGGCGCGACACTTCCCGCGCCTCGATCGCCCGGTCGAAGGCGTTCTGCACTCCCGGCATCGCCTCCGTCTCCCCCGGCCGCATCACGTAGGCGACGCGCTTCATGTCCGTGCAGAAGTTCAGGTGGCAGACGCCCCAGTCGATCATCATGACGTCGCCGCCCTGGATGATGCGGTCGCTGGACGTCGCCTCGATCCCCTCGGGTCCCGTGATGTAGATGGACGGGAAGCCGAAGGAGGAACCGAGCCCGCGCTCGAGCAGCCGGTCCATGAGCCACCATGCGACGTCCCTGAGCGTTGTGACGCCGGGCGTGACGACCTCGTTTGAGAGGGCCCGTTCAGCGAGCTCGCGCGAGATCTCGCCCGCCTCGGCGAAGCCGGCGATCTCCGATGCGACGCGGCGCGCCCTGAAATCGGACACGAGCTTCTCCGCGGAGACGAAGCGCGACGCCCAGGGTTCGCCCAGCGTCTCCGCGAGGTGCTGGTAGCCGGTATGGGACAGCCCGTCCGCCGCGCCGATGTTCGATCCCATATTGAGGCCGATCCGCCCGGGATCCCGCTCGGCGACGAACTCGCGAAGGTCAAAGTTGCCGGTGACGATGTCGTAGGCGCCGTTTCCGGCCAGCAGGTACCCGCCGATCCCCAGGGCGGCGCGTTCGATCCGCTCTCCGCCGCGGTCGGTGAACACGTAGTAGCCGATTGGATTCACGTACCCGGGGCCGAAATCGGGGGTGAGCGGATCGTCGAGCCCCTCCCGCCGCATCGTGATCCACATGTCGATCCCGTTCTCGCGCATGACCTCGGGCAGCACGACATCGAACTTCTCGCGCCGCATCTGGTTCATCCGCTCCCAGCGCCGCCGCGCCTCCTGCGCGTCGGAGGAGACGGGAAGCAGAGGAAGCAGCAACAGCGCCCAGATGCCGGTGCGTGCGGTCCGGCCCTTCGGGCTGTTCAGGCTGTTTCGATACATGGATCCTCCGAGATGTCCTGTATTCCACGCCGATGTCGCTCAGGCAACCCGACATGGAGGCATCGTATCGGGCAGCGTATGAGGCATCAAATGGACTGGGAGCCGGTCCACTGGCACAGGATGGGAGCCAGGGACATTATCGGGCATGTCCATCCTGGCGCAGCGACTCGCCGATCTGGGGACCGAGAACGCCTTCAAGGTCAACGATGACATCCAGGTCTGTCTGGATCGGGGGATGGACGTCATCCGCTTCAACATCGGGGCGCCGGACTTTCGCAGCGCGCCCCACTTGAATGCGGTCGCCGTCGCCGAACTCGAGGCCGGGAACTCCGGGTACTGCGACGCGGCGGGACTCCCGTCCTTCCGCGCGGCGATCGCGCGCCACGTTTCGGCCACGCGCGGGATCGACGCGGGGGCGGATCGGGTCGTCGTCACGCCCGGCGCCAAGCCGCCCATCGGCTACACCTTCCAGACGTACGTGGACCGGGACGACGAGGTCGTCTACCCGAGTCCGGGATTCCCCATCTACGAATCGTGGGCCACGTTCGTCGGGGCGTGTCCCGTGCCTCTGCACCTCTCGGAGGAGAAGGGCTTCGCGTTCACGGCGGACGACCTCGGGGCGCTCCTCACCGAGCGCACCCGGCTCATCATCCTCTGCTCGCCGTCGAATCCGACCGGGGGCGTGCTGTCGGGGGAAGATCTTGCCGGCATCGCGGCGGTGATCCGCGAACGCTGCCATCCGGACGTCCGGATCTACTCCGACGAGATCTACGAGCACATTCTCTTCGACGGCCTGGAGCACCACAGCATCGCGTCGCACGAAGAGATGGCGGAGAGGACGGTCATCGCGAGCGGCCATTCGAAAGGCTTCGCCATGACGGGGTGGCGGCTCGGCTGGGCCGTCCTGCCGACGCCGGAGGAGGCCGACGTCTTCAAGAATCTGAACATCAACATCATGTCGTGCGTGCCGCCGTTCCTGCAGGAAGGGGGGCGGGCGGCGTACGAGGACCCCGCCACGGCCGGCGTCGTGGCGCACATGGTGGGGGCGTTCGAGCGGCGGCGGGACTTCATCGTGCCCGCGCTCAACGCGATCGAAGGCCTGAGTTGCCGGTTGCCGAAGGGGGCGTTCTACGTCTTCCCGAACGTGTCCGGCATGTGCGAGCGGCTGGGCGTGTTCGAGGCACACGACGCCATGCCGCCCGAGTCGCGGGCCCGCGCGACGCCATCGGGGATGCTCCAGATGTTCCTGCTCTACCGGTACGGCGTGGCCACGATGGACCGGGCCTCCTTCTGCCGCATCGGCTCCGAGGGCCAGCACTTCCTCCGCATCTCGATCGCGAACAGCATGGAGGACATCGAGCGCGGCGTGGCTCGCATCGAGCGCGCCGCCGACGATCCGGACGGGTTCCGGGAGTTCGTCGAGACGGAGCGCCTGTGGGACTGAAACTGCGGGCGCCGCGGTCGGGTTCCCCCGCCGCACGGCGCGCGGTCTCCCTCCTGCTTGGGATCCTGGCGATGGGTATGGGCGCGAGCGTCGGCGCGGCGCAATCCCGCGCGGAGGGCTACGGGGCGATCGTCCTCGAAGCCCCGGCCAGCGTGGAAGCGGCGGCCTACGGAAACGCGCCCTACCTGTTCGGCGGCGGGGCGGACCTCCTCTTCTACTCGCCAGCCCTCATAGGCCGCGCGGACGGCATGGCGGCGGGTCTGCACCGATACGGTTCGGAGGGTACGCTCGCCACGCTGGCCGCCAAGGGCACCGTCGGACTGGGCGACTTCGCGGTTGGTCTCCAATATCTGCGCTACGACGTGATCGGGGTCCCTCAGACCCCCGACCTCCAGCGCATGCTGGTCTCGCCGGACGGCTCGCCGGCGACCGAATTCGCCGCCTCTCTCGGCTACGCGCGCGAACTGTTCGGCCTCTTCGATGCCGGTTTCGTGGCGAAATACCTCGAACTTCAAGTCCCGCGCGGCATGGATCGGGTCGTCTTATTGGACCTGGGCGTCGCGCGCGAGATGGGCCCCGCCATCGTCAGCCTGGCCGCCCGCAACCTGGGACCGGACGCATCCGTGCGGCTCCAGGGGCTAGAGCTCCCGACCCAGTTGGCGCTGGGCATTTCGACGGAGACCTTCGAGGTCGCGGAGCTGGACATGTTTCTCACCAGCCAGATCGCGCGGCGCCGGGACGGCGAGATCATTCCGGCTGGCGGCCTCGAGCTCTCGTACTGGCCCGTCCAGGGCTACACGTTCCGCCTCCGCGCCGGACTCCAGCGCGTGGTGGAGGACGAGAGGAGCCCGTTCACCTTCGGCCTCGCGTTCACCGGTGACGCCCTGACGTTGGAGTATGCCTTCCAGGCCTTCGACATGGACGGAAACGCCCACCGTTTCGGCCTCAGCTTCCGCTGACCCCGGTTTTGCCACGGACTGCTACGGCGCGTCCTCGCCGATCCCTCAGCTTCCGGAAAAGCCGATGTCGTCCACGACGACGGTGCCGGCCGCCGTGCGGTCGAAGACGAGGCGGATCTCGCGGAGCCGGGCGAGATCGAGCGATGGATTGGCCTCGACAAGGTCGGCGAGCGGGATGGAAAAGGACTGGAGCACCAGTTCCCACTGGTTGTCGAACGAATCGGCGTCGTTTCGGCGCCGCACCACGGTCTCTAGGGGTCGCCGGATGGGTCCGTAGTCCGACAGCCGCACGGCCGCCGACTCGCCCTCGGCATCCGTGACGACAACGGACAGGTCCACGGGTTCGTCGTCCCCGTCCCGCCCGCCGTCGCCTCCACCGACATCGCTTCGGCTGGCCTCCTCCGCGTCCTGACCCCCGCCGGCCTCCGCCTCGTCGTCGCCCTCGGGTCTTCTCGGCGGGGGACGACCCTCCACCGCCCCGAGCTGCAGGTCCAGCCGCGCGGCCGCGCTCAGCCCCCAGTCCGCGGCCAACGCGTCCGGCAGCGAGATGGCGTACCCGGCGGGGGCCCCCAGCGCATCCCCATCGCCCGCGACGCGGTTGTTCCAGCCCAGCCAGAGCGCGTTGTTGTCCTGCGAACTCGACGTCGTGGGCCGGTTCCGCGAGCGGAGATCGAGGAGGTTCTCCCGCCACGTGCCGAGCGAATCTCCTTCGAGCGTCACTCCATGCGCCGTGCCCGTGGTGAGGTCGATGTCCTCCTCGAACGACGCGAGCGCCCGGAAGCCGCTCGACTCGAACTGCGTGATGTACATCGTCTCCGGGAGCCATCCGCCGATCACGCGATGGTCCCGGAACATCGGCATGTAGTCCGGACGGTCGCGCAGCACGGTCTCCAGAAAGGCGGAGATGTAGATCTTCCCGAACTCCCGCTGCCCCTCGCCGTCGATGAGCCCCCGCAGGTCGAGCCGGCGCGCGCTGCGGGGGCCGTTGTCCTTGTTCCCCCACACCGTGTTCCACTGGCCGTGGTTCGCCCGGTACATGTAGATCGCGGTCTTGAAGTAGTCACCACCGTCGGTGAACCGGAGCCGGTTGTAGAGCCGCAGGCCGTGGAAGCTCGTGACATCGCCGTCGTGCGAGCCGTGGAACACCATGTAGTTGACGTTCTCGACCGGTACGAGCCGGCCGGTGGGCAGGTACTGGCCGTCCACCGGGGCGATCGCGATGATGCCGCGGATCCCGTGGTTGAAGTTGAACTCCAGGGAAGCGTCGTCCGGATACCGGGACAGCCGGTTGAAGGCGGCCGCATGCCCGACCGCTTCACCCCCTCGGGAATGACCGATGAGGGCGATGCGGTCGAAGTCGATCTTCCCGTGGAACGGCGTGGATTCGTCCGCCGCGAATTCCTTGAAGGCGTCGATGTGCTTGAGAAGGAACCACCCCCGCCCGTCGTTCTCGTTGCGGATGCCGCCGTTGATGAAATTCATGTCGACGGAGGCGAACACGTAGCCCCGGCTGGCGAGCAACTCGCCGAGATAGCCGTATCCGGGGTCGGAGAAGTCCCTCATGTCGTGGTTCCCGTGAACGATGAGGACCAGCGGGAAGGGACCCTCGCCGTCGGGATACCACGCGCGTCCGTTGATCGGGAATTCCTTCGGCGTGAAGCCCCAGTAGCCGTTCCGTTCGCTCGCGGACTCGCCGAGGGAAACGAGCTTCGAGGCATCGACGGTCTCCGTCACGATCGACACGGAGTCCCGATACTCGGGCCGGCGCCTGTCCGTGCCGCTCCCGTAGTAGAGGCGCGAGACGCGGTAGGGCCCCGGCAGGGCGGGGTGGTCGGCGTCCAGCGACTGCTCGGCGAGGACGGTGGCGTGGTCGGACGGCGTGAGTTGCAGCGGACCGTAGCAGCCCACGATCGCGACCACGGCGGCAATCGACGCGAGGGCCGCCGTCGGGAGGAAGCGCCCCTCGCTCAACCGCCCAGATCCTCCAGGTTCGGATCCAACTCCCCGCGTTCGGGCGCCTCGAGCGAGAACTTGAACTGCTCAGCCAGTTCCGGGTCGTCCTCGATCTCCAGCACGCGCTTGGCGATGTACTCGCCGAGCACCGGTCCCTGCTTGAAGGACTCGGCCGTCCCCAGACCCGCGAGCCACACGTTGTCGAAGTCGGGGTGCCGGTCGATGAGGAAGTTGCGGCTGGGGCCGAAGCAGTAGTGGCAGGCGCGCGTCTCGTTGACCGCCGCGCCCACCAGGTCCGGGAAGTAGCGCTCGAGGATCTCGCGCGGCCGCTCGTGGGCCTCCGGCGGTACCCAGCGGTCGCTCGTATCCGGATCGTCGCCGGCTTGGCCGCCGACGCGCACGCGGAAGCCGCGGTGGTCCGGGCCCAGGGCCGGCCAGCCGGTACAGCCCGGGACGCCGTAGCTCGGCATGTTCGGGAACATGAAACGCCGGTCCGGCACCGCGAAATAGAAGACGTTGCCCACGGGGATGCGGATCCGGTCCCCGAACAGTTCCGGGAATGTCTTCCCCATCCACGGCCCCACCGCGAACACGAAGGTCGAGGCCGCCAGCGATTCGCCGCCGCCGAGGGTTACGTCGTTCAGTCGGCGACCGTCCGATCCCCCGGGGGCCGCGCGCGCGATCCGGATCTCGCCGCCCTCCATCTCGAACCGCTTGGCCACGGATTCGATCGCCCGCCGCGCCCGCACGACGCCCGCGTTGGGTTCGTGGAGCCCCAGGGAAACCCCTTCCTCGGTCCGGATCCAGGGCCAGCGGTAGTTGATCTCGTCCACATCGAGCAGCTCGTAGTCGACCCCGAGCCGGTCCCACTGGGCCATCGTGTCTTCGAGATAGGGGACCATCTCCTCGCGCAGGATGAGATCGCCCGACTGGTAGAAGACGCGCGGCAGGAGGAGTTCCCGCCCCTCTTCGTCCCACTGGATCCAGCGGCGGATGGCCTCGTTGGCCCAGCGATTCCAGACGAAGCCCTCCGGGCGCCCCCCGTAGGAGGACCGGACGCCGCGCGTTTCCCCACCCGAGGTGGAGCGCGAGTTGCCGGGGCCGTAGGCGTCGACCACGGTCACCGTGGCCCCGAGCCGAACGAGGTTGAGCGCCGTCCAGATCCCGAAGTTGCCGGCTCCGACCACGACGATGTCGGGGGGTTGGCCGGGGCGTCGTCGCACGGGGGCCGAACGTGCAGGGGGCGGCGCGCCGATGAGGGGGGATGAGCCGCCGAGCGACAGCCCGGCCGCAGCCGCTCCGGCCGTCGCGCTCTTCAGGAACTCCCGTCGATCGATCGCCAAGTGGCGCGTCCCCTCCCGGAGCGAGTCAATGCGGCGTCAAAGCTGACCCATGCGCCGGACTCCATGCAAGCGCGCCAGCCCGCCCGTAGCAGGGCGACCGAACCACGCCCTGCGTTTCGCGTCCGCGAAAAAGCCCTGCAGCTAGCGACGCTCGAAAACCGCATCCATGAGGAGCCACGTGTTCGGGTCGAAGACGACGTCGAGCGGCTCCGCCGGAACGGGGATCGTAAACCGACCCTGCCGCCCGACGACATCGACCACCTCGACGCGAGGCGGCCGCGTGGCCCCGTGCACTCCGCCCTCGAGCGGACCGTCCGGCGGAAGGTGGATCGCGACCTCCGCCGGCATGCGGAAGGTGTAGCGTTCGTCCTGCGTCTGCCGGATGTCGATGTGAATCGCCCCCGCCGCCGCGTCGTAGCTCCAGGCGCCTTCGTACTCCAGCCACCCGCCACGGTACAGCCACTGGTCGAAGAACGGCCGCAGATCGAGCCCGGAGGCCTCCTCCATCGCCCGCCGGAAATCCGCCGTCGTCGCGTTCAGGTCCCGAAACTCCCGGTAGTAGTCCCGGATCCCGGTCCAGAACGCGTCCTCGCCGACGACGCCACGCAGCATGTGCAGCACCCACGAACCCTTCTGGTATGTCCCCGGCCCGCTCGTCACCCGGCTCATGTCCGAGAGATTGTCGTGCACAATCCGATAGTCCGGGTTCTCCTTGTAGACACCATCCAGTGAGATTCAAGGGCATCCCATATAATGAGTAAACTTGTTGTTATGAAGCCACTTATGTTATACTGCCATGTCAGAACGTTCATCGTGTTCCGGTACGGAAAGGGTGATCGCCGGGGTGACCACGAAAGGGTGACCACATGGGCAAACACGGCAGGAAACTCACCGCCGCCTTCGTGCGGAGCGTCCGGGAACCGGGCCTGTACTGGGACGAGCACGGCCTCGTGCTGCGCGTCAAGCCGTCCGGCTACAAGCAGTGGATCCAGCGGCTGTTCATCCACGGCAAGCGCAGGGAGCTGGGGCTCGGTTCCGTCCGCCTCGTGACGCTGGCCGAGGCGCGGGACGCGGCGCTGGCCAACCGCAAGGTGGCCCGCGCGGGCGGCGACCCGAGGACGAAGCGGCGCAGTTCCGTGCCGACGTTCGAGCAGGCGGCCGCCAAGGTGTTCGCGATGCACCGCGCGAACTGGACCGAGAGGCACGCGGGCCAGTGGATCGCGACGCTTCGGACCTACGCATATCCCGGTATCGGTGGCAAGCGGGTGGACCGGATCAGGTCTGCGGACGTGATGGGCGTGCTCATGCCGATCTGGAACGACAAGTACCAGACGGCCAAGCGGGTGCGGCAGCGGATCTCGACGGTGATGCGGTGGGCGATCGCGCAGGGCTACCGGGTGGACAACCCGGCGGGCGACGCCATCGGGGCGGCGCTGCCCAAGCCGCCCCGCGTCCAGAAGCACTACAAGGCGCTGCCCTACGATGAGGTCGCGGGCGCGATCGCGACCGTGCGGCGGTCGGACGCGCGGCTCTCGGTGAAGCTGGGATTCGAGTTTCTCGTGCTGACGGCCTGCCGATCCGGCGAGGTGCGCGGGTCTCGCTGGGCGGAGATCGACATCGAGGACCGCGAGTGGGCGATCCCGGCGAAGCGGATGAAGAGCCGCCGCGAGCACCGGGTGCCGCTCTCTTGGAGAGCGCGGGAGATTCTGTCCGAGGCCAAGGCGCACGCGCCCCGGTCGGAACTGGTTTTCCCGTCCGCGCGGGGGCTGGTGCTACCGAGCTTTGAGTTCACGGGCTTGCTCAAGGCGCTCGGGGTCGGAGCCGTGCCGCACGGGTTCCGTTCGAGCTTCCGGGACTGGGCCGCGGAGCGCACCGATGCGCCGCGGGCTGTCATGGAGGCGGCGCTGGCGCACGCAGTGCGCAACCGGGTGGAGGCGGCGTACGCGCGCTCGGACCTGTTCGAGCGCCGCCGCGTCCTGATGGAGCAGTGGGCAGAGTACCTCGGGGGCCGCAGAGCGGACAACGGAGCCTGATACGGCCATTTCGGTCCTATCTACCCGCCACGACAGGCTCAGAGCCCGTTTTCCGGAGATCCGGGGGGCATTTCGGGAGATCTACGGGCCGCAGGAGCGCCTCTGACGCACGATCTCAGGTCTCCGAGGGGTAGGGGTCGGGTGGAAAGCGAGGCTCGGCAGAACACGCCGCCCTCGCGTTGCCGTGATTGGCGGGGCACGCACGGAGTAGCCGTCAGTCGATCGGGAAAACGAAGCCCATCTGGATCGCCAAGAACGTCGTGGCGAAGCTCCCGAACTTCTCCAGTCCGCGATGGTAAATCGCGTCCACTCCGAGACTCGAATCGCTGAAGAGCTTCGCCTCCACGCCTCCCCCGACGGCGAATCCGCCATCGGGCATCTCGCGCTCAAAGGCGGAACAGCCGTGTGCCGCTCCGGCATTGCCGCACCACAAAGACATGGCAAGCCACGGGCCAACCAGTAAGCCCACCGACAGCCGGCTCTCGGGATGAACGCGGGTGCGTAGGCGTAGGAGCGATGAAATCTGAAGGTAGCCAACGGAGAGTTCGCCGATCAGCGTCCCGCCGCCCGCGGCGCGTCCAGACGCGGCACCCCCTTTCTCGGTCAAGGCGCCGCCGACCCGGATTTCGAGAAATTCGCCCAGAGGGACGCTCAGGTCGGCCCCGAACGTCAGGCTATACGCCCACCCGGTTGCCAAGCCGGGGCAGGCTGTAATGGGATTGATTTCGTTCGGGGGACCGCTCGGTGGACAAAGATCAATGAGGACATTCTCCGCCAAGACCATCTTGGCACTCCCCAACCCGACCCGGAGGCCGACGGTTTCCTGCGCGGCGGTGGGCAGCGCGGGTGGGAGTAACATCAAGGCAAGCACGATTCCGCGCATCCAATACCTCCTACGACACGTGGTGGCCGCAACGAATCTGCTGGACGAAGCACGACTCGGCCAGTGCGGAATCGAAGCTCGACGAAGAGGCGATGGAGGAGCAGCTGGCGCGGGCCGATCCGCGTCCCGGACGACGCCGGGATCGCTTCGGTAACCGCCTCGATTCGCGCGACCGATGCCACCGGAAAGCGGGACTCTCAATGCTGACCCAAGAGCCTTTCGCCAGGCGCTGGCTCACGATCCTTACTGATCGGGAGCCAGCCGACTCCGTGTTGAACACGGAGGCTGGCAAGGGGCGCTCCGCCCCCTTTGACCCCTGGGG